>JAEUJZ010000063.1 GCA_016794505.1 Myxococcales bacterium
CTTCAGCGCGGCCTGGATGCCAGGGCGCTCTAGCGACTTCGCGGACTCTCCCGCATCCACGATGACATCGACCAACTGGATGTCCTGCGCCGTGCAGTGCGCTTGGATGCGGATCTTCTGCGCGTCGAGGCTCACACCCTCACTGACCTGCACATCGGTGCTGACGCGGACATAGCCGACCGCGCGAACCTGCTTTGGTGTCGTCACGTTACGCCCTCCAAGGCTCGCGCAGATCTGCCCCATCCAGACCCGCGAGTGTGTGCAGCATGCCGAGCATCGCGCGACCTTCCTTCGTGCGCGTGTCGAGCTTGTCGCGAACAGAAATCAGAGTCAGGTCCCCGTCGAGAAATCGGAATCGGTCGATGAACTGCAAGAAGTCGCTGTGTGACCGCGTGATGCGTGACAGATCCACCACGATCAAGATCTGCGCGCCGCCCTTTGCGATGAGCTGCATCGCATCGTGCAGCCCCTGCCGATGTTCGATATCTGCGATGCAGTCGTGATCCGAAAACCATCGCGCAATCCCCAATGAATGGAGCGTCGCATATCGCGCAATCGCTTGTCGCTGTATGCGGATGCTCCCCTCCCGCGCCCGCGCGCTACCCGTCGCTACTCGCACGTACGCTGCCGCCGTTGTCGTCCGTTCTGCCGCCATGCCGCCTCCTTGTGAGAGCGGCGTTGTACGCGGCGTGGCGGAACACCTACTTCCTGCTCGAATGGGTGCGCGCGCTCGCCGATGAAGCGGGCATCTCAGAGCGGATCGGGCAGATCGCGGCGCGATGGCTGGTGGATGGAATTCTGCCGGGCGGTGTCGCAGAGGTGCTGGCGCGCCGGCTCATGCGCGTGCCGGTGGAGGCGCGGCCGATGCTGCGGCTGGCGGCGATCGCCGGGCGTCAGCTTGACCTGCGCTTCTTGCGCAATGAGACACCGCAGCTGGACGCGCTGATTCAGGCGGCTGCCGAGGTGGGGGTGCTGGAGGTACACGCGGGCGACTGGCGATTCAGCCACGACAAGCTTCGCGAGCGGCTCTTGTCCGAGCTCGACGACCTGGGCCGACGGCAACTGCATCTGCGCGTGGCCCGCGGCCTGCGAGCTGTCTACAAAGACGATGACGCACACGCGCACGCCATTGCCCTCCACTACCAACAGGGCGGCGACGTCCACAGCGCTGCCTTCCATTATGCGCGTGCCGGCGAAGCGGCTTTTGTGCGCGGCGCGCCTCGTGAAGCTGAGGGACACTTCGCGCAAGCGATTGCACATCAGGATCGAATCGAGGTCTCGCGCCTCGCACGTGTGCAGGCCTGGAGCGGGCTGGCGCAGGCGCGCTATGCGCAGGGCAAGCTGCAAGAGACACTCGCCGCGTTGCAGGCCATGTTCACGCTCGCCAACGCTCCGCTTCCAACGGATGGGCGACAGGTCGCTGCGGATCTCCTGCGCGAGGTCTCGAAATTTTCGAGCCGTCGTCTGCGCGGATACTTGCATTTTGAGCCGCCGGACCTCGACGGTGAAGAGCGTCAGATTCAGGATGCGCTGCGCAAAGCTCTGTCAATCCAGGAGGTGTTCGTCTGGATGGCGCGGCCCGATATCTTCCTGGCCTGCCTGTTGCGCGGGCTCAACCTGGAAGAGTCGCTAAAGACACCGCTTCTTGAGCGGTATCTTTCGTATGGTCTCCTTTTCTTGCTAAGTCACACGCCGCTGCGTCCGGCCATTCTGAGCTGGCTGCAGCGTCCCGAGAATCAACCCAAGGATCTGGCTGGCCAGCCCGCGATCTCGTACCTGCGTGTGGCGGCGATGAGCTGGCTGAACGCCGGCAACGCCGCAGCCGCCGCGCAGTTTGCGACCGACGCAGTGGCTGCGGCCCGTGCGCTACGCGACGATCACGAACTCGTGCTTGGTTTGCTCCAGCGTCAGCTGGCAGAGGGGAGCCTGGAAAATTACGATCAGGTGCTGGCGATCTCGCAGGAGATGGAGCAGCTGTCTTCGCGGATACAGAACCGACGCTATCTCGCCATCGGGCTTCTAGGCCAGGGCTTGTCGTGGATCCGCCGTGGTGATTTTGATCGGGCGACAGCCGTGCTCGAGCGAGCGCGCGCCGCCATCCCGCCGGAGTTTGGCATCCTGCCGATGTCGATGGTGGTCGGGCAGCTGGCGCTGTGCGCGCTGCGTCGAGGCGAGGTGATCCAGGCCGAGGCACACGCCAACAGCACGATGGCGGCGGTCGAGAAGATTGGCTGGGGGTTGCTGCCGCTGTTGCATCCGTTGGCCAATGCGCTGGAGGTCTATCTCTCGCTTGCGAACGGACAGGTGCATCACGAAAAGATTCAAGGTGCGCTCAAGCGGCTCGAATGGATCGGCTGGAACTTTCCCTATGCGCGTCCGCGGGCGCTCTTTTATCGGGGTCGATATGAGGCATGGCTGGGCAATGCACTGCGGGCGCGGATCTTTTTTGAAGCCTGTGTCCACTTCGCGCAAAAGAGGCAGCTGAAGTATGAGGAGGCCGAAGCGCACGAGTGGCTCAGCCGGCTGGGGGACTTTCCTGGCGGGCGAATCGTCGGGGCGCGTTCCGCCGAGGAGCATCGACGTGACGCGCAAAAGCTTTACGAACGCGCCGATGCGCTTGTCGATGCTGCGCGGCTGGCTGGCCGAGCGGCGGGACGGAATGCACTTCGCGTGAAGTGAGGTGCTCGGCTATTCTTTCTTGCTGCTCTTGCCCGCCTTAGTCGCAGAGCTGCCCTTGGCCGGCGGAGTCTCATCCCACGGTGGCGGTGGAATGAATTCCGACTTGCTCTCGACCGGCGGCGGAGGGACGCAGCCACCAACGGGCGGCGGCGGAACCGTGCCCTTGGTGATCTGCGTGCATAGATCGAAGACGATGTTGGTCTGCTCGATGGCGTCGAAGGTTTCGAAACTGACGGTGCGGTTGCACAGCTTGTAGCTGCTCGTGCGGCGGCTGAACACCAAGCTGAACTGCGCCGGCAGGCCGCGCCAGTTGGGGGTTTCGAAGAGATACGTGATGCGGTCGGGACCCAGCAGGTTGATCGTTCGCACGTTGAAGACGATCTGCGTCTTGTCGGTCAGGATGAAGATCGCGCCGACGATGTCACCCAGATCGCCAGCACCGTACTGGATCTGGATGTTGACCACTTGATCCACCGTCGAGATCACCTGAAGTAGGCTCTGTACGTTGAAGCTGCGGCCATCGACATGGATCTCGACGTTCTGAATCGCCTTGCTGAGATCGATGTTCTGGATGAGCTGCTGCAAGAGCAGGTTGATCTGTCCGAGCTCCTTGTCATCGAGCTCCTTCGCCGCCTTCTGAATGATCAGCAGCTTGGCGTTAAGCATCTCGATCTGCTGCAGGACCTCGGTGATGCTGATGTTCGTGCCGGGCTGCTGCTCGCAGTGCTTGTTCACCTCGGCGATGATCTGCTCAAGCAGTTGCACGACCGAGCGTCGATTCAAGCGTTCCAGCGCGACGGCGAACAGGCTGGTGGTGCTCACCACCGCCTTCACCTTGCACTCCTCTTCGATCGTCGGCGGCGGGGTGATCTTCTTCTCCGGCGCGGGCGGCGGCTCGACCTTGTTGACCGCTTCGAGCTTGGCGAAGATGTCGGCGGCGTTCGACTGCGCCTCGGGACTGACGAACTTCGAGACCAGCTGGCCGTTCTGCTTGAAGCCGGTGATGGTGAGCAGGTACTCCTTGCCGCCGAGCGTCACCGTCTCCTTCGACTGCGCATTCGGGAAGGTCACCTCGTCGGGCTGGTTCGATCCAGGGGTCTCCCAGTGATTGAAGAGGTAGTTGAAATCCTTGGTCAGCCCCTGATCGAAAGTGACCGTCACCTTGAGGTTGACGCCGAACTTCAGGACATTGAAGGTGGGATTTAGGGGAAAGTTGTGGTGCGTGAAGGTGCCGAGCTTGAACTCAGTCCCGTCGAGGTTCGCCTGCACCCCGGAGACGCCGTCGAACTGATAGCTGCTCGCCTTGCCGTATCTGAGCTGTGGGGCTGGGGTCCCCCAGCCGGCGTGCTGGGTGCCCAGACCCACGGTGTTCGGCGGTTGCGGGTTGATGCTCGTCCAAGTGCCTGACGTCGTAACAGTTGTCATGATCTCTCCTCATACAATCCAAAGAACGTGAACGTTGCTTCCACACTAAGAGCTGGTCGGGATGAGCCGCGCCAGCTCTGCGAGCTGCTGTTCCTGCTTCGCCAGGCGCTCCTCGATCGTCGCGATCCGTTGCACAAGCGCCGAGCAGTCGCAGCGCGCCTGGACGGATATGCCAAGTCGCTGAATCAGGTTCTGCCCGCCGCCGCGTCCGCCGAACAGGCCGATGATCTCGTGCCCGTCGGGCGCCCGCAGCGAGTACTCAGTCACCTGCGCGCTGCCGCTCGTGCCGCCGTACACGGCCGACTTCAGACCGGTTGCGGTCTCGAACTGCAGCGTGACGATCTCGTTTTTCGGATAGCCAGGAGCCTGCGCGCCCCAGCCCACCTTGATCGAGATCAGCGAGTCGCCCTTGGGAACTTCGAAGAGGTTGCGTACGGGAGCTGGCGCCATGCCTTCGGGCTGAACCAAATAGGAAGCGCTGCCCGACGCATCGTCGTAGTTGATGCCGATGGCATTGACTGCCCAGCCGGTCACCACGACCACCGAGTGAATCCGGGAGATCTTGGCGCCAGGCTTCGGCAGGATGTCGAACTCCGTGGCCTTCTCTTGATAGCCAACCGGTCCCAGTCTGTTTGTGATCATCGTCTTTCCTTTTGCTTGGGAGGGTCGACACAGCACCACAGGACGCACGAGGGCCGGCCGGCCTCCGAAAGCGAGGCGCCTGCCATGGCGGCAGCGGGTTGCGAATGGCGACCCGCAGTACGAACCATGCGTGCGTACGCTCGACACAGGCCGGCAAGCGCAACCGGCATCAAGCCGAGCTCTGGTGCTCACTCTCTCGTACGCGGCCCCCGAAGATGTCGCAGCACCGGTTCAAACTTTTTTTGCACCGGGCCGCAGCCACGCATAGAAAAAGGGACGATGCGGCGTACGGCGGCCCAGCTCTTATTTATTTAGAAAAAAAGAGCGGCGACCGCGACATTTGGGAGAGCGGCGTACTTCACTATTGGGACCCTGGATATCCGCTGCCTAGCAGGCGCGCTGCGCGCACGGCTGAGCAGCACGGCAGCGTGTCCCTTACTTGGTACCCACGAACAGAAGGAGATCCGATGATCTGCAAGATTGAAGGCACGAAGTGGTTGGTCGCCGCATTTGATAACAACGGCCAGCTGGGCGGTTTTCACTCAGTACCGTGGGAGTTTCATGCCCAAGTCGTCCATGCCGGGACGCTGTGGACTGGGGGGTATAGCGCCGTCGCTGGCTCGGACAACCGGATCGCCTGCGAGAAGATGGGCCCCTCCGGCGCGATCGACGATGCCTGGGAAGTTGTCTTCGTCTCACCCGACCGCTTCGTGGCCACGAAGCAGGGCGCTCTCTATCGGTTTGGGAAGAGGGTCTAGCAGCAATGCCAGTCACTTAAGCCCTCCTCCCGTCTGAAATGGGGCGTTTTCGGTCGTCGTTGCTCATCTTGATTTTGACGGCGCGGGGGTAGCTTCGCGGACGGCGTTTGGGCCATAGCAGGCGCTGCATCTGGGCGTCCCAACTCGCCATCAAGTTCACGATCGTGCCGCCCGCGCGCAGCGACATCAGCTGCCACACCTGCCACACCCACCTGCCACAGCATCGTCAGCATGCCTGCCAAGCTGAGGCGATACGGCGCGACCTTGCAAAGCTTGCCGATGCGCACCCTTTCTTGCCGCACCAAGTTGTACGCGAGCAGCACGCCCCAGGCCTCTTGATCGACGGCGGCCACGCTCTTGCTGCGCAGCGATTCGCGCTGTTCGAGCAGCTCTGTTTTCAGCTCGTCATAGCCCAGCTCAATCGTGAAGCGACGGGAGTCGAGGTGGATGATCTCGCGAGGGGGGTTTTCCGACGAGGCTGGTGACGAGGCACCAGGGCTCCTTCACTCCTTTTTCTTTGATGCAGACGACGACAGCGACGGGAAAGCGTTAGGAGGCAATGAGAGCTAGCTCGATTTTTTTTGCACGTCCGTTGGCAGGGACCCAGTCATGGGCCTTCTTTGAATCGCCATTTTGGCCCGCAACGAGGGTGCCTTGTTTGAATCGAATGACGAAGTCAAAACCCAGGTCTGTAATCCATTGGAAGAACTTGTGATCGGCAAACCCTCTGTCACAGATCACGGTAATTCGGATTTGATGACTGACGTGATAGCGAATGATGTTGGCCAATTTTTCGAGAATTCCATCTTCGACGTTGTTTCGCTTACCAGTTAGGTCCAATTAGCGGACTGTTTTTCTTAGTAGCATTGTGGCTCGTCCATGATTGGTAATCATATTGAGGGCGAGGGTGGTGCGATCATCGGCATCGAACGGCCTCGGCGCGGTTGGCGAGAAGGCAGGGAACCCACGTGTTCGCGAGGGAGTCGAGGTCGAGCTTGGGGTTGGACAGGAGGCGATCGACCTGCTTTGTGGCGTGCTTGGGCACAAGTCCGCGAATGCCGGCCAAGCCGGCCCCGATAGCGGAAATGGCCAGGGATGCGGAATGGAGGACGCCGGTCGTGGCATTAGCGACAGAGAGGATCCGTTGTTCATGCATAGTCGGAAACGTATCATGAACAAAGGCAGACACGCGGGCAAATGGCAGGCTGATTTTCGTTTTCATGAAAGTGAAATAATCACGATTTCTTAGTGTCAATTCAATAATTGAATTATATTGGTCAGTAAAATACGAGCTCTCCTATCAGGTTAAATGAGGGGTTTGTTCAGGCTTCACCCACATCTGCAGTGAAGGCCGGAATGGGAAGTTTCTGCTGAGGCGACAGACGATGCGCAAGCGGATGTGGGAGCACCTGCGAACGGTGAAAAGCGAGCGGATGCGCCGCCGACATCTGCCCATCCGCGAGCAAGGCAAGTGGCCTAGCGCGGGAAGAGGCGGGTGAGGGGGATTTCTGCGAGGTCGAAGGGGGCGAAGCGGGGTGCGTCTTCGTCGGCGGCCTCGCCGATTGTGACGTAGTGGCTATTGGCGAGTTTTAGAGCGGTGAGCGTTCGGCGCTCATAGTCG
>JAEUJZ010000099.1 GCA_016794505.1 Myxococcales bacterium
CGAACTTCTACTTCGCTTCTACTTTGTTGGGTTGGCGACGGGCGCGCGTGGCTCGGGCGTGATCGTGTCATCCCCCTATTATCCCTGGCTGAACCTGGGATAGGAACCTACTCGCTCTCTCGGTTGTGGCGCGGCGCTGGAGCAGGCGGGGCGGGCGGGCGAACAGGCGGGCGCAAAAGCGCCTGCAGCTCGGGGGCATAGCGACGGCGCAGGGCATCGCACTTCTGGGCTCGCTCGCTGCTCTGCTGAAGGATGCGCGGGCCGCCGACATACTGCGTCGAGCGGCCGTCAAAGAAGCGCGCGGCGGCACTCGCCTTTTCGCTGTCGCAGAAGCCAGAAAAGACGCGCGCCAGGCCGGCGCCACCATCGCGGGGCAGACGGGCGACCAGCGCATCAAAGTGCGTGTGCACAAAGGCATAGGCCGCCTCGCGTGTCTCGGGGAACGAGGCCAGGCGCAGAAGCAGCGGCAGCGTCTCGCGAATGCTAAACGCCGGGTCGAGCACGAGCGCCATGCTGGACGCAGCCAAGCTGGGATCGCGGAATGATCCGAGCGCCGAAAACAGCACGCTGCGCCGCACGCGATCGGGCTCGCGACGCACGGCATCGAGGATTTTTTGCCACAGTCCTCGTCCGGCTTGCTGCGGAGCCGACACGGCCAAGGCGTGTGCGGTCTCGGCATCCAGCGCGCGACGGTCGACGAGCCACCCGGAAAGCAGCGCCTCAGCCTGGCCTTGCAGCGTCGTAACCGTCGCGGTTCGCCCGGCATCCCCCAGCGCCAAGGGCAAGATGCTGGAACGCAAAAGACGCGTGTTGTCGTCCTCCTGCGGCTGCATGCGCAGGCCCATCGACTGCAGGCGCTGCGCGTACAAGCCATGGACCTGTGCCTGCCACGCGGCGCGCTCGCTGGGCGCAACGTAGTCGCGCAGCATCGTCGTCAAGCTGGTGCTGATACCGACGATGTGGCGGCTGGGATCGGCAGCCATGGCCGGCAAAAGAGGCAGCACGCGCGCAAGGGGAATGTCGCCGCGGCGCAGACCGGCATCGACATTGCGCAGGAAGCCCAGCCGCGCGATCGGCGACAAAGCCAGTGGCTGCGCAAGCTCGCGATCCGTCGCCGAGCCCGATCGCGGAAAGGCCCGCGCGACCAGCGGATCGAACAGCGCGGCATCGTACAGCACGCGGTAATAGCCGCGGCTCGCGGGATCGGCGAGCACGCTCTGTGGACAGCGGCCCGGCAGAGCGATCTCGCCACGATCACCGCTGATCACCTCGCAGCGCGTCGGCTGATTGTCGACGGAAAAGCACAGGGGCAGGCGATAGCGCAGCGCGGCGTCGGTCGCGGGATCGGTTCCCAGCAGAGACAGCGGCAGATAGCGCTGCTGCGACCAGCGCAGGCGCGGCGGGCCGTCCTGGCACACAAGACTCAGCGACACCAGCGGCACACCAGGCTGATCGAGAAAGCTCGCCGCGACGTGCGACACAAGCGATGCCTCGCGGGCCTTGCCCGCTGACTGCGCCTCAGCGGTGAGCGCCCGCAAGAAGTCATCGGCCACCGCCGTACCGTGAGCGTGCGTGGTGAGGTACCGCGTCAGTCCGCGCTGAAAGACCGCAGGCCCCAGCCAGTCTTCCAACATGCCGAGCACCGCCTTGCCCTTGGCATACGTGATCGGATCAAAGGCGTTCACGATGTCGTCATTGCTGTGGATGGGCTGACGGATGCGACGCGCTGAAAGCAAGCTGTCGTTGTCCATGGCCGTGGCGCGGCTGGCGACGCGCTCAAGCGGCTCTTCCCAGCTTGGCTGGAACTGCTCGGTGATCTTGGAATCGAGGAAGCTCGCGAAGCTCTCGTTGAGCCACAGGTCATCCCAGAAGCGCAAGGTCACGAGATCGCCGGTCCAGTGATGCGCAAGCTCATGCGCGCAGACCTGCGCGAAGCGGCGACGCGCAGCGACGGTTTCCTCATCGGGTCGGATCTGAATCGTGCGCAGGCCATAGGTGATCAGGCCGGGGTTTTCCATGGCGTGACTTTGGTTTGGCACCGCCACCTGATCGAGCTTGTCGTACGGAAACGGCACGCCGGTATACCGTTCCAAAAGATCGATGAGCGGAGCCGTCACTTGCGCGGCATAGCGGCCTTCGGCCTCACGACCGCGCAGGGTCAGGATGCGCAGCGGCACGCCCTTTTTGCCGCCCTTTCCCGCCGGCACTACACCAAACGGACCGACGGCGATCGCCCAAAGATAGGTCGGAAGCGGCGGCGTCTTGGCAAACGTGACGCGCTTCTTTTCGGGCTTGCCTGGCAGCGGCTCTTCGCGGGCAATCGGCGCGTTCGCTGCGGCGGTGTGCGCTGCGGGCACGTCCAGGGTGAGCTGCAGCGGCACCTTGTACTCAGGTTCGTCGAAGCAGGGAAATGCGCGGCGCGCATCCAGCGCTTCCATGTCGGTGAAGATGTAGTCGTCGCCGTTGTCATGCTCAGTAAACAGGCCGACGCCTTCGTTCTTCAGCAAGCGCGCGTGGTACTGCATGCGCAACGTCCACGCCCCCGCGGTCAGCGTCGCAGCGGGCCGCAGTCCAAGGAAGTCGCGGCCACTTCGCTCGTGCCCGACGACCGCGATGCGACTGTGCGCCACTGCGTTGGAAAAAAACTCGGCGCGATCGATCTGCACTTCGGGCGCGGCGTTCAGCCACAGCAGCGCAAGCGGCTGGTTGACGTGCAGTGCGATCTCGATCGTGCCGCTGAACTGATCGGCACCGGGCTGAAGCTGCAAGTGCAGCTGATACCCGGTTGGGCGGGCCGATGTCGGCAAGCGCAGCGTCGGTGGTGGCGGCGAGTTCGCAGCAAGCGGCCCCGCGAAACTCACCGGGGAAAAGAGCGGACTGCCAAGCAGCAGCGCACAGCAGACCGCGCGGGCAAACGTGGCAAGGGTGCAGGGTAAATGGCCTAGGCGTGACACATGCATCGGCGCATTCTGCTCTGGATGCGCTCGCAGGGCTACCCTGGCCGTGATCGGAAAGTGCGGCGGTCAGGCCGCTGCAGCAAGCGATAGCGCGACAGGTCGATGCGACCCTCGCTGTCGAGGTGTACGCCCTCTTGCAGCAAGCGAGCCCGCTGGTCTAGCTCGCAGGCAGAAAGCAGATCGGACGCGCGCGGACTGACTTCGCCGCGAGCGTTGACGACTCGCCACCACGGAACGCTGGCGTCTTTGAGAGCAGACAGCGCATATCCGACGCGACGGGCCGAGCTAGGCCGTCCCGCAAGCCAGGCCACATCGCCATAGGTCAGCACCTTGGCCCGCGGGATCTGACGGATGATGGCGTAATAGCTCTGGTATTCCGAGAGCCCCGCCGCGGCATCCGCGGGCCGCGGAAGATCCGTCAGATCGCCGTGCGTCGAGTCTGACAGCGATGCGCCGCGCGACGCGGACGCAGCGCGATTTCGCGATCGGGAAGAGCGAGCTTGCTGGACCATGCCTGCGCACCTTATCGAACACCGCATCGCCGTGGGCGACTTGACAAAGCGACCGTTCGAAATATTCGAAAGCAGCTCACAGGCAGGCAGGGCAGAAGCGGTCCGCGCTTTTGGCTAGCGTGGAAGCTGATGTCGCCGCCGAGCCGTCGCAGCGCCTCGCATTTCTGGCCCGCGCTGGTCGTGCTGGCGACCGCGCTGTGGATGCCGCCCATGCTGGGCTCGTCCGTAGCTCAGGCGCAGCCTGCACCGACAGCGAACCACGCGGAAACAAGAGCGCCCAGCCTGCCTGGGCCGGGGCCAGCACCGCCGGCCAGCACGCCGCGCCAGCCCAGGCTGACGATTGTCTCGTCGAGCGTGGCCAAGGATGGGACGCTGGTTGTCGAGACACAAGTGGAAGATCCATCCGGTGGCGAGGTCGCGCTGAGCGTTTCGATCAATGGCGTGCCCCACCCAGCGGTCGTGGTCAGCCAGTCGCGCGGCCTGGCGACCGCCAGTCGATACACGTTGACCTTAAAGCCGACGCAGCCGGATGGTGTGCTCTCGCTGGTCGCCCAAAGCGGAGCAGTGCAAAGCTCGCCAGCCCAGCTTCGTCTGCGACGAGGCGAGCCCGAGAAGCGCCCCGCGCTGTGGGTGCTTTCGGTGGGCGTTGGCACGTACCAGTCTGCCGATATTCCGTCGCTGCGCTTTGCGGCCAAGGATGCGAACGACCTTGCTACCACAATGCAGCGGCAGCGCGATCTTCTGTACCGCGAGATCACGGTTCGCGTGCTCAGCGATCGGCAGGCCTCGCTGCAACAGATCAAAGACGGACTTGCCTGGCTGATCGACACCAGCAGCGCCGAAGACACGGTGGTGTTGTTTCTGGCCGGGCATGGAACCAATGATCCCGACGGGCAGTACTATTTCTTGCCCGCAGATGCGCAGGCCGATCGGCAGACGATGCTGTCCGGCACCACCTTGCAAGAGGCGCTGCGCGCGATTCCGGGGCGCGTCATCTTGCTCTTGGATACCTGCCACTCGGGCAACGTGCTGGGACGAAGAAGCTACAACCGCCTGATCAACGATCTCACGCAAGAAAATCGCATTGTCGTCTTCGCGGCATCGACCGGAGATCAAGTCGCTCGCGAGTCTCCGGCATGGGCCAACGGCGCGTTCACCAAGGCGCTGATCGAAGGACTGCGTGGCGTAGCCGACTATGCCGAGGACAACCGCATCAGCATGAGCGAGCTTGAGACCTGGGCCAGCGTGCGCGTGCCGCAGCTTACCGCCGGGATGCAGACACCGACCTTGGCCAAGCCGAACGCGGCACCGGACTATGTGCTGGCGGCCTTGCCGGACCAAGGCATCCTGCCCAATCCCAAGCGAGCGGTCCGCAGGCGCCTTCTGTGGTGGGCTGGCGGCGTCTCGCTGGGCCTTGCCTTGGGGGTCGGTATCACCGTCGGTGCAACGGTCCAATCCAGCCAGCCCAGCAACATCTTGATGCCGATGTGGAGCGGCCGATGAAGACGCCGCACGCTGGTCACGCTCCGCTGTTTCGCAGAGTCGCCCGAAGGGTCGGCCTGCTTGCGCTCGCGGGTCTGTTGGGCTGCCCTGCGAACGTGCGCCAAATGACCACACGCGGAGCAGCGGGGGCGCCCACCAACACATCGGACGATCTGCCGCACGACGGCACCCTCAGCGTGTCTCTGCGTGCCGTGCTGGTCAACGGAACGAACGAGCGTCCGCTTTCGGAAAACGAGACGCTCCATTCCGGCGATCACCTGTACTTTCTCATCCGCACCAGCCAGCCCGCCTATCTGTATGTCGTGCTGTTCGATCCCATGGGTCATGGCAGCACGCTGTTTCCGGTGCGCGCAAAAAACGATCGTGCGCGGTTCCAGCGAGGACCACGCGTGGCGGCTCGCTGTCCGCTGCGCATTCCGGCTGAAGGAACGTTTTATCTGCAGGATCCAGCGGGTCTGCAGGACCTGCGCGTCATCGCCAGCAGCGAACCGCTTTCGCGCGCCGATCGTCGCCTGTGCGAGCAGCTAAAGCTGCCTTGCGAAGATGCACAGGAACAGCCAATTCCAAGCTGTTCTGGCGATGCGACACGAGCGATTTTTCCGTCGGTCAAAGTGGCCACGGCATCGCCGCAGGGCGTGGCCTCTCTGCGGCTCTTGCTCACCCAGGAACCCTAGCTGCCCCGCTGCGGCTCTTCAGTGCGCACGCCGGCTGTGCGTGCCTATTCCGCGGTGGGAACAGCCGGTGCCGGGCTCGCTTGCCGCGCAGCCGTTCGCGGTACGATGCCGTGACGCTCAAGCTCTTGCTGCAGCAGCGGATTGTGCGCGAGAGCTTGCGCGAAGAGCTCCTGCGCCTGCCGCAGAGACGGTCGCTGTGCCGCCTGCGCGCCGCGCGCTTGTGCGCGAAGCAGCATGAGGCGTCCTTTCAACACCAGCGCGGACGCCAGACGAGGGTTGAGACCGAGCGCCCGCTCCAGCGAGGCCAGGCCTTCGCTGATGTCGCGCTCGATGGGCTTTTGGTTCTTGACCAGCCAAGCGGCGCTTGCCAAGGCAACTTCGGCAAACCCGACATGCACCGCGGGACTCTGCGGGCTCAGCTTGCAGGCCACCAGTGCGGCCTGGCGCGCCTGCTCGATCACGGGTCGCGGTGCTGCGCTGCTCGAAGCCAAGAGCAACAGCAGTCGCTGCTGCACCAGATAGGTCTCGGCGTGGTTTGGGCGTACACGCAGGCTCCTTGTGATGGCCAAAAGCCCGCGCTCGATCGACTCGCGTGGTTCCGATTTTCCACGCGCGTGTTCACGTGCCGCCAAGAAATGAATGTGCGCCGTCAGGTGATGCGTGTCGCCGTCGTCCGAGTTGGCGTGTGTCGCTTGCTCAACATGGGCCAGAGCCTGCTCGATGGCTGCCGCTGTTTCGCGTGGCCTTTGGCCTGTGGCCACTTCAAACTCTGCACGCAGCGCTTGGATCGACGCCAAGTTGCGATACGTCTGGTAGTAGTTCGGGTTGACTTGCAGCGAGCGCTCGCCTGTCTCCTTGGCTTTTTCGATCCAGGTCATCGGCGAGCGACCATGCTCTAGTTCATCCCGCGCAAGCTGCTCGTATGCGTCGATGAGATTGCTGTACGCGACATAGTAATCGGGCTCTGCATCCAGAGCGCGCTGCAGCTTTTGCACGCCGGCCAAGAGCTCATCTCGATGCGCCGTGCCCTGCGCAGCGAGCCACTCTGCCTTGGTGAGATGCAGCACCGCGTAGTCATTCCACGCCCAGGAAAACATCGGGTTCACTTCGGTGGATCGGGTAAATGCTTCACGGGCGCGCTGCTCGGACTCGCGGCTGTCGCGGCCTTGGGCGTGTTCAGCCTTGGCGATCAGCAGATAGGCGTTGCCAATTTGGTCGTATGGAAATGCGTTCTTGGGGTTTAGGCGCACTGCGTGCTGCGCGGCTGCAATCGCCTGTTCCGCCGTCGGACGCGGGTCTTCTCCGTGCGTCGCCTGGAACTCGGCCCAGCGAATAAATGCCCAGGTCTTTTTGCGCAGAGCGCTGGCGTTTTCTGGGTCCGCGGCCATGGCTCGATCACAGGCCGACAGCGCGCGATCGAGCGCCTCTTTGGGCGAGCGTCCTTGGGCCTTGTCGACTTCCATCACCTGAACCCAGGCATCGGCTTCGGCGCCATGTGTCGCAGAGTCACTGCGCGCCATCTCTCCAGCGCTGTGATAGAGCGCTGCGGCGCGATGAAAATCGCTGCGTGACTCGTCATAAAGACCGCGCTTCTGCTTGGCGAAGCCATACGCGTAATAGACATCGCCCTGCAGCTTCTTGGGTTCGTACAGCCACGGCTCGGTGATCAGTGCCTCATCGGCTTTGTGCAGCGCTTCATCGTATTGCTGGCGATAGTACGCAAGAAGAGCCTCAGCAAAGGCTTTTGACTCGCCCCCCAAGCCGCTTGGCTGCCGCAGGTGATGCAGCGCAGGTTCCAAGTACCGCTTGTCGATCTTCGCTTTCTCTTGCAGGAAGCGCTGACCGCTGCGTCGCTGCAGATCTTTGAAGTGTGCGTTGTAGATCTCGCCCAGCGTGCGTCCCAGAGCGTACTCGACCTCTGCCGTCTTCAGCCCACCGCGATGCGCCGCTTCCAAGTGTTCAAGCGCCGCTTCGTACTCCTTCAGTGCGAAGTGTCCGCGCCCCAAGGCATAGCGCGCCATCGCAGCAGCTTCGCCATCCATGCGACGCAGACCCTCTTGGATGCTGCGCATGCGATCGCGGATCACGTGCTTTTCTTTTCGCGTGTCGTGCAGCGGCAGCGCATAGGCATAGCGCAGGAACATCTCGATCTCGATGCGCTGTCCGAAGCTCTGCGAGAGGCGCGCTTGCCGCCCTAACTCGATGCGTCCTTGCACCCAGATGCCTGCCGAGACCGCGATGCCCAGCACTGCCAACGTCGTGAGTGCCAGAACATAGCGATGCTTGCGCGCCGCCTGCCGCAAGCGCTGCCCCAGCGAGGCCTGCTTCGCAATGATCGGCTCACCGGATAGGTGACGCCGCAGATCTTCGGCCAGCGCCTGCGCAGACACGTAGCGCAGCTGCATTTCCTTGTGCAGACACTTGAGCGTGATGGTCTCCAGATCCGCGGGGATCGATGCATTGCGGCGACGCAGCGGAACCGGATCTTTGTGCATCACGGCCCATAGGATCCCGACCATGGTCGCGCCATCAAATGGCGGCTCGCCGACCAGCAGCTCATAAAACATGGCGCCCAAGCTATAGACGTCGGTGCGACGATCCATGCGGCTGACTTCGCCCGAGGCTTGCTCGGGCGCCATATAGACCGGCGTACCCATGACCGATCCGCTCTGCGTCAAGCGATCGCTGGCGTTGGCATCGCTGGCCAAGCCGAAGTCCATCAGCACGGCTTTCCATCCGCCATCATCACGCCGCGACACCATGACATTGCCGGGCTTG
>JAEUJZ010000111.1 GCA_016794505.1 Myxococcales bacterium
AGACATTCGCGTCGCGACGTGCCTTAAACACCAGCAGTAGCAGGCGCTGCGCGGCATCGATCTCGTTGCCAACCAACGCAGTGTCTTGCTCCACCGCTGTCAGGTTCAGAAGCTTCTCGCTCGTCCACGGCTCGCCTTGCACAGCGGCCTTGATCGCCCCCAGTAACTTTTTCATCGCGCCCCCCCGCGCTTGCATCACAGGACCATCACTTGATCTGTGGAATGGGCATCTCGACCCAGATCCCGTCGGCGGCCAAGTACAGCCGCGTCATGTGTTTGCTCAGCAGCGCATCGGCCAACGCGCGCCGAAAGATCTCGGGCTGCCCCACGAAGGTGTGCCACTCCGGCTTGCTGCCGGGCTCGGGCTCCCAGTAGTACCCAAAGGCGAGGTCCAACTGCGGCACCGTGCTCGCACGCTCCACGAGCGGCTTGCTCTTCTTCGCTTCTAGCATGTCATCTGCCATCACTATCTCCTTCTGCGCTATCGCTTCCTGCGGCGAGCGCTGTAGTCCGCGTGATCAAATCGCTCCCCACGCTTGGGCGTCGTCGTGCTCGGTGCATCAGGAGCTTCCCCCCACAACGAAGGCCGGCCCGCATTCGGATCGGGAAAGCGACGCACCAGCGCCCACGCGGCCTCAAGAACGTCCGGCCCTTCGAGCCAGTCATTCAGTGACCGCGCTGCATCGGGCCAGCCGTTCACCGCGCGCGCCAACGCGCTGGCAATGTCGTCTTGCTTCGCGCTGGTCAGCACACGCGGTAGCTCAGCAAAGCGAGGCAGCAACGTATCCATGTGCGCAACGACATAGCCCGCCCCCATCTCTGCCATCAGCACACGCTGCACATCTGGCTCCAGTCCACGGACGCGGCCCAACTCGGCAACATCAGCTCGCTGCGAGCGGTTGATCCCCAGCGCGGCCGCCATCATCAGTGACAGCACCCAGCGCAGATCTCCATCGACCACCGGACGGCGCAGCACGGCCTGCGTGTTTGGCGGCAGCTTGGGCAGCGCCACACCAAAGGCTCGCCAGATCACCGTGGCCAGCTCGACCAACTTCGCCCGCTGCGCGCTGCGACTCATGGCCGACCCGCCCAGCGCAGCATCATCCAGAACGACTTGCCCGCTGTACCTCGGGTGACCGCAACGCCGACGCAGCGGCGATCCCCGGCGCCCGCCTTTGCGACTGCGCCGCCGGCATCTGGCGTCACGTCGTCATCCACCGCGACCGTGCCCGACGCTTCGACTTCGACAATCGGCCCGAGCGGCATCGCATGGCCGTAGTCGGTCGTGCTGATCGCGCCCTTCGGATGCGACAGGATGATCGCGTGCGCGCGGCGTCCTGCACCGGGCAGCTCGACTTCCCACACGCCGTCTTTCTGAACGCCCGTCAGCCGCACCCAGCGCCCTTGCGCGATGCTCCCCATCTTGGAAATGACTGCAATCTTGTTCATGCGCGCAACCTCGCTCGCAGCACCAGGCCGCTGTGATTCCACAGCGCATTGGATGTGGCGCTGATCCGGTCGCCTGCGTTGACACTCAGCGTCGCCGCTGAAGACGCAGCCACCTGGCCAACTGGAACCGTCAGCGTCACTGGGGTCGTGCTGGGGAAGCCTCCCGTACTCGGTGCGCGAAGC
>JAEUJZ010000159.1 GCA_016794505.1 Myxococcales bacterium
ACACCGCCTCCCTTCCCAGGCGGTCTACATCAAGCAACCTGCAGACGGCTCTGCACACCGCTGATGGCACTGCTCGGCGCTGCCATCAGCCAGCCCGCAGGACAATTGCTTGGACAGGGAGAGTGGGGGAGCGGGGTAACAGCTGGGGGCGGTTTCTAGTCGTTGCGGGGGATGCTGGGAAGCTCAGGGTCGGACTGCCCTGCTTGCTGGCTGATGCGCTCTAGCTCGGCTAGCTCGCTGCTTAGGCGCTCGACGCTTTGCTGCATGGTGCTCAGCACTTCACGCGTGGACTGGATGCGTCGCGTGAGAGCCAGGCGGCTCGTGGCTTTGCGCAGCGCTTCCTCTTCGGCGGCTTCACGTGTCTCGCCCTGGCCGCGTGAAATCGTGGCACCGGGATCGTTGTTGTCGATCTTGCAGTAGTAACGATCCCTGAGCCTGTAGCTCGTCACGTTGATCGTCCAGCCTTCACACGTCGCCTGCCGACGCTCATGACCTTCGGGTTTGAAGCTCTCCATCGTGTTTCCCTCTTCAACTACTTGTTGCGCAGCGCTTTGAATTCACCCGATGACGAGGCTCCGGCCGGGGGGCGGAGCGACTGGATGCTGCGGTTTAGCGACTGACTCGCCTGCGACAGACACAGCTTCATGCTGGCTTGGTTGATGGCGGCTTCCTCTGCAGTCTGTCGATCCGGGCCTGAGCCGCGTCCGATGACCGCTCCTGGATCGATGTTGTCGACGGTACAGCTATAGCGCTCGCCGATGCGATACGACGTCACAGCAACCTCCACGCCTTCTAGCTGAAGCTGCCGCGTGACAATGTCGTGTTTGGCTGTCCCGTTTGTCATTCCGTTCACGTGTCGCCGATCGAAGACCGCATTCGGCTGCTTGGCCGCAGGTTGCTCATCGTTTGGCCCTACGGCTTCTCAATGGGGGCGCTGACGAGGTTGCCCCACTCGGTCCACGAGCCGTCGTAGTTGCGGACATCGGGATAGCCGAGCAGGTACTTGAGGACGTACCAGCTATGGCTTGAGCGCTCGCCGATGCGGCAGTACGTAAAGACGGGCCTGTTGGGCAAGATGCCGGCGTTCGCGTACAGCGCCGCAAGCTCAGATGCCGACTTGAACGTGCCATCTTCGCGACAGACCTTGCCCCAGGGAATGCTGCGCGCACCGGGAATATGACCGCCGCGCTGGCAGGTCTCGGGCAGGCCAGGCGGCGATAGCAGCTCGCCAGAAAACTCGGCCGGGCTGCGCACATCAACCAACCCGGCAGAGCGATCGCTGGCGGCCTTGAAGACATCGACCAAGAAGGCGCGCTGCGTCGCATCGGCAGCGGTCGCACGGTACTCGGTCTTCGTCAGCGCAGGCACGTCCAGGGTCAGCGGCAGATCCAGCTCAAGCCACTTGCGACGGCCGCCGTTCAGCATGCGGACATCGGCATGGCCATAGATCTTGAGCTGCCAGAACGCCCAGGCCGCAAACCAGTTGTTGTTGTCGCCGTACAGAATGACGGTGGTGTCACGGCTGATTCCCGAGTCCGCCATCAGGCGCTCGAAGGCCTCTTGCGACAGGATGTCGCGGCGTAGCTGATCGCAGAGCTGATGTGACCAGTCCCATCCGATGGCGCCGGGGATGTGCCCCTCTTCGTAGGAATAGGCGTCGACATCTACCTCGACGATGCGCAGGCTCGGCGCCTCAAGATTCGCCATCAGCCAGTCTGCGTCCACCAGCGTTTCAGGATGCTTGTAGCTCTCCATCGACGAGTCCTCCACTCGTTGCGGCAGCGCTCCATGCTCGCGAAACAAACGGGCATGAATGCGAGGGCCCATGGCTCCTCCCTCCTCCGCCGATAGCTCATGCTATCAAAGCGCTGCCAGTGGAAGCGGCTGGACTGCAAGCCGTGAGAATGACTGCTCTGTTCGCGGGTCCTGGGGTTTTGACGAGAGCGTCTAGCGAGCGCTGGTGCAGCGCTTGGCGGGCTGCGGCATGCAGAGCGAGGCAGGCAGCGGCATACCGGCTTGGCGAGCATCAAAGAAGTTGAACACGTCGTCGATCGAGTCGGTGACGGTGTGAACGTGATCGGCGCCAGCGCACTGCAGGTACTGGATCTGCGCGCCTTGCTGGCACCAGGTCGCGATCACCGGATCGTTCGCGTACGGGATGACGGTGGTGTCTTTGTCGCCAGTCACATAGAGCAAAGGAACGCTCTTATTGATCGGCAGGCTCATTGTCGCGGGGTTGTTGTAGTGCAGCCAGCAGCTCCACGGGTTGTTCTTGCTGCCTGTGGTGACGCTGTTCAAGAACGGCTCGGTGAACACGGTCAGCGGATCGGTGACGTTCTTGATCGGATCGCTATAGCTGGTGTTGCAGTAGTTCTTAAGCTGCGTAAGCGCCGTCGTGTCCCAAGGCGACTGCAGGCTGAGCGGGATCTGCGCGCGATCGTAGTAGTCGCTCCAGGTATACGCGATGGCCTGACCCAGGTTGTACGTTGGCGCGGTACCGGCGAAGTTGGCCTTGGCGCTCGCCGGCAGATCGCTCGGCGGGGAAACGGCGGCGGCGGCCTTCAACGTGAACTCTGGCGCGTAAAACGGCTGCATCGCGGTGACGTACTCGACGGCTTGCGCCCCCTGTGAGTGGCCCCACACATACATGTCATTGCTGAAGCTGACACTCTCGCGAGACGCCAGATAGTTCTGTGCGGCGCGCACGGCATCCAGCGACACCAGCGCCGTCGGTTCCAAAAGCAGGTACGGCGTGGTTGCGGTTGAGGCCGCGCCTAGGCTGCGCTGGTTCAGATAGTCGGGAAACACCGTGACGTACCCAGCCGAGGCCATGAGCAGCGACAAGATCGTCATCGGCGCCGTCAGATCCCCTTTCTTGCGAGACGGCGCGCACTCGTCGGTGTAGCCGAGCGTAGGGTGCAGGAACAAAAGCATCGGGAACTTCTTTGTGCTGCCGGTGGGCCAGGTCACCATCGCGGTTGCATCGACCAGCTTGCCGCGATCCTGCGTCTGGTAGCGAATCGACGCGGTGTGCGTGCTGTACGTCGGCGAGCGCTGCACGTTGAGCTGCGCGCCCAAGAACGCCACCGCTTGCAGCGTGCTGATCACGAACGTGTTGACGCCGAGCAGGTTGCGCGAAGACTCAAGGACGCTGCCCACGCTGGCAGCGGGCTGCCAGGCATACGCCGGCTGTCCGCAGATGGCGGGACTGCTCGCGTTCCATGCGGGATACGCGGGCGCCATGTCCGCGCCGGTTCCGCCATCGACCTCACCGCCGCCGTCTTCCGTCGGATCGGCGCCGCTTGAAGAGCCGCCACAGCCGGTGACCAAGGCCAAGCCAAAGACCCAAGGAATCCAGTTGCCGCGCAGCATCCGCATTGCCCCCTTATGCAGAATCAGACGCATTCATCATAGCGCGCAGCGCGTCGGCTTTTTCGCCATCGCAACGAGTCCTGCCCGCCGCCGCCAGCCGCGATGACCACGCCGTGCCGCGTCGCTGTTTTTTCTGGCGGGCCTCCCCAAAACGCGCGAGCCTGCCCGCATGCAGTGGTCGAAGATCGGCCTGGGTGCTGGGCAGCTTGGCTCGGACTCGTTACCGGATGAACAGGCCGCGCAGCTTGTGCTGGGTGCGATCGATGCCGGCATCACGCTGTTCGATACGGCGCGTGGCTACGGTCGATCGGAAGCGCGCCTGGGTCAGATCGTAAAGGGGCGCAGGGCGCAGATCGCGCTGGTCACCAAGGTTGGCTATGGCGTCGCTGGCGTGGCGGACTGGACGTATGACGCCGTGGCGCAAGGCGTCGACGAAGCACTGCGTACGCTGGGGACTGACTACCTGGACGCGGCGCTTCTGCATAGCTGCTCGGAAGAGATCCTGGCGCGCCACGACTGTACGCAGGCGCTGCTTGACGCCAAGGCTGCAGGCAAGCTGCGATGCATCGGTTATTCCGGCGAGAACGCGGCGCTAAAGCGAGCGCTGCACACGGCCTGCTTCGATGTGCTGGAGTGCAGCGTCAGCCTGTGCGATCAGCGCGTGCTACACGAGGTCCTGCCGCAGGCCCGCGAGCGCGGCGTACATGTGATCGCCAAGCGTGCGCTGGCCAATGCACCGTGGCGCTTTGCCCGCTGTCCGACCGGTGACTACGTCGAGGAATACTGGTGGCGCTGGACGACGATGAAGCTGCAGGATCTGTTCGGCGATCTTCCGCCTGCGGTGGCGGCACTGCGCTTTGCGGCGTTTGCGCCTGGGGTCTCTAGCGTCTTGGTTGGAACCACCCGCTTGGACCACCTGCTTTTGGCTCGCGATGCCCTGTCGCAGGGGCCGCTGCCCAGCTGGCAAGTCGAAGCCGTGCGTGCTCGCTTTGTCGCCTGCGATCCCGGCTGGTGGGTGGGACAGATTTGATGGCACAGCGGCCGCGCTTTCTGCGCTGTCGCGGCGCTTAGTTCTTGCTGGCGGGCTTTTCGCCGGGGCGCAGTGGGCGGGGCTTTCCGGTGATGCCCAGCTCTTTGACCGTCGAGGTGATCGCTTGCGACAGGTTCACGCCACCGCGTGAGGCGTTGGCGAGATCTTGCGCCGCTTTCACCGCACCGGGCTTGCCTTCATCCATGCCACTTCCCGGTGGGCCACCCCAGACGCCATAGCGCGGGCTCTGACACGTCACCGGCTTTTCCCAATAGTGACGAATGATGTAGCGGCCTTGGAAGTTGCTGACGCCGCCTTGTTGAATCTGCGCGCCGTTGTCGCCCAGACCTCCGTCCCAGTTGGCACGTCCGCCCATCACGGCTGGGGCTTCGCGAAAGATCAGGTCGGCCGAGAGCGTCGCCTTGTCATAGCGCGTGTGCAGGCGCGTCAGAACATAGCTCGGCGCAGCGCCAAAGAACGGTCCACCGCGTCGCGTGGGCGTCGCACCGCTGGCTGCACCAGCGAAGCTCTCGTCACCCAGCGTGTACAGGTCGCTCGCGTCAAGCGGTGGCGTCGGGCAGGGATCGCAAGAGGTCGTCTGCCATGCGTACTCGGTGACGACGGCGCGCCCGCCTGCGCGCTTGAGCGTTTCATCAAACAACGTCGCATAGAAGGCTGGAAACTGCTGCCGCACCGAGTTCGCGACTTCGATGTTCGTCGGGATAAACACGTTCTGATAGTTCGCCACTTCGAAGCGCTTGTCGGGATGCAGGATGTACACGATCAGATCCTGCTTGCCGTCTGCATTCAGCAGGCCCAAGCGCACCGGCAGGCGCAGCTCGGACGCGTCGTAATCAAAGCGCAGTGGGGACAGCACGACGAAGCCATGGCTATCGCGCTTGACCTTTTTGATGTCGATCTTGGCCACAAAGAACTTCTGCTGATCGCGGATGTATGGCGCCAAGGCCTGCGCTGCACCGTTTGGAATCTTGTACTTGTTGAGGTGCAGCCACTTTTCAAGACCGCTCGATTCCTGCGCCGACAGGATCAGGATTTGGTACTCGCCGACCTCGAACTTGGCCTCGATCTTGACGCCCAGATCGTCGCGCGGCCCCCCGCCGCGTCGACGCTCCATCGCCATCGGGGCCGCCGCGCCTTCAGCCATCTTGTCGTATTCGATCTGCGGTGCGCAGGGATCTTGTTCCCAGTATTCGACCAAGCGCGGCGCGCTGAGCTGATCGATGTGCTGAAACACGTTGGTATCGAGCGTCTTTACGTGTTCCTTCTTCAACACCACCGGCACCGGCACCACCATGGCGAAGTCTTCTGGTGGGCCTTTGTAATTGTTCGACATCGTCAGCCACGTGTGGCTGCCCTTGCGCAAGAGCGCAACCTGGGATGCGTTGTTGCTGATCGATGCATCGGCGCCCGAGACGAAGAAGCCACAGAAGGCCTGCGCCGAAGGAAGGCTGGCGACCGCAGTCAAAAGCGACAGCGCCGCCACGTGGCGGCAGAGCGAGTTCATGCGAGACATGGAGATCCTCCAGAAAAGAGCCAGCGGGCTTCCGGTGCTTATTCGCGGTGGCGCGTACGGGTTGGAGCTGGTGGCGGGCTGGGCGCGGGACTGTTCTCGGCGGACGAGGGACTTATGCGCTTGTGCAGGCCACCAATCAGATCGACACCCGTGGCTGCTCGCACTTGCTCGTTGGCGACGATGAGCGCCGGGCCGATGGCACCTCCTGCCGCCGCAGTCGAGGAGGCAGGCAGCACGGTCAAGCGGTCGACCTTGATTGCTTTCATCGTGCCGGTCAGCTGCTCAAACACCGGCAAGAGCTTCTGCAAAAGGAGCGACTCGCGTGCGTTGCGACCGCCGTCGATATAGGCCTGCGCCAGGCTGGTCAGCGCCGATGCCGCCGCGCGACCCTGCGCCGTGATCGATGCCGCCTGTGCTTTGGCATCGGCTTCTGCTTTGCTCTTTCTGGCCTGCGCCGGAGCGACCACGTCGGCCTGCAGCTTGCGCCGTACTTGCTCGGTGCGTGCTTCCCATTGCAGAAGCTGGGCTTTGGCTTCTGCGACCTGCGCGGCGACCTGACCGCGCACTTCGCTGATCTCGGCTTCGCGACGCGTGCGTGCTTCGACAATGCGGCGCTCGGTCTCTTTCTGTGCAACTTGCATGTCGGTTTCGATCTTGGCGATCTCGGCCTGCATTTGGTTGCGCGCCTTTTGCACCTGCGCACTGGCCGACGCTTTCACTTCCGCGATCTTGGCGCTCTTTGTGACCTGTGCTGTGCGCACGCGGCCGACCGATCCCAGATAGCCCACTTCGTCCGAGATGTTTTGGATCTGCAGGTTGTCGAGCACCAGACCCAAGCGCTGCAGATCTTTGTCGGCTTCTTCGATCAGCTTCTGCTGAAAGATCACTTTTTTCTGATTGATCTCTTCGGGAGAAAGCTCTGCGATGACACCGCGCAGGTTGCCTTCCAGCGTGTCTTTGGCGACGCGCATGATGCCTTCGCGGGGATATCCCAAGAAGCGCTCGATGGCGTTGTGCAGCAGTGGCTCTTCGCTGGGGACCTTGACGTTGGCAACCGCCTGCACTTTCAGCGGCACGCCGCCGCGCGAGTATGCGTTGGTCACCGAGAGCTCGATGACCATGTTGGTGAGCATCATGCGGTCGACGGTTTCGATCAGCGGAATGCGCATGGCACGACCGCCGCGCACGACGCGAAAGCCGACCTCGGGCTTATCGCTGGCTTGGCCGCCCGGCAGACGCAGGATGCGGCGGCGGCCCGAAAAGATCAGCACCTCGCTGGGGGGGCAGACATAGGTGTTCTTGATCACGGTGACCAGCAGAAAGAAGCCAGCGGCCAGCACCGCGGCAAAGACGATGCTGGCACCCAGCGCCGTCATGCCGGCATCGCAGAGCAAGCTTGCGGCGAACATTAGCGACCCCCTTCCTGCGATGGCGCATTTGAAGATGCCAGCATGTTGGGAATGTCGACACCGGTTAGATCTTTCAGCGTGCGCAGCACTTCCGTAACCATGGCTGGATACGCCGCAGCGACGGCGGGAAGCGCCTTGCCATCGCCGCTATCGATCACATGGATCTCGCGCACATTCAGGCCGCTGGCTCGCGCGGCAACCTGCGCGACCAGCGTATCGAGCTGCGACAACACAAACAGCTCGCGCGACTGCGGGCCGGCGCTCTGCAGCGCCTCGGCCAGCACTCGCATGGCTTCGGCGGATGCTGCGCCTTGCTCGCGACGTGGCGCTGCGTCGCCTTCAGCCACCAGCGTTGCGGCCTCGCGATGGGCATCGGCCGGCAGCACGACTTCGACGAGCAATCGCCGACCTTCGACATCGCGGCGCAGACCCTGCAGCTCTTGCTCGGCTTCGGCGCGGGACTGCTCGACCGCTGCGGTTGCTTCACGCTCTACGGATTGCGCTTGGCCTTCTAGCTGACCGACTTGCTGCCGAAGTTGGTTGCGCTTCTGCGCGATGCCGATCTCGGCTTCCTTGGTGGCCAGCTCAGCGAGCTGACGTGCAGCGGCTTCTTCTTGCGCGATCTCTTGGTTGGCTTGGTTCTCGGCGTTTTCTGCGTCGCGGATGGCGTTTGCGATCTGTGCGCGGCCCAGGTTCACCAAGTAATTCGCTTCATCTTCTACGCGCTGGATCTTCAGCGTGTCGAGCTGCAGGCCCATCTTGTTGAACACCTGGTTTGACACCTGCAACAGCTGATTGGCGAACTCGATGCGATCCTGGTTGACCTGCTCGGGCGTGAGCTGGGCAATGACGTCGCGCAGCGAGCCTTCCAGCGTCTGCTTGGCGGTCTGCCAAATGGCTTCGCGGGGCAGTCCCAAGAAGCGCTCGACCGCGTTGTACACAAAGCGCGGATCCGACGAGACTTTGACGTTGGCAATGGCGTGGATATCCAAAGGAATGCCGCCGTTCGACAGCGCACGCTTCACTTCCAGCTCGATCGGAATGATGCGCAGATCCATGCGATCGACCTTCTGCAAAAAGGGCAAGCGCAGGTGCGTGCCCGCCAAGATGGCCGTGAAGGCGGCGGACTCGCCGTTGGCCAAGCGGTGCTTCTTGCCCGAGACGATCAGCATCTCGTTGGGGCGGCAGATGTACAGGTGGCTGCGCACCAAGCCCAGCAAGAACAGCAAGCCGATGACGAACAGCGCGGCCAGAAGCGCGACGGCTGTGGCTTGGCCTGACTCGATTCCCGACGCGGGCGCCGGCTCATACTCTGGCGCACGTGCCAATAAGGAAAGAACAACGTACATGTGGGTCACCTTTGCTGGGGTGGATTCTTTTCGGCCTGGCTTTCGAGGCGGGCCGCACTGTTTGCTGCAGGGCTGTCCGATATCGGCGCGGCGGCTGGAAGTGCTGCGCGCGGTCGATCGTCTAGATCGGTGGTGACATCGGCGATGCCATCCTTGATATCGAGGATTACTACTTCGGCCCCTTCCGAGAGGACCTGGCCTTCGTTCGAGCGTGCCAAGAGATCCAGCGTCTGACCGCGCGCCATCAAGCGCACTTTGCCGGTGCCGCCAGCCGCGGCGGGAATCAAGACCTGGGCCGTGCTGCCGATCAAGCGGTTTCCGTCGACGGTGCCGCTGTCGCTGTTGGCACTTAAGCTGCGCAAGACCTTGCGTGCGGTGACGGCCGTGCCCAGCCCGACTCCCAACGCGCAGAGTCCGGCCAGCGGCTCGGGCACATGCGCGACCCAGCGCAGAAGCAGGCCCGTCACGCCACCGAAAGCCAGAAGGTACGTCCAAAGCTGCAGCGAGAACAGATACAGCGCCAGCGCCGATGCTCCCGCGGCAAAAGACGCCGGGTGGTCGCTGCCGTGAGCGCTGTGGGCTGGACCGTGTGCATCGCCGTGACCGTGTGCGTCGGTCGACGTAGCCAGCGCGGCCCCTGGCCCATGGTGCGTGCCATCCCCAAGCTGCGGGGCGTCGGCATGCTCGGCCAGCTCATGATCGCCGTCTCCTGTCCCGTCCCCGTCGCCGTGCTCAGAAGAACTGCCCGTGAGCATCGACACACCCACGAGCAAGATGCCCGCTACCGCCGAAAACAGGTACAGATACAACACCACGGCGATTGTGCGGCGCAGTATGTCCCGCTGTCAATCGAGCCAGGGAGCCCCTAGAAACGGCCTAAGCCCAAGCCTTCCGTCGCTCAGACGGGCGTACGCTTTCACCAAATGGGTGAAGCGCAGGTGATCAGCGTCGGGAAAATGTAGATCGAGCGTAGATCGCTGAAATCGCGGTACAGCGCGAAGATG
>JAEUJZ010000011.1 GCA_016794505.1 Myxococcales bacterium
CGCGCGCGTGGTGCCGAGAGCACGCAGAGCCCACTGGCCCGCGACACGAATCAGCGGATGAGTGCTTCCCCACAAGCGGCGTCGGCACGTTCGCAACTGCCTACGCCCAAGGCTCCGGTATCGATGGAGCGGACCCCCGCGCCGCCGAAGCCCGAGCAACCGCCCGCACCACCGCACACTTCGACCACCCCTGGCCAGGGAGGCGAAGCCTCTGCGGCAGCCAATGCACCGCAGGCGACGGCGACTCCGTCATCCGCCAAGCCGGAGTCGCCGCCGCCCACCTTTCCGATTCCCGCCGGGGGCCTGCGCCATGAGGTGCAGGGGCTCCTGGTGAACATGCTCGCAGGCAACCTGCTCGACGAGACCGACACGCCGATTCCGCGTCCGCGGGTGGCCGAGGTCAAGCCCGTCGCGCCGGTTGTGGTCGAGCCCTCGCAGATGGACCCGGAGACCGCGCAGCGCCTGCTGACCGACGGTACGACGATGGAGTCGATGGGGGCCTTTCTGCTTTTCAACCCCGCCATCGGTTCTGAACGGAGGGGGAAGTAGATGAAGTTCCATTACCGCGATCTGTGGGTTCCGCAGACGGCGACCCCGGATCAGATCAAGAGCGCGTATCGCAAGCTGGCGCGCGAGTACCACCCCGATCACACCGCAAACCCCGACGCTGCACGCTTTCTGCTCATCGGCGAAGCGTACCAGACGCTCAGCGATGAAGCGGCGCGGCGAGCGTATGACGCCGAGCTTCAGACCTATCTGCGCCGAAGGGGCTGGGTGCTGTGTCCGGCCTGTGGCGCGCACAACGAAGTGCCGCGGATTCCCGAGTCGAAGATCGCGATGTGCGGGCGCTGCCGGACTGCACTGCCCGTGACGGAGAAGGAACGTCGCGAGACCCAGACCGCGGCCCTGCGCGAGCAGGCGATCGATGTCGTTGCCGAGCTGGGTGCGGATCTGCTCGATCTGACAGGCGACTACCTGCATAGACGGCTGCAAGGAGTTCGCGCTCGCATCGGTGCCAGCACACGGAAGGGAGCACGATGATGTGGAAGAGTCGTGCGGACAAGCTGCCACCAGCGCAGTTTTTTGCAGACCTAATCGCGCACCTGCGCAACCTGTATCCAGGTGCGATCCTCGACGAGAAACTGGCGCGAGCGATGCGCGACATCTGGGTCGCCGAGTGGCGAGCCGGGCAGAGCGCGCAGGACACAGCGAAGGCGACGTGCTCGTGCGATGGCACCACGATTGTTCCCAGTGCGGGTGCCGGACGAGATCTGGGGAAGCGCCTGGCTCGTCCGCCCAAGGGGGTCAAGCGCGGTGACTTCGTTGCACCGGAGGATCTGCGCGAGGCGACACCGCTGGCTGCTGCACGCCGTGAGGCCGAGCGGTATGCACAAGCGTTCGACCGCGTGCGCGCCGTGACGCTGAAGCTCTTGCAGGTGAAAGGCTGGAGCGCAGCGAAGGCTCTGCGACTTCAGAAGCTGCGCTCGGTACTCGGTGAGATCAAAGCCAAGCACGAGGCCGCAGTTGCGAAGTACGAGAGCGTTCGGCGCAGTCGCAAGGAAGCGAAGGAACCTGAGCTGTACACCAAGCCGCTTGGTGCCGTGGGGCTGACGCTGCGACCGGACGAGCTGCCGGAGCCACCGCCCTCGAAAGAGAAAAAACCGCCGAAGGCGAAGAGGCCACCGCAGGAAAAGAAGGCACATCAGGAGAAGAAGACACCGACCG
>JAEUJZ010000076.1 GCA_016794505.1 Myxococcales bacterium
TACATCCAGGTGATGTGCGATCACTTGCGATCGATTGTTCGCAGTCGCATGCGGACGATTGCCTTGTCGGCGCTGTGGCCGCAGGTCTCGCAGGTCGTGCGCGATACCATCCTGGGGCCGCGCGGGACAGAGCCAGGCAGCGAAGGGCGCAAGGGTCGCTTCTTTGCCGAAAACGGCATGCTGGTGACCGAGGTCGAGATCTTGGAAGCCGAGATCCAAGACAGCGTCATCGCCGAGCTGATGAAGAACGTGCAGCGCGAGTCGGTGATGCTGGCCATCGGCGATCGTCAGGCACAGGAAAAAGTGACCTCGGCGAAGCTGCGGTCCGAGCTGGAAAAGCAGCAGACGGAGCTGCAGATGACGGGCAAGCAGCGCGAAGCCCAGCTCGGCGAGCTGGTGCGCAAGCTCAAGCACGAAGCCGAGCTGTCGAATCTGCGCGAGCGCGAGCTGGTGCAGGGCGAACAGGCGCGCTTGACCGGCGAGCGCGAGCTTCTTGAGATCCGCAGCAAGCTCGAACGCGAAGCCCTCGCGCAAAAAGCGCAGCTCGATGCACTGACCCGCGAAGCCAGCACCAAGGCCGGCGCGCAAGCCACGCTGCACAGCGAAGAGATCGATCACTTGAGCCGCGTGCGTGCGCTTGAGATTCAGTTGCTCGATGCACAGGCCCGCGCCGTCGTGGCCGAGCGGACATCGGTGCAGCCACAGCTGGTCGAAGCGCTCACTGCGCTCGGCGACAAGGCCCTGCTCTCAGAGGTCGCGCACAACATGAACTTGGTCTCGCTGTTCCGCGGCAAAGAAGCAGGCGAGATCCTCAAGGACATCGTGGGCGGCACGCGCTTCGCTCCTGCCCTCGCCGAAGCGCTGAGCAGCAAGTCATCGCCGATCAAGTCCGAGCCCCCTGCGCCGATGAAGAAATAGCGCGCTTACTTCCCCTGCACAGACGCAGCGCTCTGCTCAACGAAGATCGAGTCACTGGTGACTCGATCAGAAGAGGCCGCAGCGCGCAGCTGGTCATACACCGAGCGAAAGCGCGGGCAGTCCTTGGCCACTCGGCCTGGATGGATGCGCTTCAGCATCGCGGCGCCGTCGATCCGCTTGCTGTAGGCGAGGCGTGCTCCATCGCTTCGCTGCGTCACACGATCCAGAAACGGCGGCCGGCACGCGCATCCAGTCGGATCGACAAATGACTGCTGGATGCGAGCGCTGAGCTTGTGCGCGCAGCTTCCCGCTTTCAGACCACCGCCAAATTGCTCGACCTCTTGCCATGTATGCGGGGGCAGAACACACGCGGCGATGTGCTGCCGCAGGGATGGCGCGACCTGTCGATATTGCATGGCAAAGCCGTTGTCCCAGTCGGCAAGCAGCCACGCTTCGATCTCTGGCCAGGCCAGCAGAGCATAGAATTCCAGATCCGGTTTCCCGGCTGCATCGCGCACGCGCTGTGCTAGCTCGTTCGCCCAGGTCACCTGCTCTGCAGACGGATCGTTGGCGTCGGCAAAACGGCAATCGGCATCGTCGATGAGCAGCACAAAATCCACGTTGCAGGCTGCGCCGTGAACGTGTTCTCTGAGCTGCGCCAGCATCGCATCGATCAGGCGCCGACCCGTGGCGCCGGCATGACGCTCGTGTGGTTCTGCATGCGGGCGTCCAATCTTTGGCGCGGGCTTGCTGACCGCGGGAAAACAGCGCTGCCACTCGACATCCGGCGCGATCTTTTGCAGGAAGGCATGCATTCCGCCCGTCTCGGTATAGCCAGCCGTGCAGAAGTAGCCGCCCCTTACCACGGCCAGCCTCCAAGCTGTGGTACGCCGCCGCGGTATACGTCGCCTAGCTCCCAGCCGTCGCGAAAGAAGCTCTCTAGCTCGGCCGGATCGACGCGTCGCATCGCCTTTTCACCCAGGCCAAAGACAAACAGCGCCACATCCCCGCTCTTGAAGCCATCGGTGAAGGTGTCGAGCAAGTCCGGCGAGTGCGTGCTGACGAAGAGCTGCTCGGCCGATGTGAAGCGCTGCAGCCAGCCACCCACCACCTTGAGCCAGGCTGGATGCAGGTTCAGCTCGGGCTCATCGATCGACAGCACCGAGCCCTTCTCGGGCGAGAACAATAGCAGCGCCAACCACAGCGCCTTGAGCGTTCCATCGGACATCTCGCGCGGCTTGTACTTCTGGCCGCCGATGTGCAGCTCAAGCTGTTTGTATACGTCGCTGGCATCGATGATCTTGATGCGCTTCAGATCGGGGATTAGCTCCCTGAGCCGCTGCGGATATTCCTCGCTGAGGAAGTCATGCTGCTGGTCCAGGTGGCGCAGGACGTTCACGAACTCTGCGCCTTCCGCATCGAGCGTCCGCACGCCCAAATCGATCTTCGCCCCGTCGACCAGCTTGCGCAGGTTCAGGTCCGTGCTGCTGTAATTGCGGAAGCCGCGCGCGAAGCCGATCAGCTCTTCCGAGATGCGGTCGAAGTCGGGAAAGATCTTCTCGTAGAAGGCTTTGTCTTTCAGAAGCGCTTTCGTCTGATGCAGCACCGTGTCATTGGCTTCGACGGCGAGCTCGGCCTTGGTCATGGGAACCGCAGCCTGGCCCGGCGCATTGGACCGCGCCGTCTTTACGAACGTAGCTCTTCTGCTCCCTGCGCCATCGCTATTGCAGCTCACGCTGAACGTCGGTTGCTCACTGGGTGCCCCTGGAGCCCACCAGTCTCGGGGAGAAAAGCGAGCGAGCGCTTCGTTGCGAATGTAATACCCGCTTGGGAAGGAGTCTGGCTCACCGACAGTACAACTGAGCGCGTACAGGATATCCGAGGGAGGATGCGGCTCCGCGAAGAGGTCCCTGGTATCCGGGGAAGGTTGGCTGTCGAAGATCCACTGGAGATAGAAATCCGCATCGGACTTCGGGCGACCTTTGACTTTCTTCGCCCGCTCGGTGCGGTTCAGCACATCCGCTCGCCCGTGCGCCTCGATGGCATTCAGAAAATGCGTCGGCCCACCTTCGGTCAGAAGCATGTCGGGCAAAAAGCCCATGGCTTTGATGAAGTTGCTCTTGCCCGAGTTGTTGGGACCGACGAGCAGATTGATCCGGCCAAGCTTTGGAAGCGTATTCCTCTCCACGTGAAGGTTCCGGTAGTGGACCGGCAAGAACGAGCGAAGCATGCCGTACCCTATCACGCGTCCCGACTGGATCAGCCCCCGCAAGCGCGGGGCTGCACCGCCGTTCATACCGCCGCGGCGCGGTCTTGCCCTGACCCCCAGGTTGCCCGGTCGAGCGGCTTCCATCGTCCGAGGAATTGCGGCATGGTGCCCTCGCTTGCTTGCCGTGGCTGGATCGCCTGCGTGTACGGGGTGAACGCCACACGCTCAACGCCTGGAGAAGCCATGTCTGCTGTCTGTGTCTCGGTTCGCACGCGCGTCGGCACCACCTTTCACCGACGCCTGGGGTTCTGGCTGGTGGCATCGCTTGGCTGGCTGCACTGCCAGCCGCAGCCGGGCCCCAAGGTCACGCTGGCTCAGGGCGACACGTCGCTGATCTTTGATCCAGCGGATCTCAGCCTGCGTCTGGTTCGCGGTGAAAAGCCGCTGCTGGTCTTTCCGCGCGACGCTCTTGCGCTTGGCGTGGTGGATCAAGTCAAGGGCTCGCTGAACTACGACCCGTGGCCGCTTGTCGGCGAAGAAGGCGCCTTCCCGGCGTCCACCCCCGATGGCCTGTCGTGGGAATCGCCGACCGCTGCGACGGTGGACGAGGCCACAGAAAAGAGCCTGCGCCTGCACCTCACATTCCCCCGCGGAACGGCGCAGCTTGCCATCGATCAGACCGACAGCGGGCGCTATCGGCTGCAGCTTGTGCCAAAAGCCGAGGCCGCCCGCGTGGCCTACGTTCGCTTGATGCCGCAGATCGATGCGCAGGAAGGACTGTACGGCCTGGGCGCCGTCGAAGATCAGGTCAACCACCGCGGCAAGCGACGCGCCATGCAGATCGAGCTAATGGCCGAGGTCGAGAGCGGATACAACGACATGCACGTGCCGATTCCGTTCGCCATCGGCACCACCGGCTGGGGACTTTTTGTCGAGAGTCGCCATCCCGCCGCCTGGGACATGGCCGCGACGCAGCCCGACCGCATCGCGGCACTGGTGGGCACCGGCCCCGACTCGCCAAAGGGGCTCTTGTTTCACCTGTTTTCAGCGGCGCACCCGCTGGATGTGACGAAGAAGTACTACGACGTCACCGGCACACCCGGACTGCCCGCCCGCTTTGCCTTGGGGCCGTGGCTGTGGCGCGACGATCACGTGACGCAGGCGCAGATCCTCGCGGACTGTAACTCCATGCGCGATCTCGATCTGGCGGACAACGGCATCTGGGCCGATCGGCCGTACTCGACGGGAATCAGCACCTTTGATTACGACAAAAAGACGTTCCCCGATCCCGATGCGATGCTGCGCACTGTGCGCGATCTGGGCTTTGCCTTTGCGCTGTGGCACTCGCCGTACATGGACGACAGCGACCCAGCGACGGCGATGCTGGCGCAAGAAGCCACGCAGGGCGGCTTTTATCCACCACAGGCGGGGATCCTGTTTACCAAGTGGGGACAGCCGATCGACTTCAGCAATCCGGCGGCGGCGGCCTGGTGGCAGCGCAACCTGCGGCGCTATTCCGACGCAGGCGTCGTCGGCTACAAGCTCGACTATGGCGAAGACGTGCAGATCGGCCTGCCCGGTGGACGCAACGTCTGGAAGTTCTTCGACGGCAGCGACGAGCGCACCGGGCAAGCGACGTACAAGCTGGGCTATCACCGCGCGTTCGCCGAGACGCTACCCAAAGACGGCGGCTTCCTTCTGTGTCGCGTCGGCACCTATGGCGGCCAACGATACGGCTGCGTGATCTGGCCCGGCGACATGGACGCCAACATGGCGCGCTATGGCGAGCGGCGAAAAGATCGCGGCGGCAAGGAATACGTCGCCATCGGCGGCCTGCCAGCGACGGTAATCTATGGATTATCACTGGGTCCTTCGGGGTATCCGTTTTACGGCGCCGATACCGGCGGCTATCGCCACTCGCCCCCCGATAAAGAGACGTTTGTGCGCTGGTTCGAACAGACGTCGCTGTCGTCGGTGATGCAGGTCGGCACCAGCAGCGACAACGTCCCGTGGGAGACGCCGCCCGATACCGATTTCGATGCGGAAGTGTTGGCGCTGTACCGGATCTATGCGCGCTTGCACCTGCGCCTGTGGCCGTACGAGTGGACCTTGGCGACGCGCATCGCGACGGATGGCCGCCCGATCCAGCGCCCGCTGGGCTTGGCCTATCCCGAGCTTGGCCAGCACCCCGACGATGTGTACCTGTTTGGCGACGATCTTTTGGTGGCGCCTGTCGTCGATCACGGCGCCCGAAAGAAGCGCGTCATTTTTCCGCCGGGTCGCTGGATCGACTGGTGGCAAGGCACGAGCCTGAACGGACCGCAGACCGTGACCGTCGCCGCGCCGCTGGGTGTGCTGCCGCTATACATCCGCGAAGGCGCCATCGTGCCGCTTCTGCGCCCGACCATCGATACGCTGCTGCCAACGACGCAGCCCGCTCGCGTTGACTCGTACGCGACGACGCCCGGCCTGCTGTATCCGCGCGTGGTGCCAGGGCCGGCCTCGCAGTTCGTGCTGTTCGACGAAAGCGTGCTCGCGCAAGAAGACAGCGAACGACAGCTTGTTCTGCGCAGCACATCGGGGCGCGAGTTTACGTCCGGCGCGCTGTTTGAAGTGCTGGCCTGGGGAGCGCGTTCGCCAAGCGCCGTGCAGCGGGCCGGTGCTCTCATGGCCGAGCAGCCGTCGCTGAGCGAGCTCGAAAAGGCCGAGTCAGGCTGGCTGTATGACGCAGCGCGCGGTGGCACGCTGTACATCAAAGTACCCCGTGGCGATCAGCGCGTCGTGGTGCAGAAATGAGCGCCGACCTTCCCCATCTTGCGCTGCGTATCGACGGCGCGCGGCTCTTGGATCGCCTGCAGGCTCTGGCCCAGATCGGCGCCTACCAAGGCCCAAACGGCGAGCCAGGCTGCAGCCGCTTGGCGCTGACCGATGCCGATCGAGCAGGTCGCGATCTCGTCGTGTCGTTCATGCGCGAGCAGGGCTTGCAGATCCGCATCGACGCCATCGGCAACGTGCTGGCGATTCGCCCCGACCACCGTGGTCGCGTCGAGCAGCCGGTGCTGGCCGGCAGCCACATCGACACCGTGCGCACGGGTGGTCGCTACGACGGAAACCTGGGTGTGCTGGCCGGCCTGTCCGCGATCGAAGCCGTTGCGCGAGCCGGGATCGCCACGCGTCGGCCGCTGGCCGTGGCGTTTTTTACCAACGAAGAAGGGGCGCGCTTTAGCCCCGACATGCTGGGCAGCTTGGTCTATGCCGGCGGCCTGCCGCTCGACGAGGCCTATGGCATCCGCGGCATCGATGGCGCGACGGTTGGTGACGAGCTTCGACGCATTGGCTACGCGGGCTCGGCGGCGTGTCCAGGGCCCGTGCCGGCTGCGTATGTGGAGCTGCACATCGAGCAAGGCCCCGTGCTGGAAGCAGCGGGCTTGCGCATCGGTGCCGTCACGGGTGTGCAGGGCATAAGCTGGCAAGAGATCACCATCACCGGCCAGTCCAACCACGCCGGCACAACGCCGATGGCGCTGCGTCACGATGCCGGCTATGCCGCGGCGCGGGTGGCAACGTTTGTGCGCGAGCTGGCCTGCGAGCTAGGCCCACCGCAGGTCGGCACGGTGGGACAGATCACGCTGTTTCCAGGTCTGGTGAACGTCATACCGGCCACGGCCAAGCTGACCGTGGATCTGCGCCACACCGACGAACAATCCCTGCAGCAGGCCGAAGCTCGCCTGCGCGAATTCGCGGCGCGCTTGGCACAGCAGGAAGGCGTGCAGATCACGTCGCGCTCGCTCGCTCGCTTTGCGCCTGTGGCGTTTGATCCACAGATGATCGCGCTGATCGAGTCGACGGCGCAGCGCCTGGGGGCCAGCACGCAGCGCATGCCGAGCGGGGCTGGACATGACGCGCAGATGATGGCGCGGCTGTGTCCAGCGGGGATGATCTTCACGCCCAGCCAGCGCGGCATCAGCCACAACCCCGCCGAATGCACCGCACCCGACGATCTGATCCTGGGCGCCAACATCCTTCTGCAGGTGATGTTGACGCTGGCGCAGAGCGAAGCGCTGCTGCCATCGCCGTGATCTATGCGTCGCTGCCTGGATGCGACGATCCGGCATAGGTCTCGGGACGCTGATCGCGCCGCAGATCCCAGCCAGCGGGGTCCGGGGCGTGCAGGGCGCGCAGGTCCAGGTCGCTTACGATCAGCTCAGGATGGTGGCTCAGGTTGGCCAGATCCCCGTCGGGGCCACAGAAATAGCTGTCGCCGAAGTACTCGATGTTCCATGGTGGCTCGCAGCCTTTGCGGTTGCTGCCGCCGATGTACACGCGGTGGCGCATGGCATCGGTGGGGAACTCGTGTCGCCACATGCGCCGCGATTTTTCACCGAAGGTGATTGCCGGGCACAAGACGATCTCGGCCCCCGCGGCGGCCAGGCTGGCGACGCTGCCAGAAAAGTGACGGTCGTAACAGATGGCGACACCGATGTGGCCCACCGACGTGGCAAAGACTGGAAAGAACGGCGATGCGCTCTGCACGGCTGCGCTGCGCGGCAGGTTCCCGTCGCTGGCGTCGTAATAAAAGGTCTCGAAGAACGCGCCTTGTTCGTTGTGGCCGCGCGGAATGTGGACCTTGCGAAAGCTGCCCAAGAGTGCGCCATCGGCATCGATCACGACGGCGGTGTTGAAGCGGCGACCGCTGCGGCAGCGCTCAAAAATGGGGGCGACGACGACGATGCGGCAGGCTGCGGCCACCTGTCGAAACGCCTGCACCGATGGACCTTCGACGGCGTCTTCGGCCAGATCGCGCCACAGCGGCTCTTCCGACAGGGCGAAGTATGGCGCCGTACACAGCTCGCCCAAGCAGACGAGCGTCGCGCCGGCTTCTTTTGCGGCGCGGATCAGCTGCACGTTGTGCGCGACGTTGGCTTGGCGAATCGCATCCAGCGCTGTAGCCAAGCCCTGCACATCGGAAGGCTGACTGGGCATGGCCAGATACGCATTCTTGGTCTGCGTCAGCGCCGCGCGGACCATGCACAAAGGCGGCCTGCGATCCGCGCCAGCGGCCTGCGCTGATGGGCCCTCATATACCTCACGATCTGCGCGAATCTTGCTCATCGTTCGGCTCCGGTCAATAACACGGCTACGTCTTCTCCGTCGGAAATTTCAGATGAAAACGCGTCTTCTTGCATTCGGGTCAATAAGCCAGCCAGGCCCGCAGAGCCGGTTGCACACACGCGAAGGAAGCCGGCCTGCTTTGCCGCAGTGTGCGCCTGGGCCAGCGCTGCTTCCGATGCCAACACCGGATAGCCGCCAGAAGACAGCATGCCTTGCAGCGCACAGGCCCAGTCGTACGTCTCGTCATCCAAGATGCCGCGCGCCAGGCTGTGCGGTTCACCGACCATCGTCCACGGCCACATGAATGCGTGCCGATGCTGCCGCGCGAAGTGCAGCGCCTGCCGCACGGCGGACTGCTGCGCGGGCTGCGTCAGGATCTCGGCCCAGCGCGGAAAGAGCGACGGCGCGATCGCTGGATACTCGGTGGCCGGCAGCGCCTTGCTGATCTCGGCCAGGATCCGCTGATACGCGCGAACAAGCGGCGCCACAGCCGATGTCTGCACGGCATACACACGCGGCAGCGTCGACAACAGGCCACTCTGTACCGCTTCGGCAAGCGCTGCCACCACCGCGCTGAGCAGCGCTCCGCCGCCCACCTGCACGAACAGGTGTCGCAGCCGCTGACGACGCGGCCCCAGCGCATCGAGCAGCTCATACACAATCGTGTGAGCCCCTTGAATCGTCAGTCCGTTTTCAGGTCCCTGGCAGCAAAACGGCAGCGCGCCGGCTGCCACCGCCGCCTGAAACGCGCGGTATGTCGGATCCCCCGCAGCCGAGTGCCGCGCTGGATCACGATGCGGGGCCGCGCGCGTGCAGATCGTGACGTCGGCCCCCAGCGCTCGCAGGTGCGCCTGCGTCGAGGCCTCGGCGGTGGGCGGAATAAAGACCAGCAAGCGCCGCCCGCAGGCTCGCGCCAGGACCGCTGCGGCCCGTGCTGCGTTGCCACAGCTTGCGATGGCCAGGGGTCGGCCCCGATCTGCGCGCTCGGCCAGCACCGCGCTCAGCGTCTGGCCGGACGCCAGCGCTTCATCGACGAGGATCTCAAGCAGCAGGCCGAACAGGTGGCGGCCTTTGTGCGATCCGCTGACGTTTTCGCTTTCGTCTTTGCACCACAGCGTGCTGCCAGATGGGAGTCCAAGTTGCTTAGCCAGCGACGGAGACGCCCGAAGCGGTGTCGAGCGAAAACCCGTGCCTGCGATGGCTGCGACCTGCGCATCGAGCGTCCGCACCAGCGCGATGAAGTCGGCATCGTCCACGCCCATGGCGCGGGCGCGGTGATACGCAAACAAGCGCTGGCGAAAGCGCACAAACGGCAGCGGCTCGTCTGCGTCGCTGGCAGCGTGGGAATCGCCTGGCAGCGCAAGCGGCGTGTCAATGCGACGCTGCAGCAGGTGATCCGTGTCGTCGTGATCGTGCGACACACGGACGCGCGGACAGCGCCAAGGCTCAGCGGCCTGCCACGGGTGGAGCGCGCCACAGCCGGCGCAGATCAAAGACGCGCCGATCACGATGGGCTGGCTCCGGTGCGATGGTTGAAGTCGTCGATCAAAGCATCCAAGCTGGCCACGCAAGATCGCAGTCGACGCCAAAAGGCTTGCGTGCGGCGCGCCACAAAGTCCTCGCAGCAGATGCCTTGCTGTTCCACCCAGGTGAAGTAACCGAGATTGAAGATGCGACGACGCTCGCTCGCGGTCAGCTCTAGGGTTGCATCGCTGTTGGCGCCTGCGATGTGTCGCCCAAAGACCTCGGCGGCATCCGAAGCATCGAAGCGACCAGCAAAGTCGCGCGCTCGCACCTTTTTGATCTCGGATTGGTATAGCTCGGCGCTATCGGTGGCCACGGTGATCACGGCATCGTCTTCGGACAGACGCAGCGTGTGGGCCAGCTTGATGGCTCCCACGATGTTGGCCAGACCCGACAGCCCAAGCTGCGAAAGCTCGGTCACAAGCGACCGCGCGATCGCGCGCCGACTGGCCAGCGCGTCACGTCCCGCTGGGGACTGCAGAAGACAAAACAGCTGGTCGCTGGCGCGATCAGAAACGCCGACGACAAAGTCCGTGTTCATGACGTTGTGGATCAGCGGCACATGCTTGTCACCAATGCCTTGGATGTTGTGCTCGCCAAAGCCGTTCTCAAGCAGCGTCGGACACTCCAGCGCTTCCAGTGCCGCGATGCGTACGGCATAGCGATCCTTCAGCCAATCGCCAGCTGCCAAGGTCCCGGCCGATCCCGTACCCGCGATGAAGGCGGCCAAGCGCAGCGGGGGATGATTGACTCGCGCAGCCTCGAAGATCTCGGCGAGCGCCGGCCCCGTGCAGGTGTAGTGCGAAAGATAATTCGAGAGCTCTTGGAACTGATTGAGGATCACGCTGCGTGGATCGGCGGCCAAGCGGTGGCAAGCGTCGTAGATCTCTTTGACGTTGCTCTCGCTGCCTGGTGTGGCGATGACATCGCTGGGATCTGCGACCCACTGTTTAAGCCAGGCAAAGCGCTCTGCCGACATGCCCGCAGGCAGCACAGCGACGCCCCGACAGCCCAGCAGCTTGGACACCGCAACCCCGCCGCGGCAGTAATTTCCCGTCGAGGGCCACACCGCGCGCTGCTGCGTCGGATCAAACTGCCCCGTCACCAAGCGGGACACCAGCGCCGCGTATGCGGGCAACACTTTGTGCGCGCCGATCAGCGGAAAGTGTCGCGCCACCGCGACCAGGATCGCTGCCTTCACACCGGTCACCGATTCGGGCAAGTGCAGATACGCTGGAACCGTGCGCTGACCGCCCTGCTCGTCGTTGTACCAGTGGATGCGCAGCAAGTGACGTGAGTCGCTGGCAGAGCCTGCCGCAGCCTGCTTCAGGCTCGCGCGCAGAGCCGGTGACTGCCAGCCGGGATCGGCCAACTGAGCAAACGTCGGCAGATATACACCGCGGGCAGCTACATGCTGCACAGCGCGGGCATGCACGGCGGCATCTATGATCTCGGTCTTGGGAAGCAGCGTCATCAGTCTGGATCCTTGGCTGTGCCTGCGTTCTGGGTATGCCGGCTGCGAAAGCTGCCTGGGCTTACTCGCGCGTCGCGGGCAGGTCCCGCATGCGCTGCCACAGCCGCTCGGCTTGCTGGGCGGCGTGGGTGCGGATCGCATCGATATCGTCGCCGACAAGCCGTCCGTTTTCGACGACCAAGCGACCGCCGATGCACACGCGGATCACGCGCCCATCCCGATCGCGAATCACGTCATCGGTCGCCAGATCGTCCGGCGAAAAGTGCTGCTGCAAGATCGCATGCCCCGCCGCAAGACGCGCCTGCGCCGTGGCGTCATCGTCGCCGTACGCGGCGCCGTGCTGACACAGGGCCTGCTGTTCTTGCGTCATGTCGGAAGGAAAGCCATCGCTGCCCAGCGCCACCCGCTTGCTGTGTCGCAGCGCCTGCGCATAGCCGACGCGATTTTTGTGATTCGAACGCGGGTTGTGAACCAGCCACAGGCCAAGCGCCTCGGCAGATCGCACCTGCTCGACATCCAAGTGGACCCCGTGCGCGAGGATCGAGCCAGCCGGCAAGGCGCCCAGACGAACGAGCCGCTCAAGCGGTCCGGGCTCGCCGCGGCGCTGCGCATCCAGCACATCGCAGCGATCTTCGGCGACGTGTACGTGCAAGGGAACGCGGTGCTCGTGACACAGTCGGCTCGCCAGCTCGATCGTCGCATCCGAGACGGTAAACGATGCATGCAGGCCCACCATGCCCCGCACCAAGCGGCGATGATTTTTCCGCAGGAAGCGCTGGCACTCAGCCAGGCCAGCGTGCCCTTCGTCGATTCCGCGGTTGCGCTCGCTGGCGCCGTAACAGAGCAGCGCACGCATCCCAAGCTGCTCGCAGACATCGGCCAGCACATCCAGCGAGCCGGCGATGCACTGCGGCGACTCATGGTGATCGATGATCGCGGTGGTGCCCCAAAGCAGCGCTTCAGCGACGTACAGGCGAGCCGCGGCGTACAAGCTGCTTTCGTCCAGCGCGCGGTCGAGTCGCCACCAAATGCGCTGCAAGATCTGCAAGAAATTCTGCGGTGGTACCGACGGTGCCGGCAGCCCCAGTGCAGCCAGGCCGCTGTACACGTGTGTGTGTGCGTTGACGTGGCCTTGCATGGGCTCAGCCTCTTTTGTCCTGCGTCATGTCGTGTTTGATACCATGCGCCTGCCGCTTGGAGGTCGCATGGAGCTTTTGCCGCAGCCTTGGTCCTCGCTGTTGCGTCGCCTGCTATATGAGCTTGCGCGCGGTGAAGCGATCTACGATCTGCCGCCGCACCGCATGTGGCGTGGCGCCCAGCGTGATCTGTCGCTGTCGCTTTCGGGTCGCCGCGTCTCGACGCCTATCGGGCCGGCCGCGGGGCCGCATACGCAGCTTTCGCAGAACCTGGTGCTCGGCTATCTGGCCGGGGCGCGCATCTTTGAGCTCAAGACGATTCAGCGCAACGACACGCTGCGCATTGCCCGACCCTGCATCAGCGCGCGGGACCTCTGTTACAACGTCGAGTGGTCGCAAGAGCTTCGGCTGCCGCAGTCGCTGCAGGAATACGTCAAGGGCTGGCTGCTGATCCACACGCTGCGTCGGCGTCTGCTGCTGCGGCCCGCCGATGTTGACTTCGTCTTTGATGCCTCGGTGGGCTATGACCTGGCAGGCATAACGTCCGATGCGGTGGCGCGCTTCATCGATGGCCTGCGCGATGCTCGGCCGACGATCCGCGCGCTGTGCGAGGATCTCGATCCCGCGCTGCGCCGCGCATTGCCCGACGACATTCCGCACGAAGTGAGCAACTGCGTCACGCTGTCGACGTTTCATGGCTGCCCGCCCGAAGAGATCGAGCGCATCGTCGAGCACTTGTTTACTCGGCACGCCGTCGATGTCGTGCTGAAGCTCAATCCGACGCTGTTGGGGCACGACGAGATCGCCGAGATCTTGATCGCGCAGCACGGCTATCACGACCTTGTGCTGCACAAGCCGGCGTTCGCAAACGATCTCAACTGGAGCGATGCGCTGTCGCTGGTCGAGCGCTTGCGAGCCGCGGCCAAGCGCACCGGACGCGCGCTATCGGTCAAGTTCAGCAACACGCTGGTGGTTGAGAACCATCGCCAGATCCTGCCGGCCAGCGAGCCGCTTCTGTATCTGTCGGGTCAGCCGCTGCACCTGTTGGCCATCACGCTGGCCCAGCGCTTTGCGCAGGCGACGGCAGGAGCGGTGCCGATCTCGCTGTCGGGTGGCGTCGATCAGCAGAACTGCGCCGATGTCGTAGCCTGCGGAATCGCGCCGGTTACCGTGTGTACCGATCTTCTGCGCGCAGGTGGCTATGGCCGCTTGCCCAAGTACCTCGACGGGATCGAGGCGGCTCTGGCCCGGCAGGGCGTCGAATCCGTCTCTGCGCTGGTGCAGAAAAACGGCGGCTTGCTCGCAGCGCTTTCGGCGTATGCGCCGAAGGTGCTGGCCGATGCTCGCTATGGCGCGGCCAAGAACGCCAAGGGCCCGCGCCGCGTCGACAGCGAGCTGCGCTTGTTCGACTGCTTAAGCTGCGATAAGTGCGTCGCCGTCTGTCCCAACGACGCCAACTTCCCCTTTACCACCGACCCTGTTCGGCCGCTTTCGACGATCGATCTGGTGATCGGCGACGATGGAACGCTGCGCAACGAGCCGGGGCCCAGCTTTGCCCTGACGGAAGCACACCAGATCGCGCACTTCGCCGACGCCTGCAACGCCTGCGGCAACTGCGATGTGTTCTGCCCCGAGTCGGGCGGACCCCACCAGGTCAAGCCGCGCTTCTTTTCCCAGACAAGCTACGACGCAAGCGCACCACACGACGGCTTTTTGCTGACCGAGGACGGCCTGCGCGGGCGCTTTTCGGGCGTTGAGTATCGCTTGACACTACACAGCGATCGCCACGTGCTTTCCGACGGACAGATCGAGGTCGCGCTGGATCCCAGGCAGGGATCAGTGCTGCAGGCCCAGGCCCTGCCAAACGCCCAGCGAGGCCATCGCCTGCCCCTTTGGCGATACCACGCCATGCGGGCTCTGCATCATGGAGTGCGGTCGGGATCCAACCCGGTGTCGGCGCCGTTTCTGCCCCTTGGAAGCGGCTAGCGGCACGCCGTGCTACTTGGTCAGCGTGCGCGTGTATTCGACTTTGCCGGTCTTGTCGATGAACTCAGCGGTCAGCGTGCGACCGACGATGGTCACGTACAGAAAGCCCAGCTCTTTCGACTGAAAGCGGAAGGCGTTGCGGCCGGGCAGATCGGTCGCGCTCGCTCCAGCGCCCGACACCGCAAGCTCGGTGCCTTTGCAGGTGCCGGTCAGCCACTGCCGGCTGTGATCGTGCCCTGATAGGTACAGGTCGACCTTGCCGCAGACGTTGTCGTCGAAGAACTTCTTGACGTTCTGACCGCCCGCGATCGGCACGTACCATAGGCCGTCGTAGTTACCCGCGTTGCCGTGCTTGCCATTGGACAGATAGGGGTGATGGCCGAGCGCGATCTTCCACGTGGTCGTCGACGAGGCCAGCCAGCCAGCCAGCGCCATCTTTTGCTTGTCGATGTCGCGGTTGAACATCATCAGGTTGGTGTCCAGGCCAAAGAAGTCGACGTTTCCGACGGTGCGGCGGTAGTGCGCGGCCGGCAGCTTCCACTTCATCGACTTGGCGGTATAGGCGACCTCGTGCGCGCCTTTGCCGAACTCCCACCCGGCGCCGTCCCCGCCGTAGTCATGGTTGCCAAGGACGACATAAAACGGCAGCGCGATGGCCTTGTAGGGCTCTTCAAACTTGGTCTGCCACTGCGGATCGTCGACGCCTTTGACGCCGCTGTCATAGATGTTGTCGCCGAGAAGCTGCACAAAGTCGCAGCCGCGGCTGGCGCAGTGCTTTTCAATGGCAGCGGCCACATCTTTTTGGCCTTGGTTGCCCTTGCCGGTGTCGCCCATGGCCACGAAGCGCAGCGTCGGATCGACGGTCAGCGAGGGACGCTGTTCAGAGCTGCGCAGCTCATCGCCATCGCTTGCGACCTCGTCATCGCCCGCCTCTTCCACCCCATCTTCGACGTCGACTTCCTCTTCCCCGCCGCAGGCTGGCAAAAGAGAAAGGGGCAGCACCAGCAGCGATGCCGCCAAGGTTCTGCGAAGCGTGGATGAACGACGAACCGACGATGGCAGATGGTTTGTACGCATGCGCGCACTGTGCAAAAAGGCGCCCAATTTGTAAAGAGAGTGCCCTTGCCGTGCGCTGCAATGAACGATGGACCGCGATCCGTACGCTGGCCCCGGATGAACGCATCCGAGTCGGTTCGCCAGGACTGCTTCGCGCTGCGGACGACGGTGTGCTCGAAAGCGCGTGGCTACAGTCGCTTGCAGGCCGCGACCTCGTCCAGGCCCGAGCGCGACGAGTCTTTGAGAATCGCGGTCGTCGGATCGTTGGGGTCGGGGGTGGCTGGCGAGCGACGAATCGGGTTATAGACCGTGGCATCGTCGCTGGCTTCGGTACCGCTGGCCGATAGGCGCACCAGGCCCCCGGTCACCAGGATGGTTCCATCGGCGGTCAAGACCTGCTGGTGCCCCAAGCGTCCTATCTGCAGCGCCGGAACCGCCGTCAGCGCCTGCGTCCCGACATCGAACAGCGACGCCTGCTTAAGAACGCACAGCAGCTTGTTGACGGCCGGATCGTCGCTGTCGCACTCGTTGCAGCCGGTCAGGGGAACGCTGGGCGTACCGCCGGTAATCAGCACCTGCTTGCCCGACAACGTGGCGGTCGCCGCTTCAAAACCCGCGGCGCGGTAGTGTCCGTCCGCCACACCGCAGGTTCCGTTCGGCTTGTACGGCGTGATGGCGCGATAGCTGGGCGCACCGCTTGGCTGCGCTGGATTGCTCACGGTGTACAGACGCACGGCATCGCTCGACGGAGGCTGACGCGTGGTGTAGGGCGGTACGCTGTCCTGCACGAAGCCGCCGGTTACAAGGACCAGCCCCGGCTCGCTGCTGCTGCCGGCGCTGCCCAGCGGTGTCCCGACACGCGTGGCCGTGTGAAAGACGGTCGAAGGGCCCATGGCCGGAACGGCGGCGGGGTACTGAACTGCCGACGGCAAGCCGGCCGCGAACTGCACCTGCGGCTGCGCGCCGGCATCCGGGGGAAGCTTGGCGCCCAAGATCATGACGGTCGTCGCGCTGAGCGGCGTAACCGAGGGCGCAAGCAGCCAAGGCGCTGTGCCGCCACCGCTTGCAAACGTAGAGCTAGCTGAGCTGGCTGGGTTGCTGGCCGACGGATACAGGATCGCGATCTCGGCGAGGCTGCTGAGCATCGCGGGGCTGGATCGCGAAAACGGCAGCTGTGGGTTGAACTGCGCACCGCCCGCGACGACCAGTCCACCGCCGGGCAGCGCGGCTCCTCCGGCAAGGCCGGTTTGATGCGTGCCGACATCCAGCTTGCTGACAGACAGACTGCGGTCGGCCGAGTCATAGACCAAGAGCTCTGCGCCACCCGGCTTGGCCACTCCACCGGGCATCAGCCGAAGCTGCGTCGGGGCATCGGGGACGAACAGAGCCGGCTGGCTCGCGACCCCGGTCAAGCCGCCATACACGACCAGCAACGTCTTGGTTCCGCTGGTGGACACGACGGCCGCTTGGTGCATGGCGCGGGCGCTTACCGTGCCGGTCTGTGACGCCATGGGCAAGAAGCTGCCGACCCGTGGGTCGAACACCTCGACATCGCCAATCAGACCAAAGACATCAGGTCCCTGAGCCTTCAGAGCCTCGACACCGCCAACCAAGATCACTTCGCCGGTCGAAAGCGCCGTAGCCGAGTGAAAGCCGCGAGCCCGGCGCAGCTTGCTTGGCGGACAGCTCCAGCCCTCGGTTTCGTACATGTGCAGCGTCGGAGGCATGCCCCCACTGCTGCTCGGCAAAGAGAGCAAAGCGCCGCTCGCGACACGCTGGCCGCTGTCGTCAAAATACTCGCCATAGAACTCAAGCCCACTGCGTTCGCCGGGCCCCAGATCCAAGCTGAGTGCGTCGGTGGGAACCCGGCCTACGGCATCGCAGATGAGCTCTCGACTGCCATCGCTCGCGCGGCGTGCCACCGTCAGGCGGACGCTGCCTCCGGCGCGCAGGGTCTCGGCATCGAGGGGCTGACCGCTGCTGGTCTGGACGCAGCCCCGCTGCTGTGGCTTCTGCGCCACGCGCATCCGCAGCAACGGATCGATCGTGCTGCGCCCGCAGCCACTTGCCGTCGCCACAAGCAGTGCAGAGCCAAGCCATACGGTGCCGCATCGAAGCAAAGAAGAGAGAGGCATACCCCACGGTATCGTGAGCGACGCGGCCAGGTCAACGAACCCGACGGCTCTGCAGCCGGCACAAGCGGGGGCGGACCAGGCCGGCTCAGACGGGCCGTGGTTTTGTGTGTCCGCTGATCGCGAACTTTGTTACTTTTTTTTGTTATGAGCCTAGACATTTCCTACCAGGGACTTCCCATCACGCGACAGGCTAGCGGGCGCTTTGAGGACGGCGGCTTGTTCGTCGCCAGCGAAGCCCCCATGCCCGTCGCCACGGGGCTGCTTTTGGCGCTGGGTGAGCAGACGTTTTCCGGCAAGGTGCGGCGCGTCCGCGAAGGCAGCGGGGCCGGCATGCTGATCGTTTCAGCCGACGGCAAGAAGTTCCCGCGCTGGCTGATGAGCCTGCACCCCGAGACCGCCGCTGCCTCGTCCGAGATCTTTGAGGCAGAGCCGCCCCCACCGCCGCCGGTTGTCGAGGCCCCCCCTGCCCCCGCTTCCGTCGAACCTGCTGTGGACGCGGCCCCGTCGGCTCATACTCCTGATGGCGACGGCGATGCAGCAGCCGGTGGCGCCGACGATGAGGACGACGCCAAGACCGCCAGCAAACCGAGCGATGGCAAAAAGCCCGGTGGCGGCAAGAAAAGCGGCAAGAAGCCGCGCAAGCGCTAGTTCGTATGCAGCGATCGGCGCACGGCCGCAGCGCTTTAGGGGACGTTGCGCGCCGTTGAGCGGAGCCAGCCCGTCGAGATCAGGGCTTGGCGCGATAGGTGGCGAGGAGCGGGATCAGCGCAGCCCGACGCGCGTCGTAGCCGGACAAGATGGTGGCAGCGCGCGAGGCGATGATGCTGCGCGCGATGGCGCAGTCGGCGTAGCCAGCATTGAAGTTGCGAAGCTCAACCATCGCGGCGCAGATGGCCGGCGTGCTGAGCAGCGCCTGCAGCGCCGTCCGGGTCTGGTCCAGCGCCGCAGCCATGCGCCCCCGATCCAAGCGCCCGTACAAGCCCGCTTCAAGCTGGTCGACGAACATGCGATACACCTTGGCATCGGGCAGGATCTTGAAGTCCATGCGGGCCTCGGCGCAGTACGCCATACCATTGGGGTCCATATAGGCATTGGCCCCGCCTGAGTGACAATTTGTATATCCCTCAGGATCCCAAGCCATAAAACGATACGTTTCTCCGACCCCACCCTTGCCATCGGCCTGCTCGCTGGCATGCACGTACAGCTCATCAATGTAATCGCCCGAACGGAAGATTGATTGATTGGCGAGATAGCGCATGTATTGATCGAGATCCATGTTTTCGCGCAGCGCCGCGACCAAGGCATCGCCAGTTAGCGGAGCAATCTTAGTCATGAATGCGCGATAGCGATTGACCGGCGCGACCAGGTCGCCATTGTCCGAATACAGCACTTCAAACGTGTCATTTCCGCCCGATGGGTATAGGCGGCGCATTACGGTTCTTACACGAGAATGGTCGCGTTGCAGCTCTTCTCGCGTTTTTTCTACCAACATATAGATGCCGCGAGTGCGGCCATCAATAATCAGCTCAACGAAGCGATAGGTCGATGTGAACAGATCCCCGGACAGCAGGGAATAGACGGTTGGCGAATAAACATACGCCGGGTCGTCGCACATCGATATCAGGGTGTATTCATCGGATGCCGAGTTAGGCAATAGATATCGATCAGGGCCTTCAAGCTGAACCGTATAGCCCTTTCGTTCGCAGCGCAGCGAGCTTTGACCGCGCAGGTGCGCGGTGGCCAGGACCGTCGGCTGCCCCGGCGCCAGCCGCATCTGTAGCTGAAAGTCGCTCTTCGCCAGCGCTTCGTTGTACGTCGCCGACTGCGTGGCGCGGATGCGCTCGTCATGAGCGGCGCGCTGGGCAGCGTCGAAGACAAACTCGATCACGGGCGTATAGCTGCGCTTCGCACTGTCGATGGTGTCGACGCTGCAGGCCATGCCGATCTCTTCCGGCAGCGTCGCGGGCAGGTCGGTGTCGAGCTCGCCCTGCAGGTTTTGCACGCGCAGCTTGGCGTCTACTTTGGTCTCGATGCCGCAGACGGACAGCTTGTAAAAGGCCCCTTGCCGCACCGCATCGATGGCGTAAGACGCCGACGAAAGGCCCGCGGCATCGGGCGTTACCGCCATGACATAGGCTTGCGGATAGTCGACAAAGACCTGCTTTGGATCGGCCGTCAGCACCACCACGCTGCGCATGACATCCGGGCCTTTGCCGCCGATCTCTTCGGTGTCGCTGACTACCGGGCCGATTGCCTGCAGCAGGGCGGGCGGATCGGCATCGCCATCGACACCATTTTGATATCGCAGCAGGGCTTCATTGAGCATCGTGCGATCAGCTAAGAAATTAGAAAAGATTTGTATTGATGAACCATAGCGATACAGCGCAATTCGCTCATTGGCTGGGCGGCTGGTGACAAACTGCGAAATCGCCAGGGCCAAAAGCGCCCGCTCGCTGGCTGGCTGCCTGGGGGGCAGCAAGATCGACGTGTACCCCGGAGCCAGAGCCACCTTTTGCAGCTTGCTGGTGAGCGGACTTTCGTCGATCGGACGAAGCGAGAAGCGAGCCGAAAGATCCTCGGCAAATGGCGCGGCGGTGGCCCGGTTCAAGACGCCCACGGTGAGCTCGCGACCCCCGCCCGGCCAGCGCGCCGACCGCAGCAGAAGGAAGCGCGCCGCTTCTTCAGGCGGGGGGGGCGGCTCGGGGATAGGCATCATCTGGATGCCTTCGCTTGAGCACGCCGACAGCCCCACCGTGGCCAGCGCAGTCATACACACGATCGCGAAGGCTGCTTTTCCGCGATAGCGAAGTACTGTATTTGTAGATATTCTATTCATTTGTTTTACCTTTTACGACCTTATATTTAATAACCGTTCCTTGACCTTCGGCCAGATCGTTCAACTGGAAATCCTCGCAGCCAAAGCCCCGAGCCACATGATTGTGATGTATTCCCTCAATAAGCCACCCACTCGGCGTCACACTTGCAGCCGCGGGCCCGTCGCAGGCACGGAGCATGGCACATGCCAAGATCAATTATGAAAAATCAACAAGAATAAACAACTGTTTCTTGCGGCGTTATGGAATGGGCAGTAGGAAGCCAAATCCGTAACAACCGTCGATCGCAAAATTACGTGCTTTTTTGCGCACATAACGCAGGAGGGCCGCAGCCGTATGCCATGGGCCGTTGCTCTCATACCCGGACATCATCGATGATGAAGCTACCCACGTCTGTTTGACGTGTAGAGGAGAGCCCTATGAGTCGAGACTATGCTTACCGCCACGGCCGCGTCGCGCTGTGGTTCACAGCCCTGAGCCTGAGTGCGGCATGCACTGGGGGTAATCCCGACTTTTCCGAGGCACTGCCGCCCGACGTGATGACCCCAAGTGATCCCTGTCAGGTGCAAGCCTGTGCAAACGGCGGCATCTGTCGCTTCGACGGCAGCGTCGCGCTGTGCGACTGCCCGGCCGGGTTTACCGGCGCTCTGTGCGAGGTCAACATCAACGACTGCCCCGCCGATGCCTGCGAAAACGGCGGCACCTGTGTCGATGGGGTCGGCAGCTACACCTGCGCGTGCCCACCGGGCATCGCCGGAGATCGCTGCGAGATCGACCTGGACCTGCGCCTGACGGTGCCGCGCCGCATGATCAACGACAAGTCGCTATCGCTGCGCGCTGAGATGCTGGATCCAGACACCGGCAACATCGTCACCGATGGCTGCTACGACACGCTGGGCAACGTGACCGTCACGAGCGCTAGCGATGGCACGGTGATTCCCAGCACGGTGGTGATCTTCGATGATCACGTCCCGGTGCCCGACGACTCGATCCGCTTCTATCACGGCGTCGGCAGCGTCTCTTTGACCTTGGATGGCGGCGCCGCCGTGCCTGCCGGCGAGTACTGGGTGACCGTGACGGTTGGCCAGCGCACCGCCAAGCGCCGCCTGACCGTCGAGTCGAGCCCAACCTGGCGCGTCATGCCTCCCGCTCTGAGCGGTGCCGACTTGGTCTGGGGCCCGAACGAGAACATCCGGCTCTCTTCGCATCAGACGATCGTGCCGGCCGGCGAGACGCTGACCATCCACCCTGGCACCCTGATCATGGTCGACACGACGGGCGGCTATGAAGACGGCACGCTGCTCGTGGTCAACGGCAAGATGGCGGCCGCTGGCACCATCGAGCAGCCGATTCACTTCTTCTCGACGCGCGGCGCCGCGGCGATGACGCATACGCTCAGTGGTCGCTCGCTATCGAACCCCAACTCGTGGCGCGGCATCTTTTTCTATGGCGACCAGACCTCGAACATGGATTGGGTCGTGCTAAGTGGCGCCGGCAACGGGCCGCTCGCCGGACACCCGCGGCCGCCGATCTTGAACCTGGCCAACAAGCACAACCTGACCGTTCACGACAGCGTGCTGGTCGACGCTACCGGCATGATGTTCCAGAGCCCCGGCACCGGCACAACGACGATTCGCCGCACGCTGGTGTCGCGCGTCGGCATCGGCGCCGAGTTCTTGTCGAGCGGCAACACCGTGCTGATCGAAGACTCGTGGTGGACCTCGATCGGCCGCGGCCCGGATACGCCGCTGCGCTATGACGGCGATGGCATCCACGTCGACGGTGCGGCATCGAAGCAGACCATCCGTCGCTCGTTCGTGGTCGACATCGGTGACGACGCCATCGATCACTCGAACTCGACGTTCACCATCGAGGACACGGTCATCCACGATGCTGCCGACAAAGCGATCAGCATGACCAACGGCCTGGCGACGATCCGCAACTCGCTGATCTTCAACGCGGGCTCGGGCGTGCGTGGCACGGCTCGCGTGTACAACAGCACCATCGCGTCGCCATCCCCGATCGCCAACCCACAGGTGCTGAAGGACAGCATCATCTGGCCGTACAGCCTCTCAAGCTGTGCGGGCGATGTGAGCTATTCGCTGCTCGCCACGGGCTCGGATCTTAGCTGCGGCATGGGCAACTTCTCGATGAACCCGATGTTCCAAGACCCCGCAAGCTGCAACTACCGCCTCGCTGTGGGCTCGCCTGCGCTGACTGCGTCGTCGACCGGTGGTCCCATCGGCTACAGCCGCTAAGAACGGACCCGAGCGCCGACGGTCGCACAAGACAGCGGCCGTCGGCGGCGTCCGCTCGCTCCGCTCTGTCTTCCCATCACCACGTGAAAGCCACTCGCTCTGCTCGCGTTCCGCGACGCGGCTGGGCTGCCGGCATTCGTGGTGGCTATGGCGACGGAGAAACGCTCGCTGACGTCTTCGGCAAAAGCTCGGCAGGAAGCGCATCGGCAGTCAGACGGCGCGGCCGATTGCGACGAAACGCCGTGAGAAGAATCAGCAGCAGACCGCCCAACAAGCACAGGCGCAGGGGCAGCAGCGGACTGCGCTGGACCACATCCCAGGCCAGCACCAGAAACACGACGAAGCCCAAAAGAAACAGGCTCAGCGCGGCCAAGCCGATGTAGTACGCGATCGGCGAGTAACCGCCGACGATCGCAAGCTGCGGGTTTTTCGCGGCGGCCCGCTGACACAGCGCCCGCACGAACGGCGCATAGGCATCGGCTTGGTCGACGAAGTCCGCCAGACCCCGGAAGTGCAGACTGACCAGCATGCGCCGCACCGCCGGACCAGGGGCCGCCGCCCAGACCTGGCACTCAAAGCGGTTCGACTGATAGCGCCCTGGTGCGTACGCCAATCGGATTTGGTGGATGCTGGAAAGCGGGATGCGCCACGGTCCTTTTTGCGCCTGCGCTGCGTTCGTATCGTCGCTGGCTCGCTCGTCGATCTCTAGCGTGTCCTCATCGAGCGCATAGCGCTGCAGACGGCTAAACAGCGTGGGCCGTACCTCGTAGTGCAGTCGATCCATCTTGGCCATCCCCCACAGCCACCGGTCGATGCGCGTACCAGCGCTGCCGCATCAGCGTATCAGCGTCGCGGCCTTCGCAGGGAGCGATCGTTGCCGTGAGCAAGCCCCCCCCCCAGAACACGTACCAGCCCCTCGCGATACCTCTCGTGGCAGACGGGCTTCGCAATGACCAAGGCAGCCCCGACCGTGCAGCCAGAGCGACTGCCGCGTGGTCTGCAGACCCGCGACAAGCCGCGCATCGCGACGGGATCCGCAGAGCGGCCTACGGGGCTTTCTTGCCGTTATCGAGCTCGCTCTCGATGTCAGCCCACGCCGAGGCTGAGTCTTCAGCCCAGGTCGGCGAGACCTCGCTCGCGGATCCGTCTTGGGCCGGCTCTGCCATCGCTGCGGCAGCCGACTGCGCCTTGGCCAGCGCTTCGGCCAGAGGCAGCTTGTTGCTGAACTTCTCGCCACCTTCCGTGACCGGCATGGTGTAGCTGCGGCCGCGCTCAAAGACCTGATCCGCAGCGGCGCGGAAGCGCTTCCACAGCGCTTCGTTCTCGGCCTTGGGCGCTGGGCCAATGCGCTTCCACTCGCCCATCAGGCGCTTGATTTCTGATTCGGCAGCGTCCTGATCCAGGTCGTCTTTGCCGGCCAGCGCCTCGGCCTGCTGGCACAGCGCGTCTTTCTTCTTGGCGTTGCCGCTGCGCTCTTGATCCTGCTCGGCAAACGCGGCCTGGCGACGCTCAAAGAAGGCATCGCAGGCGGCCCGGAAGCGCTGCCACAGCGCCTCGTTCTGATCCTTGGGCGCTGGACCCAGCGCTTTCCAATCGGCCTGCAGGCCCTTTATGGCCTCGCCCGTTGTCTTCCAGTCCGTCGAGTATCGCAGCGACTCGGCGCGAATGCACAGCGCCTCTTTCTTCTTGGCGTTCTCGGCGCGCTCGCTGTCTAGCTCGGCGTAGTGCTGCTTTTGTTCGCCATGGATCTTGTCGGCCGCCGCCTTGAAGCGCTGCCACAGCGCCTCGCCCTGCTCGCGCGAGGGCACTAGGCCCACGGTCTTCCATTCCGCCTGCAGCGCTTTGAGCTGTTCGCTGGTCGCCTTCCAGTCAACACGCGCTTGCTTTTCTGCCGCTATGTCCGTCGGTAAAGTCGCATCTGGCGTCGACGCCGGCTCGCTCGGGGCCGCTCCGGCCAGCGTGGCAAGCAGCGCTTCGATGCGCTGACACAGCGCTTCTTTCTTTGCCAGGTTGGCGCTGCGCTCAGCCTCGCTGCCCGCCTTCAGACGATCGTAAATACGGTCGCCCTGATCTTTGAAGCGCTGCCACAGCGCTTCCGACTTTTCCTTCGGCGCTGGGCCGACTTTCTTCCACTCGCCCTGCAGCGCCTTCAGCACGTCCAGGACCACATCGGGCTCTAGCTCGGCGCCACGCTTTTCGACCTCGGCCCATAGCGCCTCCATCTGCAGGCAGAGCTCTTCCAGCTTCGGCACGTTGGCAAAACGCTGCCACTCTTCCTTGTCGCGCAGATCGTTCAGCTTGATGACCACCGCCGCTCGCGCCGCATCGTACCGCTTGCGCGCTGCTGCTCCCGACTCTCGCGGCAGCGGGTTGGCGCTGACCACCACCTCGTGCGCGGCCTTCAGCACTTGCTCGGCCTGCTTCACCTTCAGGTTCTCTGCCGCTGCCAGCTTCTCTAGCTTCTCGCACTCGGCCTCGATGCGGGCCAGGTTGCGCGACTGCTCCTCTTGGCGGCGCTTCTCGTCGGCAGAGCGGCGCTCGGCTTCCTTCTGCATGCGCTCGGCCTGCTCGGCTTCGCGCTGCTTGCGCTCGGCTTCTCGCTTCTCGCGCAGCGCAGCACGGGCGGCGCGCTCGGCTTTTTCCTCTTCGGAAAGCTCAGGTGGCGCCGCCGGCTTTTCAGGCTCTTCAGCAGTGCCGCGGCCGGGATCAGCGGGCTCTTCTTTCTTGCGTGGACGCGCAGCGTGTACCTCGTCTGCTGTCGGTCGCGCCGGCTTGTCTGCCGCCTCTTTTGCTGTCGCTGGAGGCACGGCCGGAACGACGACCGGCGCCTCTTTGGCCTGCGCTCGCTTGACGAAGGCATCGCGTCGCTGCTGCAGGCGACTCACCGCACGCTCAAAGCGCTTGCTCAGCGCAGCCGGCGCCTCGCCCAAAGCGCCCCGCCACTCCGCGCGCGTCGCAGCGATCACATCGTCGACATCGGCATAGTCGCTGGGATCGTCGCTCTTGGCGGCGATCTCAAGGCGCTGGCACAGAGCCTCGCGACGATCGGCGGTCGCTGCCGCGGGCTTGGCTTTGGCGCTGGCAGCGGTCGGCGCTGCTTTGCCGCGCGCCACGGTGACTTTTTCGTCGGAAACAACGCTGAGCCCAAGCTTCTCGCGGGCCAGCGCCCGCAGGCCTTTGCTGCGCCCTTTCTGCGCGATCTCAGACAGCAGATCGCGGGTCTGGATCTTCTGCAATGCGCGCAGCGACAGCTCTTTGGGCAGCTCTTTGGCGAGGTTCGCCATCAACAGATCGGCGAGCAGCTCTTCATCGCGCAGCTTGTCGATGGCCGATCCGCGCAGGTCGACATCGCTGCCTCGGCGAATGACCTCGGCGAACGACCGCGCCTCGCGCAGGCGATCAAAGGCCAGATGGCGCGCTTCGCTCAGGCGAGCACGCACGACGACATCGGTCAGCGTGCGCTCGTCGCGAGCCGCATCGCCGGTCTGGATGCGCGCGATGATCTCGGACGCTTCAGCGGCCGCATCGGCTTGCAGCGCGGCGGCCAGCATGCGCTCGGACGCTTTGTCGAGAGCATCGCGGCGCAAGTCCTCATCGGGCTCGGCCTGCGCCACTTCCAGAAGCAGCTCTGGATCGTCGATCTTTTTGATGGCGATGCGTCGCACCCGCACGTCGCGGTCATGCCGAGCGACCTGTACTAAGCGCGGCAGATCTTCATCCGCGGACAGATCTTTGATGGCTTCCAGGCGAACGTTGGGGTCGCTGTGTTTCCACTTGGGGCGAAAAAGGTCAAGAAATCCCATGCGTTAGGGCTCCAGCGGTCCCACTGTAACGCCGTTATCGTTTTGAAATGAAGCGAGAAAAACGCAGCGGGCCGCCATGCATCGACATCGGCTGCGCCCCAACGGCCGTCGCTGCTTAGCCGACGCGGCGCGCGTGTACGTCGGTGGCCTGCGAGCCGGTGCGGGCAGCCAGGCAGCGCTGCAGCACATCGCCGTCGAGGTTGCCGCCGGAAATCACCAGAACCGTGCTCTCGCTGACGCTCAAGCGACCGCTGCATACCGCGGCCAAGACCACGGCTGCAGACGGCTCGACGATCAAGCCCAGGCGATGAAAGGCGAAAGCGACTGCGTCCATGATCTCGCTCTCGGACACCAAGACCAGCTGCCGCAGGTACTGCTTTACGGCGCGAAAGCTGCGCCACCCGACGCCACCTTCGAGCTCTTCGCACAGCGTACGCGGGCCGAGAAACTCGGTCAGCGCCCGATCGCAGGCCAGCGAGGCCGACATCGCCGAGTGAACTTCAGGCTGCACGCCGATGACCTCGATCCCCTCTTCACAGACGGCGCTGGCCAAGCCGGCGGCCAGGCCACCATGTCCCATCGGCACGACGATCTGCGACAGACCAGCGCCCTGCGTAAGCAGCTCATGCCCCAGCCACGCGCCATCGCCTTCCATGACGTCAAGGTCTTCGCAGGGCGACACAAACAAGGCATCGCGCAGCGCTGCTACGCGCCGACCGGCCTTTTCGGCCTCGACCATCGAGGTCCCTTGGCGAATCAGCTCAGCCCCGAAGCTTGAGATGCCTTCGCGCTTGCAGCGCGGCGCGCTCTCGGGCACGACGACCCGCACGGGAATGCCCAGCTTGCGCCCGACGCAGGCCAGAGCCAGGCCCTGATTTCCCGCCGACGCGGCGACCACGCCGGCTGTGCGATCGACGGCAGCCAGTCGCGACAGCTTCAGCGCCGCGCCGCGCAGCTGAACCGATCCCGTGCGCTGCAGCGACTCTAGCTTCAGGCGGCAGCCCAAGACCGGCATGCGCAGAAGGGGAGTAACTCGGCACAACGCACGCGCAGCCTCGGGGATATCTCGCATGCGCGGATGGTAACAAAGCCGCATGCGAAACCGCGCATGCAAACCCGCGCGATCGCGGCAAAATTCGCTGCGCCGGGCCCCAGTGTCCCTTCCCGGAAGATCGTCTCAGCCCCGAGGACTTGGCTGTCGTCTAGCTGAAACGCGCGAGGAGGGCGCAGGCCGGGTGCCATAGAACCGACATGCAATGCCACCGACGGACGACAGACGAGACCACATGGCGACGAACTTCAGGGGCGCGACGCTAGCCAGCCTTGACTAGAACACCTCGGCAAACCAGGTGCGCATGCGGTTCCAGACGCCGCGACGCGACGTGTCACGACCGCCGATGAACAGTCCTTCTTGTTGCCGCGCGCCGTACAGAAGCAGGCCAACACCTGTTGCATAAATCGGCGAGCGAACAACATCGGTCAGGCCACCAAAGCCCTGCGGCAGGCCGCGACGAACCGGCATGCCCAGCACTTCTTCAGCAAGCTCGGGCAGCCCCTGCAAGATCGTCGAGCCGCCGGTCACCACCAAGCCCGAGGCCAGCGTCTCAGACAGGCCGCAGCGCTCGATCTCGTCGCGTACCAGCGTAAAGATCTCGTCGACACGCGGCTGTAAGATTTCCGACAGTACGGTCCGCGACAGCACGCGCGGGGGTCGCCCGCCCACCGACGGAACTTCAATGGTCTCATCGGGTGCGATCAGGCTCGACAGCGCACAGCCATGCTTGTGCTTCAGGCGCTCGGCTTCGCTCATCGGCGTGCGCAGCCCAAGCGCGATGTCGTTGGTCAGCTGATGCCCACCAATCGGCAGCACCAGCGTGTGAACCAGCGCGCCTTCGTTGTAAATCACCAAGTCGCTGGTACCGCCGCCGATATCGAGCAGCGCCACGCCCAGCTCTTTTTCGTCGCGGTGCAGGACTGCTTCCGCCGTCGCCAGTGGCTCAAGCACCAGATCCGCGACCTGCAGCGAACAGCGCGAACAGCACTTGATGATGTTCTGCGCTGCCGCCACGGCCGCGGTCACGATGTGTACACGCGCTTCTAAGCGGACACCGGACATGCCCAGCGGCTCTTTGATGCCGTCCTGTGAGTCGACGGTAAATTCCTGAGGCACGACGTGCAGGATCTCGCGATCTTGCGGAATCGACACGGCCTTGGCGGCGTCGATGACACGCTCGATGTCTCCGGTGCGCACCTCGCGATCGCGGATGGCCACCACGCCTTCGGAATGGAAGGCCTTGATGTGGGAGCCCGCGATGCCGGCATACACCGTCGTGATCTCGACCCCAGCCATGTGCTCGGCTTCTTCGATCGCTTTCGAGATCGCAGCCACCGTCGCATCAATGTTGACGACGACGCCCTTCTTCAGGCCACTGCAAGGCTGTGTGCCGATACCGATGATGTCGACGCCGTCTTCTGTGACCTCGCCCACCAGGCAGGCCACCTTGGTGGTGCCGATGTCCAGACCGACGATAAGCTCTTCCCGCTTGGCCATGATTGCGCGCTTCTTTTCTTGAACGGTTTCCTGCTGCCTGTGCCGCGGATCGCGCGCAGCCCGCCGCCCCAGAGCATGGAACAGGTTGGGCACACAACGACCCGAGATCTCGCAGCATGCCCAAACCCGCCCGCCGTAGCCAATTTTTTCCAGCCACCTTGGCGACGCTGCGCGGGCCATGCGTGGACTATGATGGTCTGGTGCCATATTGGGTTCTCCTCGTGATCGCCCTCCTCGGCCTGTGGCCTGCGGCGAGCCAAGCTGCCGAGACCAGCCCCGTCGCAAGTCCCGACGTACGAGCCCTGGTCAAGCAGAGCAGCGAGCAGTTCGCCGCCGGCAACTATTCAGAGGCACTACAGAGCCTGCTCGCCGCGTATGAAAAGCAGCCGCTGCCCCTCTTGCTGTTCAACATCGCGCAGACACACCGCAAGCTCGGACAGCGGACCGAGGCCCTGGACTGCTATCAGCGCTTTGTCCGTGCAGCCCCTGGCTCGCCACTTCTGCCAGAAGCGGAAGCGCACGCGGCCGCGCTGCGGGCAGAGCTAGCCGCCGAGAGTGCCGCGCGGCAGCGGGCCGATGCCGAAGAGCTTGCCCGACAAGCGCAGGCGCGTCTGCAAGAAGCCGAGGCGCTGACCGCAGCCAACCTGGCCGCACGCAAGCGGGCCGAGGAAGACCTTCTGTCCGGGCGCCGCGAAGCCGAGCGCACGCCGATGTACAAGCGCCCGTGGCTGTATGTTGCGCTGGGCGGCCTGGCCGTCACGGGCATTGCACTGGGTCTGGGGCTTGGCCTGGGCCTACGTCCACCGCCTGAGCCCACCACCGATCTGCCGCCGCAGACGATTCGCTTTTAGGCGGGCACAGCACCCCAAGGAGGAGCCATGCAACGCATCATCCAACAAGGCGGCTTGTCGACGGCGCTCTTGGCTGCCCTGGCTTTCTTGACGGGCTGCGGTCGCCCCCCGACGCTGAGCATCACCGCCGAGACCCTGCCGGCGCAAGCGCGCTCGCTCTCGCTCAGCGTCACGCGCAGTGTGCCGGGAGTCGGTGAACAAGCGACGGCAGAGCCACTTGGCACCTATGACCTGCCCGAGCCAACGCCGAGCCGTCAGAGCTTGCTTCTGCGCTTGCCCTCGGGCTTTTCCGGCACGCTCAACATCAGCCTGGCCGCTTTCTCAGCCCCTGGAGGCTCAGGCTGTCTGCAGCGCCTCGGCTTTGCCTCGCACGCATTTATGCCGCAGCCCTACGACGACGCACGGGTCTTGCCGCTCGACATCGATCCCGGCGATCGCGGCTGTGAGGCTGCGCCCCCTTCCCTGCCCCGGCTGCTCTCAGCGTCGCCCAGTGTCGTCGGTACCGCGGGCGGTGAGCGCTTCAGCCTGCGCGGCTGGGGCTTTGTCCCCGGTGCCGAAGTGTTCTTCGACGACAGCAAGCTGGGCGAGGTCAGCGTGGCCTCTGGCTTTGAGCTCAGCGCCGTCGCCGCCGCGCGTCCAACCCCTGGCTCGATCCGTCTGCGGGTGGTCTTGCCAGGCGGTGCCGCCGTCGAGCGCAGCGACCTTCTGCGATATCGCTTCAGTACCCCTGCCTTCGCTGCCCAGCCAAACATCAGCGCGCCGTATCCCTTGAGCTCGGTCTTCTATGGCGACATCGACGGCGATGGCAGCTTTGATTTGCTGCTCAGCCCGCAGACGGGCAACCGCTTGACCTCGATCCTTTTGGCCAAGCAACAAGCGACCACGTACTCGATCGGCGGCGTCGGCGCCCCCGGTCCCGTGACGCCAGCGCTCTTGGCCGACCTCGATCAGGACGGCCGCCCCGACATCGTGACCGGCTATATGCCAAACAAAGAACTTCAGACGCGCCGCAACAGTGGGACGGGCGCGATCTACGAAGCCTCGCTCCTCTATCCGCTGCCAAGTGAAGCGACCTTCGTCCACGCAAGCGATCTCGATCGCGATGGAGCGCTCGATGTGATCGCGCTCAGCGAGACCGGGCGCCAAGTCAGCGTGCTTCTCAACGACCGCAGCGGCCGGCTAGGTACCGCCAAGACCACCTCGCTGAGCGCCACCGCCAGCCCCTTTGCCATGGCCAGCGTCGACGTGAACCTGGACGGACTGAAAGACCTGGTGATCGTCGACCGCGGTCAGCCGATTGCCCGCACGCTGCTAAACAGCATGACGATGCCCGGCCAGTTTCCCAGCGTCGATACGGTGGCTCTGGTCAGCAACCTAAGTGGGCCGGCCAGCAGCATTATCTCTCGCGATCTCGACGGAGACGGCAGTGGCGATGTCCTACTCGCCGTCGAATCCAAAGGAGAGCTTCTGATCGCGTACAGCCGGACAGGCTTGGCGGTGCTCAGCGGCCCAATCAAGTCGTGTGCAGCACCGCGCCTGGCCACCGCAGCCGACCTGGACACCGACGGCATTCAAGAGCTGATCGTCGCCTGCAACAGCGAGCAACAGGTGCAGATCCTGCAGCGGCGCAGCGACGGCAGCTATACCGAGATCGCGCGAGTTGGCGTGCCCGCAAGCCTGGGCAGCCTGATCGGCCTGTCCGCGGTCGAGTACGACGGCGACGGTCGCACCGACATCGCGCTGTCCGGCAGCCAGGGAATTGGTCTTCTGCGCAACGAGTCCCGCTAGGATCAAGATGTAGATCCAGCATGGATAGAACAGGTCCGCAATGCCTAGAAACCGAGACGCACTTTGCTGCCTTGTCAGCGCCTGGCTGTGCCTTTTCCCAGGCCCGCTTTCTGCCGACATACCGTCGCCGCCGATCGTGTCGGTGAAAGCGCTTTCCTCTTCTGGCTGCCCGCAAGCCGAGCTTGAGCGAGCCGTCGCCGCGCAGCACAGCGAGGTGCGCTCCTGCCTGGAGCGTTCGCTGCCTCGTCCGCTGCCCATCGAGTGCCGCTTCAACGAAACCTGGCGCGCCAAGTCCTGCACATTTCCCGACGGAGTCGAGAAGCGCGCGATCCGTGAAGGCGCCGGGCGCGAGACACTTCGCTGTGCGCTAGAAGCGCTGTCAAAGATGGTGTTGCACCCGCCAAAGCACAGCCCGCCTCCCAGCGGCTGCGTCGCCAAGCTCCAGCTTGAAAGCCGCCCCGGCCGCTCCAACCGCGATCGCCGTTCCTGGATAGATATCTTCTAGATAGGGCGAATCGCTCGCTCGATCGGGAAGACGGGGAAGATGCGATGGTCAGCATGCTTGATCCGGCCTTGGAAGCGCAGCTGCTCCGCCAAGCCGTAGACGCTGGGCTCCTTTCGGAACAGGCTCTCCGCGATCTCGATGTGGGACGAGCTACGGCCGGGCCGGCTGACGCGAGCGAGTTTGGGGCCCGCATCGATCACCTCGCTCAGATCGGCAAGCTCCGTAAAGAGGACATGGCCGCGCTTCTTGCGAGCATGCGAGCTGCGACCACCGCCAAGACGATGAATGCAGAGCAAGATCTAGCGCTGGTCCAGACTCTGGATGGCGCCTCGGCAGTACCGCGCGAGCCCCAGGTCTCGATCCGCTTTCCAGTTCACAACTGGGCACGCTATGAGCTGCTTGGCCTTCTCGCTGAAGTCAGTATGAGGCGACCGGCTCCGGATCGCAGGTTGTGCGTGGGTTACGTTGCGCCGGAGCACAGAGCAGAGCCACATACGAAAGGAGCCGGTCGTGACGAAGCCTACTCGATATCTGGGATTGGATGTCCACAAAGACCTCATTGCCGTCGCGGTATGCGACGAAGCAGGGCCCGCGCGCTCGCTGGGGGCGATTGCCAATTCGCCGGAAGCGGTGGAGCGATTGATGCTGAACGCGGCCAGAAAGGCAGGCTAGCCAAGAAACCCACGAGGACGTCCAGCAAAGCGAAGAATCCTTGATTCCTCGACGGAATCAACGCAGTACACGACGTAGCCGCAAGCGACATAACGGCCCTCAGAGAGCGGGGCTGTGCGATGGCAACCGCGAAGATTCCTCGATCCCCCTGGCGGCAGGCTCGACCTGATCCGCGTACGAAGTGCGAGGCAGCTCCGTTCGGACGGCAGACTGTGCGGCGGCCCCGGCCGACCCGCGGCTATCAGATGGAGTGACCGTCGATTTCTTCCGCACAGCCCCGCTCCTTGGGGGTCGTGCATGCAAAACACGAAGCAGACACCGCTTCAGATGCCTTGACGGGTCGCTTCATATCAGCTTCTGACCGAGATTCGCACCGCCGCTCAGACGGTGTTGTGCCTCGGCTGCAGCCGAATCGATACCTACCACCTAAGTGCCGATGCCGGCGCTGCCTTTGCTGACCCCACGCCTCGTCCTGCAGCCATCGAGCCGCCGCTCAGCGCAGACGCAGTGGCCGAGCGAGTGAGGATTCTCGATGCGCTGCGCGAGCCGAAGGGGAGCATCTCCGCAGCAGCCCGACGACTTGGCATTCACCGCACGCAGCTGTGTCGGCTGCTTGAGCGATACCAGATCGCACCGCAACGGCCCGGCTCCACCGAGTAACGCGCGCTCCAAGAAGTGCAGCCGAGAACAGCCCATGGGCATCGCCGCTGTGCCAGCGCACGAATCGACAACAGGGCCTCGATCGCTTACGTGGGCAGCAGGTGGCGCAGACGTTCGATCGCCTCCTGCGGCGACGTCGCACCGAGCTCATCCCACGGCACCTCGACGCCAGCCAGGCGCGTAAGACCGTAGCGCAACATCAGCTCGGGGATGCGGTCATAGTGAAACTCGGTTTCGAAGTCTCGCTTCGCGTCGAACGAAGCATGGGCCGTGCCTTTTTGCGTGGTGGAATCAATGAAGCGCTCAAAGCCATCACGTCCCGACAGCTCCACATAGCGCGCCGGCTCATCGCCGGCATTCCAGAAGGCATGCGCGGTGCCGCGCGGCTTGATGACATAGCTTCCCGTCGGGGCCATAAAGACTACGCCATCCCGCCCGCCGACCTCGAAGGTCAGGGTGCCGCTCAGCACGATGACGGCCTGATCTTCGTGCGCGTGCGTGTGCGGCGACAACAGCTCGTGCGCTTGGATGGCGCCTTCCATGACCGAGAAGTTTCCACCCAGACGGCCGCTGCGGATCTTGATCGTCAGATGAGTACCTGTCTTCTCACCGCCCGCAGGAATGATGAGCAGATCGTTTGCATGAAGCGGAGCCATGATGTTGTGCCTCCTTCTAGTTGCGGCGAATCGCCACGAAACAAGGTAGGCGGCGCTCACGCTCGCCACAGTGACCGGCCGCGCCAAAAACATGGGCCGTTCACGCCAGATCAGACCTGCGCCGGTATCATGAAAAAATGAGCACGGTATCGGTGCAAATGTGTCAGTTCATCGTGGCCGGTGCCGCGCAGCGGGGTGTGCTGCCTAGCCAGCTGCTCGCGCAGGCGGGACTGCGCGCCGAGCAGCTTACGAACCCAGATGGCCGCCTGCCCCGCGAAAGCGAAGTCCGCCTGTGGGAAGCCGCCGTGCGCCTGTCGCAAGACGCCGATCTCGGCCTGCACATGGCGGCTCAGCTGAACGTGGGAATTCTCGGTGGCCTGGGCTTTGCCGTGCGCTCCAGCGCAACCTTGGGCGAGGCGTATGAGCGCGTTGCGCGCTACTTGTCGCTGGTGAACCAGGACATTGAGCTGCAGATCGTGCGTGTGAGCGATGAGCTCGTGGCGCTGCGGCACGTTCCCCCCACCACGCTGCATCCACCCCGGCAGGCTGTCGAGTGCTTCATGGCCTTGCTCTACCGCGTCGGACAGCTCGGCATCGGCAGCGCGTTTGTCGTCTCGGCGCTGCACCTGCGCCACGCCAAGGTGCTCGACATCACTGCGCATCGACAGCTCTTTGGCGTCTTGCCGCGCTTCGCATCCGAGCACGATGAGCTCATCCTTTCGCGACCCTTGCTGGCGGCTCGGCAGCGAGAAGCAGAGCCCGAGCTGGGCACGATCCTCGATCGGCACCTGCAGGACATGCTGCGCCAGCTACCGCCCAAGGCGGGCTTCTTGGATCAGGTGCGCGCCGCGCTGCTTGCCGAGCTGAAGCACGGCGAGCTTTCTGTGACCGCCCTGGCCCAGCGCCTGCACATGAGCCCGCGCAGCCTGCAGCGTCGCTTGCAGCAGGAGCAGACCACGATCAAGAATCTCTTCACAGCGCTGCGTCGCGAGCTTGCGATCCGCCACCTGCGCGAGCGACATGAGTCGATTGCCGAGATCGCCTTCCTGCTTGGTTTTTCCGAGCCCAGCACCTTCCATCGCGCCTTCAAGCGCTGGACGGGCATGACTCCCGCACAGTTTCGCGGGTCCGCGGAATAGGCGCGGGCTCAGATCTCGCGAGCAAAGAAGAGCTGGTTTTGCGCCGCTGGCGTGGCCTCTGGCCACACGATAAGCGGGGTGCCCGGCTGCAGCTTGCCATCCTGGATATCCAGGACCAGGCTGCGATTGAGTCGGCTGCGAATGTGCCCATCTGCGTCGATGTCCCAGAGCTGATTCGCCGCCGCTGGCTTCTTCTCGGGCCACAGAATCACCGCGGTTCCGGGGGTCGCTCGTTCCCCTTCCACATCGAGCACCATGGAGGGATCTAAGGCGCTGCGAATATGCCCGCTGGGCTCTACGATCCACTGCTGGTTTTTTGTCTGTGGTGTGTTGCGGCTCCAGACGATCGGGCGCGTCCCGGCCGCGGTCGCCCCACCCGGAAGATCGACGACCAAGTGGCTTGCTGACACCAGGCAGAAGCGTCGCCGCCGCGTGTTGCGCAGAAGACACACATCGACGGTCTGCGCCAGCTGAAAGAAGTCGGTGCTGAGGATGTTGATGCTCTCGTTCTGCCAGTCCGTTCGTGCCCACCGCTCGGCCGCGGGGGTCGCGGGCATGGCGCAGGCCTGATGCAGCGTGCTGCGCTTGGGCACGCTGCTGTTCTGACCGCTGAGCTTGTTCCAGTAGCTCAACGTCGCCGACGTCAGCGGCTCGAACCACGAAGACACCGTGCCCGTCACGATCGTCGCGTCATCGGGAGTCAGGCAGCAGCCCAGCACCTGCAAGCGCGACGGCTGCTCGGCGGTGCGCGCGATCTGCGTGTCCAGCGCGTCTTTTAGAACCGAGAGCGTGCCCGTGCCCTTCGCGCTCAGCGGCGTTCCCAGCACCATCGCAGCAGCGCCGCGCGCCGCATCGTCGTCTTCGTTCCATACCAGGTCAAGCTCGGCGCCGGGATTCAAGTCCGCCCAGATCGCGCCATTCACCAGCACCACCAAGCGCTTGCCTGCCGCCCACAGCGCAGCGGGCGTCACCTGTGCGCCCATGCTGCGTGGCACCATCAAGTCCTCCATGCGTCGACGCACGAGCTGATTGATCAGGTGCCGCTTTCCCCGATCCGTCAACGCATCGGAACAGTTGGTCCCCAGGCGCAGGATGACGATCTCTTTGCTGTTCGTTCGCAAGAAGGTCTCGATCTGCTGCAGCACCGCGTCGACATGGGCACCGAACTTCGAGTGAACCACAAAGATCTGCCGCTCTCGATCTTCATCTGCGATGACCTGATCTTGCCGGCCGGACCGCACCTTTCGGTTGTCGAGCACGCGGATGTCCAAGTATCGGATGCCCGCTTCAAGCTGCGCCGCGATCGACAGATTTTGCGTGAGCGCCCAGTCGTACACCATCGACTCAAGGCCTGGCGTGCCGACGGCGTTCCAGATCGCAGACGACGCATCGCGCGAGATCCCGCCATCGCGCGTAAGGCTGTACGTCCCCGAGTCGTGGGTCCCCGGCAAGGCGATGCGGTTCAGCGGACGGTCTTTGATAAACGGCGCCAGCTCCTCCATCCAGCGCGAGCGATAGCGGCCGATATACAGATAGATGTATCGCCCCTTGGCTCCTTCGTTCAGGTCTTGCGGAACCATCATGTAAAACGGACCATCACCATACGGCAGCGGCTCGCTGTAGCTACCCAGTCCTAGGTTCGTAATGGGCGGTCCTTCGCCACGCAGAAAGCATAAGTATATGAACTTGCCATTTGCTCCTTGGTTCAAGTCCTCGGGCAGGCGTGTATAGCCGGATGGCGCGGCGATGCTGCTGTTTTCTCCAACGACAAATGTGATGTCTGTGACAAACGGACCGCTGGCTGTGTCTCTGTACGCAAGATATATGTACTTGCCACCGGACCCCTCATTTAGGTCCTGGGTCATCAAGGTCCAGCCCGCTGGAGCCGAGACGTTCTTGCTATCGCCAACCACGATCCTCAGATCTGAAATCGCCATGGTGCTGCCTCCTCGCTTGGGGATACAGCCACGGTAACGGCCTGCGGCCCGCGGCACAGTGGCCCCAGGCGCCAGATGCATTGGCTGGCTGCGCCAAACCAAACGCCACGCGATTTCATCGTCGGCTCGATGCCCGCTTCCGACAGCCGCGCCGACCCACCAGGTCCGCTGTCGGTCTTGTCTGCGCGTTCTTAGCCGGGTCCCGTCTTTTTCGCGGGGGCCGCGGCCTTCACAAACGGGATAAAGCGCAGCGCCACGCCGTTGTTGCAGTAACGCAGCCCCGTCGGAGCCGGGCCGTCCTCAAAGACGTGGCCATGGTGCCCGCCACAGCGAGCGCAGTGATGTTCGGTTCGCACCATGCCCAGCGTCGAGTCGCGGGACAGGGAAAAGGCGCCAGGAATGGTCGTAAAAAAGCTGGGCCAGCCCGTGCCGCTGTCGAACTTCATCGCCGACGAAAAAAGCGGCAGACCACAGCCAGCGCAGACGAAAATCCCCGGCCGGTGCTCGTCGTTAAGAGGGCTCGATCCTGCGTACTCTGTGCCCTTCTGCCGCAGCACGCGATAGGCCTGGGGCGACAGTCGCTTCTTCCACTCGTCGTCTGAAAGCTGAAGCGGCGCGGCGCTTGTCGCGATGTCCGCGCCCTCGGTCAAAAGCGAGCGCCAGCCCTGTTGCAGCTCTTGCACCGTCACCGCAGCACCTCCTTTTTCTGCGAACGCCGACCGGCGATCACAGGCCAGGCTCAAAAGTGGAAGCGAGATCAGACTCTGCAGCCAACTCCGTCGGTTCATGGGGTCATCCTTGTCCGAAGCTGAGCGCAGCTTCTTGTCTATGGAGTATGGATGCGATCCCGGCCCGCGGCGTTACATGAAACCCGATCTGCGTGATCTCCGTCGGCTATCGAACGGCGGCGGCGTGCGCAGCAAACACGATATCCAAGCGCATGCTGCCCAGCAGACGATCGCGCAGCGCCGCGCCGCTTGATTCCCACAGCAGCGAATACACCTGGGCACGGCGGACCTTGACTGGTCGCGACAGCGACAGAAGCGGGCTCTGCACGGCACGCAGCGCCGACAGCGTGTCCAGCGCCAGCAGCAGCGGCCAGCAGCAGGCCAAGCGCAGGCGCACCTGGGAAGGTGGAAGCGCTTGCACATACGGCCAGGCTTCCTGGCAGCGCGCCATGGCTCGATCGCACAGCGCCGTACTAACCGCGATCAGAGCCGAGCGCTCGTCGCTGGATGGCGCCTGCCCCTGCGCTAGCTCCGCCAGGCGGCGCGGCGAAAGACCGTGTGGCGCGAGCAGCTCCGTCGGCCAATAGCAGCGACCGATGCGCAGATCGGCCGCGACATCGCGCACGACATTCACAAGCTGAAGCGCGTTGCCCAGCGCCACTCCGCGCTGTCGCAAAACAGGCTCGCGCAGCGCAGCCAAGCTGGGCAGCCGTGCCGTCGTCAGATCCGTCCAAAACTCGCCGACGCAGCCCGCTGCGAAATAACAGTACTCGTCGAGCTCAGCCAGCGTGGCCAGCGCCACCACCTGTTTGGCAGGCACGACACCATCGACGCAGGGAAAGCGCTCCAGATCCCGCGCCATTCCCTGCGCCAGCCGATCGAGGACCCAGCGAACCAAGCGCTGATCTTCGCTGGGCAGCGCAGCCAAAAGATCCAGGCACTCGGGCAAGCAAGACAGCAAGCGAGCCTCGGCCTGCGCGGTGGGGTTTTCGCCCGTCCCTTCGTCGGACACGCGCGCGTCCGCAAGCTGCTGAAACAAGGGCTCCCTGGCTGCGTCATCCCCCGCGGCGGCCTGCGACAGAAGTCGCAGCAGCGATAGCCGCTCGACCGCGGGCCCTATTTTTGTGTCAGCGATCGAGTCCGCCGCTCGCGCCAGCAGATACGCCAAACCAATCGGATACTGAACGGAAGACGGCAACACGCGCACACTCAGATAGAACGAGCGCGAGACCTGCTTAAGCAGCGTACGCAGCGCGGAAGGCAGCACGGGGATTCAGAAAGGGAACGGGAAAGAAAGCCGGCAGGAGAGCGCGCGAACGAGACGCAGCGCTTACTTTGGCGCTGGGGCCGGCGGCGTGATTGCGCCCTTGGCCTTGGCCGCGGCCTCAAACTTCAGCGCCTCCAGCTCGGCCACTTGCGCTGGGCCGACGTACGGCTTGTTGGTGTCGTCGACCATCGTATAGAACACGACCAGACCGTCGCTGGCCGAAAAGCCCTTGGGACTCGACTGCTGGAACATGCCCTCGAACGTGTACTGCTTGCCAAGGGTCAGCTTGGGATCTTTGACCTTGAACACGCGGTGCTCGACGACCAGCATCGCCTTGTCCTTGGCGGCGTTGGCCTCGTCGGCGACGAACATGTGCGGCTCTGAGCAGGGCTTGCAGGTCTGGTTCTTCGGGCAGACCGGGCACTGATAGATCTCAAGCAGATAGGCCTTCAGCTTGACCTTCTGCCCCAGGTACTTGTTCTTCTGCTCGCTGTAGCGGTGGAACTCTTTGCGCAGGCCGTATACCGACACCGTGCCGTCGGGGTACTCGCGCGGAATGTTCGGCTCGGCGAACGAAGGCGGCGGCGGCAGGTTCACCTTCAGCGACGGCAGCGCCGTGGCTCCGGGATCGTCGAGCAGCGAGCCGCCCGAGTTGTTGCAGCCCGCGCCCACAAGCCCCACCAGACCCACGGCACCCAGCACGCCCACCAGGCTGCGGACCGCGCGATGCAAAAGCCGACCCCTTGCCTGGGACGATCTGCGGTAGCGTAGGCACCCCTCGCGATCCATCATTTCGACCCCGGCGACTGACGATGTGCTCATCTGCGAAAATCCTCTCGAAACAGGTATCACGGCACGCTCCCCCAACGCAACGAGAACTATCGAAGGGAACGCAACTTCGGCGAGGGAGCTGGCGCGTGTTCCGTGTGCTGAGCTGGCTCGTTTCATTCGTCGCTGTCTCGCCGCTTTGGGCCGCGACCGGCAGCGACAACACCCTGCGCGTGGCCATCGATGCCGAGCCGAGCCACCTAAACCCCATCCTGGACCCCGATCTGTGGGCTTACCGCATCGCACATGACCTTCTGTGCGAGCCGCTCGTGCGGCGGCGTTCGCCGCTTGTCGACGAAAACAGCGCTGCACGCCCGTCGACAAACCAGGTCTTAGCCCGCGAGTTCGAAGGCGTCCTTGCCGAGCGCTTCCGCGTCGATTCCGACGGACATGGGGTCGAATTCTGGCTGCGCGAGGCCCGCTTCCACGACGGCCGCACGCTGTCTGCGCACGATGTCCGCGCCACGCTCGACATGCTGCGCGCCTCGGCCGGACCGGCGCCGCGCACGCAGGCTCTGGTTGCTGACATCACCCGCATCACGGTCGAAGGACCCAGCCACTTGCGCATCGACGTGCGCCACAGCCCCGCCTTCGGCAGCGGGGGGCCAGCCGGTCCTCGCCGCCTGCTGTCTGCGCTTGCCGAGATCGACATCCTGCCGGCGGCTCACTTCCCCGGCGGTCGCTTGATTCACCAGCCGTTCAACCGCCGCCCCGTCTGCACCGGGCCCTTCAAGCTGTCCGAGTGGCGCCGCGGCAGCCAGATCGTGCTGCGCCGCCATGCAGGGTACTGGGGTCAAGCCGCGGCCTACGACGAGCTACGCTTCCGCATCGCACCCGACGGAGCCATGGGTCTTTCCTGGCTGCGACAAGGCGATGTCGATCTGCTCGGCCGCGTCCCGCCGCGCTATCTGCAAGATCAGGTCGAGCCAGCCGTGCAGCGCGGTCGCTTTCACCGCTTGGATCTCGACGCCAATCAGGTGGTGGTGCTCTTGCCGAATGCCCGTACGCCGCTGTTGTCGATGCCGCCGCTGCGACGAGCCATCGCGCAGATCGTCGACCGCGAGCGCGAGCGCTGGCTGCGCGAAGTGCGCAAAGGCCTGGGCGTGCCCCAACGTCTGCCCGTGCTGGACGCAGGAAGCGACGGCAGCAGTCCCACTCGCGAGGCCGGCAAAGACCCAGGCAGCGCCACCGCCGTCGGCACCGCTGGCATCAGTCGCTTCCTTTCGACCGTCGGTCAGGCCGTCAGCATTGGCTCGCCCGAGGCACTTCTCGACGCGGCGGGTCTGCTTCCCGCCCCCAGCCCAGCCGGCACTGCAGCGCCCAGCGGGCCGCGGGTCCGTCTGTATCAGGGCCGCCCGGTGCGCCTGCGCCTGCTGCTTCCGACGGGAACCAGCGAGCTTGCCGACATCGCGCGCCGCCTGGCCGACGCCATCGCCAAGGTCGGGCTGAAGCTAGACGTCGAGACCGCAGCCATGCCGGACTTCCTGCTGCGGCTGCGACGCGGCGCCTTCGATCTGGCCCTGCTCGCGTGGTCCTGGACGGGCGAGCGCACAGCGCTTGATGTCGAGCCACTGCTCGCATACGCCCTGCCGGCCGGCCATCCCGCGCTGAACGAGCTAAGCAGCCTGCTCGCCAGCCTTCGTCACAACCCCGAGGGACGCGCCCTGACCCGCCTGGCCAGCCTGTGGCAGAGCGAGGCCCCCCTGCTGCTTCTGTATCGGCCGCGGCAGGTCCTTCTGCTCAGCCCGCAGCTTGCCCACGCCTCGCCGCAGCTTGCCTTGCAGAGCGACTTCCCCCACCTGCGTTTTCTGCGCAAATAATATCCAATACGGCAAAGGCGTTTTAGATTGATCAAAAATATCAATATAAAATCACATCGACAATTTATGTTTATTATTATAATTATCTAATACACAGCACCCTTTTTGCCTGTGTGAGCGACGGAGTGTTAGTTATGTTTGTTCCATAGGTTGTATACGTCATCGCGCATCGCCTGCGGCGCGACCCAAAACGTATAGCGGGTATGGCTGGCCAGGCCGTTCAGTCCAGCGCGGTAGTCTTTGACCTGCCCATCTAGCTCGGGCTTCATGGCGCAGCCGGCATAGACCGCGTGGATATGGGGCGCCTCGCTGCTGGGCCAGCCGTCGAAGCCGGGCTTGCGATACCAGGCGGCGAAGCCCTGCTTGCCCAAGTCGGAAAGCAGCGTGCGGATCTGGCTTTCGCTGCGCCCGACGGTGCGGATGTCGACGGCAGCGGTGTACGGTTGGCCGTTTGCCGTCCCATCCTTGGCGTGATAGCCGGCCGACGCAGGGGCGCTGCCGATGGTCTGCGAGATCTGCGACGCGCTGACGCCGATGCAGCGCAGTCGATCCGACGCGTCGGGATGCAGCCCCGACTTGAGCAGCGGCTTGCGCGGACAGGCCGCGCTGATCTCTAGGCTGCTGTCGTCAACGGGCTCGCCGGCAGAATCGGCAAGCTCAGCTCCGCCACAGCCGGCAGCCCCCCAAAAAAGACACAGACCCATCCACGAACGCAGGTTCTTCATGCTCGCCATCGTTCGCAGGGAACGTGCCAGCGTGCGGCTCGCGCGATGCCGTCGGAACCCCGCGTCGTCCGGGCCGCCAGCCTGGGAGGCCATGCCCCAGGCGCGGGCTTAAGCCAGCAGCATGTCTGCCCCGCCCACACGCGATCGCAGCCGCACCGTGGCAGCCATATCCAAGCCGCTACAGCGACGGAGCGCTCGCGGATCCGGCCGCCGGCAGACCGACCGCCCCGCCCGACGTCGCCGTGGCAGCCTGCCCCATGATCTGCCGCGCCTCGGGAGAGCCAAGGATCTCGGCCTCAAGCGCTGGATACTCACGGAACTTCACCTGCCGTCGCAGGCCAATCAGCGTCTGCTGCGGCAACTTTTTCGACGCCAAGTTGGCGATCCAGTCCGGCAAGCTGCCGCCGGGGTTGGCGTGGACTTGATACTCGACCTCGGTCGCCTGGCCGCCACGCACCGCGGTCAGAATCCAGTGCCCGCGAATGAACGGCATGCGCACCACCCCTTTGACCGGCGGGCCTTTGGGATGCGCAATGCCCTCGAACGGCAGCACGACGCGACGGTTCTCGACGTCCAGGTGAATCTCGGCGCGGTTGATCGAGTCACGATCGGCCACCGGCCACGGAGCCTTGGTGCGGTGATACGCGATCTGCGTGCGCTTCTCGTGATTCTCTTCGATGACGTACGAGCTAGAGCAGTCCGACATCCACTCGGTGCGGTGCGGCGCGTCTTGCAGCACGGCGAGCACGCGCGGCAGCGCAGCATCGACGACTCCGCGGCCGCGAAATTCTTTCAAGTTGGACCCTGGAACCGTCCGTCGTTCGACCAAAATCCCGTCGCTGTTGCTGACTTTTTCCCACGGCCCAGCGACCTTGCCAGGCGGCGTGTCCGCCGACGTGCCCGGTGCTTTGTCCGCGACCTTGTCGCCGACCTTGGGTTCGCTTTTTTCCCGGCCGTCGGCGCTGACTGCCGCGGTCCCTCCGCTCTCGATCGCTGCACGGCTCGGGACGCTGCTGGCCTCTTCGCCGCGGGCATCGACCGCCAGCACCAACACGATCACGGCCACAGCCCAGCCGCACGCCCACGTCCCAACCAGCCTCCGTCCTGTCATGACGTCTTCTCTCCGATAAACAACACGTGTGGATGCAGATAGCCGGCATCCAGCGGCACCGCGTGCGGGCGCAGGCCCAGCGACGACAGCAGCGACAGCCACTCGGCTTCGCGGCGGAAATAAAACGAGTGCCCCTGGCTCAGGTGCAGGACGCGCACTGCGATAAGCTCTTGCGCTCGCGTCCACGCCGCTTTCCACGCCGGCCGCTCGCTGACTTCTTTGATGAGCAAGCGCCCACCCCGTCGCAGACGCGACACCGCGCGCTCAAGCAAGCGCCGCTGATCGTCGTAGGGCACCAGGTACAGCATGTCGACCAAGCTCAGCCAGTCACATTCGGGAATCTCGGTGTCTTGCGCCGAGCGACATGAAAACGCCACGTTGTGGATGTGGCTCTGCCGCGCGATGTCTTGCGCCAGCGCGATCTTTTTCTCGTCGGGATCGCTGCCGAACACCCGCAGCGCCGGCCGCTCGGTGGCCAAAAGAAACGGCAAGAGGCCATGCCCGCAGCCCAGATCGACCGCCACCCCCGTCGTCGGGGCGTACGGCAAAAGAGCGGGAAAGGGAAACAAGCGCCAGCGTCCGTACACGTGAAAGCGCGTCCAGGCCGGCGCGCGGTCAAACAGGGCAGTGACCATGGCCCTTTCCTAGCACAACGAGCCGCTCGCCAAAGCGGGCATCTGCGGTGTAGCGTGCCGCCGTGCTGCGCTGGCTGAAAATCGCAGGCGACTATGCCCTGGTGGTGCTGACCTTGATCGCCAATGGTCTTTTACGCCCACCCCCGCAGCGACGATCCAAGCCGGCGAGCCAGCCCGGCCCGCAAGCGTGAGACCGAGGCAAGACCGACGATGTGGACCCGCCTTCTGCCCGCGCTGCGCATCGTGCCGCGCCACGTGAAGTGGCGAGTGGCGCGCATCGTCGCGACGCTGATCGTCCTTGCCAGCGCCGCGCTCGCTGCGCTGTGGCATGGGCTGCCGCCGTCGCTGGCATCGCTGCGTCTGCCGCTTGCGATCTGCGGGCTGCTTTGGGCCGCGTACGCGCTGTGGTGTCTGTGGCCGCGACTGCGTCTGGGCATCGCACCCGAGCTTTTGGCCGATCTGCCCTGCCCCACCGGCCAGCGCGTGCGGCTGAGCTTCGACGACGGGCCAACCCCCGCGTTGACCGATCGCGTGCTGGACCTGCTTTTCGAACACGGCGTGCAAGCGGCGTTCTTTGTGCTGACACACAAGGCTCGCCGCTGTCCCGATTTGGTGCGCCGCATCGTCGCAGAAGGCCACATCCTGGGGCTGCACGGCGAAGACCACCGCACCGCGCTCTTCCGTTCGCAAAGGGAACTTCGGGCCAGCCTGGCGCGAGCGCGCGACGAGCTCTCGGCGCTCAGTGGCCAGCCGATCTCGCTGTACCGCCCCAGCCACGGCTGGAAGAACCGCGCGCTGCTGTCGGCGCTGCGTCGCTGCGGCCTGCGCCTGGTGTTCTGGGATCACGGCGTCTGGGATACCGATGCGCCCCCCGTCGATGTCTTGCTAAAGCGCCTGCAGCTTGCGACGCCAGCCCCCGGCGAGGCGGGCCCGGCACCTGTGATCCTGCTTCACGATGGCCGCGATGATCGGACGACGCTGCCCAGCCATTCCCCGGCGCTGCTGGCCGCGCTTTCTGCATGGCTGCCCAGCCTGAACGCCCAGCCACCACGCAAGCCGCCGCAGCCCCAAACCAGCGACGAGGTTCGCGTAATGGCCAAAGAAGGATTCAATCAAAAAATAATTAATCCATGATAATATACACAGCACAGCAATGCGCGATAAATACTTTATTTATCATTAATTTATTGGCAAATTACTCTGACCAGCAGCTAGCGCAGGGCGCGGGCGGCGGCCAATAGTGGCTGAAGCTCTTTGGCAATCAGTCCCTGGCTGTTCAGGGCCAGCGCGTGTTCCAAGGCAGCGACGGCACGCTCGGCAAGAGCGCGCTGCTCTTTGGGCTTCTTGGTGGTCCGCGCCTGCAGCAAAAGAAGCGCCCCTTTGGTGCCGATAAGCGGCGCCCGCTGCGGGCTCAACGACAGGCCCGCCTGGCAGGCCGCGAGCCCGCGCTCGATCTGCGCGGCAACCCGCTTCTTGCTGGCGGCGTTTTGCGGGCCCGCGATCTCCCAGGCAGAGGCGTGCCGCAGAACCTCGGCCAGCGCCTCATGCGACTCGACGGCCGACGGGGCAAGCTCGATCGCCTTTTCGGCGGCCACGCGCGCTGCAGAAAACGCCTGCGCCGCCCCCGCCGCCATCCCTTGCGCCTGCCCGCTTAAGGAAAGCAGCAGCGCCTGCGCTGCATGGATGCGCCCATCCTGCGGCTGCACGGCCAGCGCTTTGTCGACGGTCTTTAGGCCCGCCTCCAGCGTCAGCGCGGCGGGTTTGCCGGTCAGTAATTCATGCATTGATTGCCACATTAATAACTGAACAGTCAATAGGATAGAGGTCGCTGAATTGATAGTATGGGCCGATGAATCCATCAGGTCTTTTTTGGCCTGCAATAAAGCATGGGTGACCACAGAAGGCTCGACATCGACCAGCAGCAGGTTGATGTACTGGGCCACCAGAGCCTCGCGCAGAAGCTCGGCTGGATCGCGCCCCTTTTTCCCCCCCATGGCGCCGCCGTCCAGCCCGCCATGCACCGGATGAGCCACGGCATTTCGTGCCGCCATCACCACCTGCGACGCTTCTTCGGCGCTGCAGGGCGTCGCCAGCAAGCGCCGCCGACAGATCTGACCCAAGGCTGCCGCCCAGATCTGATAGCCCGCGCCGTCCTTTGGCAGAAGCTCGACCGCTTTTTTCGCCACCGGAATCGCCTGCGACAGGATATCCGAATAGTGAATTGGCATATTTGCCTGATCTTTACCGAATAAAGCCCAGGCATAGAATTGATAATAAATATGCAGTTGGGCTTGCCGCAGCGGCAGCGAAGTCGGGCTGGCCGTTGTGGCGCGGGCAATCGCCCCCAGGGCTCGCTGCGTGCTTGCATCGAGCGCCTTGCCTTCGGCTGCGTCGAGCGCCATGGTCCGCAGAAAGTCGTGCGCTTCGGCCGCGTGCAGCGATGCATCGCTGCCGGCAATCGCCACCGCTGCCGCATGGCGCAGCGCCGCCAGATCCAGGTGCTGCCGCGCTTCGGCCCGTCGGCCGGCCGCCATCTCGGACACCGCTTGCGCGTGATAGATGTCGCCTTCCAGACGCAGCGGCTCAGGCAGCCACGGGGTCAGCGCCTGCGCCTGCTTGGCCAGCGAAAGCGCCAGGGCAAAGTCGCGCTGATAAAACGCGATCAGCCCCTGCACATACGTCGGTGATTCCGTCGCTGCTAAGCCATTTTCCAGGTGCGCAAGGCCTGGCGTCAGGCAGCACTCTGCAAGCTCGGCTTCTTGCTTGGCCTGCAGCGCCGGATCGCTGAGCAGCGACAGTTGTTCTAGGCCGCGACGGTACTTTTCCAAGAGCACCTGGCCCAGCGCCAGACGCACTTCGGGGATCTGATAGCCGCCCAGCCACGCGGACTCCAGCTTGCTCTGCGCTTCATCGAGCTCGCGTAAGACCCAGTGACCACGACCGATGGCGAACGAATAAAGCGGGCCGTTCGCCTCGTGTGGCGCCTGTCGCTTTCGCGCTTGCAGCTTGGCGATGCGCTCGCGCACGACCACCTGCTCGCGGCCGATGTCATGCAGCGGCAGCGAGTAGGCGTAGCGCATAAACAGCTCCATCTCTTTGATGTCCTGGCCTAGCTGCTGGGCAAGCTCGGCCTGGCGTGTGGCGGTGAAGCGAGCGCGCAGTGCCACCGCCGCGAACACCACGCTGCACAGCAGCACCACGGCCGAGAGCGCCACGGCCAAGCGGTGCTTGCCGATCCAGCGCCGCAGCTGATGTCTCGCCGTCGCCGGCTGCACGCTGATCGGGTCGCCGTCGAGATAATGCGAAAGATCGCCGGCCAGCGCCAGCGCCGATGGATAGCGATCCGCTGGCTCCTTCTGCATGCACTTGCGCACCACCAGATCCAGATCCACGGGCACCAGCGGATCGATCGAGCGCAGCTCGGGCGGGTCGTTCAGCAGCACATCGAGCAAGACTTCCGTCGAGCTGCCAACAAACGGCGGCCGCCCCGCCAAGAGCGCATACAGCGTCGCGCCCAAGCCATAGACATCGGTGCGCGCATCCAGGCGATTGATCTCGCCGCGCGCTTGCTCGGGCGACATAAAGGCTGGCGTTCCCTCGATGGTGCCCGTGCTGCCCTTGGCATCGACCTCGCGAGCCAAGCCAAAGTCCATGACATACGGCCAGAAGCTACCATCCGCCCGCTGCTCAACCATGATGTTGCCGGGCTTGATGTCGCGGTGGATGATCCCCAGGCGGTGCGCGGCGTGGATGGCGTCGGCGACTTGCTGCATGAGCCGCACTTTCTGCTCGCGGCTCATCACCGTGTAAAACGTCGCCAGAGGCTGCCCCTCGATCAGCTGCATCGCGATATACGGCTGCCCCTCGACCTCGTCGACTTCGTAGATCTTGCAGATATGTGGATGCTCGATGCGGGCTTGGGCTTGGGCTTCGCGGATGAAGCGTTGGCGTTGGCGCTCGGCGAGGTCGCTCTGCTCAGGCAGGTACAAGAGCTTGATGGCGACGGCGCGGTTCAAACGACGATCGGTGGCGCGATAGACCGTCCCCATGCCACCCGCGCCGAGGAAACCGGTGATGCGATAGAGATCCCAGTCGCGCAGCGGCAACAGCTCGCTGCCGCGCACCGAGACCACGCTATCGTCGGACGTATCGACCTGATCGGCGTCAATCGTGCGTTCCAGGCTGTCCTGCGAGCGGGCCGCCAGCACGACTGCTTCGGCCACATCGGCAAACTCAGGGTAGCCGACGGCCACGGCTTTCTCGTCGCTGGTCGACAGGGGATTCAGCGACTCTTCCGATGAGATGGTCGGCGCCGACAGGTTGCTTGCCGCCGAAGCCGAGCGCTTGCTTTCTGCGCTGCGCTGCAGCGGTAGCTGCCCTGAAGTGCGCGCTTTTGGCATCTGATCTTTCGCCATGCGCCGTCGCTGCGAACCCCGCAATCAGTATACGGCGAGGCAAGGGGACGCATGCGAGCGAATTTGCTGGTTCTACGACCTAGTCCGGCGTCGATGCAACAGACCCGTCAGTGCTGCGGCCGCAGATCTTCCAAGTCCGCCAGGTAGTGCCGCATGTAGTCACGCACTACCGCCTCGATGTCTTCGGCGCTGGGAAGCTCTAAGAGCGTCTGCACGAGGCGCTTGGCTTCTTCGGCGTGGGCCTGCCGCAGCACACGCTTGACCAGCGGCAGCGCCGACGCACTCATCGACAGATCGTCGAGCTCAAGCCCGAGCAGCACGATGGAGTACAGCGGATCGCTGGCCATCTCGCCACACATCGCCACACGCTTGCCGGCCGCGTGACCCGCCTCGACCGTGCGCTTGACCATGCGCAGCACAGCAGGATGCAGCGGCTGGTACAGATAGCCGACGTGCTCGTTTAGGCGATCAAGCGCCAGCGCGTACTGGATGAGATCGTTCGTGCCGATCGACATGAAGTCGCACTCGCGCGCCAGGTGATCGGCCACCATGACGGCCGATGGCATCTCGACCATGATTCCGACGGGAATGTCCTCGGCAAACGGCAGCCCTTCGCGGCGCATCTCGGCCTTGCACTCTTCCAAGATGGCCTTGGCCGCGCGCAGCTCTTGCACGCCCGAGATCATGGGAAACATGATGCGCATTCGACCATGCGTCGAGGCACGCAGAAGGCCCCGCAGCTGCGCTTTGAACATCGCTGTCTCGCGCAAGCACAGCCGCAGCGAGCGCAGACCCAAGGCGGGATTCGGCTCTTTGTCTGTCGGGATTCCCAGCGATGCGCCGACCATCTTGTGCAGAAAGGGTGCGACCTTGTCGACGCCCAGATCAAACGTGCGGAACGTCGCTGGGAATGGCGCGACGCGTCGCACAACGCCGCGTGCATGCATGAAGTGTTCTTCTTCACGCGGCAGATCCGAGCGCTCTAGAAACAGAAATTCGGTGCGGTAAAGCCCGATGCCCTCGGCGCCATAGTCCAGAGCGTAGGGCACTTCATCGGGCATCTCGATGTTCGCAAGCAGGCCGACCCGCGCGTGGTCTTTGGTCTCGGCCGGCGCGTCGCGATCGCTAAGCAGCGCCTCGATGCGCTGGTGCTGACTGCGCGCTTTGAAGCGGTACTCATCGACCAGCTCATGCGTCGGGCACAGGATGACTTCACCGCGATTGCCATCGACGATCAGCAGGTCGCCGCTGCCGATGGCTTCCGTGATGGTGTCCAGACCCACGACGGCGGGAATGCCAAAGGCCTGCGCCAAGATCGAGCTGTGTGAGGTGCGCCCGCCTGCGTCAGTGACAATGGCAGCGACCAGGCTTTTGTGCAGATGAACGGTGTCCGCTGGCGACAGATCGTGCGCCACGACGACTGAGCCCTGCGGCGGTGGTACCTGCGGCGCGTCGCTCGCGCCCGAACCGTCGAGGTTGCGCAGCACCTGCTCGCCGACGAACTCAACATCGCTGCGCCGCTCGCGAAAGTACTCTTGGTCGATGGCATCGAAGCGCTGCTTGATCTCTTCAACGGTCTTGTGCAGCGCCCACTCGGCATTGATCTTTTCGTCGCGGATGCGTCGGCGCGTCGGATTGATCAGGTGCTCATCGTGCAGGATCAGCTGATACGCTTCGAGGATGACGCCGGTCTGTTCTTCGTCGGTCTCGCGCAGCTTGCGCTTCAGCCGTTCCAGCTGCAGATCGGCGCGCGACACCGCTTCATCCAAGCGCACAAGCTCGGACGCGACTTCTTCAGCGGGAATGTGTCGCTTGGGGACTTTGATGCGGCGGCGGTCGATGACGAAGGCGCGCCCAACGGCGATACCTGGCGATGCGGCGATGCCATGGCGCACTTCGGTGGACAACGGGCGCGAGACTGGCTTCACCGCAAAATAGGGCCCGCTCTCGTCCGACGAAGGCATGAGCTATTCCTCCCCAAAGCCGGCTTTCACCAAGTCGGTCAGCGCAGCCAGGCATTCTTTTGCGTCGTCGCCATCGCATGAGATGATGATCTGACTGCCCTTCCCAGCGACGAGCAAGAGCACGCCCATGATGCTCTTGCCGTTTACGTCTTGGCCGTCTTTGCGGACCATCACGTTGCAGCGGAACTTGTTCGCCGTCTGAACAAAGCGCGTCGAAGCGCGGGCATGGAGGCCCGCCTTGTTGACAATTTGAACCGTGCTCTGCGCCATCATTCGGTCACTTGGATCGGGTTGACTGTGTCGCGTCGAGGTTTTTGAGCTTCGCTGATTCCGGGGCAGAGTCCAAGCACGAACACTGCCGCGGCGCTCACTCGCAGTGGATGCTCTTGGTGCCGGTGGCCACTAGCTCACCGCTGAGCTGTTCCGGGCCGAGCTTCCGGTCGGCAGTGCCCAGCTTGACCAGCATCGGCAGGTTGACCCCTGTCACCACGTGCCCGCTCCGCCCGTCACAGCGGCTGCAGCACAGCTGGGCCGGCGTTGAGCCAACGAGATCCACCAGGAACAACACCTCTTCACAGGTCTGCAATCCCAAGCGGGCGACGGCTTCGCTGATCTTGCTATCGACGGCGCGTCGATCATCTTCGGGCTCGACGCCGACTGGGACTACATCTGGCAGATCCATGCCCAAAAAACGCCGCGCGGCATCGAGCATGTCTGCGCCAGCCTGACCATGTGTGACGATCACCACAGGAGTGAGCTGACTCATCGCTATTTCCTCTCGAGACCGCGACCCAGCTCGCGATGTCTAACCGTAATCTGATAGCGAGCCTGGAGTCGATTGAAAAGTTCTGTCGTGACTGCGACGGAGCGATGGCGTCCCCCGGTGCAGCCAATGGCAATGGTGAAGTAAGCCTTGCCTTCACGTTGCGCCCGCGGCAGGTAAAACGCCAGCAGATCTTCGATGCGCCGCAATAGCTCTTGCGCGTCGGCATGTTCCAAGACGAAGCGCGCCACCTTTTCGTCCAGCCCAGAAAGCGGTGACAGATCGGCGATGAAGTAGGGGTTTGGCAGAAAGCGCACATCGAGAACTACGTCGGCTTCGGCGGGCAGGCCATGCTTGAAGCCGAAGCTGACCAAGGTCAGCGAAAAGTTGCTGTCGGGACGACCGTAGCGTTCTTGGATGACGCGCTTGAGCTGATGCACCGTCAAGTCGCCCGTGTCGACGACCGCATGGGCCTCATCGCGCAGCGGCATCAGCTGACGACGCTCGTGCTGAATGCCAGCGCGCAGATCCTCGGGCCCCAGCCCGCCTTTGCTTGCCGTTCCCGACGAGGATGCAGACGACGATGCAGACGAGCCATGCAGGGGGTGGCGTCGCCGCGTCTCGGAAAAGCGCCGCAGCAAGACCTCATCTGCGGCATCCAAGAACAACACCTCAAGCGAGTGCCCGGCCCGCCGCAGATCGGCCATGGCGCCGCGAAAACCGCCGAGAAATTCTCCCTCGCGCGCATCGATGCCGAGAGCGGCCATTCGCTGGCTGGTCTGGGACAGCAAGCTGACAAACTGTCCGACGAGCGGCAGCGGCAAGTTATCGACGCAGTAATAGCCCAGGTCTTCCAAGGCGCGCAGTGCCGTCGACTTGCCCGCGCCCGAGATGCCTGTCACAACCAGCACACGCATCGGCCCCGGTGCCACGCTGATCCCGGCCTCTTTTGCGCCCGCGCTTGCGGTCCCTCCCTCGGCGCTGCCTGCAGCAGTGCCATTGCTTGCGGATGCGGACTCCACCGATGTGTTCTTTCCCGACGGAGACGACGGGTCCTTTGGCGACTGCAGAGAATCGACCGGCATGCCGGCAACAGAGTGCATGAGACCCCGCAGCCAATCAACAGTTGGCGCACGACCTGGCCCCTCGCGTCTGGGCAGCGCCCACCACCCCACTGAGGGGACGGACCGTCGCATTCCTCGCCCGCGGGCTGGCCGAGCCAAGGTTCAAATTGACCGGTCTTATGCTCCTCACCTATGGTGCGCGCCATGGCGAAGCCGCCGATCACGGCGAACCAAGTCACCTTCCTGCGGCTGATTCTTTTGCCGATTGGAGCGGCGCTTTTTTATCTCGGTCTGACTGCCCAGTGGATCAACCTGGTCTTTATGACCCTGCTTGGCTGTACCGACTTTGTCGACGGCTGGCTGGCGCGCAAGTACGGCTCGACCGAGCTTGGACGGCTGATGGATCCCATCGCCGACAAGGTCTTTGTCGTCGTCATCTTTATGCCGTTTATCGATCTCGGCTGGCTGGCGCCCTGGCAGGTGTTGCTGTTGCTGTCGCGTGAGTTTGTCGTCACAGCGCTGCGCTCGACGTACGAGCGCCTGAAGATCTCACCGAAGACCGCCTTTCTGGCCAAGGTCAAAGCCTGGGCGCAGATGGGCGGCTGCGGCGTGCTGTTCATGATGCGCGTCGTGCCAGAAAAGTGGATGCTCTATGTCCTCATCGCAGGCACGGCGCTGCCGATCCTGGCGACGGGAATTCGCTTCCTAATCACCGGATACCTGTGGCGCGTGTCGTTCATCATGGCCGGGTGGTTTGGCGTGCTTCTGGCGGGTCAGCTTGTGTTCAACAACGAGTGGAACTTTCAGCTGCTGACCTGGACCATCCTCGGCATTACCTGGCTTTCGGCGTGGACGTACCTCTTGCCCGCGCTGCGCTTGATCGTGACGGGCAAGTTCGGGCTGCCTGACTGGGTACGGCTCGTGGCATCGATCGCGCTGCCCATCTTGTTCGTCGACGCACAGGCGCGACCCGACCTGGCCCCGTGGGTCATCATGCTGACCATGTGTCTTGAAATGGCCGTCGGTGGACTCGACAACCTGCTGTGTGCTCATGGCGCGCAGAGCAACACGCTTCGTTGGGCCTTGCGCGTCGGTCCGGTCGGGCTGTCTACGGCCCTGGCTCTGCGCTTGCCGGTCGGCGATACGCGCGCCATGTGGCTGCTTTATGGCGGGCTGTTCGTGTCGCTATGGGGAACTGCGGTGACGTTCTATCGCGGTCGGCATTATTACCTAGAAGAACCACAGACCAAGGTCTCGTCGCTGTCTGACGACTAGAACCACACAAGCCGAGGCCATGCCGATGACTGTTCGCAGCCGCGACCGCAACGTGGGCGTCACGATCATCTCGGGTTTCTTGGGGGCCGGAAAGACGACGCTCTTGCGCCGCCTGGTCTGCGACGAGCGCTTCGGTCCGCGCCTGGCCATCTTGGTCAATGACGTGGGCGAGCTTGGCCTGGATCCTGAGCTGATCCGCAGCGCCGGCAGCGCTCCGACGCTGCGCATCACTGAGCTGGTATCAGGCTGCATCTGCTGCACGCTGCAGGGCGAGTTTGTCACCGCCTTGCGCACGCTGATCCGAGGCGAGGGGCTGCCGCGCAAACCCGAGCACATCTTGATCGAGCCTTCGGGCATCGCGCGAGCGAGTGAGCTGAGCTTCGCCATCAACGCCATCGGCAGCGAAGAGCCCGTCGAGACGGACGCGGTGATCACGCTGGTCGATGCTCACAACGCCGCCCGCGCTTTTTCAGAACAGCCCGATTTGTTCGTCGACCAGGTCCGCAGCGCCGACCTGATCCTGATCAACAAGGCCGACTTGATGCCCGATCCCGCCGAGCGCGAGCGGCTGCTTGAGTGGCTGCGACCGCTGGCCCCGCGCGCCAACCTGCTGTGGACGGCGCAGGCGCAGATCGATCCAGCGCTGCTCTTTGGTCAGATCGATCTATTGGCGCAAGCGGTCGCACCGGCTGCGCAGCCGTCGACGAAGCCAGCCATCGCGTTGCATCACCGTCACGAGTCCAGCCAGCCCCGTCACGAGTCCGACCACGCGATGCACGCCGCGCCGCAAGAGGGCATGGCCGCCCTGACCCTGCCCGTGCCCTTCGTCGTCGATCGCGATCGCCTAGAGGACTTCCTGGACGCCCAGGCCGACCGCATCTTTCGCATCAAAGGCATCGTCAGCGCACGCTGGGCCCGTCCTGCCGACGAAGCCGCCACGGAAGCGCCGGTTCCGACGCTGGTTCAGGCCGTGGGCGACCGCGTTGACATCGATCGCCTACACCAAGACTCGCCGCTGTGCTCGGCCCCGCGCCGGCTGATCTTTATCGGCAGCCCAAGCGCCCTGGATCGCGCTCGCCTTACGCAAGAACTGTGGGATACGGCGGAAGCTGCTGGAAGCTGTTGATTTCCGTCTCGGGAATCGGTTAATCAAAGACCATGCAGTCGGCCGAGCCGGAGAAGGGCAAGCTCTTCCTAAGCAAGGTGGGAGAGTATCTCGTTTCCCTTCCTTTCGACTTGAAGATCTTGCAGGAGGCCGTCGCCGAAACCGAGCTACCCCGTGCGACACGCGAGCTAGCCGCGGCGGTGCTGATCAACGCACTGAGCCCGCAAGACGGCCCCAGCCCCGACCGATACCTCGACGATCTGTTTTGGCTGCGAATGACGCTGTCCGAGATCGCGCGCAGCGCCGCTGCCGTCGAGTGCAGTTTCAGCGCCCGCTTCGACGATGTGTTCCGCACGCTGCCCGACGACTTGGCCCTGTTTGAACAGGTGCTGGGACGCGAGCTTTGGTCGTGGCTGCAGGCGCGCCTGCCGACGATGGCCCGGCTCAGCCTCAAGGGCAAGCGGCCCGCCCAGTACGTCGATGACGAGAGCTCCTGGGATGCGCTGTACGAAGACGGCTTGGACTTCCAAACACACTACGACGTGACGGAAGAGCGCGTGCAGAATCGGCTGCGTAGCCCGAAGCAGATCCTTGAGTATCTGCAGCGACGATACAGCGACGACAGCAAGAGGAAAGCCTAGGCGCGTGTGGAACAAAGAGCCACGGACGCCACGCAGCAAGCGGGCCTTTTGCACCTACAGCGGATCCGCAGGGGACAGGATGCGATGGGACGCGAGCACGATACGCGCAGAAGACGGGGCCATGGGCCCTTTGGCCACGCGGCTCTCGCCCTGCAGGTTCTGATTCGGTGCGCGCTTACACGCCGCTAGGCCAGACCTTGCAGCAAATGCCGCAGCAGACGCATCCAATGGCTTGCGTGTTGAAGCAGTCGTTTTCTGCCCATGTGTCTCTGCTGCGCGCGTTCCTTTGCTTGATCCTGCTTGGCTTGGGAGTGTCGCGGCAGGGCTTTGCACAAGCCGGGGTCGCACCGCATAGCGACGCACAAGCCGCCGCTGCGCCGTCCACCGCACCCGCCGCTGCCCCTGCACCGGCCACACCGGCCCCGTCGAGCGATCCGGCCGCCGCGACCGGGCCAGCCCCAACGACCGAGGAAGAAGCCGAGCCGCCGCCAGCCGGCTATGCCGCAGATGGCTCGCGCCTGCCGCCCGCAGTGACGGCCCCCTTGGTGGGCATCGTCTTGGAAAAAGGCACGCGCAACCCGCTTGCCGACATGCGCGTCTTGATCTTTGAGGTCGTGCCTCCGCCGCCGGGCGAAGACCCCAACGATCCCAAGGTGCAAAAAGCCCGCGCCAAGTCGGGCCCACCCACGGCCAAAGAGCCGACGCGAGAGCTGCGGACGGACCGCGACGGGCGCTTTCGGGTCGACGATCTGTCCCCCGGTGAATACGTAATCAGGCTGCGCGGACCCGGTCATCAACCTAGCCAGAGCGTCGAGACATTAACCGCCGGCCGCATCCGAACAGTCACATATTATGCCGGAGCGCGCAGCAACCCATTTGAGTCGATCGTGCGCGCCGAGCCCCTGCGCAAAGAGGTCAGCGAGCAAGTCCTGGATGTGCAAGAGCTAAAGCGCATCCCCGGCACGCAGAACGATCCCATCAAAGCGGTGCAGAACCTGCCGGGCGTGGCGCGGGCTCCGTTCGGGGGCGGCTTGCTGGTCGTCTGGGGATCGGCGCCCAATGACACGCGCGTCTATGCCGATGGCGTGCTGATCCCGCGCATCTTTCACTTCGGTGGCTTTCGCGCGACGATAAACGCCGAGTTCGTTTCCGAGCTGACATTCAAGCCGGGTGTCTATGCCGCGGACTTCGGGCGCGGACTCGGCGGCATCATCGACGTAAAGACGCGCTCGCCCAAGGCCGACCGCATCCACGGCTCGGTAACGCTCGACCTGATCGACGGCAGCGTCACGCTGGAAGGGCCCATCACCAAAAAGCTGCACGTTGCTCTCGGGGCGCGCGTGAGCTGGATCTCGGTCTTTCTGCCCATCTTCAACCGCTCGAACATTCAGGTCTCGCCGTTTTACTGGGACTATCAGGCGGCGCTGCGCTATCAGCCGACGACGAAGGACGATCTGGATCTGTTCGTCTTTGGCTCGACGGACAACCTGTCGGCGCGCATCGAAAACCCCGACCCGGCGACCAACGTCGACCTCGACAGCCGCTCGTATTTCGGGCGGGCCTTGGTGCGCTGGACGCATCGCTTCTCGCGCGATACGTCGCTGTTCGTCATGCCATCGATCGGCGGCGACACCGTGCGCTTCGACTTGGGCGACGGCGGCATCGGCGGCGTGCCCTTCAAGCTCGACATTCTGACGCTGAGCTACAACCTGCGCAGCGAGCTTCGCCATCGCGTCACGCCCTGGCTGTCGGCCACGGCAGGCATCGATCTGGAAGGCACGCGCTCGTCGTTTGACATCCTCTCGCCGCCCATCCCAGCCGGCCCGTCTTCAAGCGGCGAAGGCGGAGGCGGCCCTCCAGGAGGCGGCGCCGCGGCGCTTGGCTTGATCTCATCTGCCCGCGACTCAGCGGTGCAGCAGATCGTCCGCTTCGCGCCGTATCTGATCGCCCGAGCGGAGTTCTTCAACAAGCGGCTGATCGTCTCGCCGCAGCTTCGACTCGACACCAGCTATCTGCACTCCAACGACGGCCAGGTCAGTGAGACGCGCTTCACGCCCGAGCCGCGCCTGTTTGTCAGCGGTCAGATCCTGCCCAAGTACCTGCTGATTAAGGGCGGCGTCGGTGTCTACAGTCAGCTGGCGCAGCCGCCCGAGCTGTCGCTGTCGTTTGGCAACCCGCGCCTGGTGCCGCAGTTCGGCACGACATATCTCGTCGGTATCGAGAGCGAGCCGACCAGCACGCTGTTCATCCAGGGGCAGTTCTTTTACAAGGACCTGCGCTCGATGATCGTCAGCGATACCTCGACGCGCTTTAACAACGGCGGCCTGGGTCGCGTGGTGGGCGGCGACTTCCTGTTGCGACAGAAGCTGTGGCGTGGCCTGTTCGGCTGGGTGGCGTATACGATCTCGAAGAGCGAGCGAAAGAACACCCCCGACGAGCCGTGGCGCCTGTTTCGCTTTGACCAGACGCACATCTTGACCTTGGTCGCCAGCTACAAGCTGCCGTGGAAAGACATCGAGGTCGGTCTGCGCTTTCGCTATGTCACGGGCAACCCCGCCACGCCAACCATCGGCGCGCTGCGCAGCGCCAGCGACCAGAACTATGCCGCCATCCAAGGCGAGGTCTTTTCCGAACGCCTGCCCGACTTCCATCAGCTGGATCTGCGCATCGACAAGACCTGGACGTTCAATCGCTGGAAGCTGGGCATGTACCTCGATATCCAGAACCTGTACAACCGCACCAACACGGAAAACCTCGTCTACGGTGGCCGTCAGTTGTTCCAGTCGGCGGCCATCTCGGGCATTCCCTTCTTCCCCAACATCGGTCTGCGCGCCGACTTCTAGCGGCGTCGCGCCGCCTTGCTACTCGTCGCCCAGGCGATCTTCGGCGAGGTTTTCAAAGCGCGTGTACTGGTTTAAGAAGGCCAGCCGCACCGTGCCGGTGGGGCCGTTGCGCTGCTTGCCAATGATGATCTCGGCGACGCCTTTGTCCGGCGACTCTTTGTTGTACACCTCGTCGCGATAGATAAAGCAGATGAGGTCGGCGTCCTGCTCGATGGCGCCGGACTCGCGCAGGTCCGATGCCATCGGGCGCTTGTCGGCGCGTGACTCAACCGAGCGGTTCAGCTGCGACAGCGCGACGACGGGGACGCCGAGTTCCTTGGCCAGCGCTTTCAGCCCGCGTGAGATCTCGCTGATCTCGCGCTCACGGCTAGAGTCGCGGCTCTGCGTCGAGCCATGCACAAGCTGCAGGTAATCGATGACGACCAAGCCACGCGGCGCTTCGACCGGTGTCTCGCCGTTGGGCGGTGGCGGAAACACATGCGGATCGGACCGCCAGCGTCGGCACTTAGCCCGCAGCTCCATCAGCGTCGGTGACCCCGAGTCGTCGATCCAGATCGGCGCCTCCGCAACGCGCGAAGCCGCTTTGGTGATGTTGATCCAGTCGCGCGACTCCAAAAAGCCGCTGCGCAGCTTCTGTGACTCAATGCGCGCTTCGCAGCACAAGACACGCTCGATCAGCGACTGCTTCGACATTTCGAGTGAGAACACCAGCACCGGCATGCCGTGATCGAGCGCCGCGTTCTGCGCGCAGTTCATCACGAACGAGGTCTTTCCCATCGACGGACGCGCCGCGATGATGATCAGGTCGCCGGCCTGCAGTCCTGCCGTCATCTCGTCGAAGGCGGCAAACCCCGTCGGCACACCAGTAATCGCTTCTTTTTTGTGATAGCGACTTTCAAGCGCCTTGATCGCACCGTGCAGAATGCGCCGCACAGGCTCATAGCTCTGCCGGCTGGATCGGCTCTGAATCTCGAAGACCGCTTGCTGGGCTTGGTCGATGTACTCTTCGACTTCCAGCTGATCGCCATAGCCTTTGTCGACGATATTGCTGGCCGCAAGGATCAGCCGACGCGCCGTCGACTTGTTGCGCACGATGCGCGCGTGCTGCGTGATGTTGTCGACCGATGCGATGCGGTTCGCAAGGTCGGCCAGATAGGCTTCGCTGCCCGATGCCGAAAGCGTTGCGATCGTGCCCTGCCTGCGCATCTCTTCAGCGACGGTGATGATGTCAATCGGACGCGAGCGCGCTTCCAGATCGACCATCGCTGCAAAGATCGCTTCGTGCCGCTTGTCATAAAAGTCGGGCGCCTCGATGACGTCCGCGACCTGCGACAGGGCTCGTCCCGAAAACAGGATGCCGCCCAGCACCGACTCTTCCGCGTCTTGCGAAAACGGCAGCATGCGCCGGATAGCCGGCGGCGTCGCAGCGGGCGGGCGCTCATGCGTGGCAGCCGCGGCAAAGCCAGAAGGCGCTGACGAGCCCACCTGAGGACCGTCATTTCGAGAGTACGGGGCGCGTGGCACGGCGCGACCTTAGCGCAGACCGCCAAGCTTGTCAGCCCAACGCATCGACCCGCCAAACAAAGGCTTGGGCGCCGCCCGCTTTCGGCGATGATAAGGGCCAAAGGTGGTGACGCAGCGCATGGGCAGCGAGAAGCGGTATTCCTCAGCCGAAGCACGCGCGATCTTGCAGCGGGCCGAGCAGCGCACGCAGAGCCAAGTCCCGCGCGAACGCGACGACGGTCTGTCCGAGAGCGAGGTCGTCGAGACCGCACGCGAGCTAGGCATCAGCGAACAGCAGGCGATGCTGGCCCTGCGCGAACACGACGAAGATCGCGAGCTTGTACAGGCAGAGTCCGAGCTAAAACAGCTAGCCAGCCGTCGCGTCTTCGGCCATGCGATTTTTTTCGGCGTCAGCCAAGCGCTGCTGGTGCTGTTCGGACTGTGGAGCGTGCTGCCACGCCCGCTGTGGCTGCTGGCCTTGACGACGGTCTGGCTGGGCGGCCTGTTGTGGGCGCTGCGCGCTGCCTGGTTTCCCGACCCCGACCGCCTACGCGAACAGGCCAAGGCGCGGCTTCTGCGCAAGCGCCTCAAAGCCAGCACCCGCGAGTTCGGTGAGGCCGTGCAGAGCGGTGCCGCCAAGCTGCTCGCGGTCTCGGCGAAGAAGCTCGACGAAGGGGTCGAGCGGTTGACGCGCGATACAAAAGAAAAGCCCTGACGGGCGAACCGTCAGGGCTCTTTGCTTCTGAAGCCGCCTGCAGCGCAGCATTCCGACGGGAAGCCGCGCGGGCGGAAGAGCGAGTCGTTAGGCGACGCGCTTCACGTTGGTCGCTTGCTCACCCTTGGGGCCTTTGACGATATCGAACTCGACATCCTGCCCTTCGCTCAGCGTTCGGTACCCTTCGGCGACGATCGCTGTGTGGTGAACAAATACGTCTTCGCCCTCTTCACGAGAGATGAAGCCGTACCCTTTTGCGTCGTTAAACCACTTCACTTTGCCTTTGGCCATTTGCTGCTCCTGCTGCGTTCTTGGCTACTTGCTTGGGTTCGGTTGCAGATGACGAACGAGAACAAAACTACTCATCCGCAAACCTGCGTGAGGCTAGCTGGGCACAGGCTGCAAAGTCAAGGATTTCGAGGAAATACCGCGGCTTGCTCCTGCCGGCCAACCGCGAGGCGCAGCAGCCCACAAACACGCGTGTGCGGGTCGTCTTCTAGTCGACGCGACAGACCAGGTGTTCTCCACCGCCGCCGCGACGCCGGACGTTGTCGCAGCTATAGCCGCGCCCCCAGCCAGAGCACTCGGCCTGTGCCTTGCAAAGCACTGCACAGATGCCCCCGCCGTCTTCTACGCAGGCGGTGCCCGTCGGACACTCGACGTCGCTGGCGCAGCGCACGGTGCAGTAGCCGCCGGGATAGTGCGAATCGTCGTGGCAGACGAAGTCGCACTGGCTGCTGGTCTGACACGCGCCTCCCACCAGACGACCCGATGAACCAATGGCGCCCCCGCCACAGCTCAACGCGAACAACGAGACAAGTAACCAAGATCTCCGAGCGATTCGCATGGGGTCCCCCCTTCTCTGTCCATGAATGCAGCGTCCAGGGAATCTTTTTCTGACGTGGGCTCGGCGCGGGTGGCCTAGCGCCAGCGCTTGCCCTTGCCGTGCCAGCCTTTGCCCTTGCCGTGCCAGCCCTTGGCCTTGCCATGAGGATGCACGACCACCGGAGGCGGTGGCGCCGGCTGCACCACAACCACCGGTCGCGGCGGCGGCGCCGGCTGTACCACAACCACCGGTCGCGGCGGTGGCGCCGGCTGCACCACAACCACCGGTCGCGGCGGTGGCGCCGGCTGCACTACGACGGGCGGCGGCGCCGGCTGAGCCACCACAGCCCCCGGAGCCCACTGCCCGTCATAGAACACCCACTGTCCGCCTTCATTGACCCAGCGCGCTTCGACCCACGTGCGACCGACGGCTGGCGGCACCGCAAAACGGCCGGCGACCCAGACATGGCGTGCGCCGCGCCAGTGCCAATAGCCAGGCACCCAGACATGACGCGGCGATGGAGCGACCGGGCGCACCTCGACCTGCGGAGCCGGCGGCGCCACGGTGATGCGAATCCGCTGTGCCTGCGCCAGGCCAGAAGAGCTCACAAGAACCAAAGCAACGGCGATAAGCCACGTACGCATCAGGCATTCTCCCTCTCAAATACGGACAGGTCGCTGCCGCCCCCGCAAGAACTCCCGCCCCGTGCAGCGAACCGCCACTCAGTATCTGACGATGGGCGGCGCATGTAAACAGCGGTCACAGCCGCGGGTCTCTCGGGGCACATGGGCCCTGCCCAGCGGCTGCCCTCACAGGCCAAACGATGCCATCGCCTAGGCCCGGCGGCCTCACTGGCTTCAAATGGGCTGCGCGCGGGGGATGCGACGGTCGCAGCGTGCTTGACCGTGACGAGGCAAATGCGTCAAATGGCGCATCCTTCCTCTCCCTACATCGTTCGAGGTCTGCAGCATGCGTCGATTGCTTCCCGTTCTCTCTGCCTATCTTCTTTCCGGGGTCGTGCTGGCTCTTGCGCCGGGCTGTACCAGCAGCGGTGGCGGTGGCGGCGGCTTCCCGCCCGTCGATATGGCCGTCTCCAGCGACGACAAGGACATGGCTTCCGGCAAAGACGAAGACATGACCGGCACGCCGCGCGACATGAGCGGCGGCGATCTCGCCGGAGCCGACTTGGCAACGCCCCCCGGCGACATGAGCATGGGCGGCACCGGCCTGCCCTGTACGCCGGGATCCTATCGCTGTGGGCCCGCGAACTCGGTGCAGATCTGCAACAGCACCGGCACCGCCTGGCTGCACTCGTCGACCTGCGCCGTGTCCTGCGTGGCCGGCCTGTGTACCGGCGCCTGCTCGCCTGGTGAAAAGCGCTGCAACATGAAGTCGGTCGAGCAGTGCAACGGCGCTGGCACCACCTGGAATCCCGTCGAGACCTGCAGCGGAAGCTGTTCCAGCGGTCGCTGCGCGCTAGCCAACCTGGACGTGACGATGAACCGCAGCCTCGACGGCGTGATCTATGTCGATGGCGATTTCATCGTACGCTCGGGCATCACCGTGCAGGTACCCAGCGGCGACCTGACGGTGTACGCCAAGAACATCACCATCGAAAACATGGGCACCATCAACGCCGCACCGACCGGCAACCCCTATGGCTGGGGCAATGGCAGCCGCGGTCCCAATGAAGCAAGCGGCGGCGGCGGCGGCGGCAATGGCACGTCCGGCGCCACCGGTTCAGGGGGCGGCAGCCCTGGCCCCGTGATCAACACCAACACCGACTATTGGGTTGTGGGCGGTGGCAATGGCGCGACGCCTCTGCGGGCAGGCAGCGGCGGCGGCGGCGCGGGAGGCGGTGCCATCCGCCTGATCGCCAGCGAGAACATCACCGTCGCCGGCTTCTTGGCTGCAAACGGCACGGCCGGGGGCCGCTATTCTTCGAGCTATGCCGCGGGCGGCGGCGGCGGTGCAGGCGGTGGCATCCTGCTTGCGGCCTCGGGCAACCTGACCACCACGGGCAGCATCTCGGCTCAGGGCGGCGGGGGTGGCGCCGGCTATTACAGCGATGGCCAAGGCGGCGCCGGAGGGCAAGGCCGCGTGCGCTTGTTGGCCGGCGGCACGCGCAGCATCGGTGGCAGCATCTCGGGCCAGCGCACCGATGGCCTCTTGCCGCCATCGGTCATCACGTCGAGCAGCCACCCCGATCAGGACCTGATTTACAACGACGACTTCGATCAGGTGCAGATGTCCTGGGTCAGCCCGTTTGCTTCGCGCCAGGGCTATTACCAGATGCTGAACACGAACATCTGGCAGGTGCCGACGCCAGCCACGTCGAAGTTCGTCAACACCGAGTCGGTGAACTTCCCCTTTAGCGCGGTGCGCAGTGGCTTGAACTATTTCCACATCACGCCCGTCGACGCGATGTCCAACGTCGGCACGGTCGAGAACACCTTCCGCATCCAGATCAACACCCAGCCGCCTTCGCTGTCGTCGAGCAGCCATCCATCTGCGGCAAGCTGGTACGACAATCCCGACGTGTTCTTCGAGTGGGGCTTCCCGGTCGCCGAGCGCAACGTCAAGGGCGTCTATTACGTCATGGATAACTACGGCGACACCATCCCGACGAAGTCCGCGACGTTCGTGCCGCTGCCACAGAAAAAGATCCTGCGCAGCATGGTGTCAAACGGCATCTGGGTGATGCACATCCTGGCCATGGATCAGCAAGGGTATCTGACCAAGGCCGCGATGCACCTGCGCGTCAACGTCGGCCCCAACCCCGGCGCGGGCGGCGTGCTGGGCCTGGTGACCGACTCGATGAGCAAGCCGCTTGCCGGCGCCACCGTGACACTGAACCGCGGCCTGTACAGCCAGGCCACCAACAGCAGCGGCAACTACAACATCACGGGCATCTCGGCGGGCAGCTACGAGCTGAAAGTCAGCCAGGGCGGCAAGAGCACAACGCAGATGATCACCGTCACCAAGGACATGACGACGACGGTGAACATCAGCCTGCCCTAGCGGCTCCTAGAAGGTGCTGAAGCTGCCGCCGAGCTGACTGCAAGATGCACGCAGCGCTTCCAGCTTGGTGGGTACGTGCTGGGGCGTGTAGAAGAGGGACGTGATGTAGCCGCAGCTTGTGCCGCACGAGGCATCTTTGGCCCGCGATGTGCAGCTGGCGATGGCGTTCTGCCTGGGGCATGGGCCATCGCCAGCGATCGCCGAACTATCGGTGCGACAGTTCGTGAGGATCTCTGTCTTGAGGGAAGCGAAGCTGTCGTCGTATTCGCCGCAGACGCCATCGTCTTTTAGATCCCCGCAGTGAAATGCGGCACTCGACCCGCATCCCGGCAGCAGCGCAGCGGCGAGGCTGAAGCCGACAAAAAGGACAACACGCGAAAGACAAGTGGACATGTTCATCTGCTCCTTCATTAGGCAGTTGGGCACACCGATCCACAGCGACACCAATACGGTGCCGTATGGACCTCGTTGGCTCTGACCAGCGCGCATCGTCGCGCGGGCAGAAACGGATCAAGGACTCTCAGCGCAGCGAGGGCAGCTCGGCGGCGCGAACCCGATCAAAAACCAGGCTGCCGCACACAAGCTGCGGCTTTGGTTGAAACAGCGAGCAGTCGAGCTCCAGGCGATTGCCGAACTGCTCACAGCCGTTCACGCAAGATGTCTCGATGCGGTACGCGTCGCCTTGGCTGCGCTGCCTGGAGCCAGAGTATTGCGATCGCGTCGGGCCCGTCCGCGTCTCGCGAAGATCCAGCAGCACGTACGCGCTGCTGGCATACGTGTACAGCACCCAGACCAGGCTGCTGCGAACGCCTTGCCAGACCGCATTTTCGGTATCGAGATCAGGAAAGCGCACCTGACCCTCGCGAAGGCACGTTCCCTCATCGCAGTGATAGCCAGTCACGCAGTCGCCATCGTACCGACAGAGGTTCTTGTACTGTGGGTTGAGCTCACAGCCGACATCTCCAATAAAAAGACCCATCCAGACGATGAGCGGCGCGGTGATGCGGCGGAATGGGCGGTGCTGGTGCATGGCTGGCTCTGGGCTCGTCGCGTTCTGTGCCAAGCGAACACCCTCTCTTACGCGCCAGCCCAGCAACTTGGTCGAAAAAAATGCACCCCGTGGTAGCGTGCGGGGCCTTGCATGCCGGGTTCGGTGCGAGAAAATTGGCACGAAGATCGCTCGCTGCTCGACGCGTTTCGTCGGGGAGAGCGGCCTGCTCTAAGCCAGATCTACTACGCGCACGTCGACGACGTAGCGGGGGTAATACGGGCGGGCTTCACGCTCAAGGAACAGGGCATCTATGTGCCGGGGACCGGAACAGGCGATACCGAGCGCGAGCTTGTGCAGGAAGTATTTTTTCGCGCCTTTGAAGAGTCCGCCCGGCTCGCCTATGACGGGCTGCGCCCCTATGGCCCCTACCTTGGACGCATTGCCCGCAACCTTTTGATCGATTGGCAGCGCCAGCGCCAGCGTCAGCTATCCAAGCAGGTCGACAGCGAAGCGCTCGACGGCTGCCCGGCTGCCAGCCCGGCTCGCGCGCACGAAGAAGAGCTTCACTGGAATCGCCTCGCTGCCGTTACAAAAGAGTACTTGGCGACCTTGGATGAACAGACCCGAAGGCTGGTTCGGCTGCGCTTCGAAGAAGAGCTCTCGCAGGAAGAGGCCGCGAGCCAGCTCGGACTCTCGCGCCGAAATGTGCGCACGCTGGAAGAGCATGTGCAGACCGGCTTGCGCCGTTTCCTGAAGCGCCGCGACCTGTGGCGCGATGCGTCCAGCGATGCGTCCTTGGGCTCGGCGTTTGGCGTCCCCGCGCGGGCGGGCGACGCGGAGAGGCTGTCAAAATGAAGTACCTAGCCGCTCGCCTGCTGTCGGGGCGAAACCAGCTCTCGCGCATCGAGAAAGAAACGATCCTAGACAGTGTCCTGGATCGCGTGGCCGCAGCCGAGGCGCCCGCTGAGTCGGCTTCCAGGCCGCGGCGTCGATACGCTGTGCTGTGGTACGGCGCTCCCGTGGCGCTTGCGGCGGCCGGCTTCGCCGTCTTTCTGCTCGTGCGTCCCTCGCCGCCCCCGCCCGGCGAATTTACCGCCCGAGGTGGGGCGGTATCGAGCTCCAAGGATCCTGACTTTGCGCTGCGCTGCATCGATGCGCATGGCCAGGCCCCCTGCCGCAGCGGTCTGCGCATGCTGTTCGTGCTGAGTCCAGAGGAGGCGCATCCATACTTCGCGGCCTATGCCCAGCACCCAGACGGCACCCTGCTTTGGTATCTGCCCGAGCAGGCGAGCGAAACGAGCATCGATCTGCGCGCCGCGAGCCAACAGGATGTCCTTTCGACCGCCATCACCTTAGGGCCCGAGCACCGGCCCGGCGTGTACCGCGTCCATGGGGTGTTCTCGACCACCCCGCTGTCGCGCGCAGCGATTCGAGCGGCGGTCAGCGCTGGCAGCAGCACCTCTGTGGTGGTGCGCACGAAAGAGCTCTTGCTTGCGTCGCCGATTCCCTGATCGCGCGCAGCGCCGGATCACGGCCTCCTTCGCGGCATCCTTTGGGGCATCCCTCGGCCTGCTGCTGCTGCTTGTCGGCCGCGACGTTCCGCAGGCACACGCCCGCTCGGTGAGCTATGGCATCGCCATCGGCAACAACGCTCCGGCCGCTGGGCAGGTCGCACCGGTTCTACGCTATGCCGATGACGACGCAGCCCGGTTCTATCAGCTCTTCCGTCGCTTCACCGAGACCAGCTTCCTGCTGTCCGTCCTCGATCCCGACACGCAGCGTCGCTATCCCGAGCTAGCCTCGGTCTCGAAGGCACCGAGCCGCGCGAACCTGCTGCAGATCGTGACCGAGCTAGGGCAGCGGATGTCGCAAGACCGCGCCCGCGGCGATGAGCCCGTGCTGTACCTCAGCTACAGCGGACACGGCCTGCGGGATGGCGCAGAAGCGGCAGGACTCGCGCTTCTCGACGGACTATTGACGCAAGAGATCCTGTACGAGCACATCCTTTCGCGGCTGCCGCTTTCGTATGGCCACCTGTTTATCGACGCCTGTCATGCGGGTGCGGTCGTCGGTCTGCGCGGCCCCGGTGGCGAGCCCCGGACATCGTCCCCGGCCAAAGAGCTGGAAGCGGTGCGGGCTCCCGTATCGAGCCTGGATCTGCGGGCGCTCACCGAAGGACGGCGAGCGCGCTTTCCCATGATCGGCATCCTGGCCGCGAGCACGGACGGCCACGAGTCGCATGAGTGGTCGCGACTGCAGTCAGGCGTCTTCAGCCATGAGGTGCTCTCGGGCTTGCTGGGGGCTGCCGATGCCAATCGCGATCTAAAGCTGGAGTACTCGGAAGTCCATGCCTTCGTCGCCGCGGCCAATCATGCCCTGCCGGATCCGCAGGCGGCGCCGCAGCTTCTGGTCTCGCCTCCACCGATCAACCAGCGCGTGCCCTTGCTCGTCTTGCGGGCGCTGCGTGACACGGCGTTTCTGACCGGACCCGCAGCACCCTTAGGTCGCTTTTACATCGAGCTCGCCAACGGTCAGCGTTACCTGGATGCGCGCTTTAGCGCCGATGCCAGCCCGACCCTGGCGGTGCCCGCCCACACGCAGCTCTTCATCCGCACCGTCGAGCAGGAAGCCGAGCTGAGCGTGCCTGCCGAAGCGACCGTGCGACTCGATGCCTTGGCTCTGCATCCGCGGAGCAGCAGCTCGCGTGGCAGCGTCGAGCTGGCCTTTGAGCGTGCGCTCTTCGTCGAGCCCTATGGCCCCGCGTACTACCGCGGCTTCACCGATAGCCAAGGTCTGCCCAGCGTGGTCTTCGCAGACAGCCTCGCCAGCGCGGCCGGGAGCCCTGGTCATGCCGCCACGCCCTCGTTACCGACCCGCACCTATCGACGCCCGCTCGCCATCAGCCTGCTGGTTCTCGGCAGTACTGCCGGCGCAGCGGCCGTGGCAGCGGGGGGCATCGCGCTCAAGGCTCGCACCGACTTTGATGCGACGTTCTACCAGCGCGAGGCCTTCGCTGCGCGCGATCGATATACCCAAAGCAGCGCCGTCTTTTGGCCCTGCCTCAGCATCGCTGCACTCAGCGCGCTGGGCACCGGCCTTGCGTGGACGCCCAGAGGCAAAATGGGAAATTGACGCGACACGCCGCGTTCGGGTAGGTTCTCGATCACGCCCTTTCCGGGGGAATAGCTCAGTTGGTAGAGCACCGGCTTTGCAAGCCGGGTGTCGTGGGTTCGAATCCCATTTCCTCCACTTCTTTTGGTTTGCGTGGGTGGGCGCTGACCTGCCCGCTTCCCTGTACGCGTTTGCTTCGTCGAGCCTGATTGGTCCACCCCCTCGGCACGCGGGGCAGAGCCAGGGGCCATCCCAGCGGTCCCGGCTGTCCCGTCTGGACACTGGAGACCCCCGATGCACCTGCCCACGCTTCTGCGCTCGTTTTCGCTGCTCTTTCTCTGCTCGGCCTTCGCAGCCTGTCCGCCTCCGCCACCACCGGGCCCCGGCCCGACGGGCGAGGTCGTCACCCAAGCCACCGCCACCATCGAATCAAGAAGCGGCAGCACCGTGACCGGCAGCGCGTCGTTCGAGCAAGTGGCCAACAAGGTCAAGGTCGTCGTCGAGATCGGCGGCGCCACCGCTGGCCAGCATGGCCTGCACATCCATGAAAAGGGCGACTGCTCGGATCCCGCGGCCAAGTCGGCCGGCGATCACTTCAACCCCGGCAAGTCCGATCACGGCGGGCCCGAAAAGCCCAGCCACCATGCCGGCGACTTCGGCAACATGACCATCGGCGAAGACGGCAAGGGCCGGCTTGAGATCGAGCTTGACGCAGTCAGCGTCAGCCAGGGTGCCAACGCCATCCTCGGGCGGTCCATCGTGTTTCACGAGAAGCCCGACGATCTGACGACGCAGCCCAGCGGCAACTCGGGCGTGCGTCAGGGCTGTGGCGTCATCGTCGCGCTGAAGAAGTAACCGTCGCAACGCTTCTCGCCAAAAGGAACGAACCCACGTGGACACGGACAGCAGACCGCAGAATCCCTTTGCGCAGCCGGTCTCGGCGTTTATGGCCAAGCCTGTTCTGACCATTCACCCCGATGCCTCGCTGCAGGAAGCCGAGCGCCGCCTGGAAGACGCGCCGTTTTCGTGCCTGGCCGTCACCGATGTCGAGGGTCACTTGTGCGGCGTCGTGTCGCGCACCGACCTTCTGCGCGTGGGTCGCCTGCGCGCCTCGATGGCCGATGACACGCACCTGCTCAAGCTTCCGCACCAGACCCTGCGGACGCGCATGACCAAGGACGTGATCACCGCCGATCCCAGCACGCCGCTTCAGGCCGTCGCTGCCGAGATGGTGCAGAAGCACATCCATCGCATCTTCATCGTCGAAAACAGCCGACCCGTTGGCGTGCTCTCGACGCGCGATCTCATGCAGGCCATCGTGCAGGCGCGCATCGCCGATCCCATCAAGCGCTGGATGTCGAGCCCGGTCATGACCGTGTCCGCCACCGCCACCATCGGCGAGGCGACCGACCTTCTGCAGGAAGCGCGCGTCCGCGGCCTGGTCGTCGAAGATCAAGAGTGGCCCGTCGGCCTGTTCACGCAGACCGAGGCCCTGTTGTGCGCATCGCAAGATGCCGGCACCAAGGTCGAAGACGCCATGAGCTGTGCGCTGCTCTGCCTACCCCTCAACATGCCGCTGTTCCGCGCCGCTGCCCTCGCGCTTGAGACGCGGGCTCGCCGCATCCTCGCCACCGCCAACCGCGAGATCCACGGCATCCTCTCGGGCCTCGACATCGCCCGCGTCATCGCCTCCTTCGCGACCCCCTAGCGTCCCCGCCCCGCCGGAAGCCCACTCTGCAGTGCTGGAAGGCCACTCTGCAGCGCTGGAAGCCCTCTTTTCAGTGCTGGAAGGCCACTCTGCAGAGCCTTGCACTTTTTTAGGCGTCGGGCGCCCGGCTGCACATTTTTAGGACCGGCTGCACATTTTTAGCTCGGGGCCACGCCCGGGTCGGTCAAGCGTCTGTTGTACAATTTCAGAAATGATCGTTCCGCCTCGGCCAATGACCCCTGAGGAAAAAGCTCGGTTCGAAGAACGCGTAAGACAGGTCGATGAGCACATCCGCCAACGCGGGCTGCAAACTGAGTACCCCTTCGAGCCATCCGATACCGAGCAACTTGTGGAGGATGTGCGTGACTATTTCATTCGGGTGCGGAAGCGCACCATAGTCAAGCCATATCGGGACAATCCGGGCAGTCTTTACCGTGGAACTGGTCGCTGGGTGATGTTCATCCAATAGACGCCAAGTCATCGAATTGGCTACTTCACCAGTGCGAGACCTCCCGGTTGTCGCGGCGCCTCCTCAACCACGGTGTTCTCGTCCTTGAAGTCCGACGTGATGACGTGCCCGCAGTTAGGGCACGCGCCCGGCGGCAGGAACTTGCCGACGAGTAGATCGTCGATCATGACCCCTGCCAGCCGCGCGACGCGAAACGCTAGGCTTGCAGAGACGGGATCGCTGCCACGAATCACGGTCTTAATGGTCTCCGTCTTTGCCTTCACTCCATCGGCGACTGCTTGCCATGTGCCAAGACGGTTGTGGAGATAGCGCAGCGCTGCGCGGACGTGTTGCTGTTCTTTGGCGTCTAGATCGCTCATTAGGGCACCAGGGTTAGATGGGGACGGGTGGCGGCAGCCTTGACGGGCTGCGCGTCCTGCCAGAACGTCGGCGCGAGGCCGGCGGAAAAGACTGCCTGCACTACGCAGGTCAGGTTGTGCAGCAGGCACTTGGCCAGGACTTCGTTGACCTGCGCCGTCGTGGTCTTGGAGCGCACCGACGCGCCGAACTTGCTCTTGAGCATCCACATGACGCTCTCGACGTTGCTGCGGCGATGATAGTGCGGCAGGAAGCGATCCTGGTTGAACAGGAACTCGCACAGACGGCGCGACCACGAGGGGCGCTTGGGATCGACCTGCGCGTTGACCTTGAACGGGATGAACGGCTCGACACCGAACGACTCCAGGGTGTCGATGTTGTCCTTGCTGCTGTACGCCTTGTCGGCGCTCATCTCGCGCACGGTGAAGTTGCGCATGGTCTGCGTCAGTAGCTCTGGCAACTGCGGGCAGTCGGCGGCAGACGTGACCTTGACGCCAGTGATCACATGCGTTGCCGTTCCGACAGCCACATGCAATTTGACCCAGGGGTGACGCGCGGCGAGTTTGCCGTGCTTCTGGTCAAACCAGCGGTCGTAAGTCACCGTCGAGAACCCGGTGGAATCGATCGCGAACTGGCCCATTTCCAGCGCCGCGAGCGGCTTGGCGCTCTCTTCGATGAGCGAGATCAAGATCGCCGTCGATGACTCATCGGCGAGGAAGTTGGAAATCGTGTTGAAGTGCGCGACCCGACCGAGGGTGCCCTTCTCGACGCTGTCAGCCAGATCCGACTGAACGCGGCGCTGCGACTTCATGCTGTAGACCTTGGCGACAGCGGCGAAGGCTTGATCCTTCAGTGGGATCGGCTTGCGGCCACGGCAGCCCGGCGCACGCACAGGCTCCTCGACGCCGTCGCACAACTCGCGCAACAGACGCTCAACGTAGGCGCCTTCGCTGGTCTGCGACGCGTTGTAGGCCGACCAATCCCGCGCAACGGTCTTGCGCTTGACCGTGACGGTCTCTGTTACGCCACCGTCGGCAGCCACTTCTGAGCCCCACGCGATGAAAAAGTAGGTCGCGTGAACGTGCTTGCAGGGAGAGCGACGGAGTTCCCAGTCGGGGCAGGTGCAGCTCTCTTCGATGATATCGACGAGATACTTGCTCGCAGTCTGCGACTCCGACGGCACAGCGTACCGAGAACCGATCGTCTTGATCCCGCCCCGCTTGGCGATCTGACGGCCACGCTCCTCGCGCGTCGTCGGCAGCGGCAGGTAGTTCGAGACGGTGTTTTCGGCGGCGTTCGTTTCCATGCACTTAATATGCGCATGGAAACTGAATTTGACAAGATATTTTTCATGCGCATATTAAGTGCCCATGGCCAAGCCCTCGAAAAAGCCCCGCATGGGGCGCCCCCCCGTCGCTGATGAAGATCGCAGGACGACTCACATCAAAGTGCTCCTTACGGAAACCGAGCGCGAAACTCTAGAGCAAGCCGCCAAGCCCACCGGACAAGGCGTCTCGACCTGGGTGCGCATGGTGGCCCTAGAGAGAGCACAGCAAAACTGAGGCCCGCCGCCCGGCCACAAGCCGGACGGCGGGCTATCGCTTACGCGATATGGATGGGCACGCGGCGACCATCGATCGTGCGAATCACAATCGGCTGGCCGCAGCAGCAACTCTTAGCGGTGCAGGTCATTGCCTGTCCTCCAAGTTGTTAGGGTTGGAGGCGCAGCGACACCGTTGACACATCGCCCGGCATAAGTCAGGCTGACCGCTGACGGTTCCACACGTCGCGGCGTGATGTGCTTCCAACACACTGCGCCAGGTTTGGGATGTTGTCGGTGTTAGCGCACCGCGAGTCTCCCAACCGGGAATGGCCTTTTTAAGCCATTCCTTTATGTAAGGCTATGCATTAAGCCGCCATTGCTACGTCATTGATACCACCAGCAGCCAAATGCTCTGCAACGTCAAGCGTGAAGTCTAGAATCATTTGTATGGGTTCTGCATCTTTGTGCATGTCGTTGTAGGTATCGACATCCACGCGCAACTGAATGCAGTCACCGACGACGCTGCGACGACGCTGCGCAAATGCCTTGAGCATATGGTCACGCGGGGCGGTTTCCAACTCAGCCCAGAGGGAAAATTGGACACCATGGCGCGTAATGCGGACTGCGTGATTGCGCCGATATCTCCGACCCTTGGCGTCAGTGGCTAATTCCTCACGAAGCGCATGGGTCATTTTGTCAGCCATGATCGCATATGGGTCCACAACGGGAAGGTTCAACAGACCGTTGTCAACGGCCCATTTGGCGACCACATATGGGCTTTCCGGCACCCCGTCGTGCTCGGCTTGATATTTGTGCCACAATTTCTGGTACTGCTCTGCTGAAGTTGACATGCGAGTTCCTTTTGGGTTGCGTTCCTAGACAGGCGCGATCTGGCCAAAGCCATCGACAACTGCACTTGACAGCACGCTGGCGCGAATTTTGGCCAGGTGCTTGGTGAATATCTTGTAGTTGTTGATGCGGCTTCGTAGTTGTCCGGCCGCAATCCCTGGATGCACTTGGATCCGGTGCGCGAAACCGATCAAATCGGCTTCCGAGTAGTACGGGTGTTTTCTGGCGATCCAAGAATCCATTTCCTTTGGCGGAACGCAAAATGCAGCCGCAGCCGCATTAGCCAAGCGTTCCTGCTCTGGAAGCCCAGCTCCAACGCCGGCTTTTTCTCCATCCAACTCGTCTATCATGGCATCAACTTTTCCGTCTTTATTAAAGACGTGTTCTAGTTCATGCATAAGAACAAACCAGAAGTTATCAATTCGATCGAACCGCAATGACATCCCGACCACAGGCGATTTCCCGTTATCGAGCCACAAACATACGCCGTCTATCTTGCCCGAGGGAAGGCTCTCGACGATAACAAAGCGTATACCGCATTCCGATAGCAGTCGCGGCACATGACGAGTTTCCTCGGGAGCACTCATTAATGCACGGAGTCTCGGCAGCGAATCGCGTAGCTTTTTCTCTGAGTAGGTGGGCAGGACCATTTGGTCCGCGATTTGTCTCACTCTAAACAACCACGCCAATTGCAAGGCTGTCGTGGCGTCATAACTGGTCTTTTTTGCGGCATATGACAAATGAGGCAATTGCTCGGAAGCCGATACGCCATAGAATTTGGCTAACTCTGCTTCTAGATTATTTTTGGAATCGTCGAGCCAGCCCCGCTTAATCATCTCCCGCAAGGGGTACTGCTTTTGCAACTCCACCATGCGGATGACGCGTGCATCGGGCGACTTGGCCTGAGCCAGATCTTTCGCATTTTGTAGACCAAGAAAAAACTCAGCGGGTTTTTCAAAAGCTAGGCTAAGTAATTTTGCGAGGTCAGCGGTGATCGCGCGCTTGCCGACCACGACAGCATTTACAGCCTGCTCTGGCAGGCCGAGCGCAAATGCCAGATCGCGCTGCAGCCACCCACGCGCTTCGAGTTCATTTCGTATGTAATCACCGGGGGTTATGGTTTGGCTCTGCATGGGCGGAGAGCCTACTGAACCCTGCCCAATCTGGTCAATCATCAAATCAACAGAATTGATGATTTTTCATGTTCTCCGTCGAGAACAGGGGCAGCCCCTAACCGCCGAACGCCAGCCAGCCCCTAGAGACGCGCAAGGCATCCGCTAGCGCCGCCATCACATCCGCCGATGTGCCAGCTTTCTTGCCGGACTCGATCTCGCGAATCGTGCGGATGCTGACTCCCGAGGCAGATGCCAAGTCAGCCAGAGACCAGCCGAGCCGATCGCGCGACCACTTCAAGCGCACGGCTTGACCTGAGCCAAGCTCAGGCCATGGGACGGTTTCCGGTACTGGCACCTTCTCGGTAGGCACGGCGGGCACCATAACCGAGGTGCGCTTGCACGCCATCGGTGGCGTTTTACGCATGACGATGTGAAATTTGCAGACGGATACATGCGAATGTCGTGCGTAAAATTTCACAATCGCGCATGAGTCCGCCAGCATGGGCCGCAGGAGGACACAGACCATGAACCGACTCGCGACCGAGACAAATCGCAAAGCCAAGCGCATGCCAGCCGTCGTTGCACGACTTGACCTAGAGGACGCCGATCAACATCGGCTGCACGGGCTAATCCAGCGCATGCACAGCGGGCGCTGGCCACTGTTCCGATTGCTTGGCATGCGCCAAATTGCCGGCGTGCTCTATGAGGCGGTGGAATGGCTCAGGATGGCTAAGCCGCAGTTCGGCCTAGTGACGTGGCGATCGGACGGGCTGGGGATGTCGTGGAAGGACGCGGACAGCGCGGATGAAGCGCGAGCCATGCTCAAGGCCCTCAAGTAGCCGGCCAGCACGCTGCACATTTATTCGGCAGCCTGCACATTTTTAGGCCAGCCGGCCCGAATTACTGTGCAAGGCCACTCTGCAGCGCTGGAAGCCCTCTTTTCAGTGCTGGAAGCCCTCTCCTGCAGCGCTGGAAGCCCTCTTTTCAGTGCTGGAAGCCCACTCTGCAGCGCTGGAAGCCCTCTTTTCAGTGCTGGAAGCCCACTCTGCAGCGCTGGAAGTCCTCTTTTCAGTGCTGGAAGGCCACTCTGCAGCGCTGAAAGCCCACTCTGCAGTGCCGGAAGGCCCTCTCTGCTTGGCTGGTAGTCTACCCGTCTAGACCCATAAGAAGGCCGGTGCTGTCGTCACCGAAGCGGGGCTGAGGGGCAGAGAGGGCGTGCAAGATGGACAGGTACAGGTTGGCGAGCGGCTGGCCGGAAAGGCGCAGGTGACGGCCGGGCTGAATGGCGGTGCCCAGGCGGCCGACGAGCAAGAGCGGCATGTTGTCATGGTTGTGGCGGTTGCCATCGGACACGTCGCTGGATAGGACGATCAGGGTGCGGTCGAGCAGGCTCTGGCCGCCTTCCTGGGTCTTTTTGAGCCCGTCGACGAGGTACGCGAGAAGCTGCATCTCGTAGGTGTTGATGGTCTGCAGCTTGGCGAGGTTTTCCGGGGCGTCCTGGTGGTGCGAGATCTCGTGGTGGGCGCCGGGCGCGCCGATAAAGGCATACGAGCGGTTGGAAAGCCCATTGCCCCACATGTACGAGATGACGCGCGACAGATCGCAGGAAAAGGCGAGGACCATGAGCTCAGCCATGGCCTTGGCGGTCTCGTCGAAGCGCAGCATGTCCGCGGGGCGCTTGGCGGCGCCGCAGGCGGGCGTGTTGCCTTCGATGCGGGCCTCGACCTGGCGCACGGCGGACAGGTACTCGTCGAGCTTCCGTCGATCGGTGCTGCCCAAGCGCGTCTGCAGGCGTGTCGCATCGGCGAGGACGTGATCGAGCACGCTCTTTCGTTGGCGGCGGCGGCGCTCTAGCTGCTCGGGCGTCTGACCTTGATCTTCACCGCGGAACAGCACATCAAAGACGACGCGCGGATCGAACATCTTGGGCAGCGGCGTGCGCGGCCCCGACCACGAGATGTTGGTGGTGTACGCGCAGCTATAGCCGGAATCGCAGACGCCACCGCTGGAGCCGCCGTCGAGACCCAGCTGCAGCGAGGGAAAGCGAGTGCCGACACCGAGCTTGGCCGCAGCGAGCTGATCGATCGAGACACCCAGGCGGATGTCGCTGTCGCTCTTGTTGGCTTTGGCGCAGGTCAAAAAGGCGCTGGTGCCGCCTGCGTGATCGCCGGCTCCGTCGGGACGTCCGGGCAGGTTGCTCAGGCCGGACAAGACCAGAAGCTCGCTTTTGAAGGGCGCAAGCGGCTGCAGAATGGGCGAAAGCGTCCACTCGGACCCGGTCTCTTTCGGAGTCCAGGCCGGCATGTGCATGCCGTTGGGCACGTAATAAAAGAGCAGCCGCTGCGGCGGGGAAGCGGCCTGGGCGGGGGCGACAAAGCGCCGGAAGCCAAGGCTCTCAAGAAACGGCAGGGCGAGGGCTACTCCGGCTCCGCGCAGCACGGCGCGACGAGAAAGCTCGGCGCGATGGGGACGAGAAGAACGAGGGGTCATGGCCTACCTCCGAGCCGCAGGGCGGATGTCTGACTGTGGCTGTCGGGCTCGCCGCCGCGGCGGTTCTTGAAGGCGTCGCTTTGAATCAGCGCCCATAGGAGGGCATGCAGGGTCGAGCCGCCTTCGCCATAGGCAGTGGTCAAGGCATCCAGGCGGGCCTGATCGGCGGCGTGGGCCCGCTCGGGGAAGCGACCGATGGCAAAGGTGAACAGCTTTTCGGCGGCGCAGCGGGAAAGCCGCGGATCGTCGGCGAGCAGGGCGGCCAGCTCAGCGGCATCGGCAAAGCTGCGGCCGTCGATCAGGGTGCCGGTGGTGTCGACGGGCTGGCCCTCGTCGTGGGTGCGGCTGCGGCCGATGGCGTCGAAGCCTTCCAGCGAAAGGCCGATGGGATCCATCAGGGCATGGCAGCTAGCGCAGACCGGCATGGCGCGGTGCTGTTCCAAGCGCTTGCGCAAGGTGCCGCCCATGCCTGGCTTGCCAAAGTCGCCGATGACGTTGGGCGGCGGCGGGGGCGGCGGCGTACACAGAAGCTGTTCCAGCACCCACTTGCCGCGACGCACGGGCGAGGTCCGCGTGGGATACGACTCGGCCGTCAGCAGGCTGCCGTGGCTGAGCAGGCCGCGGCGGGTTGTGCCGTCAAGCGAGACCTGCGAAAAGTCGGCCCCCACAGGCGTCGCCAAGCCATAGTGCCGCGCCACATCTGAGTTGGCATAGGTGTAGCGCGCGGTCAGAAGCTCAGACAGCGGCCGACTGGGCGAACCGGCGACGGGGAAGAAGTCGCGAACGAAGCGCCGCGTCTCGGTCGCGAGCGCCGCGCGCAGCATGGGGGTGAACAGGGGGAACTGCAGGGCATCGGGCTCGGCCAAATCGATCAGACGCAGGGACAGCCACTGCGCCGCGAAGTTGTCGATCAGCGCCTGGGCGCGCGGGTCGGCCAGCATGCGCGCCACTTCGGCTTTTAATACGTCGTCATGCAAGAGCTCACCGCCGTCGGCCCGATCCAAGAGCGGCTCGTCGGGCGCGCTGCTCCACAGAAAATACGCAAGGCGCGTCGCAAGCTCGTGCGGGGACAGCGGGTGCGCCTGGTCCGAGCTGGGATCGGCATCCTGCTCGACGCGGAACAAGAAGTGCGGCGACAGCAGCATGGCTTCCAGCGGCAGGCGCAGCGCGACATCAAAGCGACCGAGCTCGTCTTCGCTTTGCCCCTGCTCGAACAGCGAGCGCAGCGAGGCCAGCTCGTCATCGGCCAGCGGGCGGCGATACAGCAGGCGGCCGGTGCGGCGCAGGATCTGATCGGCGCACGCGCGCTGCTCATCGGCGCGTTCTTCGTTCGGTGTGCAGACGAACAGGCGCTGCCGCAGCGGGTTTGGACGATCGAGCTCGATGGGGCCCTGGATCTGAATCGTGCGAATCGCCAGGTTGCGGTCCTGCTTGGTCGCCGGGTCATAAAAGTCGTTGAGCAGACCCACCTGCACGACGTGGGGCCCGGCAAACGCGCTGACACGCGCCTCATACAGGGTGGGCGTGGTCGCGGGCACCGGCACGGACTCGGCCGGTCGCGTGTCCAGGCCAATGCCCATGCGCACCGGCTCGGTGCCGACCTGCTCGCCATAGGCCTCGACCCGGATGCGATAGGTGCCATCGGCAGGCAGCGTCACCGGCACGATGACGGAGGTGTTGGTTAGGATCACCAGATCCTGCCCGCGCTTTACGACGTACTCATTGTGCGGCAGATCGATGGCGGCGACGCTCTGGCGCAGCGGCGCACCGTCGGGCCGCGTCACCTCGGCGGCGATTGCCTCGGCAGCGCGCTGGTACATCTGGATATGCAGCGGCGACAGCGATAGGACATCGCCCAGGTTGTCAAAGCCATGTCCGGTGTCGTCGGCAGGAAACTGCGCAGACTGCTGAGCATCGCTGCCCAGGACATCGTGAACCGTGTTCTTGTACTCGGTGCGCGACAAGCGGCGCAGCGTCACGTGGCCGGGATCGGGCAGCGGGGCGTTCTGCTCGCAGCCGGGCAGCGCAGCACAAACAAGTAGCAGGCTATACAGCCTGCCGATGGAGCGCATTCTCGTCGGTAACCTTGGCATGGGCCACTCCGCAGCGGGGGATGGTCGACAGGGCCGGGACTGTATCGCGCTTGCCGCCAGGGGAAAAGCCCAGCATTTGCCGTCCATGCGAGAGGGCGGCGCCTATAATGGCTGCTTCGCATGTCCCTTCTGCATCAGTCCCTGATTCTTCTCATCGCTGCGGTGCTGGCCGTGCCGCTGTTCAAGCGCCTGAAGCTGGGTGCTGTGCTGGGCTATCTTGCGGCAGGCGTTGCCGTTGGGCCGTGGGTGCTGCGCCTGATCACCGATGTGCAGAGCATCCTGCACTTTTCGGAATTCGGCGTCGTGCTGATGCTGTTTCTGATCGGGCTTGAGCTAAACCCATCGCGGCTGTGGGTGCTGCGGCGGTCGGTGTTCGGCCTGGGCGGGGCGCAGGTGGCCGCGGTGACCGCTGCGTTTTTTGCCATCGGCCTGGCGCTGCGCATCGAGCCGCTGGCGGCGCTGATCGCGGGCTTTGGCCTGGCCCTTTCCTCGACGGCATTTGTCTTGCCCGTGCTGGCCGAGCGCGGTCAGCTGCAGAGCCCGCAGGGCAACGCGACGTTCGCCATCCTTTTGTTTCAAGATCTGGCCGTGATCCCGCTTTTGGTCATCCTGCCGCTTCTGGCCGGTGGCGCAGCGGCGGCGGGGCATGGGCACGGCGGCGGCGACAGCGGGCTTGTGATGGCGGTGAAGATCATCGGCGCGCTCGTCGGTCTGGTCTTGGCGGGACGCTATCTTCTGCGGCCCGCGTTCAAGGCCATTGCAGCCAGCGGCAACCAAGAGATCATGACCGCCACCGCGCTCTTGGTCGTCGTCGCGACGTCGGCGGTGATGGAAAAGGTCGGGCTTTCCATGTCGCTGGGCGCATTTCTGTCGGGCGTCATGCTGGCCGAATCGGAATATCGCCACGAGCTTCACGCCGATATCGAGCCGTTTAAGGGCCTCCTGCTGGGCCTGTTTTTCATGGCCGTGGGCATGTCCGCCAACCTTGGCATCGTGCGCGAAAAGCCGCTCTCGCTGTTCGGCTTCGTCGTCGGATTCATGGTCCTTAAGGCGGTGGTGGTGTTCTTTGTGTGCCGCGCGTTCCGCCACGACAAGACCGAAGCCGCATCGATCGCGGGTGCGCTGTCGCAAGGCGGCGAGTTCGCGTTCGTGCTGTTCGGCATCGCCACCGCAGCGCGCGTGCTGTCACAGACTGCGGCCGACTTCTTGGTCGTCGCTGTGACGCTGTCGATGGCGCTGACGCCCGCGGCTTTGGCGCTTTCGGATCGCTTCATCGCTCGCTTCACGGCCCGCAGCGAAAAGCGCGAGTTCGACACCATCGCGGAAAACGATCACGAAAACCCCGTGGTCATCGCTGGCTTCGGCCGCGTCGGGCAGATCGTGGGCCGCCTGCTGTCCTTGCACCACATTGGCTTCACGGCGCTGGATGCCGCAAGTACGCACGTCGACTTTGTGCGCAAGTTTGGCAACAAGATCTATTACGGCGATGCGACGCGGCTGGATCTGCTGCGGTCGGCGCATGCCGAACGAGCCAAGGTCTTTGTCGTCGCTATCGACGACATGGTCACGTCGCTTAAGGTCGTCGAGCTTGTGCAGCATCACTTCCCGCACTTGACGATCGTCGCGCGGGCGCGGAATCGCCCGCATGCCTATCAGCTTCTGGCGATGGGCGTGACGCTGCTCACTCGCGAGACGTTCGAAAGCAGCCTGACCATGGCGCAGCAGACGCTGGTTGCGCTGGGCATGACCGAAGAAAAAGCGCAGGCCGCAGCGCGCAAGTTTGCCACCTATGACGAAGCCCGCGTGCGCGCCATGTACGTGCTGCGCGACGACCAAAAGAAGCTGATCGAGTCGGTCAAGCAGTACGCATCCGAGCTAGAGAGCCTGTTTGCCACCGACGAGCAAGACAGCGGCGTCGATCCGTCCGCAGCACCGGCATCCAGCAAGTCGCCAAGCAGCAGCAAAGCCCACTGATTTGGCGATTGCTTCGTGGCCTGCGGATCGTCGCTCTTCTTGGGCGCCAAGGAGCCAATTCCAGCGCGGCTACCGACGGCGAATCCAGCACGCGACCCTGCGTACGATGGCACCCTCTGCGGCGCCAGCCAGCGCTGAACGGCACGGGCCGCTGTCTAGAACGGCATGCGGCCTCGGAAAAAGCTGCCTCTTCACGCCCGGTATGGCGGTGATACCATCCGCCGCCATGACGCGGTCGCTGCTCTTGATTGGGCTTCTCAGTTCATATGTGGGCTGTTCCTCGGGTGGAGCCCCCAACGGCCCCCCAGGCTCGGGGCGCGATCTGACGGGCGGTGACGTCACCGATCTGTCGAGTGGACCCAGCGACCTGTCGGGTGGCACCGATCTGCAGTCGACCGAGGACATGGCCGGCACCATGCCCAGCGATGCCGACTGCTTCACCGAGTGGCCGCGCCTGACCGCCTGCCCCGCACCGCAGATCACCGAGGCCTATCTGGGCAACAACTGCGTCGGCACCACCGGAGTGTTTGTCGTCGGTCGCTATTTTCAGTCGGGCAACAAGTTTTGGACGTCGAACGGCTTTATGCCCTATGGCCCGTATGCGCTGCCGGCGCGACTGAATCGCGACACCTGGAACTTTTTGTCGCCGCGCCTGGTGTGCATCACGACCTCGGCGGATCCCGGTACGTGGACGGGATTTGAGATGCAGCTAAAGAACCCCGACGGCCAGCTTTCGAACGTCGCCAACGTCCTTAACCGCTTGGGCTCGACGGTGACCCTGCCGTCGTCGGGAAGCAGCCATCCGTTTGACGGCAACGCTTGCATGGATCCGCCGATGAGCCTGGTGCAAGCGCAGGCACGCATCATCGCGCCGGCCTCGACTGCAACCTTGGGCATGGTGACGCTCAGCCGCCGCTCGCGCGCCTGCAACTCGGTCAGCGGCTGCGGCGCCTGGGGGCCGACGACCCTCGACTCGACGCTCAGCTTGGGTCTTAAGGTCAGCGGCGGCAACGTCAACGTCACCCTCGGCACCGCCGACTGCGGCGTCGTGGGCAGCGGCCTGATCACCACCAACATCTGCGCCAGCGGCGGCAGCGCCGGCTCGCTAGAAGCCCATGTCTCGGCTGGCTGCGCCATGCTCTGGCAGCGCAAGTTCTCGACGGTGGGCGGCGACGGCAACTACACCCAGACCGACTGGGGCGCCGTCATTAAGTACTAACTGTCAGTCAGACCCCCATCGGCCCGTATGAGGTTGCAACCTGGCCCTGCCTGCTGCATGTGACGCGGACCCTTTCGCGCAAGCGCTCGCTTCTGCCGTCGAGCTCCGCGCGGCGGCCTTGCACGTTCTGCGCACCGCCGATCCCTCCGACAAGCGCGACGGAGTGCGCAGCGTGGCTGCCGCTTTTGCCGCAGGCCGACTGACCCTCGACAGCGAGCGAGTGCTCGTGCCTGCCCCGTCGTGTGCCGCGTCGGAACACGAGGCCGGTATTCCAGGGCGCCCGTCGCGACCGCTGTTGGTGCCGCCGGATCAGCTTCCCGCTCGCGCCATGAACACCGCCGGGGGCCGCGCCGCGCAGATCCACGCCATGGCCCACATCGAGTTCAACGCCATCAACCTGGCTCTGGATGCCGTCGTGCGCTTTTCGCAGCTGCCGCCCGCTTACTACGCCGACTGGCTGCGCGTCGCCGACGAAGAAGCCCTGCACTTCGACCTGTTGGCCCAGCACCTCTCCAGCCTGGGTTTTGCCTATGGCGACTTTCCCGCCCACAACGGTCTGTGGGAAATGGCCGAGCGCACCTGCGACGATGTCCTGGCCCGCATGGCGCTGGTGCCGCGGACGCTCGAAGCCCGCGGGCTCGATGCCTCGCCGCAGGTACGGGCCAAGCTGTGGCAGGCCGGAGACCATCGCGCCGCCGAGATCCTCGACGTCATTCTGCGCGATGAGATCGGCCATGTCGCCGTCGGCAATCGCTGGTTTTACTTCCTGTGCGACGCGCGTCAGCTGGATCCGCTATCGACCCAGATCGATCTGGCCCAGCGGTACCGCGCTCCGCGCCTGCACGGCCCGTACAACCTGCAAGCTCGCGCCCTGGCTGGCTTCCACACTGCCGAGCTAGCCCTGCTGGCCGCCGAGCGCTCGGCGCCGTCGGTGCGCAAGCAACGTGCGAGACCCCATCGCCCAGCCGCAGGCGAAAAAAACCCAACAGATTGAGCAACTTTGCGCACGCGGGCCCGACAACTTCCCGCCATGCGCGAAAAATCGCTATCCTCGTCCCGTGCGCTCTCTTCCGTCGCTGTTTTGTCGTGGTTGTCATCGTTGGCACGGGTCTGCGCTCAGCGCGCGACTGCGCCACGTGCTTGCGCTGTGGCTGTTGGCCTGGTCGCTTGTGTCCTGTGCCAAGTCGGCCGAGCACCGCGTGTCGCGCTCGCGACCGCGTGTCGACGAGCCGCAGCAGACCGTGCCCAAGTCGACGAAGAGAGGCCCAAGCTCGCCCAGCAGCGACGAGCAGCCAGCGACGGACCGGCCGATCCAGCGCTCGGCCGCGGCGCGCGTGGACCAGCGGGGCACGCTGTCGATCACCTTTTTCGACATTGGGCAGGGCGATGCCGCGCTGGTGGTGACGCCGACGGGCAAGCGCATCCTCATCGACGGAGGTCCGCCCGAGGGAACGAATGCGCTCCTTTCGGCGTTGGCCGAGCGGCAGATCGATCGGCTCGATCTGGTGCTGCTCAGCCATCCGCACTTGGATCACCTGGCTGGCCTGCGGCGCGTCGTCGAGCGCATCCCGATCGCGACCTATATGGACGCCGGGTACGAGAGCACATCGCCCCCCTATCGCGCGCTCTTGCAGGCGCTCAGCGAGCGCAGCATTCCGGTCAAGCAAGCCAAGCGAGGTCGATCGATCGACGGCGGCGGGGGCGTCACGCTCTTGCTGCTGGCACCGCCCGATCCCTTTATCGATCGCTCCCGCTCGGACGTGAACGCCAACTCGGTCGTCGTGCGCTTGAGCTATGCCGGCCACTCGGTGCTGTTTACTGGCGATGCCGAGCCCGAGACCGAGCGCTGGCTGCTGGCGCAGTATGGCCCCGGCGCCAGCCCACCGCCCGAGACCGCGGGGCTGCTTGCGGCCGATGTGCTCAAGGTCGCGCACCATGGCGGCAAGTACTCTTCGACGGCCACGTTCCTGTCAGTGGTGCGACCGCAGCTTGCTGTGATCTCGTGCGCTGCGGTCAACGACTATGGCCATCCCACGCCCGAGACCTTGGGCCGCTTGGAAAAAGTCGGCGCCCGCGTCCTGCGCACGGATCAGCTTGGGCACATCACGCTGCGCAGCCGCGACGGTCAGGCTTGGGAAGTCGACACCCAGCCAGCGACGCCCGAAAGTCCGCATGCCACGCCCAACCCGCGCTCGGGCAAACCCGCAAAGGACGAACTGTGATGCCGCGCTCTTCTTCTTCCGTGCCGCCGGCTGCCGAGCCGCTGTCAGAACCCCGCTCGGTCGCGGCGAGCGATTCGCCGCCTGCTTCCCCAGTCCATCCCCCAGCGACGCCTGCCGCTGCACCGCAGGCGGCTGCACCGCCGACGGCTCTTGCCTATGTCGATGCCATCGAGGGCGACGTGGTGCGCGTGCTCTTTGCCGACCGTGCAGGCGAGTGGCGCCCCTTTTCCATTCCGCTCCACGTGCTGCCGGCCGATATCAAGGAAAATTCCTGGATTTCTTTACGCGGGTACACGCATGAGCCACCGCCGTGGGCAGAGAGCGTCCGCGCGCTGCGCGCCCGTTTGGGCCGCGACGACGACGGCGGTGACTTCTCGCTCTAGCTCCCGTCGCTGTACCGTCGCTGTACCGTCGCTGCGCTGCTAGCTTTGGGCTTTGCGCTGGGCGCTGTCGCAGAACCAGCGGACGATGCCGGGCACGATGCCGTGCGCGCGGGTGGCAGCGCGCGAGCCAAAGTCGGCGAAGATCTCGAAGGTGCCGTGGGCGATGCCGCGGGCGATGGCCAGCGCGACATCGTCGGGGGCAAGCGGCTTGACGGTGCCGGCGATGGCCTTGGTCTCGGCCGGCTTGAACTGGTTTTCAAACGCAAGCTGCGGCGTGTCGGTGTCGGGCGGCATGCAGACGCTGACGGCGATGCCGTGGGGAAAAAGCTCGGCGCGCAGGGCCTGCGAAAAGCCACAGATCGCGAACTTGCTGGCCGCATACGCGCTGTAGCCATAGATGCCGATGACCCCAGCCAGCGACGAGACATTGCAGATCCGGCCACCGCCGTTTTCGATCATGTGCGGCACCAGCGCCCGGCACATGTGGACCGTGCCGAAATAGTTGATGTCCATCATCGAATGAAACTCGGCCATGGGTAGCTCGATGAAGCGGCCGGGCATGACGACGCCCGCGTTGTTCACCAGCACGTCGACCTTGCCGCCTTGCAGCACGCGCCCCATCGCGGCGTTGACCTCGGACTCTTTGCTGATGTCGAGCGAGACCAGCTCGACGCGGCCTTTGCCGCCGAGCTTTTCCACGGCGCTCTTGGCCTCTTCAAGCTGGGCGGTGCGGCGTGCGATCAGCACGACATCGGCGCCGGCCAGGGCGACACGCTTGGCCAGGGACAGGCCAATGCCGCTGGAGGCTCCGGTGATTACAACCCGACGATCGGCAAAAAAACTCATGGTCGATTTGTCCTTTTCGTTCTGCGTGGGCTCGGCTGCGCGGCGCGGTGTCCAGCGACGGGGAAAAAGCCAAGATGCCGCGGGGCTGAGTGCGGCCAGAAGAGGCTCTGGCGCTGGGTGTGCGGCTCGCCTGCGGCAGGGTAACGCAAAAGCCAGGTGCCGCGGCAGGCCTGTGTACGGCGTCTATGCAGGCGGCTTGCGCGCAGCGAAGCGACTGAACAGCGCCGCCCCGGCCGCATAGACCAGGCCATTTAGGACGCTGGCTGCGATCACCAGGGCGACGGTGCCGGGCTGCGAGAGATGCAGCACCTCGGCGCTCATGTCGACGAGCGCACCCGGCAGAGCCAAGACCAACCACAAGAGCGTGGCCAGCGGCTGCAGCGCACCCCCGACATGGGCGAACGCCAGCAGCACAAGATGCACGAGCACTCCGACCAGAAACGCACGGGCTTGGGGGCGCAAGGTCATGGAAGCTAGGTCTTCTGCCCCGCGTCGCGAGGGGCCGTAAAGGCTGGCTGCGGAACGACCCAATATGCGTTGGGCAATAAAAATAATATCGAAATATTAATAATCATCACAAAGAAGTCGATGATAAATAGACATATGATTATTTGTCTTTTAATTATTGATTCATTGCGCCATGGCGCTGCGGACGCGTGGACAGGCGGGTGGCGCGGGCTCGACGGCGCAGTCCCCACAGAGCCGCCGCTAACCACAGCGAAAACGGACCGGCTGTCGTCGCCGTGGGGCCGGCGGCATAGTGGCAGCTGGCGCGGCGCGGTGTGCTGCTTGGGGGCGCGGCAGCCTGGCTGTCTGTCGTCGACACAGGGGCGGTCGCCGGGGGGACGCTATCCGTTGCGGCCGCGGCTGAAGGGACTGCGGCGACCTGTACGGCGGGGGCGTTCGGGCTGCCCGTCGGGGTCCAGTTGGCAAAGCGCGCGGCCTGGCGCGACGCCGCATCGCGAAAGCTGCCGCACAGCTTGCGCTTCTGACAGGAGAGCCCCGAGGGACACGTCAGCCCGCCGGGCCCCGTTTCACAGACGCGCACGGCCCGGCCACTGCCGCTGGCACAGACGCTGGCGTCCATGCAGGGGATGATGCCTTTCCAGCTGCAGTCGGCGTCCTTCTGGCATTCCCACGGCACGCAGACGGGCCCGACGTCGAGCTTCCAGCCAGGCGGACAGGCGATAGGCTCGCGACAGGAAAACGCGTCGACCTGTTCCCAGCCCGGCGGGCAGGGAGGCATCGGAGGTGCGTCCGCGCGGGCCGGCAGAGCCAGACCCAGCCCGCAGACGCCAACCAACAGTCCGACGAAATGCATGGTTCGCATGGTGCAGCCGCCCCTTTTTTTGCGTAGACATCGACAGGATAGCGAAAAGCGCCCCGCGGAGGGCCCACGGACATCAGGCGTCTAGACGTCTAGACGTCAGGCGTCTAATAGGGCCAGCTTGGCCAGCGAGCCAAGCTGGGTCTGCACTTCATCCGATAGTGCCTGCAGCCGCGTTGAACGATCGCTCGCTGCGCCCGCAAGGCGGCCTAGATCAAGAGCGCCCGCATCCGCCATCTGCGCAAGCTCAGCGACGAGAGCGGCGACATCGCGACTGCCATCGAGCAGCGGCACGAGCTTCTGTGGAAGGGCATCGAGGCCGATGTTTTCATGGAACAGGTTTGTGACTTCGTCGCCCCGCAGAAGCTGCCGACGCGCAAAGGCCCGAGCCCGCGGTGTCGGCCCTGGTATCGACGGAAACGACGGCGCCACGGCGTGCAGGCGCAGCAGGCGGTTTTCGGAAAAGAACGCCCGCAGGACATAGCGACCGAGCACATCCACATCGTCGCTGGACAACGGCTCTGTGGCTTGCGTGCGCTGCCAGGCGGCGTTGCACAGATCCGAAAAGCAAAGGGCCCGCGGCGCCTGCTCGGCAAGGATCGAAAACGCAGCCTTGGTCAGCGGGTGGTTGGTGCGCAAGACGGCATCGTCGGGACCGCGAAACTCGGCGGGCGCGTCGCCCTGCGTCTCGATGGGGCCTGTGGGTCGCCAGCCCGAGGTGACAAACAGCCGGTGCAGATCAGCGGTCTGAGGCTCGCTGCGCAGCGGTGCTTCGCCTTGACACAAAAGGCTCTGGCGAAAGGTCCGCATGCCGGCAAAGTCGGCGTACTGCTCTAGATCCATCGGCGTCTCGACGGCGGGACGCAGGCCCGCGATGGCTTCTGGGCTGAGCGACGGCGGCAGCCCGCGGCGAAACTCGGCATCGGCGAGATAGCGCAGGCCAAAGCGCCCAGCATGATTGACGAAGGTGCTGAAATAAACGGGCGTACAGGGATCGCCAATGAGGTCGTGCAAGATCGCTTGATCGCGCCACACACCCAGCCTCTGCAAGCGCGCGGCGAAGTCGCGGCCATAGCGGCTAATAAACGGGGCGAGCTCGCCGGTTTCCGCGTCGGTCAATAGCGGTAGCAACGCGGCCCCAGACAGCGCTCGCTGCAGACGCTCCGCCGGATCGCGGGCGCTGCGGCTGTGGAACGAAAGGAAGTCGCGCAGCACCTGCACGATGCGCCAGCCGGGAAGCAGGTTGTAGCTGACAAACGCGACTCCGTGCGGGGCCAAGTGCCGTCGACACAGTGCAAAGATGCGATCCTGCACGGGCTTGGGCACCCAGGAATACAGGCAGTGGGCAACGATGAAGTCGAACTCACCCAGCGACGGATCGCCAGGCGAAAGCTGCAACAGATCGCCCTGCCGAAGCTCGATGTTTTTCAGGCCCAGCGCGGCGATCTCGGCCTGGCCCATGGCGATGTGCCGCGGGGATAGATCGATGCCCAGGCAGCGCGCCTCGGGCAGGCTGTCGGCGATTGCGATGAGGTTGTTGCCGTCGCCGCAGGCTAGCTCAAGGACGCGGCAGCGCCGCACATCGGGACAGGGCAGGCCAGCGAGCGTGGCCAGCACGGCGAGGCGACTGGGATGGCTCTCGGAACAGGGGCGGCCGTGATAGGGCAGCGCTTCATACGCTTGCGCCTGCGGGCGCGAGTCGGGATGGATCGATGCGGTCATTGCTCTCGATGGTACGCGCGTCCGCCACCGATCCGAAGCGCCTGCTTAGGCCGAGCCCGCGCGCTGGGCTGATTGGGTCTTGCTAGCCAAGACGGCTCTTGAGGCTGCCATCGGCAAGCTGCTTGACGACGTCGTCGTAGCCACCGATCAGCACGCCGCGCACAAAGACCTGCGGGAAGGTTGGCCAGCCGCTCCACATCTTGATGGCCAGGCGGCGCTTCCACTCGCCGAAATAGCTGCCGTATTCCAGGTAGGTGAACGCAACGCCGGCCTCGGACAGCGCCTTGCGCACCTTTTTGACAAAGGGGTTCTGCGCCATACCGACGACAACCACGGGGTCGCGGGCGACGGTGGTGCTGACCTCGCGCACGGTGTCGGCGTGAAAGCCAGCGATGCGCTCAAGGACTTCGGGGGCCAGCTTGTCTTGCGGCAACAGCAGACGTTCGGACATGGGGCTCTCCTTTTTGGGGGGACGCAGGCACAACGCAGAGTGCGGCTCTTTTACTTCGCGGCTCGACCGGCAGGGAAAGAATTGACAGGGTGACTGAAATTATGTTCAGGTCCAAACCACTGAACAGGAGTTCAATATGCAGACCCTTCACACGTCCCCGTCTTCCGCTGTTCCTCCGTCGCTGCAAGCCGTTCTAGAGCTGTTTGAAAACGATCTGGCGCACCTCAAGTTTCCCGATCTCGATCGCGCGGTCCTGGCCGCCTGTGCCGAGCGCGTTGAAGCGCAGGCCGCGGCGCTGCGCCAGGCCGAAGCGGCGCTGCTCGCCACGCGCGAGGCGCTGCAAGACAGCCTGGATGCCCTGCAGCACAAGTGTCAGCGCGCCCTGGCCTATGCCCGCATCTACGCCGAGGACGATGTCGAGCTCTTGGGACGCCTGGACGCCGTCGAGATCGTCCGCGCCCGCGGGCCGCGCAGCGTGTCGAGTGTGCCGACAAGTGGCGGCCCCCGCAGCGATCTGCCGACCCGCGGACGCAGGGGACGACGCAGCCCAGGCGCCGACGATCCGCTGTTCCTAAGCCCCAGCACGCCCGAGGCCAGCACCTCGCAAGCGGCGTAGGGCCGCGGCACGTCCCGGCCGCTTCGTTCCAGCCGCCAACGCTCGATCTTGTACAAGCAGCCAGAGCTGATCCATGGTGTGCCTCTCGTCGCTATGTAGCGGCGACTCAATCCCGCGAGGTGAACGATGGACTACGGCGTACTCAAGGCACGCATCATCAAGGGCTATCGCGAAGACGATGACCCCAAAAGTCCCCACTATCAGATCATCTTGGAGCAGCTTGTCGACAAGCAGCAGGGCCTGTTCCGCAAATGGAAGTCGCCGGTCAACGTCCAGTCCAAGGTCGGGTCCGGCGCCGAGTCCGAGCTGCTTTATTACATCGACACCAACCTGCTCAAGCAGGCCAAGGCGCACCAAGCGCGGGCCGAGCTTTGGCAGCGCAAGCTAGCGGCGCTTTCCGAGCTGCCCGAGGGCTTTTTTGAAAACCCACGCGCGTCGCGCAACCGCGATCTGGCGCTCGATTACGTGCGTGAGCACTACTTTGAGCGCGACGAGATGAACACCATGCCCGCCACGTCGCCGGGGGCCTGGGACGATCTACAGGACTACATCGACTTTTACGTGCGGCGCGCTGTCGAAAGTGGCGACTCTGTGACGGCGTACATCTTCGGCGAAGGCATCCGTACGGGCGGCGTGTTCACGGGCGTTCACGACGTTCACATGAACCAAGGCAACAGCGGCTCGTATGCCAAGGACAACGGCGCATACCAAGACGGCGGCTTGCTGCTGACCTCGCGCCACAGCACGACGGCGGTCGGGATCTTTCTGGCGTTCCAGGGCCAGTCGTTTCAGACCGACGATCAAGGCCAGCCGTTGGTCGCCCAGCAGCAGACGCCGTAAGCGCGGGCCGCGCACGGGAAAAACATCGAGGGCGCAGGCGGCTCTGGCGGTAGCATCTAAGAACGCACCCAAGGAGGATAAGGATGAAGAGACTCGCGTTCGCTCTTTCTGCCCTGCTGCTTTTGACGGATGTGGCGCTGGCGCGCCCGGTGGCCAGTGTCGAAGTGCCCGAGACGCTAAGCGTCGGCGGCAAGACCCTGAAGATCAACGGCGCTGGCATCCGCAAAAAGTTCGTCATCAAGGTCTATGTCGGCGCGCTGTACCTCGAAGAAAACGCGACCGACCCCGCTGCCATTTTGAAAGCCGACAGCGCCCGCGCGCTGCAGATGGTCTTTCTGCGCAGCGTCGACAAGGCCAAGATCCTCGGCGCGTACAAAGAAGGCTTCGAGAAGAACGCCGCGGACAAGGCGGCCATCTGGCAGCCGGCGCTGGAAAAGATCTCGGGCGTAATCGGCGATGCCAAAGACGGCACGACGATCCTCGTCACCTACGTTCCCGGCAAGGGCACGACGGTCTCGGTGCAGGGCGGTGGCTCGGTGACGATCGAGGGCAAGGACTTCGCCGATGCCATGTTCTCGCTGTGGCTGGGCAAAGATCCAGCCGACGGCGGGCTTAAGCGCGAGATCCTGGCCGGCAAGTAACGTCGAGCAGTCTGCGGCTCGCTCACGATCCCTATCGTCCGCGGCTTCGTGCGGGCGAGCGCAGACCCAGTCGCGAAAGGCCGTGCTCAGCGAGGCGGCGTTCGAGCGAGCGCGGGTGAAGCTCTAGCACGCGGCGGTACTCGCTGGCCGCAGCTTCACGGCGATTGGCGGCTAAGAAGGCATCCGCCAAGGCCAGGTGCGCGGCGGCGCTGCGCGGGGCAATCTCGACGGCGCCATGGGCCGCTGCAAGCTGCGCCGCTGCGCCGGATGACCGCCCGCCGCGGCCGGTGCGCGCCACGTACAAAAGCTGCAGGACCAGCTCAGACCGCGGGAACTTGCGGGCCAGACCGGTGGGCTTGTTCGATGCACGCACCGCACTTGCTGTCGTGGCGCCGCTCTCAATGGCCAATAGAGCGCGGTACAGATCCAGCGCTTCAAGCGGCTGCTTGCGTCGCAGGTGCTCGCGCCCTCGTCGCAGAACCGTCGCTGCAGCCTCAGCACGCAGGCGTGAAAGCTCGGGATGATTGGGCGCCACGTCCTCAATGCGCGTCAGAAGCTCAAGCAGGTTGTCGCCGGGAGGGCTCACGTACCGGCCCCCGACGACTGTGCGGCGAGCCCACTCAAACAACATTGGCACGCGGCCTTCCAGGACCTCGACGACCTTGGGATCGGCTGGTGCGGGGACGCTGCTGCTGGTTTTCGCGACCCCTGTCGGCTCAGCGGGCTGCAGGCCGCGGCCAGCCGGTGCTGCAGCCGTCGCGTGGGTTCCCGAAACGGCCAAGCCGGCCGACGCCGGCATCGCCACAAGCCCCGGACTCGATGCCGGCGGATCCGAGGACGATAGCGACTGGCTGGCAAGCCGCTGCCGCTGCGTGGTGACGTGACGCGCCGTTGCAAAGCCACCAAGAACGATCGCCACAGCGAGCAGCGCTGCCGCGAGCGAAATCACTCGCGAGCGAGCCGGCTGCGCCGTCGCTGCGGCCGACTGAGCGGACGGAGGAAGCGCATCGTGAGATGGCTGCAACGGGCCAAGCGATCGCGCCGAACCAAGCGGCGAGCCAAAGACCCCAGACGACGACGCAGCCGCAAGCTCGTCAAGAGACGCGGCCGATGGCCCCGCTGTCGCTTGCGAGCCCCCCGAGATCGCGGATGGCGGCAAGAGCAAGCGCGGCTGGCTGAGCATGCCGAAGTCCCGAGCGAGCTCGACGAGGCAGCGCTCGACTTCTTCCATGCTCTGCGGGCGATCGTCGCGCTTCTGCGCCAAGCAGCGCAGGATCAGCGTCTCAAGCTGCAGGCTGATCGACGGCGCAAAGGTCCGCGGCGACGGCGACGGCATCCCGGTCTTCTGCGCGAGCAGCTCTGCCGCCGAGGCTGCGGCGAACGGCACACGGCCGCAGAGCATCTCGAATAGCAGCGTGCCGACGGCATAGATATCGGCTCGGGCATCGACTTCTTGCCCCAGGGCTTGCTCAGGCGCCATGTACTCGGGCGTACCGACGGCCAAGCCGGGGTTGGTCAGGCGGGCACTGCCGGGAAGCTGACGCAGAAGCGACGTCGGCGGCAGCTCTGATGCAGGCAGCGCCGGCCACGTCCCCCCCGCGCCCAGGTGCCCGGCCACCCCGAAGTCCAAGACCTTGACCAGATCGAACTCCGCTTCGCCCTCGGTGGCTTCGAGCCGCGCGCTGCGATCGGACCCGGTGACGGCTGCGCCCGCGGGAACCGGTGAAAGAGGCCGCACCAGAAAGATGTTCTCGGGCTTGAGGTCGCGATGGACGATGCCAGCGCGATGCGCAGCGACCAACGCGCGAGCCGTCTGCAGGCCGATGCGCAGCGCTCGCGGCTCGTGGATGCGCCCCTCGTTGCGCAGGATGGCGCCCAGGTCAGTGCCTTCCAAGAACTCCATCGCGATGTACGCGCTGCCGTCGCTGGTATAGCCAAAGTCGATGACGTCGACGATGTTGGGGTGGCCGATGCGCGATGCCGCCTGGGCTTCGCGGCGCAGGCGCTCGACCAGATCGGGGTGCTGCGAGAACTGCTGGTGCAGGACCTTGACGGCAATGCGCTTGCCGATGGCGACGTGCTGCGCTTCATACACGGCGCCCATGCCGCCGATTCCGATCAAGCGCAGCAAGCGATAGCGCCCATCGATCACCAGGGCATCGGCCGCCGTCGGCGCTTCGGGGATGGACTCGCTGCGTGTCTCGGCACGGATGCGGACGCCGCTGTTCTTGGGATCGCTTTCGAGCGAGCGAGCGACTCGGCTGGGTCCGTCGCTGGTTACGCTGGGCTGACTGGCGGGCCGCCCCGAGCTGCGCGTCGCCGTTCGCCGCACCGCATCGAGCCAGCGCTCGGCTTCGTGGCGTTCGTGGTCCGCTTGTTCACCAAACACATCGGAAAGGATCTGCCTGAGCTGCTGGCTTTCTGTATCCGGGTCCGAGCGTCCGGCACGCAGACGGGACAGCTCGCGCGTCAGCGACAGCCGCAGATCCTCAGCCGAGATCGGCAGCGCCCAAGGCGGCGCTGAGCCCTTGCCCCCTGTGGCCTGCTGAAACAGCGCCAACAGCGACGAGGACAGCCCCAAAAGGGCCCCACCGGCCGAGTCCGACACCATGCGCGCAAGCGCCGACAGGTCGGCAGATACCGTGGGATGCGTCACGGCTTCGCCTGCTGCGCGAGCCGGGCGCAGACGGCCAAGCGGCGTGGGCAGACCCGCAGCAGAAAACAGGCCGGAAAGATCGCGATCGGCCAAAAGAACCTGGCCATCCCATGCGCAAAGGACGTTTTCGGCCAGCACTGCGCCGTGTCCAAGCGGTGCCTGGTCCGCGCGATCGGGGCCCGCGTCCGTCGAGCCATGCACGTGAGCAAGCGCCCGGCAGAGCTCGCGGGCAAGGTGCAGAAGCACGCTGAGCGAGACCGCGCGCTGACGGCTCTGGGCTTGCACGAACAGCTCGTGCAGATCGCGGCCCGCCACATACTCGGTGACCACAAACAGCGAATCGTCGACGGTCCCCGCATCCATCAGCGCCACCAGCGCCGGGTGGCGAACCTGCGTCCGCGCTTTGGCGGCATCCAGCCAGCGCGAAAGCTGCCCGGCAAGGGTCGGCTGCTGCAGCGCCCCGACGGCAAGCTGGACAACACACAGCTCGCCCGCCGCCGTGGCCGAAAGGTACGCCTCACCCGGACCACGAAACGGCCGCAGCAGGGTATACGGCGCCAGCTCTGGGCAGACGCTGCGCGTCGGCACAAAGGGTCGCGGCAGCTCGCGCTCGATGCGGTGGCTGCGATCGGTGCGCTCGCGCCGCTCGGTCTCGTGTGGGGGCGCGACGTGCTCGACCGACGCTTCCCGATCTGGCTCTATGCGAGGCGCAGAAGACAAAACGCAACGGGTGTATCACCCTCGGCGGCTGCTCACAAGACTGAGAAGTGGGCCGCCCAGCCTGCGCTGCGATGAAGCGCGCCGGTCGCCCAGCGCAGCTACTTGCCTGCAGCTGGACGAGGACGGGCCGCAGGCAAAGCCAACAACACCACGCCGCCTATCAGCGCCGCCGAGCCGAGGACCACCGCCGCGGCGCCGCCCGGCTCGGTCTTATAGATCCGCTCACACGGAGGATCGGGGGTTGCGCACTGGCCATGCATGGACCACGCGACGCCGCCGCCGATGAGCAGGCCCGCCCCCGCTGTGACCAGGCCTCCACCGAGGGCCCAGCGCCAAAGCGGTCGACTCGCCTGGGGGGGCGAGGGCAGCGGCACCGGACTTACGACGAGCGGCGCCGGAGCAGGCTCTGGTTCGTCGCTGGCCGCGCGCTGCCGTGCGTCTTTTAAGTATCCTTCCAGGGTTTGCCGACTGGCTTCGGACAGCGTCGCGTCGGTAGCTAGGCATTTTTCTAAATAAGGAATCGCCGCAGATCCTGGCAGCAGCTTGTACTGGGCGCGAGCCAGATTGCACACGATCGATGGGTCGGGATCCAAGCGATACGCCGCGCTCAGCTGCTCGACGGCAGGGCCGTACTGCTGTTTTTTGTACAGCTCGATGCCGCGGCTGTTCAGGCGGGCCGCTTCTTCGCGAAGGTCTTGCGCACTGGGCTCGGCCGCGTGCAGGCCCCCCGACGAAAAGAGCGCCGCCAAAAGCACGGAACGCGCCGCAGCGAACGGGCGCAAGCAGACGCTGGCGCCGCGGCCTGGTCCCCGCGTGTTCCCGTCGGCTCGCGCGCTGGGCGCATCAGTCTTCGATTCGTTCATAGCCTGATTTCTTGGAAGGAGTAGCGGAGAGCTTGCTTGAGATCTGCGCCTGCAAGCGGATCAGCTCTGCCGAGTCGGGGGCCCGCTTGAGTCCCTTGGCACAGGTCTCAAGCGCGTCTTGATAGTGACCCAGCGTCAGCTGGGCCTGTGCTAGCTGAACCACCTGCGGCGTCGACAGGCGGCGCTGTTTCTGCACGGCGCGCAGGTGCTTAAGGACGCCACTTGGGTCTTTTTTGACGTGCGCCACGTCGGCCAGCGCCCCCAGCAGATCGGGATGGCTAGAGTCGGGATCCTGGGCTTTTTTCAGCAGCGCCAGCGCGCCTTCGGTATCGCCGGCCTGCAGACGGTCGCGAACGCTGCGCAAGAGCTGGGCGCCGCGGGGCGACAGGCTGCGACTGCCAGCGTCTTTGTCCGCCACGCTCGCCTCGATGGCTGCGGGCCCCGCGCTCGGCACTGCGCCGCTGCCGCTGACGACGATGGGCACTGGCACGCTCGATCCGGCCGGGGGCTTGCCGGTGTCGCTCTGCGGCTGCTTCCCAGCCGTGACTCCCGAGCCCGCTCCTGCCGACGGTCGCGAAGCCAGGCGATAGACCAAAGCGACGCCGCTTAGCAAGACGATGCCGGCAGCCACCGCCATGGGCACAAGCGCTCGCCTTGGGACTTTCAACACCAGGCGCTGCCCGCTCTGGCCGCTCTGGCCGTTGGCGTCACGCAGCGTCGAGTGGGCCGGCTCGCTGTCCGCCGGATGCAGCGCAAAGTCCCCCGAGGCTGTCACGGCCATCACCGGGTCGCGTTCCAGCAGGCTTGCGCCCTGCGGGTGGACGGACACCACCGAAACCGGATGCGGTCGCGACGGGGTCGGCGTACGTACCGGCGAGCCCGTCGGTGTCGGGATGGCCAGCATGCTGGGATGGCTCTCGCGGCGACGATCTGAAAACAGGCGGTCCAGCTCGGCCGCGACCTCGCTCATCGCGGGACGCTCGATGGGTTTCTTAGCCAGAAGGCGCGCGACAAGCTGGGCGACTTCTGGGCGAATCCCCGGCACCAGTTCTTGCAGGTCCGGCGGCGGCATGAACATGTGCATGGCCGCCAGCTCGCCAAAGCCCGGCGACTTAAACGGCGTCCGCCCCGACAGCATTTCGAACAGGATGATGCCCAGCGAGTACACGTCCGCTTTCTCGTCGACCAAGCCCAGGCCGCGGCACTGCTCAGGCGCCATATAGGCGGGCGTTCCCAAGATCAGCCCCGTGCGCGTGCGAACCACGCCACCGTCGTCGACCAGGTTGCCATCGGCGCTCTCTCCAGCGGTCTCGGCGGCCAGCTTGGCGATGCCAAAGTCGAGGATCTTGATGCGCTCTCCCGTCGGCATATCGCTGTCGGGAACCAGCATCAGGTTGTCCGGCTTGAGGTCGCGATGGATGATCTTTTTTCCGTGCGTGGCGGCCAGCGCGTTGGCGATCTGGCGCGCGATCAGCAGGCTGCTGCCGTCGAGCCGACCGCCGACACGGCGCAGCCGAGCACGCAGCGACTCGCCTTCCAGAAACTCCATGACGATGTACGCCGCGCCGTCGGGAAGCCGGCCGCACTCGAAGATGCGAACCAAGCCCGGATGGCCGACGATGTTGACGGCTCGCGCTTCGTTGAAGAAGCGATTGAGCATCTCGGCATCCTGGCTGTGCGTCGGTAAGAGCACCTTGATGGCGGCGCGGGTGCCGATCTGCTGATGCACGGCTTCGTACACCTCGCCCATGCCCCCCGCTCCGATCCGGCGGACGACCTTGTAGTTGCCGATGAGCTGACCGACGTCAAGCACCGTGCAGAATGCCTCTAGTGTCTTAGACTTGATGCTATCCGCCGGGGACAGGCGAAGCAAGCTGAGCGGCGCGCCGTTTCACGGATTGGCTGGTCCGGTCCGGTCCGGTCCTATACGCCCTGCAGACGATCTCCCGAGCGAGCGGCGGCGCCTTGCGGATCGGTGGGGGCCAGCTCGTCGGCCGAGCGGGCCAGCTCAGCCAGCTCGTCGACCAAGGCCCGACTGCGCGCACTCGCCGAGACCAAGGGAGCCCGCCAGCGTCCGTGCTCGGGCGTCTTTTCCAGCGCCGTCAGTACCTCGGCCGCCGTCGCGAAGCGTCGATCGCGCTCTTTTTGCAAGCAGCGCTCGATGATGTCCACCAGCGCAGGCGATGGCGTCGGCAAGCGCGGATCGCGTCGGCTGCTCAGCGGCGGTGGCGGGTCGTGAATCTGGCGATAGACATCCAGGTAAGCATCGCCCGAGGAAAACGGCGGCTCGCCGCACAGCATGAAATACGCGACTGTACCGAGAGCATATACATCGGCACGGCAATCTACGGACTGACCGCAGAGCGCTTCCGGTGCCATGTAGCGCGGCGTGCCCATGAACGCATCCGGCCGCGTCAGGTCCGGCCCCAGGTCGACGCCTTTGACCAGGCCAAAGTCCAGGACCTTCACGAAGTCGCCGGCTCCGCCCATGGTGGTGACGAACAGGTTTCCCGGCTTTACGTCGCGGTGGATCATGTCCAGCGAGTGCGCCTCAGCCAGCGAGCCGGCGATCTGTTCCAGCAGGTACACGGCGCGGTCGGGCGGCAGCAGGCCCTCTTTGCGGACGAGCTGGGCCAGGTCGCAGCCGTCGAGAAATTCCATCACGTAGTACGGCTGGCCGGCGGCGGTGCGGCCAAAGTCAAAGACAGCGATGGTGTTGGGGTGACGCAGGCGGCTGGCCGCTTCGGCTTCGCGTTCAAAGCGGGCGACGCTTACCGCGTCGGCGATGCCTTCCTTGAGGATCTTGACCGCGCAGGGTCGACGCAGCGACGCGTGGTAGGCCAAGTGGACTTCCCCCATGCCGCCTTGGCCCAAGCGACGAATCAGGCGATAGCGTCCCATCAAGCGCGCCGTCGCCAGGCCCAAGGTCAAGCGGTCGGCGGCGATGGCGCCAAGCAGCCCTGGCACCATCGCTCCGACGATGACGAGCAGCGTCAGCACGCCGTGAACACCAAAGAAGCCGGGACGCGGAAACGGCGACGGCCACAGGCAGGCCAGCGTCATAAACACGACCAGCATGAAGCCCGACACAGGGGCCACGCGCAGAAATGCCCCTGGCAAAAGGACGAAGCGAGCCAGCATCAAGATGATCAGGCTGCCGTAGTGCGGGCTGGCCAGGCGCCCGGTGTGCGCGCACAAGACGCCGACGCCGACGGCCCCCAGCGCCGTCCACAGCACGTCGCGGACAATCTGCAGGCGCGCGTCCAGCTCGGCAATGTACGAGGTCGCAAGCAGCATCATGTACCCGGCGACCCACAGCGTGCGCAGGCCAAAGAACTGTCGCGGCCCGAACGTCACCGCCGCTGACCAGGGGTAATACACATCGATGACGAAGAACACGCAGGTCAGAAGCACGCCGAACACGCAGAGCTGACGGAAGCGCTGCGGAAACAGCGCCTGCGTGGTGCCCGGTGGCTCAAAGGCCGCCTCGGCGGCGCGGCGTCCTGGCTTTTCCGCTGCGCCGGCCCGTGCCACCTGCGCCGAGCGCTTGCCCTCGGGCTTGCGCGCCATGGCCCGGAGCGCTTCCTTTGACTCCCTTTCGGCCTGAGGCGGTCGCTCGCGGTCCACGACTCTTCAGACTGCACAGATGCGCCGACCAGAGCAAGAGCCTCGCCGCGCTGCGCCGCCATCCCGCGGTGTTTCGCTCCGGTCCCGGTTTTCATCCCGTGACGGCGCGCGTGACCACCTCGACGATCGAGCGCTTGATCTCGGCGATGATCTGTCGCGATGGGACGACCGCGAAGCCAAGCTCGACCTGCTGCGGCTCGACCACATCGGTCCACGCGAACAGCGGCAGTCGCAGCGCTCGTGCGGTTCCCGGCACCAGCGGCAGCGGGGCACTGCGTACGGGATCCCAGGCCGGCCCGCCGGCATAGACATCGTCGTTCGACAGCCACGCAGCCTCTAGATCCGGCTGCGGCGCGATCAGCGACCATGCCTCGCGCTTCGACTCGGTCAGCGTTCGCAGACCGTCGAGCAGGCCATCGTGCAGCGCATCCAAGCGGTTGCGCGCGACGTCGTGCCAACGGCGCGTGCGGCCATCGACAAGCTCGGTGCTATACGCCGCCGTCGCGCGCAGCGCAAAGCGGAAGAGCGCACCGCGTCCGTCGAGCACATCCACGCCACGGCAGCGTGGCGGCTCGTAATAGTGGTCGACGTTCGCACGCTCGCCGTGCAGCGTCTGCCGATAGGCCCGCGCCGCCGGATCGACCAGGCCCATCGCGCGCGACGCGTTCATCGCTTCGCCCAGCGCCTGCATCGAGGGCTCAAAGCCCAGGGTCCGCACGAGCAGCGCATCGTCGCTTTGCACGTACAGCGCGTGATCGAAGCGCGCCCGGTCGGGCAGGTGGCCGTCATGGATGTGCAGCGTCGGGAAGAACAGCGCCTTGGGCCGTCGCGTCGGAAACGTAAACGCCATCGGGTGAATCGTCTGTCGTTTGATGCGCCCGAACCAGCCGCGCGCCGCCTTCAGCTGGAACACCGCAAAGCCAAAGTCGCCGTACTCGGGCCGTCGCAAAAAGATGTCTGGGGACAGCCGGAAGCGCTCGTCGAGGCGCTCGAAGTCACCAGGCCGCGGGACGAACGACGCGACAAACGCGCCGACGTCGTGGACCACAAGCTTCTCGCGCCGGGACGCCGCGGCGGCCAGCAGGCCATGGCTCTTGGCATACAGGAGCTGCTCAGGAAATGCCCGATGCAGGTCGACAAAGAACCTCGGATATCCACGCAGGTTGACGAAGCGCACCGCGTCCTCGGCCGATCCGGGAACCACCGGAATCGGCAGCACCATGGCCAGATCCTCGTCCATGGCCACGTTCATGCTGTACACGATCGCCTGCCGTCCCGGCTCGACGTGGCGCGCGAAGAGATGCGTCGCAGAGACGTGCTTGATCGGCCGTGAAAAGCAGCACATATCGGCTCGATCGTACCGCGGTCGCATCCGCCGCGACGGAAAACGATTCGCGCAGCCAGCGCCTGCCTGGCCGCGCGCTCGCCGGGCCGTCGCTCGCCGCCCCCGTGATAGCTTCGCCGCATGGTGCCTGTGCCTTCGATCGTCACACTGTACGCCGCAGAAGATCGCGATCGGTTCGCGGTCTATGATCGGCACCTGTCGTCGCTGAAGCTGGGCCGTGCGCTGCGCCATACCCACTCGGGGGATCTGCTGCCCGGCGAGCCGCTCGCGCGCCTGGATCAGCTGCTGCGCGACGCTGGCCCGGTGGTCTGTCTGCTCAGCGCCGACTTCCTTTCGAACCCGGATCTGATGGCGCAGGCCAAGGCCGCCGCCGACCGGCGAGGGCTGAGCAAGCGGCTGATTCCCGTGCGCCTGCGACCGGTCGATCTGTCCGACACCGTGTTCGCCGACCGGCAGGCCCTGCCGCGCGATGGCACGCCGCTTTTCGACGGAGACCACATCCGCGAGGAGGCCCTGACGCAGGTGGTCGCCGGCCTGCGCGATCTGATGGAGGTGCTGCGCCGATCGCGCGGGATGGATCTCGATGGCGAGTACCGCTACCGCGAGACGCTGATCGATCGCGTCTACCGCGAGACGCTGCTCGATCGCGTCGAGGAAGCCTGTCGCAGGCGGGCCGAGCGCGACCACAAAGACGTGCGCCTGCGCCGCGTCCAGGCCCCGCCGCCCTTCGGCGAGCTGATCGAAGTCCGCTACCAAGACTCGTTCTGGTCGCGGCGCTATCTGGTCGCCGCGCTGTCGTCCACACCGACGGGCGATGACATCCAGACCCTTGGTGCTGAGCTGCGCAGCCGCTACCAGCAGCTAGACGCCATGGCCTATGCCGAGCTGATCTTTGTCGGGGCGCCGCTGTCCGAGGCGCTGCTGCAGCAGGCGCGCACCCTCACCATCGAAGCGCAGCACCTGGAGGACTACCAAGGCCTTATCCACTTTGGTCGGTACATCCACGATCAGCAGCGCGCCCTGCAAAACGACGAGCGCTATCCGCCGGCCCTGTATGTCCCGCAGCGCATGGTGTACAGCCGCGGCCTGGGCGGACGCGAAGAGACCGCCGAGCGCGACGCCCTGGACGAGATGTTTGCCTGGGTGCTGCAGCGCGACATGCAGCGCTTCATCTTGGTGCTCGGTGAGTTCGGCGTCGGCAAGACCTTCCTTTTGCATGAGCTGGCCCGGCGCCTTGGGGAACATCCCGGTGCGCCGACGCCGGTCCTGCTAGAAATGCGTAGCCTGGAAAAGGCCCGCAGCCTCGACGAGCTCATCGCGCAGCACCTGGCCAGCCGCGGCATCGAGCGCATCGACCTGTCTGGCTTTCGCTACATGCTGGCCGAGGGGCGCATCGCGCTGCTCTTCGACGGCTTCGACGAGCTAGCCCTGCGCGTCAGCTACGACCGCGCCGCCGAGCACCTGGACACCATCACGCAAGCGGCGCAGGGACGGGCCAAGGTCGTCTTGACCAGCCGCACGCAGCACTTTCGCTCGGACGATCAGGTCAAGAACGCGCTCGCCCGACGGCTGGAAGCGCTGCCCGGCCACCGCGCGGTGCGGCTGTTGCCGTTCGACGACGGCCAGATTCGATCGTTTTTGGGCAATCGGCTCAAAGACCCGGCCCAGGCCGAGGCGCGATACACCCTGCTGCGCGACGTCAAAGACCTGCTGGGTCTGTCGGAAAACCCGCGCATGCTGAGCTTCATCGCCCAGCTTCCCGAGGCACGGCTGCGCCAGGCCCAGACCCGCGGCGAGATCACCGCCGCCAAGCTGTACGAAGAGCTTCTGACCTGGTGGATCGAAGAAGAGTGGAAGCGCGCCCATCCCAAGGGGCAAGAGCCGGGCCTGTCGACCGAGCAGCGCTGGGCCGCCGTTGAAAAGCTGGCGCAGCGACTGTGGCAGCAGACCGAGTCCTGGGTCACCGAAGCGCAGCTTGGCGACGTGGTCAGCGCGACGCTGCTGCAGCTAAAAGACGTCGGCGTGGCCGTCCATCAGGTCGGCGCCGGAACGCTGCTGTGTCGCGATGGCGAGGGGCGCTTTTCGTTCATTCACCAGTCGGTGATGGAGTGGCTGGTGGCCAAAGAAGCGGCGCGGCGGGTGGCAGCCGGCGGCTCGGCACTGTATGCGGCGCGCGAGATCTCGCCGCTGATGGCCGACTTTTTCACCGACCTGCTCGGGCACAAGGCCGCGTGTGCCTGGGCCCGCGATGTGGGCAAGAACCGCGAGGCCCGCGACATCGAAAAGAGCAACGCGCTGCTCATTCGCAGGCGCCTGGGGGACTCGCTTTCCGGCCAGGATCTGGCGGGCCAGGATCTGCGCGAGCACGCCCTGTGCGATGCCGATCTAGAGGGCGCCAACCTGCGCAAGGCCGACCTGCGCGACGTCGATCTGCGACGGGCACGCCTGGTCCGCGCCGACCTGCGCGATGCCGACCTGCGCGGCGCGATCCTGCTTGGCGCCGATCTGCGCGGCGCCCAGCTAGAAGGCGCCCGCATGGCGCGGGCTGCCCTGGTCGGCGCGCACATGGACGCTCCCGAGACCCTCGACCCAGCCGCCCTGTGGGGCGCCGCCCCGCCCCACCTGAGCGAAACCACCCCCCTGCAAATCATGGCCCACGGCACCTCGGGGCTGTCGTTGTCCGGCGGCGACCTGGCCTTCAGCCCCGACGGTGCGCTGCTGGCCGTGCCATGCGATGACGGCACGGTGCGGCTGTGCAACGTTGCCAGTGGCCGTGCGTGCCGCGTGCTGTCCGGGCACCACCGCTACGTTCAGGGCGTGAGCTTCAGCCCCGACGGACGCGTGCTGGCATCGGCGTCTCACGACGGCACGGTTCGGCTGTGGGATGTCGCCAGCGGTCGTGAGCGCCGCGTGCTATCCGGGCACCAGGGCCGTGTGCTAAGCGTGGACTTCAGCCCCGACGGCCAGACGCTGGCCTCGGGGGCACAAGATGGCACGATCCGGCTGTGGGACGCTGCCAGCGGTCGCGAGCAGCGCGTGCTGTCGGGGCACAAGGGCGCTGTGCTAAGCGTGGACTTCAGCCCCGATGGGCAGACGCTGGCCTCGGCGTCCTGGGACTACAGCGTGCGGCTGTGGGATGTTGCCGGGGGCTGCGAGCGGCACGCGCTGGCTGGGTACGACGACGAGGTGAATAGCCTGTGCTTCAGCTGGGATGGGCAGGTGCTGGCTTCGGCATCCGGCGATGGCACCGTACGTCTGTGGGAGGTCGCCAGCGGCCGCGAGATCCAGGCGGCATTGGGAAAATTAGGCGACGTACGTAGCGTGAGCTTCAGCCCGGATGGGCAGACGCTGGCCTCGGCCTCCGACGATGGCACCGTACGCCTGTGGGATGTCGAAAGCGGCCGCGAGCGGCGCGTGCTGTCTGATCGCCCACGCAGCATATGGAGCGTGCGCTTCAGCCCGGATGGGCAGGTGCTGGCCGCATTATCCATCGACAATACGGTGAGTCTGTGGGACGTGGCCAGCGGCCACGAACGGCACACGCTGTTAGGAAGCCAAAGCCGTGTGTTGAGCGTGTGCTTTAGCCCGGATGGTCAAGCGCTGGCCTTGGGGTCTAGAGACAACACAGTGAGTCTGTGGGACGTGGCCAGCGGCCGCGAGACGCTCGTGCTAACGGAACACCCACACTCGGTGTCGTGCGTGAGCTTCAGCCCGGATGGGCAGACGCTGGCCTCGGGCTCCTGGGACCACATCGTGCGGCTATGGGACCGCGCCAGTGGCAGCCAGACACAGGTGCTGTCAGGACACCGAGCCAACGTGTTGAGCGTGCGCTTCAGCCCCGATGGGCAGACGCTGGCGTCAGGGTCCGGGGACCACACCGTGCGGCTGTGGGACATCGCCAGTGGCCGTGAGCGGGGCGTGTTGAAAGAGCATCAAGGCGACGTGAATAGCGTGAGCTTCAGACCGGATGGGCAGGTGCTCGCCTCGGCGTCTGACGACGGCACGGCGCGGCTGTGGAACGTGGCCAGCGGTCGCGTGCGGCACGTGCTGTCGGGATCCTCTGGCCCCGTGTACAGCGTGAGCTTCAGCCCCGATGGGCAGACGCTGGCCTCGGGCTCCTCTGACGGCGCGGTGCGTCTGTGGGACGTGGACCGTGGCGATGGGGGGTGGCGCGTGCTGGTGCTGTCCGGGCACCAAGGCGCCGTGCGCTGCGTGAGCTTCAGCCCGGATGGCAAAGCGCTGGCCTCGGCGTCCGAGGACCACACCGTGCGGTTATGGGACATGGCCAGCGGTCGCGAGCGCCTCGTCCTGTCGGGGCACCAACGCGCCGTCACAAGCGTGAGCTTCCGCCCGGATGGACGGGTGCTGGCCTCGGGATCTGACGACAACACCGTGCGGCTGTGGGACGTCGAAAGCGGCCGGTGTCTGGGCATCCTGGTGCCCTGCGCCGAGGGCTGGGCCGCCCTGACCCCAGACGGCCGCTATCGCATGGGCGGGACCATCGCGGGCGAGGTCTGGTACGCAGTCAACCTATGCCGCTTCGAACTCGGCGAGCTAGATCCGTATGTGGACCCCGACCTGCCCGCGCCGCTGCGCTTGCCCGACTCGTTCCGCTTCGTGGAACCGACCCCCACCACCCCGCCTGCCATCGAGCCGGCCGTTCCCGACGCCCCCGGCCGCGACACCACGCTGCCCCCCGCCACGGTCGCGCGCTTTTCTCGCTGGGTCGCTACCCCACTCGGCATCGCGCTTCTCTCATTGATCGCGGGGCTGCTCTACGTGTTGGCTCGGCTGCTCTACGTGTTGCTCGGGATGATCTTCTGATGCGGTATGGTGTCGTGATGGATCCCTCGCCCGTGCGCATCGTGGCCATCTGCGGCAGCTTGCAGGCGCGCTCGTCGAACCGCGCCTTGATCGAAGCGGCCGTGCGGGGGGCGCCAGACGGGGTCGTGGTCACGCCGTACGTGGGGCTTGCCGAGCTACCACACTTCAGCCCGGACCTGGACAGCGAGACGCCGCCGGCCGGCGTCGTCGCGCTGCGGCGACAGGTGGCCGCGCACGATGCCGTGTTCATCACCTGCCCGGAATATGGGCACAGCCTGCCCGGAGCCCTAAAGAACGCCATCGACTGGCTGATTCCGTCGGGAGAGCTGGAACAGAAGATCGTCGCCATCACCGCGGCGACCTCGGCCCCCGGTCGCGGGCGGCTGGGGCTGCGGGCGCTGCGCGACACGCTGTATGCCGTGCGCGCCGACATCGTGTGGGGCGAGCCGATCCTGCGCAGCGACCCGCACGAGGCGCAGGTCGCCGCGCTGCTGCAGGCGCTTTCAAAGCGCGTCCAGGCACAGCGCGACCCATCGTCTGTGCTGGCGTCGCGGCTGGCGTCGCAGTCGGCGTCACGGCCAGCGGCAGTCGATGTGCAGATTGGGCTGGCCTCGGCCGAGGATGCGGCGACCTACAGCGCGTTTCTGTTGCGCGGCATCGCCGACCACCCCGATGCGCTGCGCATCGCAGAAGCCGACGTGCGAACGGCGCCGTTTGCGACGGCAGCCACGGCCGATGCGGCGACATTCGTGGCGCGCGATGCGTCCGGCGCGTGGTGTGGCGTGGTCAGCGTCGAACGCGAGCGCGGGCGAGCCAAGCGCCAGCACATCGCCTGGATCGTCCGCATGTACGTCGCAGCCCAGCACGCGGGGAACGGCATCGGGCGCCGCTTGCTGCAGGCTGCGATCGCCCATGCGCGCACGCTGCCCGGCGTCGAAAAAGTAAACCTGACCGTCGCTGCGCACAACACCTCGGCGATTCAACTGTACGCATCGGAAGGCTTCCGCGAGTTCGCCCGCGAAACCGATGCCTTTCGCTCGCCGACGCCACAGACCGAGCTTTCCCTGTCGCGTTTGCTGTCCTGGTGAGCCCGCCGCACCGCCACGCGGGATCGTCGCAAGCGCCCGCCCCTGCCGCGCGCCAAGCGCTGTCTTGGGAGCACGTCCTTACGGCGTCTCGCAGACGGGTGTCGACGGCGGGGTGAAGTGAAACAGGACGAACTGCGTCTCGCTCAGCGCAAACGGGTAATAGCCGCTGGCATAGCCGTGCAGCAGCGGCAGAAATGGGTTGCTGTCGACGGGCGAGCCCGGCTCGGCAAGCTGCCACTGAATGGCGTCCAAGGCATCGCCTTGCGCATAGGACAAGTAGAACCGAGCGCTCTCTGCGACCGCGTCACCGAGTCGCTCGAGGTCCAGGGTAGGGCACAGGTATCCCCAGACAAACGAGCCATTGCACGGCATGATAAGTAGATGTCGATAGTCAAACTCGACTCCCTCGCGCAAGTACCGAGGAGCCGCGGCGCTGAGCGAGAACTGACAGCGCCTGTCGTGTGCCCCTAGCAGTGACTTGAGGGGCCCGAGCTTCCAGTCGAAGGCGCCGGGCTGGCGGACGCGGTGGCAGAGCGCGACGAACTCAGGCCAGCCGCCGTGGCGATGCTCGACATCAATGCGCGCGGCGAAGTGCTCGGGCGCGTGGCGATGCCCCAGATGCTGGTGGCCAAGCAGGTGGGCGTGTCCGATGGCGCTGGGCTGCGTCGGCGGCTCGAACCAGTCGATGTCTTGCCACAGGGACACGATGCGCAGGATCGCTGGCTCGGCGGCGCCGAAGTCATGGAGCGCAAGATCCACGGTCAGCGGACCTTTCACGGACACAGCCTCCCCAGCCGACGCAGCGGCCGCTCGCGCAGCGCCTGCACAAGCTCGATGGCCTGCTCGCCCTGCACGATGCCCACGCCCGAGATCAGCGAGCCGACGATGGGTCCGTGCTCGGTCTGCCCCAAATAAAAGATCCGCCCAGCGGGGATGCGCTCGGCCACGGCTTCGCTGAGCGCGTGCAGCGCCTGCGCAAAATCAGGGCGCCCACCGAGGAGCTTGCAGCGCGCGAGGCTCACGATCGCCTGATCGCGGCGCGACAGCGCAAAGCACCTGCGTATCTCGGCCGGCGGGACCTCGTCATGCGGCTGCGGCATGCCCACTCAGTCTAGCGCGGGTGCGATGGGCGGGCGGGCAGCGGCGCTCGGCTCGTCGTGGCAGCGCCGTCAGACCGCCCAACGACTCGGCGCCTACATCCGCTCGGGCACGGCGATCCCCAGAAGCGATAGACCGTGGCGCAGGGTCTTGGCCGCCAGATCGAGCAGCCCCAGGCGACTCGCCCGCTCGGCCGGCTCGGCCTTGAGCACCGGGACCTCGCTGTAAAACGTGCTGACTGCCCCGGCGAGCTCATACAGGTACTCGCACAGCGTGTGCGGCTTGCAGGACTCGGCGACTTTTTCGACGACCGCGCCATAGTCCAAGATGCGCCGCGCCAGCGCTCGCTCGGCTGGGTGCAGAAGCGTCGGTGCAGAAGCCGTGATGCCTTCGCTGGCCGCCTTGCGATGGATCGACCGCATGCGGGCATAGGCGTACTGGATGTACGGCGCCGTGTTGCCGTCGAGCGCCATGGCTTTATCGAGGTCAAAGTGAATGTCGGCGATGCGGTCGCGGCACAGATCGTTGTACTTGATAGCGCCGATACCGACGATGCGCGCCACTTCTTCGAGCTCGCTGGGACGTAGCTCGGCGTTCTTTTCGCGGGCCACGCTGCGCGCCTTTTCCGTCGCCATGTCCAAGAACTCGTCGAGCAAGGGCACGTTGCCCAGCCGCGTGCTGCCCGTCGACCAGTTCCCTTGTGCATCGCGGAACCGCATCGAGCCAAACGGCAGGTGCTCCAAGCTGGGCCCTGGATCCGCGTCGGATAGCAGGCCGGTCTTGCGCAGATAGGCCAGCGCCACGGCAAACACCTGCTTGAAGTGAAGCTGCTGCGGTGCCCCGACGACGTACAGGATGCGGCGCGGCGCGAACGTGCGCACGCGGTACTCGATGGTCGCGACATCCGTCGTGCCGTACAGAAACGCTCCGTCGGCCTTGCGCACCAGTAGCGGTGCCGGCGCACCTTCGACGGGACAGACGATCGCACCCAGACTTGGCTCGGCCAGACCGAGCTGCAGAAGCGACTCGACGAGCGCGGCCAAGCGGTCGTTGTAAAAGCTCTCGCCCAGCTCGTGATCGAACACGACACCAAGGCGGGCATAGGTGCGGTGGAATTCCTGCAGCGAGACGCGCACGAACTCTTGCCACAGCGCATGGTTTGCCGCGTCGCCGGCCTGCAGCTTGGCCAGCTCTTCGCGCGCCTGCGCCAGAAGCGGCGTCACCGCCTGGGGAGCCTCGTCATCGGCCCCGGCCCCCTCTTCGTCTTCGCCCTCGGCAGCGCGGCGATCGGGCTTCTTGATGCCCAGGCTCTGCGCCTGCGCTTTTTCTTCGCTGACGAACTTCTGATACAGCCGCACCAGCTCAGCGATGGGGGCGCGCTGATATGCCTCGACATCGAGCCAGCTGCGATACGCGACGATCAGCTTGCCGAACTGCGTGCCCCAGTCGCCCAAGTGGTTGTCGGTGATGACGCGATAGCCGACGGCGCGCAGCACGTGCGACAGCGCAGCACCGATGATCGTCGAGCGGATGTGCCCGATGTGCATCGGCTTGGCGACGTTGGGCGACGAATAGTCGACGACCACGCTCTGCCCGGCGAAGCGCTGGCGCACGCCGTGGTGTTCGCTCTGCGCGTGGGCCGCAAGCAAGCGACCAAGACAGGCATTATTCAGGTGCAGGTTGACGTAGCCGGGCCCGGCGATCTCGACCTTGGCCAGGTCGGGGTGTGAAGCGAGCGTGTCGACGACCAGCTGAGCCAGATCGCGCGGCTTTTTGCCGAGCGGCTTGGCAAGCTGCAGACAGCCTGCGATCTGCAGATCGCCGAACTCGGGACGGCTGGCCACCTGCACCGAGAGCTCGTCGGGAATGGCGGTGTGATGATCGCAGCGGGCGCGCAGTGCCGTCGCCGCGACGCGGCCTAGCTCGGCAGAAAGATCGAGGAGAGAGAGCGAGATCGACATGGGCCGGCGAGGGTATCAACCTCGCTGCCACGAATCAATGGACGCCCCCAGACATCGGTCAAAGACACCGGGCGAGACACTGCACGACGACGCCCCAAGACGACCGTCGAAGACGGCGCCCCAAGGTGGCCGGGCTGCGCTGCGACGCGTGCGGCTAGCGGTAATTGATGCCGCCGCCGCCGACGCTGCCAATGCCGAAGGAGGCACCGCCAGAGCCGGTGTCCGCCACAGCCTGCCCAACCGAGGGTAGCTCGGGCTCTTTGGGTGGCTCGGGCTGATTCAAGATCTCTTCGCGCCCTGGTGTCGGGATGATCATCACGGGCACGGGGCTCCTCGCCGCAAGCTGATTGGACACCGAGCCAAGCAGCGCCCGCTTCAACATGCCCTTGCCGTGGCTGCCGACGACGACGAAGTCCGGCTTAAGCTCTTTGATCAAGGACAGCATGCCTTCCATGGGCGAGATTCCCAGGCGCACGTGGACCTCGCCATCGATGCGCGCCCCAAGCTGCAGAAGCAAGCGCTGCAGGCTAGCCCGCGCGTCTTTTGCCTCGGGGAATTCGCTGGGGATGTTCAGGCCCAGGTTGGTGTTGGCGACAAAGCCGTCGCCCTTGGCGATGTGGGCCAGGTGCAGGCGAGCGCCGCAGGCCTCGGCCAAGCGGGCGGCATGCTGGATGGCCAGGTTCGAGCTATCGCTGAAGTCGATCCCAACCAAGATGTGAATCTTCGTGTTGTTCATCGGTCCTTCCCTGCCTTCGGCGCCGCAGCGCCGCAAAAGAGGCTCCGCTTGGCGTATGCCCCGATCCAAAATTTGCGCCCCCTGGCCGGCGGGAGGCGACCTGCCGATCGCGAAGCCGCGCAGGCGATGCGCAAAACGCAAGGCCTGTGCAGCTTTTGCGCGATGCTACGTGCGCAGGAACTTGGCGTGGCTGCCTGCCACTCGCGCCTCGTCCGCGGCTTGGCCGGGGTGATAGGTCGAGTACACGAACACCGGGATGCCCAGATCGCTCAGGTGCTGCTGGACAAGCGGCTGCACCTTGGCCCAGTCCATGCCACCCAAGCCCGTCGCCAAGCGCGGCAGAGCCAGGCTCGTGATCTTCTCTTTTGCGACGATGCCTCGCAGGTCGCGAAGGGCGTGGTTGACGTGCTCGATCTTGGCCCGGCCGGGGTGGGCTTTTTCGCTCGCAGCGGCTTCCTGCGTCAGCAGGCTGACGATGTATAGACCGTCGCTGCTCTTCCATGTCCAGGCTCCGCCGGACGCGGCGTGCTGCACGTGGCAGTAGTGGCGGAAGTCCTTGGCCATGGCCGGCCAGCGCTCGCGCAGGGCCAACGCCAAGCCGCGATCCATGTGGTCGTTGGGCGCGACGCCGTGAGCGATGGCATGCGCCTTGGTCAGAAGAATGTCGCCGGTCACTTCAAACAGCATCGGATTCCTCCAGAAGTTGCGTGGGGTTGGGGGATGCAATCAGGCAGTTACAAGAAGCGTGCCGATGCGCGCGTCGCGATATAATCACGCACTCGTGAGTGACTCTTCAACCTCACAGCCGATCTTGGTTGCATCCGGTCCTTTGGACCGTCGGTTCGACCCGTTTCGGTTCTTTAAGTGGGGCGGACTGCTGCTCGGCGTACTGACGCTGATCGCGACGTTCATCTATTGGGGCTTAGGCAAGTACTATCACCGCCCCGACTGGACGGTGATGAACTGCCTGTTCATGGTGGTGATCACGCTCACCACCATCGGCTATGGCGACTGGCTTGAGCTCAAGAACCTGTATGCCGCGGAAGCCTTCACGATGCTTCTGGCGATGATCGGCATCGCGGTGCCCGCCTTTGTCATTTCGAATGTCACGGCCCTCATCGTCGAGGGCTTGTTCACCGAGCGCTTTCGGAGACGTCGCATGGATAAGCTTATGGCCGCGCTAAAGGACCACATCATCGTCTGCGGCGTCGGCACCACCGGCACGCACTGCTTAAGCGAGCTGATGTGGACGGGACGATCGGTCGTCGGCATCGACAAAGATGAAAACAAGCTGCGTCACCTGTGCGAAGAGATCGGCGAGTTCCCATATGTCGTCGGATCGGCCGAGTCAGACGAGGTGCTGAAGCAGGCCGGCATCGAGCGCGCATCGGGGCTGATCGCCTGTCTGACCGACGACAAAGACAACGTGTTCGTGACGCTGACGGCGCGCTCGATGAATCGTCACCTGCGCATCATCAGCAAGGTTCTCGACGAGACCAGCCGCCGCAAGATGGTCATCGCGGGCGCCAACAACACCGTGAACCCAACCGCCGTAGGTGGCCTGCGCCTAGTGTCCGAGCTCGTGCGGCCGAACGTCGTCACGTTTCTCGACAGCATGATGCGCGACCGCAGTGCGCATCACCGCTTTGAAGAGATCGAAGTCGAGCCCGGCTCGGAAGTCGCGGAAAAGACGCTGGCGCAGGCCAACCTGCGCGGCAAGGGCAAGGCGCTGGTGGTCGCGGCCAAGCGGCCCGGCGAAAAGGCGTTCATCTACAACCCGACCGCGGATCTGGTGCTAGAGCCAGGCTTGGTGCTGGTGCTCTTGGCCAGCCTGCAAGATCTACAGAACCTGCGCCCGCAGTTCCGCAGCCCGGCCTAGGAGAGTATCTTATTTATCAATTAATAATCTGATAGGATAATAAAATATAATTTGTTTCGCTTTATTATACTGATTCATTTTTGCTCAAACGATTTGTTTTCTGTTTCAGTCTTCCCGGCAGCGAGCGCCAAGCGCGGCAGGCTCTTCGTCGCTAGCGGCCGCGCGAAAGATCGTCAGAATCCGCCCGCTCATCGCGTATGTTCCCCGCATGGATGCGTGGGTGCGCAAGCGCTTGTTCGAGTTTCTCAAGGCGGACTCTGACTTTGAGGCGTTCTGTCAGGACCACTTCCCCGAGACCGCGCAGCGCTTCGGAGCCGCGATGGATCGCCAGGCGCGCATCAGCCTGCTCTTGCAGCGCGAAGGCGCAAAGCCCGTTCTGCAGAAGCTGCGCGACGAGTTTCCCGGCCTGATCCCCGCCGGACCGCCGTCGAGCGACCCCGATGTGCGCGCCGAGGTCTCGCTGCGCCAGCGCGCGTTTGGGCACGGCGATCCCTATCTGCACTGCGATCGCGGCAAGCAGTTCGCGTACATGCGCGGCGCGATGGCGCGACCCGATCATCAGGTCGTGCTCTTGCCGGGCAGCCAGGGCGAGGCGCACGAGTTTTTCTTGGCCCGCCTGGAAGTCGCGCTGCCGGGTGAGATCCCGCGCAAGGTGCTGCGCGTGCCGTGGCGCAAGGCGCGTCCGCCCTCGCCGAGCTTTCCCGTCGACCGCCGCGACTTCGAGGCCGCGCTCTTGCTGGCGCTGGGTCATCCGCCGTCGAGCGAGACCCCGCTTGCGAGCGCGCTGTCGCGCACCCTGCAGCACCATGTGTTGGTCCTTTTGCATCCCGTCGTGCGGCGTGGGTACGAGCACGCGGCGCTCGTGCAGTACTACACCGACTGGCTGCCGACGCTGCTTTCATCGCTGCGCACCGAATACCCGTGCAAGCTGGTGCAGCCGATCGAGTGGCAGCCCGCGCCCCCAAAGTCCTCGCCGGACGCCACGCCAAGCGCTGTCCCGACGAGCAGCGAAGCCGCCGCCCGCGATCTGATCCGCCGCTTGATGAGCCAGCGCAAGGCGAAGCTGATCATCGAGGCCACCAACGATCTGGCGCCGATCACGCGGCCCGATATCGACGATTTTTTGACCGTGGTCGGCTACGCCAGCAGCCTGCCGCCCGACGAGTGCAACGCTGCCCGCGAAGCCTTCCTGACCGCCGTTTTCAGCGAGGGCGCCAGCTCAGAACAGATCCTGCGCAAGATCCACGAGGAACTTCCCGACGACCTGTGACTTCTGCGCCAAGGCCCAGGCTCAGGCCGAGGCCAGCGCCGACGAAGGACTTCGCCATGCCCAGCACGCCATCGACTTCTCATGCGCCGCACAGCCTGTCCGCCTCGACGGGATCCACCCGCACGCAGGCCGCCGACCGGCTTTACCTTTTGTACGAAGGCCAGGGCAGAGCCGCGGGCAGCGCCGCCGTCACACGGGGCGAGCGTGGCGCGTATCTCGCCGATGTACGCCTGCGCGATGCCGTACGCACCGCGGTCGCCCTCGAAAAGCCGCTGCTCGTCACGGGCGAGCCGGGCTGCGGCAAGACGGCGCTGGCCTGGTCCGTCGCATCCGAGCTCGGCTTGGGCGAGCCGCTGACCTTTCACACCCGCAGCGACCATCACGCCGTCGATGTGCTGTACAGCTTCGATCACATCCTGCGCTTCTTCGACGCGCAGACGCAGGAGGAGCGGGCCAAGAGTCCCGAAAACTACATCAAGCTCGAAGCGCTCGGCCGCGCCATCGTCGAGTCCGACCCCAGCCCGCGTGGCGCCGAGTGGCGGGCTCGCTTGGCGCAAGACGACGGCATCGCCGAGGTGCCGCTGGGCCGTCGCGTCGTCCTTATCGACGAGATCGACAAGGCGCCGCGCGACTTTCCCAACGACCTGCTCGACGAGTTCGACCGCATGCAGTTTCGCGTCAAGGAAAAGCCCGGCCTGCGCTTTACCGCGTCGCTGCGGCCGATCGTGATCATCACCAGCAACAGCGAACGCCAGCTTCCCGATCCGTTTTTGCGTCGCTGCGTCTATCACGGCATCGACTTTCCCGATCCGCCGACGCTGGAAAAGATCCTGCGGCAGCGCATCGCGCCCGATCTGCCCGACCAGCTTGTGCAGGCCGCTCTCGATCGCTTCCGTGAGCTGCGTCAGCGCGGCGAAGAAAAGCTGCTGGAAAAGAAGCCCGCGACCGCTGAGCTCGAAGCCTGGGTGCGCATGCTGCTTCTGGCTCGCGTTCCCGTCGAGAAAATCGCCGAAAGTCCGCTCGCCGAGCTGCCCAACGTCAGCGTGCTGATCAAGACCGAAAAGGATCTGACATGGATCCGCAAGCAGACCACGCGCTAGACGATCCGAGCGCAGCGATGGACCCTGCGCGCGATCCAGCGTCGCCCTTGTCGGCGTTTCTGGCCGTGCTGCGGACGCGTGGCGTGCCGATCGGCATCGCCCAGCACATCGAGGCCGCGCGCCTGCTTTCGCTTCTGCGCCCGACCTGCGACGTGCAGTCGCTGGCGCGAAGCCTGGGCGCGCTGCTCGGTCGCGACGGCAAAGAAGCGCGCCTGGTCGAAAACCTGTTCCTCAACGAGTTCGCCGAGGCGTTTCACTTTGCCGACTATGGCCCTGAGCTTCCGGCCGTGCGTCAAGCCGCGCTGCGCAAGCTCGTCGAGCGCGCCGAGCACACGACCCCGGCCGATGACGCGCGCCGACGACGCAGGGCGGCGCTGCGCTGGATCGTTCCGAGCGCTGTGGTCTTTGTTGCCGTGCTGGCGGGATTGGCCGTGTTTCTGCGTCGCCCCGCACCCTCGCCGCCGCCCACGCCGAGCCCACAAACCCAAGCACCACCCACCGCGCCGATCCCGTGGACCGAGTTGCTGGAACCGGAAGCCACTCCGCCCGATCTTCGCAGCGAGCCCGTAGTCAGCGATCCGCGCTGGCTGCTCTTGATCCTGTTGTCGCTCGTGGGGACGCTGCCTTTTTCTGCGCTCTGGTTGGCTCGCAGCTATGGCCCGCGACGCAGGCAGGCGCGCAAGGAACACGCGCGAGCGTTCTGGAGCAAAGCGCGCGAGCAGCTTGACGGCCCGGTCACGCCGCAGCTTCGCTTGCCGCCCGTGCCGCCGCCGCTCGATCGCGGTGATCTCGACGACATGGCGACGCTCTTGGGCCGCAGCGACGAGCGGCAGCCGACGCGCCAGATCGATGGCGAGGGGACGGCGCGGGCGACAATCGCCCTCGGCAACACGCCCAAGCTGGTGTGGCGCGAGCGCAAGCTGGCGCGAAGGCTGTTGATCCTGTGCGATGTGTGCAGCGACATGCGGCCGTGGCAGCACAAGACCGCGGCGCTGATCGATGGCCTGCGTCGACGTGGCGTGCCGCTCTCCGTGCGCTATTTCGATGGCTCGGCAGATCTGCTACGTGCCGATGAAGACAGCGCGTATGAGCCCTTATCGCTGACCCTGCTTCAGAATGCCGGCGCCGCGCTGCTGGTGCTGAGCACGGGCCGCGATGCCCGCGATCCCCATCGCCCCGGCCAGCTTGCGCGCTGGATTCGTGAGGCGAGTGAGCGCGTGCCGCTGCGCGTGTGGCTGAACCCGCTTTCGCCGCGTCGGCTGTGGCGTCCCGAGCTACGTAAGGCGCGCTTTCCCATGCGCGTCTTGCCGATGACGCCCAAGGGCCTGACCGCCGCCGCGTATGAGCTAGCGCTGGGCAGCGAGCGACGCCTGCACATCCCCGACGCCCGCGTGCAGCCCGCCCGCGAAGCCAGCGAGTCCGACGTGCAGCGCTTGGAAGAGCTGATCGCGCTGTATCCCGATGCGCCGCTTGATGTCGTCGAGTGGCTGTGGCGTCGCTTCCTGCCTGACGTGCCCGACGACGTGCTGGCCCTGACGCTGGACGAAGAAGACGTGCGCTGGAACAGCGTGCAGTGGAGCGACGAGCGTCTGGCCGCCGCCCTGAATCGCCTGCGGATGCGCGACGCGGGCAAGGAGCCGCCGGAGCGCATCGAAGAACAGGCGCGGCGCGAGCTTTTCCGCCTGCTCGACGACAGCGCGCAGACGATGGTGCGCGACAGTGTCGGCCAGCTTCGCCTGCGCCTGTTGGCGGCGCTGCAGCAGATTTATCTGCACGGCCCCGGCGACCAAGAAGCCGCGCTGGCGACGCTGCGCAGCCTGCTGCGCGGCCCGATCTACAGCGAGGTGGCCGAGGCCATTTTCCTGATCGGCGGGCCGGCGGACATGCCGCAAGCGGGCATCCTGCCCATCGCACTGCCGACGATCGACGCGCTGCGCAGCGAGTTCCCCCAGCTTGTGCAAAGCGGCGTCGAGTACGTGGCCGAGGTGTCATCCGATGCGACGCTGCCCAAGGGCGGAAAGCCCGCGTCCGTGCCCTGGCCGCGCCCGATGCTGCGTGACATCGCCCCCGCGCTGGGGCTGCCGGCTCTGGCGCTGCTGGGGCAGTGGTGGCTCGGCGGGTGGGGCCGTCCGGTTCTGCCCGAGCCTGCGTATCGGCTCACCGTGCAAGCGACCGACAGCGAGCACGTGCGGCTCGTCGTCCAAGCGACGCGATCCGGTCTGCCGACGAGCGGTCGTCTGTGCCAGGACGCCACGTGCCGCCGCTCAACCGAGCGGACCTGGGATGCGGCGAGCGGATTTGTCCAGAGCCGAACCGCAGAGCGTCAGGAAATCCACCTGCGCGCGAGGCTGAGGGGCGGAAAGCTGCTGTACAGCAACGCCGTCGCGATCCCCAAGCGCGTGCCGCCCGCGCCCCCCATCGAAGAGCCGTCCATGCCGCCCGTCGAAGAGCCGCCCGAAAAACCGCCTGAGCCGGTCGTCGCAGCGGCGATGCAGGGCAGTCTGCGCCTGCGGTTTATCGATGCGCAAGATGGCCGTGCCGTCGTGGGGGTGCGGTACAGCGTGATCGACGCCAAGGGGCAGAAGCAGAGCGGGCAAGGCGTGCTGCAGAAGTCGCTGCCCATCGGAGCCGCCAAAATCACCGCACAAGCCGCGGGGTATGCGCCGCGTACCGTGACCGTCACGATCAAGGCCGGGCTAGAGCAAGAGGTGCAGTACCCATTGACGACACAGCAAGCCAAGCCCGACCCACTGCCCCTCATCGCTGCGAGCCCACCGGACATGGCAACGCCCGCACCGCCGCCGGATCTAAGCAGCCCCGTGGATCAGGCGAGCCCGGCGCCAGCCGTTGCGTTTCGACTTGCGCGCTGGCTGACGATCCCCGGCGGGACGTTCACGATGGGCAGTGAACGCCACGACGACGAAAAACCACCGCACCCGATGACCGTCGCGGCCTTCCAGCTCGATGACATCGAAGTGACCGCCGGGGCGTATGCCGAGTGCGTCGCGAGCGGCGCCTGCGTGGCTGCCGAGACCGTCGGAAGCTGCAATGCCGGGAAGCCCGATCGGGTGAGCCACCCGATCAACTGCGTGAACTACGCGCAGGCCGAGTCGTACTGCAGCTGGCGGGGCGGTCGCTTGCCGACGGAAGAAGAGTGGGAATACGCCGCGCGGGGCCGCGACGGACGCGAGTATCCATGGGGCGCAGCACAGCCCTCACCCCAGCTATTGAACGCTTGCGGCAGCGAGTGTCGATATGCCAACAAGATGTTCAAAGGCAACGACGGCTGGCCCGAGACGGCTCCCGTGGGCAGCTATCCCGAGGGCCAGAGCCCATTCGGGGCGCTGGACCTGGCCGGCAACGTCGGGGAGTGGGTAGATGGCTGGCACTGTAGCCGCGGTTATGAGCCGGGAATCCCGACCAGAGCGAGTGAACATAAATCGCGCTGTCGGGCTAATTTTCGCATGATTCGCGGGGGCTCCTGGGACAGCTTCGCCCCGACGGGCGTGCGTGCCGCCTATCGCTCTGGATTCTCACCGAACTACCGCGGCTACTTCGTCGGTTTCCGTTGCGCCAGGACCAGTGCCGAACGGATCGGGCCACCCGATTTTTTTTATAGTACTAGGGCTCGCGAAGCGAACCCTTGAGCCCGGATGGGGGCTGGTGCGGGGGGAGCGGGGCGGCGGGGAGGTCTTTGGTGATTCGGCGGGGGGCGGCCTGCAAGCTTGGCCTTGGTGTGCTCATCCATGAGTACTTGCCGCGTAGCTGTCGAAGAGTGCCAGGCAAACTACTGAGTCGGAATCGCCAGCGGCCCGTGCTGTCGCGTGCTCCGTCCCGCTTCGCCTGCACCAAGCCAAGCGCCAGCTTGCCGCGGAAAAAAAAGGAAAACGCCAGGTCCGCTGCGCGTCCGAGGTAGACCCTCTGGCGAACGCCGCGCCCTAGCGAAAGACGTATACAGCGCCGCTGCCTGGAGCGCGGTTGTTGGTCCAGATGTCGTTCACGCCGCGAGCATCGTCGGCTTCATTCAGTGCTCCGATGGCCACGGTGCCGTCTGACACCGCCACACGATAGCCAAAGTAGTCACCGCGCTCAGAGTTGGGGGCTTTGATATAGGCTTGCTGCCTCCACGTGGTGCCGACTCGCTGGAACAGATAGCCCGCGCCGCTGCTAAGCGCCGAGTTGTCGTTCTGGCCGACATTTATGACTCTGGAGCCGCTACCTTCAGTGTAGGCGCCGACGACTAGAAGATCGCCCGACAGTGAGATGCTGGTGCCGAACAGGTCGTCCCGCTCGGTGTTGCTGGCCTTGATATAGGCCTGCTGACTCCACGTGGTGCCGGTTCGCTGGAACACATAGACCGCCCCGCTTGCAACGAAGTCGTTGTTGGCTTGATTGCCATCCACTCCCGTTGCGTTGCTGTCTTCCCCGGTTGCAGAAACGGCCAGGGTGTCGCCCGACAGGGATACTGCGGTGCCAAAGTAGTCGGCGCCATTTGTGTTGCTGGCCTTGATATAGGCTTGCTGGCTCCAGGTGGTGCCGACGCGCTGGAACACATAAACCGCGCCGCTCCCTGGTGCACTGTTGTCGGCCTGGTTGCCATTTGCCCCGGTGGCATTGCTGGCTTCCATTGTGGCGCCCACGGTCAGGGTGTCGCCGGACACCGCGACGCTCGTACCGAACTGATCATTCGCCTCGGTGTTGCTGGCCTTGATATAGGCCTGCTGGCTCCAAGTCGAGCCGGAGCGCGTAAAGACATAGACCGCGCCGCTCCCTGAAGCGCTGTTGTCGGCCTGGTTGCCATCCACTCCGGTAGCGTTGCTATCTTCCGCCATGGCTCCCACGGCGAGGGTGTCGCCTGATACAGAGACGCTATAGCCAAACTGATCGTATGCCTGGGCGTTGCTGGCCTTGATATAGGCCTGCTGCCTCCACGTGGTGCCGGTTCGCTGGAACACATAGACCGCCCCGCTTCTCGGCGCGCTGTTGTCGGCTTGGTTGCCATTGACCCCCGTGGCACTGCTGGCTTCCATATAGGTTCCGACAGCGAGCGTGTCGCCCGAAAGTGAAAGGCTAAGGCCAAACTGATCCAGCGCCTCGGTGTTGCTGGCCTTGATATAGGCTTGCTGGCTCCAGGTCGAGCCGGCGCGCGTAAAGACGTAGACCGCGCCGCTGGCAAATGCGCTGTTGTCGGCCTGATTGCCATCCACTCCGGTGGCATTGCTCTCTTCCGAAGTGGCCGCCACGGCCAGCGTGTCCCCCGATAGCGCCACCATGGCGAAGAGATCGCCGGTACCGGTGTTGCTGGCCTTAATATAGTCGATGGGTGCTTTCGTAATGGCGATGTCGTAGCTCATCTGTGCTCCGCCCTGGCTTTGGACCCGTACCGCGATCATCGTCGGCCCGTTGGCCAGTGCGATCGGCGCTGAGGCGACGCCGGAAGCCACCGGCTGTCCGTTTATCTCGATCGTGGCCCCCGACTGCACAGCCGTCGCTGTGACCTGCACAGTGGTGGCAAAAACGGAGACCCGCGCCGAATAGACCGCCCGCGTCGGAGAGAACTCTGGGCTAAGAGAGCCCCCAGATAGGCTGAGCGCAGAAAGAGAAGCATCGTCGACGCTGGCATCTTGGCCACCGCCGCTGGCATCGCTGGCTCCACAGGCAAAGCCAGTCGGCAGGCAGGTAGCTCCACACGGCATCATCCCTTGCGGGCAGCCGGCCTGGCCCCCCGTTTGTGAACAGCCCAAGACACCGATTACCGTCAGAATCCAACAGACATTCGCAATCCGCATTTGATCCCCCCTCCAAGAGCCGACAAGGTAGCTCCCAGATGCATTCTAAGGAAGTCTAGCTGGTGCCAGTTGGCTATTCATGGCGGGCCGGCTTTGACACACGCCCGTTCACAAACCAAGCAGCGTCACGTGTTCCAACAGGACAGCGGCGGCTGCGTTGGCGAGTGGATGCTAGGTAGGTCGCTGCCCGCTGCCGTGTCTTGATTCCTGCCGTCACGCGCAGCGAACCCTTGAGCCCGGATGGGGGCTGGTTGCGCTCGGCGCAGTCGCGGCGTGTGGGGCGGCCGGCCGCTTCATCCCCTCTGCGCGTGCGTGGCACTATCCGGCGCTGCGGGTGGCCAGGCGCAGCACGAGCGTGCCCGCGATCGCCGAGCACAGCGAGCCCCCCAAGATGCCAAGCTTGGCCTGCGCAAGCTGAGCTGGATCGCTAAAGGCAAGCTGCGCCGTAAAGATCGACATCGTAAAGCCGATGCCGCACAGCATCGCCGCCCCCAAAAGCGCCGGATAGCGCGTGCCCGAGGGAAGCTGCCCGACGCGCAAGAGCACCGCGAGCACCGCCGCCGAAAAGATGCCGAGCGGCTTGCCGCAGAGCAGCCCCAGGAACACGCCGATGGTCACAGGCTGCGCCAGCGCGCCTCGCAACGACGCGGCATCCAAGGGCAGCGCGATGCCGGCGTTGCACAGCGCAAACAGCGGCAAGACGAACAGCGCCACCGGATACTGCAGCGCGCGACTGAAGCGCTCTGCCGTCGACAGCGGCGTACACAGGCCCAAGATGACGCCCGCGATGGTGGCGTGAATGCCCGAGTGCAGCATCGACAGCCATAAGAGCAGGCCCAAGATCACATAGACGCGACTGCGACGGATGCCGACGCGATTGCAGACGAACAGCGCCGCCGCCCACAGCACACACAGCCCCAGCCGCAGCAGGTTGAGCTTGGCGGAATAAAACAGCGCAATGACCAGCACGGCTCCCAAGTCGTCGGCGATGGCCAAGGCCGTCACGAACACCCGCAGCCCCATCGGTACCCGTCGGCCCAAAAGCACCATCACACCGACGGTAAAAGCGATATCGGTGGCGGTGGGAATCGCCCAGCCGCGACGCACGCTGGGACCGCCGAGGCTGCTCACCACCAGGTAGATCAAGGCAGGGGCCAGCATGCCAAAGCCCGCGGCGATCACCGGCAGCGCGGCCTTGCGCGGCGAGTCGAGCTCACCATGGACGAGCTCGCGCTTGATCTCCATCCCGACGAGCAGGAAGAACAGCGCCATCAGGCCATCGTTGACCCAGTCGGCGGTGCTCAGGTGAAAGCGCAGGCCGAACGCATCCAGGCCGATCGGCTGCTGCCACAGCATCGCCACCGTCTGAGCAAAGCGCGAGTGCGCCAAAGACAGCGCCAGCAGCGTGCTGGCCAAGAGCACCAGGCCACCCGTGGCCTCGGCACGGATGAAGCGGCGAAATAGCTCGGCGATGCGGCGACGGCGAGCTTGGCGCCTCTCGCGTCGCAGGCTGCGCAGGCTGGACTGGCTGGGCGCAGGCGCGGATCGATCCAGCCGATCGTCGTCGGCATCGGCATCGGCATCGGCATCGTCCGCCGGGACCTTGGCGACATCGCGATCCAAGGCGCTTGCGGGATCGCGCTCGGCGGCGGGTTCCCCTTTGGGGGTCGCTTCGTTTGGCACGGGGCCTTTTGCATCCAGGGAAGACATCGCCACGTCCTCTCAAGTGGGCTGATCTGCTGATCTGCTGATCTGCTGATCTGCTGATCTTAGGTGCCACCACGACGCGGAGGAAGCAGCCGTGGACCACCACCGCCCGTTGACCCCGAGGTGATCGGCCGATGCAGGATGATGTTGCGGCCGGCTTTACGACCCTCGGCGCGCGTCTCGGTGCGGGGCTGGCCGCGCTGTGCGACGCGTCGGATGTGCGGGTGGCGCTGCCGCAGGTACCGCCCAAGCTCGGCGTCACCGCGCCAGATCAGGCCCTGCTGCTGCTGCACCTTGGTTTCCTGATCGAGCTTCTCGGAAAAGCCCAGCATGACGCCGGAAAGAAACGTCCGCCGCTCGCGATCGCCGGGCAGGCCGGCAGCGCGCTTGTGCTCGCGCCACAGGTGCTCGGCGGTGTGCGACAGGAAGTCATAGACATAGGCCGCCATCTCTAGGTTTTCGGGCGTGCCGCAGACCTCAAGCGCGCTGCCGCGAAGGCCGCGGGCGACGTCATAGCTTGGGATCCAGATGCTCTCGACGAAGAAGTGCTTGGACAAGAGCATGGCCAAGAGCCGCTCGCTCTCTTCGATGCGCCGCTTGACCGGGCCCAGCTGACGATAGCTATAGCGCCGCCCGCCGTCGCCAGGCACCGTGGCCCGCGCCGCACTGGCTTCCAGGTTGTGCTTGAGCATCAAGCGCTGCGCCTCGCGCATGGCGCTTTCGGCTTCGTGCAGGTTCTGGCTTTGCGCCAGCGCCAACAAGCGAGCCACTCGACGCAGCGGGCGGGCCTGGTCGGTATCGTGTCCCGCAGCGACCTCGTCGGGCGTCACCGGCAAGCCGCTGGCTCGCGCGTCGATGCCCAGCCGCTCGCACACGGCGCGAAAGCTCGGCCCATGCGCCGCTTCGTCGGTAAGGCGCAGGATTTCGTGAACGTACTGATGCGCCATCTCATGCTTCAGTACTTCAACGATCACCGGCCACGGCTGCAGCCGCAGCAAGTGCCGCGACAAGACCAGCGTTCGCGTCGCGCCCTGCCATTCCCCCAAGCGGCTCTCGTTGTCGGACAAAGCCAAGGTGGGTGGCAGAAGCACGCTGCGAAAGTGGCTCAGGTTGACGCCGTGCCAGGCGCGCACAAGCTCGCGCAGAAGCGCCGCTTCCAGCTCGGAAGACAGGCGCTGGGCATCGCCCGCGGCAAAGACCGTGGCCGACGCAGAAGACGCAGAATGATCAGGCGAAGAGCGATCCACGCAGCGGTTCTAGCACGGCGAACCGCAAGGCCGCTCGCTTCTGCGCGCAGTCTGGGCCGAAGAGGTCGCCAGGGTCGCTGACTCGCCGTGTCGTGGGTGACAGCCTCGGCGGCCACGCGAATTTGCCGGTGGGTCCGCGGGCCTGCACGGGCCGCGCAAAAACCGGCCGCTGTGCAGTATGCTTTGGCCCGCACGCGCCCCTGCTTGGCGGACCGCTTGTCGTCCCGCAGATCGCGTTTTTCTCGTCGAAACGCCAGGGATCGCCGCCCAGCATGCGCGACTTTGTTTTCACACCCAACCCAACATCCACCTAGCGACAGAGCACGAAAGGAAACCACATGGCCAGTGATCTTCTGGACTTTCGCGGCGGCGCCGGACCCGAGGCCGGTCGCGTCGTCATCATCACCGGAGCCGGCAACGGCCTGGGCAAGTCGCACGCTTTGCTGTTCGCGGCGCGCGGTGCTCGCGTTGTCGTCAACGACCTAGGCGGCCGGCACGATGGCACCGGCAAGGGCTCGGCAGCGGCCGACGCGGTCGTCGCTGAGATCCGCGAAAAGGGCGGCCAAGCGGTCGCCAACTATGACTCGGTGGAAGACGGCGACAAGATCGTTCAGACCGCCATGGACACCTGGGGCCGCATCGATGTCGTTGTCAACAACGCCGGCATCCTGCGCGACACCTCGTTCCAGAAGATGACGCAGGACGACTGGGATTTGATCTATCGCGTCCACGTTCTTGGCTCGTACCGCGTCACGCACGCGGCGTGGAACACAAAGGGCGGTATGCGCGACCAGGGCTATGGACGCGTCATCATGACGTCGAGCGCCGCGGGGATTTATGGGAACTTTGGCCAGTCCAACTACTCCATGGCCAAGCTCGGAGTCGTCGGCTTGGCGCAGACGCTGGCCATCGAGGGTCGCAAGCGCAACATCCTGGTGAACGCCATCGCACCGATCGCCGGCTCGCGCATGACGGAAACCGTGCTGCCCGCCAACCTGATCGCGGCACTGAAGCCGGAATATGTGTCGCCGCTGGTCGTGTGGCTGTCGCACGAGTCGTGTACCGAGACCGGCGCGCTGTTTGAAGTCGGCGGCGGCTTTTACGCCAAGCTGCGCTGGGAACGCACCGAGGGCAAGACGTTCAAGCTGGGCCGCAACATCGGGCCGGAAGACATCCGCAAGCACTTCGCGGTCATCACCAGCTTTGAAAAGTCGACGCATCCGACGGACATCACCAGCTCGATGCAGCCGATCTTGTCGAACCTGGACAGCAAGAGCCGCGGTGGCAACGACCTGATCGACGTCGATGCGGCGCTCGATGCTCCACCGATGGTCAGCGAGTCCAAGTATGACGAGCGCGATGTCTCGCTGTATGCACTGGGCGTCGGCGCAGCGGAAAACCCGCTCGACCCGAGTGGCCTGTCCTTGGTCTATGAAATGAACGGCGAGGGCTTCCATACCCTGCCGACCTTTGCCGTGGTGCCGGCGATGAAGGTCATCTTCGACGGCTTCAAGCGCGGCGACAAAGCCCCCGGCATGAACTATGGCTTCGAGCGCGTGCTGCACGGCGAGCAGTACACCGAGCTCAAGCGCCCGCTGCCGCCGCGCGCCAAGCTGCGCCACGAGCTGAAGTGCAAAGACGTCTATGACAAGGGCAAGAACGCCGTCGTCATCATGGGCATTAAGACCTTCGATGAAAACGGCGATGAGCTGGCGTACAACGAGGTCTCGACCGTCGTGCGCGGCGCAGGTGGCTGGGGCGGCGACCGCGGACCGTCTGCCGAGATCAACGTCCCGCCGAGCCGCGCCGCCGACGCTGTGATCGAAGAAAAGACGCGCGACAACCAAGCGCTTTTGTATCGGCTGTCTGGCGACATCAACCCGCTGCACGCCGACCCCGCCTTTGCGCAGGGCTTCGGCTTCGACAAGCCGATCCTGCACGGGCTCTGCACCTATGGCTTTGCGGCGCGGGCCGTCTTGCGCGCGTTCAGCAAGGGCGATCCGCGGTACTTCAAGAGCATCAAGGTCCGCTTCGCCGACAGCGTGTTCCCCGGCGAGACACTGATCACCGAGATGTGGAAGGAATCGGACACGCGCATCGTGTTCCGCACCAAGGTCAAAGAGCGCGACAAGGTCGTCATCTCGAACGCCGCCGTCGAGCTATACAGCGAGATTCCCAAGCCCAAGGCGAAGACCTCTGCAGCGACGGGCACCGCGTCTGGACCTGCCGCATCGGCCGAGCCGATCAGCGCCGACGTGTTTGCCGGCATCAAGGCGTACTTCGAGGCCAACGTCGACGCCGTCAAGAAGATCGGCGTGCTGTATCAGTTCAAGCTGAGCGCACCCGAGAGCGTCTGGACCTTGGACACCAAAGCGGCACGCGTCAGCCCCGGCGCTGCCACCAGCCCACAGTGCATGCTGGAGCTGTCCGACGCGGACTTCATGGCCATGTGCAGCGGCAAAGCCGACCCCATGAAGCTGTTCATGGACAAAAAGCTGCGCATCAGCGGCGACATCATGGCCAGCCAGAAGCTGGAGTTCCTAAAGAAGATCGATCCCAACCTGGTCTTGGCCGCGGCCAAGGCACGAGCCGGATCAAGCGGCGCAGCGACGGCAGCCTCGGCCCCGGCAGCCCCGCCCGCCGCGTCGAGCCTGTCCGGCGACATCTTCCTGGCCATCGACGACTACGTCGAAAAGAACCGCGCCGAGCTGACCAAGATCGGCGTCGTCTATCTGTTCAAGCTGACCGGCCCTGAATCGGCCTGGACCGTCGACCTGAAGGAAGGCAAGGTGCAGGCGGGCGAGGTCGGCAAGGCGGGCTGCACCCTGACCTTGTCCGACGCGGACTTCATCGCCATGGCCACCGGCAAGGCCGACCCGATGAAGCTGTTTATGGACAAAAAGCTGCGCATCAGCGGCGACATCATGGCCAGCCAGAAGCTGGAGTTCCTAAAGAAGATCGATCCCAAGGCTGCCGAGGCCGCCGTCGCTGCCAAGAAAGCGGCACAGGCTCCGACGCAGGCTGCGGCCCCGACGAGCAGCACCCCGGCGAAAGCAACTGCGCAAGCGGGTGCGATCGTTGCCGCGCTGGCCCGACGCCTCGAAAACGATCCGAGCCTGTGCAAGTCGCTGGGTGCTCTGGTGCAGCTCAATGTCGACGGCAAGTCCTGGCTGATCGACGGCAACGCCGGTAGCGTGCGCGAAGGCAGCGATGCCAAGGCCCCGACGGTCATCACGGTCAGCGACGAAGATCTGCAGGCGCTGGTCAAGGGCAGCGCAACCGCGCAGAGCCTGTATCAGCACGGCCAGCTTCGCGTCGACGGCGATGTCCGCCCGGCGCACGGGCTCGGCTTCCTGCGCGGGCTTCTGTAACACTGGGATCACAGCACGAACATCACGCAGCGACGCACCCGAGCCTTCACCCGTCGGGTCGCGTCGTGCCGAGAGGAAACGAACCATGGGACGCAGAGTCAACGTGATTGGCGTCGGGATGATCAAGTTCTCAAAGCCCGGCGCAAGCGAGGAATACAACGTCATGGCGGCCAAGGCCGGCCGCGCCGCGCTCGAAGACGCCAAGGTGCCCTTCGACGCCATCGAGCAGGCCTATGCCGGCTATGTCTATGGCGACTCGACCTGCGGGCAGCGCGCGGTCTATGAGCTGGGACTGACCGGCATTCCTGTATTCAACGTCAACAACAACTGCTCGACCGGATCGACGGCGCTGATGCTGGGCAAGCAGGCGATCGAAGGCGGCATCGCCGAGTGCGTGCTGGTCGTCGGCTTTGAGCAGATGGAAAAGGGCGCGCTGGGATCGAAGTACAACGACCGCACGAACCCCTTGGAAAAGCATGCCAGCGTCATGAACAACGTGCAGGGCTTCAACCAAGCCCCGCCGGCTGCGCAGATGTTCGGCGGCGCCGGCCGCGAGTACCGCTGGCGCTATGGCACCAAGCGCGAGACCTTCGCCAAGGTCAGCGAAAAGGCGCGCAAGCACGCCAGCCAAAACCCGCTCGCCATCTTTAACGAACGCCTGTCCGTCGACGAAATCATGGCCGCGCAAGAGGTCTTTGATCCGCTGACGCGCTACCAGTGCTGCCCGCCGACCTGTGGCGCCGCGGCGGCTGTGCTGTGCTCGGACGACTTCGCCAAGAAGCACGGACACGAGCGCCCGGTGTACATCGCCGCCCAGACCATGACCACCGACTATGCGTCGAGCTTTGGCGACAGCATGATCAAGATGGTCGGTTACGACATGGCCAAGCGCGCCGCCGACCAAGTTTATAAGCAAGCCGGCGTCGGCCCCGAGGATGTGCAGGTCATCGAGCTTCACGACTGCTTCACGACGAACGAAGTGCTGACCTATGAAGCGCTCGGCCTGTGCAAGGAAGGCGAAGCCGAGAAGTTTATCTGGGAAGGCCAGAACACCTACGGCGGCAAGTACGTCACCAACCCCTCGGGCGGCTTGCTGTCCAAGGGCCATCCGCTCGGCGCGACCGGCGTCGCTCAGTGTGCCGAGCTGGTCTGGCAGCTACGCGGCCAAGCCGACACGCGCCAGGTGCAGGGCGCCAAGATCGGCCTTCAGCACAACCTGGGCCTCGGTGGAGCCTGCGTTGTGACCATGTACCGCCGCGACTAGCGACACATCAGCCCGCGCCGCTTCGCCCGTCCCCGCCCGTCCCTTGGGCGCTGTCTTTCTGGGCCCGCGGCGGTCTATCTTTCCCGGTATGCAGATCCTGTCCCCTGCGAGCTATCGCACGATGCCGTGGAAAAACGGCCTGGGCATCACGCACGAGATCGCGGCGCAGCGCAGCGACGAAGACCTGGCCAGCGGACGCTTTACCTGGCGCCTGAGCGTGGCCGAGGTCACCGCGTCGGCGCCGTTTTCGTCCTTCCCTGGCTGCGACCGCATCATCGTCCTTTTGTCCGGCGACGGCATGCTTCTCGACAGTGGCGTGTACGGCCAGCATCGCCTGGACCAGCCGCTTGTGCCCTACCCTTTTTCGGGCGATTGGTCGACGGACTGCCGGCTGCTGGGCGGTCCCTGCCGCGACTTCAACGTCATGGTCGATCGCAGACGGGTACAGGCGACGGTACAGGTCGTGAAGCTGTCTTCCCAGCCCCAGGCCTTAGCCGTTGCTGACTCGCCGCTTCTGCTGTTTGTCGCCGACGGAGATCTTCACGTCGACACGGACGCTGGCCGCAGCGCCTACGTACCTGTGCAGCACACCCTTTTCATCCACACGGATGAATCCATACCCGCGACGACGAAGCTGACGCTGACGGCTGCAGGCGATAGCGCCGCCGCACTTCTGATCGCGCTTCACCCACGCGATGCGGATCCGTCCACGCAGGCACGTGCCGCCGCGGATCGTGGCTAGCCGCGAGCGTTGTGACAGACAGCCTCGATGTTGTTGCCGTCGGGGTCCAAGATGAACGCGCCATAGTAGCCAGGGTGATACTGAGGCCGCGGCCCCGGCGCGCCATAGTCCTGGCCACCTGCCGCCAGGGCCGCTTCGTAAAACGCTTGGATCTGCTCGGGACCTTCGGCCTTGAACGCCACGTGAATGGGGCTCTTGGCGGGAGCGTGGCGATGATCCCAGAACGACATGCTGTTCTCGCCGATCCAGAACTGCGGCTGCTCGCGGCCATAGCCGGCGACCTTGTTCGGTCCAGGGTACTCGCCAGGGATGAAGGTCATCATGCGGCGATAGCCAATGGCCCCCAGCACTTTGTCGTAAAAAGCCAGGCTGCGATCGAAGTCAGCGACGGTAATTCCGATGTGGTCGAGCATAGTGCGACGTTACCACACACGGCGGCGGCAAGCGCAAGCGAAACCTCGGGTCGGCCTCTCCCGAGTGCCGGCAAAGATTCCGCTTGCTTTGCTGAAAACACCGTGACTACGCTGCGGCCCGTCGTGCTGGCTGCCTGGATTCGTCCAAGGTGGTTGGCGAAACGAAGCCTCTCGGAATGTCCTAGAGAGGACCTTGACGAACTGTTCGAAGGAGCAAACGAAAATGAAGAAGGCAATTCTGAAGGTTGGCGTGGTGGGACTGCTGCTGGCGAGCTTGGCTGGGGCCGGCGCGGGCTGTGCGTACGGCGCGATGGCGATCGCGCAGGACGGCACGGTGTTCGTGGCTCGCAATGACAGCTTCCTCTTCGGCGCCCTCCGCAAGATGTTCGCCTGTAAGCCGAACGCTGCTGAGATGACCTGCCAGGAAGTCAAGGGCGCGCCGTAGTCGCCCTGGGTCGAGTCAACGTACGCCGTCTTTCTTCAGGCCATGCGGCAGCGCAACGCACTTCGCCTTGTCGGTGTCTTGTGTTTGGCAGCCGTGGCCTGTCGTGAAGGCAGCCAGCCTCGACCTGCAGCCCAAAGCGACAGCGAGACCTTCGCCAGCGCTGTGGGCTTTCAGGTCGGTGCTGGGTCCAGCGGCATCGTGATCTCTGGTCAGTTCGCCACCGTTCCAGGGGGACAGGAAGAGCGCTTGATTCCAACCCTGCCCAATGCGACGCAGGTCTGGCTTTCCACCTGCGCCGGACAGCTTAGCGAGCGCGCCGCCAGCGTTGACATCTGGCTGACTCTGCTTCCCGGCGGCAAGGTCAAAGAGGCGCGGGCGATGAACGGTGCGACGCCGCTTTCCCGCTGCTTGGTCGACGAGATCTCGCGTCAGACCTTGTCGGGCTTGTCGCTCTCGTCCGAGACCCGCATCGCGCTGCGGCTTGCGCTTAGCAAGACGGCGTGAGCACACACCTGCTGCGGGCGGCGATCCGCGATCGCTTGGCCGACGAACGACTGCTGGTGTCCGGCCGAAGCGATGGGGCGCTGCGCTTGCCCCTCATCTATCCCAGCCCGTATCACGTCGGCATGTCATCGCTGGGTTTTCAGACGGTGTACCGCCTGCTGAATCAGCCAGACACCGCGGGCTGGCCCGTGCCGCGACCGCTTCTGCGGGCCGAGCGCGCCTTTCTGCCCGACGATGTCGCAGCCTGGCGACGCAGCCGCTTGCCGCTTCTGACGTATGAATCGCAGGCGCCAGTCGGTGATGCGCCGCTGCTGCTGTTTTCCATCGCCTACGAGCTTGAGATCACCGGCCTGTTTACTTGCCTAGATCTAGCCGGCCTGCCGATCCTGCGCAGCCAGCGCGGCCCTGGGCAGCCGCTCGTCATCTGCGGCGGACCGCTGACCTTTTCCAACCCGCTGCCGCTCGGCCCCTTCGTCGACGTGGTGGTGATGGGCGAGGCCGAAGAGACGCTGCCAGCGCTTCTGTCAGCGATCTGGGATGCCGGTCTGAACCCAAGTCCAGGCCGCGGAAACGCGGACGCGCTGTCGAGCGGAAGCGGACGCGAGGCCCTGCTTTCTGCGCTGGCCACGCTGCCAGGCGTATGGGTGCCGTCGGTGCATGGCGAGGTACTGCCCAAGGTCGGCCAGTGTGACGATGCGCTGCTGCCCGCGACGTCCGCCATTTTGACGCCGCATACCGAGCTGCGATCGATGTTCTTGATCGAGCCCGAGCGCGGCTGCTCGCGCGGCTGCACATACTGCGTCATGCGGCGCAGCACCAACGGCGGCATGCGCTTGGTCTCGCCCGAGCGGGTAAAGAGCCTGCTTCCCGACGACATCACGCGCGTCGGCTTGGTTGGCGCGGCGGTGACCGATCACCCGCGCTTGCCGCAGATCCTGCACCACATCGTCGTCGAACGCGGCCTGGAAGTGGGCATCAGCTCGCTGCGCGCCGACCGCTTGACGTCCGAGATCGTCGGACTTCTGCGACAGGGTGGCTACCGCACGCTGACCGTGGCCAGCGACGGCGCCTCTGAGCGCATGCGCGAGCTCGTCGAGCGCAGGACGCGCGAGCGCCATCTTTTGCGCGCCGCCGAGCTAGCCAAGCAGCACGATCTGCGCACGCTCAAGGTCTACATGATGGTGGGTTTGCCCGGCGAGACCGATGCTGACATCGACGAGCTCGTGCGCTTCGCAGGCGAGCTTGCGCAGCACTGCCGGCTCGCCTTTGGGGTCGCGCCCTTCGTTGCCAAGCGCAACACGCCGCTCGACGGAGCGCCGTTTGCCGGCATCGCGGACGTCGAAGCGCGCCTAGATCGCCTGCGTCGCGGGCTGCGCGGCATCGCGGATGTGCGCCCGACGTCGGCGCGCTGGGCCTGGGTCGAGTACCTCTTGGCCCAAGGCGACAGCGACGCCGGACTGCGAGCCTGGGTCGCACACCAAAATGGCGGCGGCTTTGCCGCCTGGCGGCGGGCCTTTTCCGGCTATGCGACGCGGCTTGAGCGCCTGGCAGCGGCCGCAGCACCCGCCGATTCATCCCACGACGCAGGGACCGCGCCTGCGGACTCGGCGAACCGCGGCCAGACGCGACGATCTTTGCCCGTGCTGGCAGAAGCCTAGGCAGCCGATGCCGCGCCTGCCGATCGCGCTTCTGGGTCGCGAGCTGCGCTTTCCTGCCGTCGAGCAAGCGCACGAAAGCGGCCTGCTTGCGGTCGGTGGCGATCTATCCGTCGAGCGCCTGCTATTGGCCTATGGCAGCGGCATCTTTCCCTGGCCGGAAAAGAACACGCCGATCCTGTGGTGGGCTCCGCCCGAGCGCGCCATCATCGAGCCGCAGCACCTGCACGTCGGACGCAGCCTGCGCAAGCTTGTGCGCCGCGGCGAGTTCACGGTGCGCGCCGATCACGACTTTCCCGCCGTCATCCGCGCCTGCGCCCGCATTCCCCGTCGCGGTCAGCGCGGCACCTGGATCTTGCCGGCCATGATCGACGCCTACATCCGCTTGCATGAAGCCGGCTATGCCCACTCGATCGAGGCCTATCGCGACGGCGTCTTGTGCGGCGGGCTGTACGGCGTGTCGCTGGGCGGCTGCTTCTTTGGCGAGTCGATGTTTTCGCAGGTCGACAACGCATCCAAGGTCGCCTTCGTCGTGCTGGCCGAGCAGCTTTCGGCCTGGGGCTTCGACGTGATCGACGCACAGGTGCAGAACGATCACCTAGAGCGCTTCGGCGTCTATACCATCGAGCGCGCCGCGTTTATGATCCGTCTGCGCAAGAGCCTCTTGTTGCCGACGCGCAAAGGCAGGTGGCAGCTGGACCTGCCCATGGCGCGCGACGACAAACCCTAGCCGGGCCTGCGTACCGCCAAAAACCCAAGCGGCCGATCGGGGGCCGAAAGTGAGTGCAGCATGAACGAACGTCAGACCCTAGATGCCGTCAAGGATTACTACGGGCGTGTGCTCCAGAGCTCAGGCGATCTGCAGACCAGCGCCTGCTGCACGGCCGACAGCATGCCCGTGTACCTGCGGCCCATCGAAGCGCAGCTTCACGACGAGGTGCGCGATCGCTTTTACGGCTGCGGCTCGCCGATTCCGCTGTGCTTGCAGGGCGCGACCGTGCTCGATCTGGGCTGCGGCTCGGGCCGCGATACGTTTATTTTGTCCAAGCTGGTCGGCGAGCACGGCCAGGTCATCGGCGTCGACATGACCGACGAGCAGCTTGCCGTCGCCAGCCGCCATCGTGACTACCACGCGCAGAAGTTTGGCTACGCCCAGTCGAACGTGCGCTTGGTGCAGGCCTATATCGAAGACCTGCGCAGCGCCGGCATTGCCGATGCATCGGTTGACGTCGTGATCTCGAACTGCGTCATCAACCTGTCGCCGGACAAGGGCCGCGTCTTTTCCGAGATCTTCCGCGTGCTCAAGCCCGGTGGCGAGCTGTACTTCTCAGACGTGTTTTCCGGGCGCCGTGTGCCCAAGCACCTTGCCGTCGATCCGCTGGTCTTGGGCGAGTGCCTGGGCGGCGCGCTGTACATCGAAGACTTTCGCCGCCTGCTGCGCTCTGTCGGCTGCCTCGATTATCGCGTCGTAAACAGCCGCCGCATCGAGCTGGGCAACCCCGACATCGAGCAGCGCGCCGGCATGATCGACTTCTATTCAAAGACGATCCGCGCGTTCAAGCTCGACCTGGAAGACCTCTGCGAAGACTACGGGCAAGTCGCGTACTACCAGGGCACGCTGGCGGAAAGTCCGCACCAGTTTCTGCTCGACGATCACCACCTGTTTAAGACCGGGCAGCCGATGCTGGTCTGCGGCAACACCGCGGCCATGGTCGGCGACACGCGCTATGCCCGCCACTTCAAGATCCTCGGCGATCGCTCGACCCACTTTGGACCGTTCGATTGCGCGCCCAGCCCCGGCGGCGCCATCGCCACACCGGCCAGCGGCGCCTGCTGCTAAGAGGCTGTCCTCGTCACGGGCGATTACGCCACCAGTCACCTAGGTCGGTTTGACACGCACGCGCGGCGCAGGACGCGGACGCGCTGATTCCTCCGCCGGGACCAGTGCTTAGCGGTACCGCTCGACTCGTCCCCGCCTTTCTGAGTAGTGTTTGAGGCGAGTTTTACTGGGGGATTCGCGTGTTCGCAGAAGCTGTGCGTGCTGCATTGGTCTTGATGTTCTTTGGCGTCTCGGGTCAGTCGCTGACCGCGGCACCCAAAGCCACCACCGTCGCCGCGTCGGGCATCACCACATCGTCGGCGGTGCTCAACGGCATCGGCAACCCAAGCGGAGAAGCCACCACAGGACGCTTCCGCTATAGCTCGACCAACCCTGGGACGTGCAACGACACGTTCGGCACCCGCGTGCCCACGGCCGGCGGCACCGATCTGGGCACAGGCAGCTCGCCCGTCCCCTACTCGATCACCACCACCGGCCTGACGCCAGGCGTCACGTATTACTTCTGCTCGATCGTCTCGAATGCGTCGGGCACGTCGTTTGGCGCCATCCTTTCGTTCACCATTCCGGCGCCGCCCGTGGTGGTGACCACTGGCTCGACGATGGTGACCAGCGGCTCGGCGACGCTGCAGGGCACGGCTGACCCGCTGACTTCACCGACGACGGGCTGGTTCCGCTACGGCACGACGAACCCCACGGCTTGCGACGACTCCTTCGGTACCCGCGCCCCCTGGAGCGGCGGATCGTCGCTGGGTTCAAGCGTCGGCGCGGTGGCGTACACGACGTCGATCAGCGGCCTTCTGCCCGCGACGACGTATTACTTCTGCGCCATCGCGCAAAACGGCTTGGGCACCGGCTTCGGTCGCATCGAGTCGTTCACCACTCCAGCCAATGCGCCCTCGGTCAGCACCAACAGCGCGAGCAGCCTGACGCGCACCACGGGCGTGCTGAACGGCAGCGCCAACCCCGGTGGCTCGGCGACGACGGCGTGGTTCCGCTATGCCACGGCCAGCCCCGGCACCTGCAACGACACCTTTGGCACCCGCGCCCCAGCCAGCGGCGGATCGTCGCTGGGCGCGGGCACCAGCAGCGCCAACTTCTCGCAGTCGATCTCGGGCTTGTCGTCGGCCACGACCTATTACTACTGCGCCATCGCCGTCAACGCCGTCGGCACAAGCTGGGGCAGCGTGCAGTCGTTCACCACGCCGTCTTCGCCCACGGTGCGCACCACGCCGGCCAGCAACATCAGCAACACCACGGCCACGCTCAATGGCGCCGGCAACCCGCAGCGCGCAAGCACCACCGGCTGGTTCCGCTATGCCATCAGCGACCCCGGCACCTGCGACGACAAGTTCGGCTCGCGAGCCCCGGTCAGCGGCGCGATCAACCTGGGCGCTGACATCTACGACGTCGATTACCTCGTGAATATCTCGGGGCTCTCTCCTGCCACTACGTATTGGTACTGCGCCATCATTGCCAGCAGCGAAGGCACAGCGTTTGGCAAGGTCATGACCTTTACCACTGCTTCGGCGCCCGTGGCCGTCACCAACGCAGCCACCAACGTCACGTCGAGCGGCGCGGTAATCAACGGCGCAGGCAACCCCAACGGATCGAGCGCAAGCGGCTGGTTCCGCTACTACACCGTCGATCCTGGGACCTGCAATGACTCGTTCGGCTGGCGCATCCCGTCGAGCGGCGGCACATCGCTGGGCGCGGGCAATACAGCGACGCCTTTTGCCCAGTCGCTAAGCGGCCTGTCGCCGTCGACGACCTATTACTACTGCGCCATGGTCAACAACAGCTATGGCACCAGCTTTGGCGCCGTGCAGAGCTTTACCACCACGGCCATGCCTCCCACGGTCAGCACGGGCAGCGCCAGCAGCCTGACGCGGACGACCGGCGTGCTCAACGGCTACGCCAACCCCGGAGGCATCGCCACCACCGCCTGGTTCCGCTACAGCAAAGTCAGCCCCGGCACGTGCAACGACAGCTTCGGCGACCGCGCCCCCGGTACTGGCGGCTCGTCGCTGGGCTCGGGCAGCAGCAGCGTCGCGTTCTCGCAGGCCATCTCGGGTCTTACGCCCGCGACGATGTATTACTTCTGCGCCTTCGCCAGCAACTCGATGGGCACGGTGGTTGGCTCGGTGCAGACGTTCATCACGCCGGCCTCGCCGACTGCCCGCACGACGCCGGCCAGCAACATCAGCAACTCTTCGGCGACGCTAAATGGCGCCGGCAACCCGCAGCGCTCGGCGGCCAGCGGCTGGTTCCGCTACAGCGCCACCAACCCCATGACCTGCGACGACAAGTTCGGCTCGCGCGCCCCGGTTAGCGGCGCCACCAACCTCGGAGCCGACATCTATGACGTCGACTACGTCACCAACATCACCGGCCTTTCGCCCGGCACGACCTATTACTTCTGCGCCATCGTCAGCAGCACCGAAGGCATAGCCTTCGGCGCGATTCAGTCGTTTACCACCGCCGGGCCGGTCACCGTCAGCACCAGCGCGGCCACCAGCGTCACCGCATCGTCGGCGGTGTTAAACGGCACCGGCAACCCCAACGGCGCCACCGCCGCTGGCTGGTTCCGCTACAGCAACACCGACCCTGGCACCTGCAATGACTCGTTCGGCTGGCGCGCTCCGTACACGGGCAACGTCAACCTGGGAGCCACCGCCACCGTCGTCCCATTCACGCAGTCGGTGACCAGCCTGTCACCGGGCACGACCTATTACTTCTGCGCCATCGCCAACAACAGCTATGGCACCAGCTTTGGCGCCGTCATGTCGTTCACCACGCCGGCCACGGCCCCGTCGGTCAGTACCAGCGGTGCGACCAGCTTGACGCGCACGACAGCGGTCCTAAACGGCTACGCCAACCCCGGCGGCATCGCCACCACGGCGTGGTTCCGCTACAGCAAGCTCAGCCCTGGCACCTGCAACGACAGCTTCGGCGACCGCGCCCCCGGCACGGGCGGCTCGGCGCTCGGCTCGGGCAGCAGTGGCGTCAGCTTCTCGCAGGCGATCTCGGGTCTTTCGCCCGCGACGACGTATTACTTCTGCGCCATCGCCGCCAACACCATGGGCACGGTGCTGGGCTCGGTGCAGACGTTCATCACGCCGGGCTCACCGACCGCCCGCACCACAGCCGCTAACAACATCACCACCACGTCCGCGACGCTAAACGGCGCCGGCAACCCGCAGCGCGCGGCCACCACCGGCTGGTTCCGCTACGCCACCTCGGACCCCGGTACCTGCGACGACAAGTTCGGCTCGCGAGCCCCCGTGATGGGAGGCACCGCCCTCGGCGCCGACATCTATGACGTCGACTACGTCACCAACATCAGCGGTCTATCGAGCGGGACGACGTATTACTACTGCGCCATCGTCAGCAGCAGCGAAGGCATGGCGTTTGGCACCATCCAGTCGTTCACGACCTCGGGCATTCCGACGGCAACTACGGTGGCGGCGAGCAGCGTGACCTCGTCGTCGGCTGTGCTCAACGGCACCGGCAACCCCAACGGCGCCGCTGCCATCGGCTGGTTCCGCTACAGCAACACCGATCCCGGCACCTGCAACGACAGCTTTGGCTGGCGTGCGCCGTACACGGGCAACAGCAACCTGGGATCCACCGCTGGCAGCGTGCCGTTTGCGCAGACGGTCAGCAGCCTGTCGCCGGGCACGACCTATTACTACTGCGCCATCGCCAGCAACAGCTATGGCGTGGGCTTCGGCGCGGTCATGACGTTCAGCACGCCCGCCACGGCTCCGACGGTCACCACCAGCGGAGCCAGCAACCTCACGCGCACGACCGGCGTACTAAACGGCTATGCCAACCCCGGCGGCGCCGCCACCACGGCGTACTTCCGCTATGACACGGCCAGCCCCGGCACCTGCAACGACAGCTTTGGCAAGCGCTCGCCGTCGACCGGTGGCTCGTCGCTGGGCTCGGGCGCCAGCAGCGTGTCGTTCTCGCAGTCCATCTCGGGCCTGACTGCCGCGACGATGTACTACTACTGCGCGATTGCCTCGAACACCATCGGCAAGGCCTTCGGCACGGTGCAGTCGTTCATCACGCCCAGCGCACCGACGGCTCGCACCACGCCGGCCAGCAACATCGCCAACACCTCGGCGACGCTAAATGGCGCCGGCAACCCGCAGCGCGCCGCAGCATCCGGTTGGTTCCGTTACAGCACCACCAACCCCATGACCTGCGACGACAAGTTCGGCTCGCGCGCCCCGGTCAGCGGCGCCACCAACCTCGGAGCCGACATCTATGACGTCGACTACGTCACCAACATCACCGGCCTTTCGCCCGGCACGACCTATTACTTCTGCGCCATCGTCAGCAGCACCGAGGGCACGGCGTTTGGCACCATCCAGTCGTTCACCACGGCCTCGCCGCCTGTGGCGATCACCAAGCCGGCCACGTCGATCACCGCTTCCTCGGCGACCCTGAACGGAGAGGGAACGCCCAATGGCTCTGCCGCCACCGGCTGGTTCCGCTACGGCAACACCGACCCCGGCACCTGCAGCGATAGCTACGGCACCCGCCTGCCGTGGAGCGGCAGCACGTCGCTGGGCGCCGGGACCACCAGCGTGCCCTTTGCCGGCGCGCTGAGCAGCCTGACGCCTGGCGCGACCTATTACTTCTGCGCCATCGTCAGCAACGGCTATGGCACAAGCTTTGGCGCCGTGCAGTCGTTCAAGATGCCGGCGACCGGCCCCGCCGTCACCACCAGCGGAGCCAGCAGCCTGACGCGCACGACGGGCGTGCTCAACGGCTACGCCAACCCCGGCGGCGATGCCACCACCGCCTGGTTCCGCTACGGCACGGCCAGCCCTGGCACCTGCAACGACACCTTCGGTACGCGCGCTCCGACAACGGGTGGATCGTCGCTGGGCTCGGGCACCAGCACGGTGTCGTTCTCGCAGGCCATCTCAGGCCTGTCGCCGGCCACGACCTATTACTACTGCGCCATCGCCGCCAACTCGGTCGGCACCTCGTGGGGCACCGTGCAGACGTTCATCACGCCGACGGCGCCGACGGCACTGACCACGCCAGCCAGCAACATCACCAACACCACGGCGACGCTCAATGGCTCGGGCAACCCGAACCGCGGCGCGACCCAGGGCTGGTTCCGCTATGCCACCAGCGACCCCGGCACCTGCGACGACAAGTTCGGCTCGCGAGCGCCGACCTCGGGCGGCGTCAGCCTGGGCAGCGACATCTATGACCAGCCCTATTCCGTAAATATCGCCGGTCTGTCGCCCGCCACCACGTATTATTACTGCGCCATCGTCAGCAGCACCGAAGGCACGGCGTTCGGCGCGGTGCTGACCTTCACCACGTCGGCGCCCGCCACGGCGACCACGCTTTCCGCGAGCAGCGTCGCATCGACCACGGCGACGCTCAACGGCTCGGGCAACCCCAACGGCGCCGCAGCCACCGGCTGGTTCCGCTACAGCACCACCAGCCCCGGCACGTGCAACGACAGCTTTGGCACGCGCATGCCGTCCAGCGGAGGTACCTCGCTGGGCTCGGGCACGGGCAGCGTCGCCTTTGGTCAGGCCATCACCGGGCTGTCACCCGGCGTGACCTATTACTACTGCGCGTTCGCCTCGAACGCCGTGGGCATGGGCATGGGCGCGCTCTTGTCGTTCACCACGCCGGCCAGCTTGCCGACGGTCATCACCGAAGCGCCGTCGGGCATCGCCATCCAGCTAAACGGCACGGTCAACCCCAACGGCGCCGCGACGGTTGGCTGGTTCCGCTTGGCCACCACCAGCCCCGGCACCTGCAACGACACCTTCGGGACGCGCGTGCCGACTACCGGCGGTACGTCGCTCGGCTCGGGAGCCAGCTACGTCTCGTACCAGCAGCCGGCGCCGAGCTTGGTGCCGGGCACGACCTACTACTACTGCGCGATTGCCTCGAACGCAGTGGGCACGTCGTATGGCGTCGTGCGCTCGTTCACGGCGCCGATGCCGCCGACCGTCGCAACGCTGGCCGCGACGCCTGTGACGGCGACCACGGCGACGCTTAACGGCTCGGGCAATCCCAACGGCAACTCGACGATTGCCTGGTTCCGCTACAGCACCAGCAGCCCGACGACCTGCAACGACGTGTTCGGCACGCGCACTCCGTCGAGCGGCGGCACGTCTCTTGGCGCTGGCACCAGCGATACGCCGTTCGCGCAGCCGATCTCTGGCTTGGCTCCCGCGACGACGTATTACTTCTGCGCCATCGCATCGAGCGCATACGGCACGGTGCTCGGCTCGGTGCTGTCGTTCACCACGCCGCCGTCTTCGTCGATCGTCAAGCCCACCGAGCCAAGCACAGGCGCCACCACGTCGAGCCGCGTCCACACCATGGCCGCCACCGAGGTCACGGCCGACGGCGCGGTGCTCAACGGCTCTGCCAACCCCAGCGGCGAACCGAGCACCGGCTGGTTCCGCTTTGACACCACCGATCCCGGCACCTGCGACGACACGTTCGGCATGCGCACGCCGTCCCAAGGCGGCACCGATCTGGGCAAGGATCACAAGCCGGTGGCCTTCTCGCAGGGTCTAAGCGGCCTGAAGTCGGGCACGACCTACTACTTCTGCGCCGTCGCGTCGAGCGGCGAGAAGGCGCGCTTCGGCAGCGTCCTTTCGTTCACCACCCAGGAAGGCACCGCCGCCATCACCACGGCCCCGCCGACCGAGGTCAGCGAAGATGCCGCGGTGCTAAACGCGACGGTGGCAGCCCGTGGCGAGACGCCATCCCGCGTGTGGTTCCGCTACAGCGAAAAGAACCCCGGCGCGTGCAGCGACACCTTCGGCATCGCCGCCGAAGCGAGCGCAGGACTCGGTGCAAGCGGGGAAGGCGCGACGGCGTACTCGGTTGCGGTGTCGGGCCTCAAGCGCGGCACGACCTACTTCGTCTGCGCCTTGGCCCAAAGCGCCGCCGGTACCCGCCTGGGCGAGGTCCTGTCCTTCGTCGCTGGCGAGAAACCGCCCACCGTGGTCACCGAGGACGCGACGCCCATCGAGGGCACCCAGGCCACCGTCACCGGCACCGCCGACCGCAGCAGCGCCCCCAGCAAGGTCTGGTTCCGCTATGGCGAGTCGGATCCTGGTGTCTGCGACGACCGCTTCGGCAGCCACGTACAGGCCAGCAGTGATACCCCGGTCGACGTCGACAGCTCACGCGGCGTGTACTCCGCACGTCTCGCGGGTCTCAAGCCGAACACCACGTATTACTACTGCATCGGCGGCAGCAACCAGGGTGGCGCCACGTTCGGCCAGGTCCGCTCGTTCCGAACCGGCGCGTCGCTTGCGGCCTCGGCTGCCTTGGCGGGCGATGTGACGGTCGACGCCGTGCGTGAAGCCCCTGAGCCCGTCGAGATGCGCGGCTGCAGCTATCTGCCGCATGCCAGCGAGCGCGGTGCCCAGGTGCCGCTTGTCGCCCTGCTCTCGCTGCTTGGTCTGCTTGCCTTCCGCCGCCGCCTGCGTCGCAGCTAGCCTCGCCCTGCCCCGCCTCGCTTTTCGCCCCACCCCGCGTTGCAGCCTGGGCCCATCGGGCCGCGACGCCGTCTTTTACACGCCTACACGCCGCGAATAAAGTGGCGCATGCGGGCGCGGTTTTCCGGCGAATAGTCGACGGCCGGCGGGTTCGCGCAGTGTTCTTCTTCGCGGTTGGCCGACCACAGGAACGTCGCCGGATAGCCTTTTTCAGCCAGCAGCCGCAGGCGGCTCTCGACGTCCTGCCGCGCGCCTAGCTCGGGCCAGGGACGGTGCGGCGCGGTGGCGATCTCACCGACGATGACCGGCCAGCGCGGGTCAAAGTCGTGGACCGGTATGTGGCCCGGCTCGGCATAGTAATGAAACTGGTGCAGCGTCAGCCCCATGCCCGGCGAGTCCCACTGCCGCAGCGACGCGTGATACGCGAAGCCCACCGTCGACAAAAAGCCCGCTTCGTTGATCAGGCTGGCCCCCCGCGTGATGAACGCCCGCATCTCATCGCGCCGCACTGGTTTGCACGGATCGAGAGCGCTTAGCGGCTGCTCCGGCGCGCTCGTACACCACTCGGGCTCGTTGATGACTTCCCAGGCATAGATCACGTCGGGAAAGTCCGCCGAGCACTGCAGCAGCGGCACCAGCGTCGTCTGCAGAAACGTCTCGCGCTTTTCGGGGTCACACAGAAGCTCGTGGCGGCCCGACTTGACGATGCCATCTGAGCCCGGCACGGCCACACCCGGAAACGCCAAGTGGAAGTCGACCAGCGACGGCAAAAGCTGAATGCCGGCGATGGCGCAGCGCTCTAGCAGAAAGCTGAAGTCTGCGATGAAGCCGCTCGGCAGCGACGGAACTTCGCCCATCGTCCAGCCCTTTTGTGCATCCAAGACCGGCTTCTTATCGTCGATGCCATAGGTCGTTCCATCCCCCAGCAGAAACCAGCGCACCGCGCAGAAGCCCAGCGCAGCAAACTCGGCAAGCTCGTGGTCGATGCGCTCGCGCCACGCGGCCGGCGCGCCCCACAGCGAACCCGAGTTCTTTTTCGGGGCCGACCCAAAGTCCCAGGCGTAGTTCTTCCATGCGTAGTTGATGCCGACCTTCATGCCTGCTCCTGTGTCGCGGTGCGTTCAGACGGGCGGGACGAGCGCGAGACATCCGTAGCTTATCGCGAATGATCCAGTTGTACGCAGCGCGCGGCAGCGACCTTGGCACGAGCGGCCATGTGGCACGCGCGATCCCCACGCAGCACGCGTGATACCCACGTGGCAAGCGTGATACAAACAACTCATGGGCTTGGGCGTTCGTCGTCGATTCGTGGCTGGAATCGGGTCCGATGCAACTTGGGATCCAGGCAAGCGGCGACACCGCCGCGCCCGCATCGCAGCGCCGTCCGTGCTAGCGCTGGCACTGTTCGCCTCGGGCTGTGAAGGCCGGGGCGAAGGACAGATCAGCGGCACGCTGTTTCTGCGCGACTGTCCCGATCAAGATCCGACCTACGACTCGAAGCGCAGCAGCACCGTAGTGCCCAGCCCCTTGCCTGACTTTGCCCTGAACCCGACGTACTTTTTCGTCGATGTGCAGTTCGCGCAGCGGCCCGGCTGGTATCCCGATCCGCGCGCCGTCGACTCGATGTTCATCCGCCTGCAGCGAAGCTCGCACAAGCCGGATCGCACCGATGTATTTCAGCTGTCCGTCCACGACATCGACGGCGTGCTGGCCGCGCAGCAGGCGGCGCTTTCGCGTGGCGAGCCGGGTGTGCCGATCATTCCGCCGAACGTCTCGACGATGAACGCGCCGCTTCCCGATGACCCCGCCGAGAGCGTACGCGCCGACATCGCGCTAAACGGCAGCTGCCAGTTTTCACGCGTCGAGCCGCTCATGCGCGGGCACATCCGCTTTTCGGCGCTGGGCCGCAACGTCGGTGAAGAGATCTCCGCGGAGCTGCGCGTGACCGTCGAAGATGGCCGCGCCGCTCGCGAGCAAGGCAGCCCGCCGCCGAGCCCCAATGTGGCCGGCGAGCTAGCCGGCTCGTTCCGCTTCTTCATCTCGCGCGGGCAGCGCGGCTATAGCTGGTAGGTCCGCGCCGCCGCTTGCCGCCTGCTCGCATGGTTTCGCCCCGGTCCCCTCGCACCGGGCGCACTGTTCGATTGACCACCGCCCAGCCGCAGAATACAGTCGCCGAAGGAGTCTGACCTTGACCCGCTTCCTCGATCTCGTGGCGATCCTGATCGTCGCTGTCTTGGTGCTGCTGCCGCAGCCAGGCGTCACCGTGTTCCCCGCCGTTCAAGGCGACAAGACCGACCTCGATCGGCTGGCTGGTTTGGAAGACGCGCGCTATCGCGCCCCCGACGATGTCCAGGCCGCCGTCGAGCTAGCCCGCGCCTATCTGCGCGTCGAGCAGCCAGCCTGGGCCGTCGCGGCGCTAGAGCCATTTTTCGGCCGCGGTGAACACGCAGTGCATCAGGTGGCGGCGTATGCCTATGCCACGCTGCTTCTGCCGCAGGACGCGCTGAAACAGACCGAGCAAGGCCTGGCTGCCTGCGATGCCAAGCCGACGCACTGCCCCGACATGGCGCGCATCCGGCTGCAGTATCTGGGCGATCTGATGCGCCAGCCCGCGCAGGCCGGTGTCGATCCACAGACCGACCCGCTGCGCGCCCGCAAGCTGGTGCGCGAAGCCCTGCGCGCCACCAAGCCTGACCTGCGACCGACGGCGGTCCCCTCCCCCACCAAGACTCCATCGACCGCCCCGGCTCCATCGACCGCCCCGGCTCCGGCGACCGCCCCGGCTCCGGCGGCGGCTGGATCGCGCTAAGTCAGCTCTTTCTGGCGTTCGCCATGGCCCGGCATGTGTTCTCTCACCCCCTCGACAACGCCGGGGCGCGTGTTCTGATTGGGCAGGCGTTTACCCATTACGCCGAGCGGTATCCATCGGCAAAGCTGCAGCTTAAGTGGACGTCGGACACGCACGCCGAGCTCTGTGGTTTGGCGCGCGGCCTGAAGCTTCGGGCCCGCATCGAGCTTCAGGTCAGCCGCTGTGTCTTGGACGTCGATGTTCCTTTTGTGCTGCGTCCGTTTCAGGACGTGGCGCAGCGCGCGATCGAGCGCGAAGTGAAGCGCTGGCTTGAGCGCGCGGCAACTAGCTAGCGAGGCCTCACATGAACAGCGCAGCGGATAGCTCGTTCCCTCGGGGAGCCGAGGTCGTGATCGTGGGCGCCGGCATCATGGGCTGCGGCCTAGCCTGGCGCCTGGGACAGCTTGGACGCCACGTCGTCGTCGTCGATCGCGCCGAGCCAGGCAGCGAGGCATCGACCGCAGCCGCCGGCATCTTGGCCGCTCAGATCGAAGCGCAGGGCAGCCCGGCTTTGCTCGATCTGGCCTTGGCCAGTCGGGCCCTGTATCCGCGCTGGGCGCAGGCGCTAGAGGACGAAGTCGACATGGACATCGGCCTGCGTCGCTGTGGCGTGCTGATGCTGGCGGCCAGCGAGCCGACCCTGCGCGACGCCGACCTGCAGGCGCAAGCGATCCTTTTTGCCGAGCAGCGCAGCCGTGGTCTGCCCGTCGAGGCTCTCTCGGCCGAGCAGCTCCGCAGCGTCGAGCCAGCACTTGCCACAGCGCCTGGGGCCCTGCTGTTTCCCGAGGACGGTCAGGTCGAGCCGCCTCGTCTGCTGACAGCCCTGCAGGCCGCGGCACGACGCCATGGTGTGCAGTTCGTATCTGCGGCGGTGCAGCGCATAGAGCTCGGCTCTACACACAGCGACCCACATCGCGTCTTTCTGCAGCGCAGCGACGGAGAACCGCCGTGGCTGCTCTCGGCCGAGCAGCTCGTGATTTCCGCCGGTAGCTGGTCGTCTCTGATCGCAGGCGTGCCCCTGCCGCCACCGAGCATCGAGCCCGTACGCGGCCAGATGGTAGAGCTTCTGGCCGCACCGTCGATCCTGCGCCATGTCTGCTTTGGCCATGTGCCCTCGCATATCGCGGCGCAGCGGGCGCAGCTTCCGTCTTCCGGCAGTCAGAAAGAGGCCGGGCATGGCTACTTGGTGCCGCGGGGCGATGGCCGCATCGTCATCGGCTCGACGACCGAGCGCGTCGGCTTTGTCAAGGAGGTCACCGTCGCTGGCCTGCTGGATCTTCTGACCCTGGCTGAGACCTTGGTGCCGGCTCTGGGTCACGCCGTCGTCCGCCGCACATGGTCCGGGCTGCGTCCCGGCAGTCGCGATGGCCTGCCGCTGATCGGCCCCGTGCCGCGTCCTTTCGAGGACCCCGACAGCGCCCGCGTGTTTGTCTGCAGCGGCCACTATCGCAACGGCATCTTGCTGGCACCGGCCTCGGTCGAAGCGCTGCTCACCCGCATCGTTCGCCGGCCACTTCCCGTCGAGCTAGCCGCGCTGCCCTGGGATGCCTTTTCCCCCCTGCGCGCGTCGGCCTGATCGTCGTTTATGCTAGTGGCTGATGCGCGATGGAAGCACCGTAGCGACGGTTCACAGCGAGGCTCTGCCGGGATCGAGCGGAGCCGCCCGCGGCTGTCAGCTGGTCGTCGTCGAAGGCCCAGATAGCGGACGCGCGGCAAGCCTGCGCAGCGACGGCAGCGAGACCCTGGTCGGCGGTGCGTCGGACTGCGACTTGGTGCTGCGCGACGAGCGCGTCTCGCGTCGACACCTGGCCGTGCGCGAGCTAGCCGGGCGCTTCGTCGTTCGCGACCTGGGCAGCAAGAACGGCACGCTGTACGAAGGCTCGCTGATCAGCGAGGTCAGCGTCGGTGCCGGAGCCACATTCAAGCTCGGGCGCAGCTTCGTTCGCATCCAGCCGCGACCGCAGGCGCTTGAGGTTGCGCCCAGTCAGTCGCGCCGCTTCGGCGACATGGTGGCCGAGAGCCTGAGCATGCGCGAGATCTTCGCGGTGCTAGAGCTTGCGGCCGGCTCGGACGTCACCGTGCTGCTTGAAGGCGAGACCGGCACCGGAAAAGAGCTCGCGGCCCGCGCCATCCACGAAAAGAGCGCCCGTCGCACCGGCCCCTTCGTCGCCATCGACTGCGGCGCCCTGCCCGAGACGCTGCTTGAAAGCGAGCTATTCGGCCACGTCAAAGGCGCGTTCACCGGGGCCGCGCAGAGCCGTGCCGGCGCCTTCGCCCGCGCCCACGGTGGCACCATTTTTCTCGACGAGCTGGGCACGGTTCCGCTAGCGATGCAGGCCCGCCTGCTGCGCGTGCTGGAAGAGCGCACGGTGCGGCCGGTGGGCGCCGATCTAGAAAAGCGCGTCGACGTGCGTGTGCTGGCCGCCTCGCCCAACGATCTGAACACGCGCGTGGCCGAGGGCGCCTTTCGCGCCGACCTGTTCTATCGCCTGTCCGTCGTGCGCGTGGTGCTGCCGCCGCTGCGCGCTCGTCGCGAAGACATCCCGACGCTGGTGACCGAGCTTCTGCGACGACGAGGCCTGGCCGCGGGGCGGGTCTTTGGCCCGAACCTGGATCGGCTGATGGCGCACTCGTTCCCCGGCAACCTGCGCGAGCTTCGCAACATCATCGACCGCGCCTTGGCCTTGTCACCGGGAGCCGCCGCCTTCGCCGATCTGCGACTGCAGATCACGCCTCAGCCCATGGAAGAAGGCGTCGCGGTACGCAGCGATCTGCCCTATGCCGAAGCCAAAGCGGCGCTCTTGCACAGCTTCGAGCTGCGCTATCTGCGCGACCTGCACCAGCGGCATCAAGGCAACATCTCGGCCGCGGCGCGGGCCTCGGGCTTGGATCGCAAGCACCTGCGCTTGCTGCTGCGCAAGCACGGCCTGGTCGCCGCGCAGGACACCCCAGCCAGCACGCCCAGCGACGAAGACGAGCGCGAAGAATAGCGGGGTGACGCGTCACAGAACGCGCACGACGATGGCCGAGATGTTGTCGCGACTGCCCGCGTCGAACGCGGCTTGGATCAGCGCCTCGGTGGCGTTCTGCACCGCCTTGGGTTGCTCGCTGCGCGCCTGCAAAAGCCAATCGGCCAGCGCGGAATCGGGCAGCGGATCGCTCAACCCATCCGAGCACAAAAGAAAGACATCGCCCGGCTCGGCCTCGACGGTGCGCACGTCGGGCTCGGCGCGGTCAGCCAGTCCCAGGGCGCGCGTGATGACGTTGGCGAACGAGCACTCGCGCTTGCTGCGCAGGCTGTCGGCAAGGCCCGCGGCCCGCGCTTCTTCATACAGCGAGTGATCGCGCGTCAGCTGCGAAAGCTCGGTGCCGCGCAGGCGATAGATGCGGCTGTCTCCGACGTGGGCCAGCGTGATGCTGCGACCGCTGACCGAAAGCGCCACCACCGTCGATCCCATGTCGCGCAGTGGACCCGTGCGACGGGCGATGATGTTGCGGTTGGCCAAGCGAATCGCGGCAACCAAGAGGTTTTCTTCAAACGTCTTGTCGCGATCCAGGCGCCATGGAAACGTGGCATCGGCGTCGGCGCGCAGGCGCTCATAGACCTGCTGCATCGTCTCGATGACGATCTGGCTGGCCACCTCGCCGCCTTCGTATCCGCCCATGCCGTCGGCGACGACAAACAGGCCATGCGACGACAGGTGCAAGAGCCCATCTTCGTTGCTCTCGCGGCGGCCCACGCTGGTGGCGGCGAAGCTCTGCACGCGAATCGGTGCCGGACGCGACGGAGTACGCACAGCGACGGCAGGGACCACAGGCAGCGGAGTGATAGGCGATACGGCGGACATCTCGACCTCCCTTTCGCCTCTCTGCTATCGCCAAAGACGTGCCACGGCCTCTCCGTCGAGAACCGCGCGCCGCCTGGGGGATCATCCCCCCACCCCAGGCGCTTTGGCCCGCTTCAGCTGGGGGATGTTTCCCCGCCCATCCCAGACTGCCCGGAGTATACGCGGTGCTTCAAAGACAAAATGATAAATATGTAATCAGGATCATCCACGTATGCTGTTCTGATTCTTTGACTTGTTGTTCTTGTCTTCAACCACATCTTGAAATCCTTCAACAGCTCAGGCTTCCACAAAAGGACTGGCTATTTTATTGATATTTTCCATAGGGAGACCGAGCTTCAGATTCGTATTGATAATGATCTTGTTGCGCTTTGCCCGAATGGCATCATTCACAATTTCCTCAATGGAGGCGAGCACAAAAGCCGAGCACTCCTCGTAGTCGAGACACTGCTTTGGTTGCTTCAATTCAAGTTTATCGTATTGCATTGCGCTGTCGCTCTATCCCTAAATTCCGCGAATCCTCATTGAGGCGCGTCGCATCGACACACGTTCGACCGACTGCGCCTGGTGTGGAAATACGTCGTGCCCCCCGCGCCGCTCCCCGCCCGGCGGGGGCGCTGACCTAGGCCAAGACGTGCGGTACGTGTAGCTCGCCGCGCGAGAGGAGCTGACGGCAGATGACCATGCGCTGCACTTCGTTGGTGCCCTCGCCGATCTCGCACAGCTTGGCGTCACGCATGTGGCGCTCGACGGGGTACTCGCGGGTATAGCCATAGCCGCCGTGGATCTGCACGGCGCGGTTGCACGCCCGCATCGCCGCCTGCGCCGCGTACAGCTTGGCCATCGACGCGGCCAGCGTGATGCGCTGGCCTTGGTCGTACATCCAAGCGGCGCGTCGAATCAAAAGGCGCGCCGCGTCAAGCTCGGTCGCGTTGTCGGCGAGCATGTTCTGGATCGCCTGGAACTCAGCCAGCGACTTGCCGAACTGCCTGCGCTCGCGGGCATAGCGACGGGCCGCTTCGTGCGCGCCATAGCCTAAGCCCAGCGCCATGGCCGCGATGGTGACGCGCCCCTTGTCGAGGATCTTCAGCGTGTCGATAAAGCCGTGATCGACCTGACCCAAGCGCTGGCTGTCGGCCAGTCGCACATCGTCGAGGATGAGCTCGGCGGTGTCCGAAGCATGCAGGCCCATCTTTTCCAGCACCTTGCCAGCGCGGAAACCAGGCGTGCCGCGCTCGACAATAAAGGCGGTGATGCCGTGCTGCTTTTTTTCGGGTGTGCTGACCGCAAGCACGACATACGTGCCGCCCACCGAGCCCTGCGTGATGAAGGTCTTGGTGCCGCTTAGGCTCCAGCTTCCGTCGTCGAGGCGGGTGGCGCGGGTGCGAGCGCCAGCCGCATCGGATCCCGAGCCCGGCTCGGTCAGGCCCCAGGCGCCCAGCTTCTTGCCGCTGGCCAGATCGGGCAGGTACTTCATCTTTTGCTCTTCGGTGCCGGCGAGCAGGATATGGCCCGAGGCCAGGCCGTTGTGCGACGCGACGGTGATGGCGACGCTGCCGTCGACAGCGGCGAGCTCTTCGACGACCAAGGCGATAGCCTGCAGCGACATCTCGGCGCCGCCGTAGCGCTCGGGAATCGCCATGCCCAAGAGCCCCAGCGCGCCCAGCTTGGGAATCAGCTCATGCGGAAAGCGCTCTTCTTCGTTCCACGCGTGGCAAAAGGGAGCCACTTCCGCCGCGGCGAATTCGCGCACGGTCTTTTGCAGGACGCGCAGATCTTCGGGCAGTTCAAAGTCAAGCATGATGGACCTTTGTCTATCTGGCCGCAGCGCACGTCGATGGCGACCCATGCCGTCGCTGCGCAGGCATGTGGGGAAGTCAGGCTAGGAAAGTCGGCTGGCCTCAGCATGGGGACGAACCACAGACTCGATGAAGTCGACGATCTCGTGCGTCGAGGCTCCGGGCTTAAACAGCGCCCGCACGCCGCGCTCGCGCAGCTCTTTTTCGTCCTCTTCGGGAATGATGCCGCCGCCGAACACGATCACGTCGCCCGCACCGCGCTTGCCTAGCTCGCCCATCACCGCCGGGAACAGCGTCATGTGCGCCCCCGACATGATCGAAAGGCCAACCGCGTCGACGGCCTCTTGCACCGCGGTGGCAGCGATCATCTCGGGCGTCTGATGCAGGCCGGTATAGATCACTTCGTACCCGGCATCCGACAGCGCGCGGGCAACGACTTTGGCGCCGCGATCGTGGCCATCCAGCCCCGGCTTGGCGATCAAGATGCGAAGCTTGGCCGCGCCCGCAGGCGCTCGGCTTTTGCCTCCCTGGTTCTCAGACATGGTCAACGAACTCCTTTAGCAGCGAGCGCGCGATGACGATGCGCTGGATCTCGCTCGTGCCTTCATAAATGCGCTGCACTCGGGCATCGCGCAGGTATCGCTCGACGGGAAACTCGTGGGTATAGCCATAGCCGCCGTGTACTTGCAGCGCCATGTCGCAGACGCGGCCTGCCATCTCGGACGCATACAGCTTGGCCATCGCCGCTTTGGCGGAATACGGCTGTCCTTCTTGCTTAAGGTAGGCAGCCCGCAGCGTCAGCAAACGCGCGGCATCAAGCTGCGTCGCGGCATCGGCCAGCATGTTCTGGATGGCCTGAAAGTTGGCGAGCGCCTGACCGAACTGCTTGCGCTCTTTGGCATACGTCGTCGCTGCGGACAGCGCTGCCCGCGCTACACCGACGGCCTGCGATGCAATGCCGATGCGGCCCCCGTCCAGCGCTGCCATCGCCAGCTTGAAGCCGTCGCCGACGCGACCGAGCAGCGCCGACGTCGGCACCACACAGCCGTCGAACGTCAGCGGCACGGTCGTCGAGCCATGCAGGCCCAGCTTGTGCTCGGGTTTGCCAGCGGAAAGGCCAGGCGTATCGCCAGGAACAATAAACGCGCTGATCCCAGAAGCCGCCTTGCCGCCCGCCCGCAGGCCTGCGCCTCCGTCGGTGCGCGCCCAGACAATCAGCACGCGGGCACGATCCCCCGATGTGATCCACAGCTTGCTGCCGTCGATGCGATAGCCGTCTTGGGTCTCTGTGGCGATGGTGCGCATACCCGCCGCATCGGATCCAGACTGAGGCTCGGACAGGGCGAAGGCTCCGCACACGGCCTCGCCCGAGCACAGCATCGGCACGTACGTTCGCTTCTGTTCATCGCTGCCGAAGGCCACGATGAGCTCAGCCACCATGTTGGTGACGGCCATGGCGACGGCGACCGAGGCATCGGCGGCTGCGATCTCGGTCAGCGACAGTGAATAGGCAACGGCCCCAGCCTGTGCCCCGCCGAGCTCGTCGGGTACGTTGACGCCCAAAAGTCCCAGCTGGCCAAGCTGACGAAGCTCTGATGCGGGAAACCAGCCCTGCAGATCGCGCTCGGCCGCTCGCGGTGCCAGCGTACCCATCGCGAACTCGCGTGCGGTCTTGACGATTAGTTGCTGTTCTTCGGTAGGCTCAAAGTTCATTTTTCGCTGCCGAACAAGTCGCCCATCGGGAAGCTCACCTTGACCATCTGGCCCAGGGGATCATCAAACGAAAGCGCGAGCACGCGGTCAGCGACGCACTTGGCCAGCTTGGCATCCTGCGGCTCGTCTGCAGCGAAGCCCGCCGAGGTCGCGCTGCCGCCCGGACCGACGTATAGCGTCATGCGCAGCGCCTTTACCGCCGCAGTGCCCGCCCGGCCTTTGCATGCGGCCAAGGCTGCTTTCTTCTTGGCGAGCACGCTCGCGATGCGCTCTTTTTGCCAGGTTCCCGTTGGTGTGCGCGCGGCAAAGTCGATCGGACAGGTCAGCTCGCCCTCGCCGCCTTTGGGCGTCGGAAACTGCGTCTTTTCGAGCGTCGCCACCACGCACTGCTCGATCTCGGTACTGCCGAGGCTGGAATCGACGATCGCCACCCACTTGGGACGCCCGCTGGGCAGCACGCGCACCTTGAGCTCAAGGTGCCCTCCGACATAGTGCAGCCGCCCCGCCTGCTCGTCGTAACAGCGACGCATGGCAGCATGGTTGGCTTGCAGCACACGCTGCACCGCGCCGTCTTCTAGCTCACCGACGATGCCCTCGACCTGCATGTCGGCTGCGGCAGGCGGCGGCGGCGCTTCGACCTTGGGTTTCTTCTTGCTAAAGGCCGGCTCGACGAGCCCTGCACACAGCAGCAGCCCGATCCAGCCAGCCGACTTTAGGTACTTCATCTGGGCGGTTTCCTCGCGACGCTACATGATGGGGCGCAGGAAGAAGTTGCACTGCACCGGAGTCAGCGTCTGTCCCGTCGGATACGACCAGCCCTTGACCGCCTCCAAGATGCAGGCTTCTAGCTCTCTACGTTCGCCGCTGTTTAGGACGCTGGCTTCTTGCGCCCGTCCCTCGGGGTTGACCAGCATCGAGATGCGGATCTCTGCCTCGAACTTCTTGCCGCCGTTGCGCTCGGACTCTTGCATCCAGCAGCGCGAAATATCGGGGCTGGTCTGCGCCTTGCGCGTGCAGACCTTGCGCACTTCCGCGGCCCGTTCCTCGGTGTTCTCGACGGTGGGCGTCTCATAAGCCGGCGCCTCGGGCTTGACATAGGGCCTGGGCGTCGGCTTGGCCACCTTGGGTGGCTCTGAACAGCCGCTGGCCAAACAGACCATCGCGAGCGCGATCGAAGCGGGCAATCGGCAGAGGAGATCGTAGGTCCTGCGCATGAGAGGCTCCTTCGCCCGTGGGCCGGGGGTTCTTACTCTTTCAGGATGGCACTTGCGATGACCAGGCGCTGAATCTCGCTGGTGCCTTCATAGATCTCAGTGATCTTCGCATCGCGGTAGTGGCGCTCGGCGGGAAAATCTTCGACAAAGCCATTGCCACCAAAGATCTGCACGCCTTCCTTGGCCGCGCGGTTGGCGACTTCCGACGCGAACAGCTTGGCCATGGCCGATTCCTTGCTGTGGCGCACGCCGCGATCTTTTTGCGTCGCCGCGCGCAGCGTCAGCAAGCGAGCCGCGTCGATCTCAGTGGCCATGTCCGCCAGCTTCCACTGGATCGACTGGTGGTTGGCGATGGGCTGACCAAACGTCTTGCGCTCAAGCGCATAGCGCCCGGCGTCTTCGTATGCGGCTCGGCCAATCCCCAGCGCTTGCGCCGCGATGCCGATGCGTCCTCCGTCGAGCGTGGCCATCGCAACCTTGAAGCCCTGGCCGACCTCGCCCAGAAGCAGGCTCTTGGGCAGAAAGACATCGTCGAGGAAGATCTGACACGACTGCGAGCCGCGAATGCCCAGCTTCTTGTCCGGCGGTCCAGTGCGCACGCCCGGCGTGTTCATCGGCAGGATGAACGACGTGATCGCTTTGTGTCCCGAGTCGCGGCCCGGCGGGTCCGCCATGCAGAACAGCACGCAGACATCCGCGACGGGGCCGTTGGTGATCCAGTTCTTCACACCGTTTATGACAAAGCCGTCTTCGCCGCTGGGGCCTTTGGCCGGGCGAGCGATCGTCTTCTGTGCCGCGGCGTCGGATCCTGCCTCGGGTTCGCTGAGCGCAAAGCAGCCAAGCAAGCGGCCCTGGGCGAGCGGCGTCAACCACTTCTGCTTCTGTTCTTCGTTGCCAAACTTATAAATGGGGTCGCAGACGAGCGAGTTGTTGACGCTCAGGATCACGCCCGTCGAGGCGCAGGCGCGCGAGATCTCTTCCAGCACCAGCACGTACGAGACCGTGTCCAGACCGGCGCCACCGTACTGTTCGGGAATGGCGATGCCCATAAAGCCCAGCTCGCCCATGCGCGCGACGAGCTCGCGCGGGTGACGGTGGTTGTGATCGATCTCGGCGGCCTTCGGCAGCACTTCGTTCTTAGCGAACTCGGCGGCCACCTTCTGCGCCATCTGTTGCTCGTCTGTGAGTTGCAGATCCATTCGAGTGTTCCTCTTGCATGCGACCTTGCCACGAAGCGCCCGGCGCGAGCAAGAACGGCCTCGCCGAGACATTCCCAGCTGCACGCACGCAGAGCCAGCGCGGCTCTGTGCCCGATGTCGCCTCTGCCGCGCCAAGACCATTGTCGTGTCCGCGGTGACAGGCTAGCGTCTGTCGCGTGCCAGCCCAGCGCTTCCTGCCTGCAGATGCGTCGACGGATCCAGACGCGTCGCTGCTTTTTTCGCGCCTGCGCCGCACCCAGGTCGTGCGGCTGGTGCGTCGAGCACTGCCCGCGACGTGGTCAGGCCGGCAGCGCGTGCTTGTGGCCTGCTCGGGAGGGCCCGACTCAACCGCCTTGATGCTGTCGATCGCTGTGCTGCGCGAGTCGCAGAGCCTGGTGCCGCACGTCGTCTGCATCGATCATCAGCTGCGCAAGGCTGCCGCGCAGGAAGCGCAGCAGGTCGTCGCGGCCGCGCAGCGCCTGGGCCTATCGGCGCAGATCCTGCCAGTTGAAGTCGCAGCGGGACCGTCGCGACAAGCGCAGGCGCGCAGCGCTCGCTATCGGGCCCTGGTCTTGCTCGCCGAGCAGCTCGGTGCGCCGTGGATTCTTCTTGGTCACACTCGCGACGATCAAGCCGAGACCATGCTGATGCGCTGGCTGGCAGGCGCCGGGCCGAAAGGGCTCGCCGGAATGTCCGAGGTTGCCCAGCCACCGTGCTCGTGGCCTTCTTTCGTGCGGCTTGTGCGACCGCTGCTTGCCGTGTCGCGGGCGCAGATCCAAGGATTCTTGCGCCAAGCGACCTCGGTCATTGCGCCCCTTCCCGTCGACGATCCCAGCAACGCGGATCCGCGCTATCTGCGCTCACGCCTGCGGAACGAGGCGCTGCCGGTCCTGCGACGTCTGGCTCCGCACCTCGACGCGCACCTTTTGGATCTTTCGCAACAGCTGGCCCGCGATGCCGCACTGCTCGACGAGCTAGCGGCCCAGGCGCTGCAGGCTCTTTTGCGCTCAGCAGCCAGCGCCCCATCGCCGGCACCACCGCGTGACGATCGGCTGGCCCTGTCTGTCCGCGAGCTAGAAGCGCTGCCCAGCGCCCTGACCGCACGCATCTTTCGTCGCCTGCTGGGGTCGCAGCTGGGTGCTCGACACGTGACGGCGCTGCTGTCGCTTTGTGCCAGTACAGCCGGGCGCAAGTGGCTGGATCTTCCGGGCTGCGGACGAGTCGAACGCTGCCGCGGCTGGCTGCTTTTGCCACACCTGCCGCCGGCCGCACGGACCACGCAAGCCAGCGCTGTGCCTGATCATCTGAGGGCCCAGACACATGCCCAGGATCCCCCCGTGCTCGACGGATGGGAAGCCGATGCTTAGGTTGACTGGCAGTGTTCGTGTGCAATAATGGCAAGACTTCGCGCCGGGCCAGTGATACGGCGCAGTCGTGGGCAGTGAGTTCGGGTCGGCACACGGCGAGCTCAAAAAGAAGGTCCTCCCCGACGGTGAGCTGCGAAGTCTCTCCCTATTAGTTTCAAGAGGTGTGTGTTGCGTCAGACGCAGAAAACAGTCCTGGTCTGGGTGATGATGGCGTTGGCTTTCGTCGTCGCCTACGAGCTGATTTTGGGGGCTCGCAGCCAGAGCGAGAAGCGTCCCAGCTTCAGCGATTTCATGCAGGCCATCGAGAAGACTCCGGCGCAGATCGAAAACGTGCGCATCGATGGCCAGGAATACGTCGTCACCTATAAGAAGCAGCCCCCCGACGACAAAGTGAAGCTGGTCGGCCCGTCTGAGCTGTCGCAGGGCCATGTGCTTGCGGCGCTCGACAAGGCCGGCATTCATTACGAGATCGAAAAGCGCGACGACAGCGGCTGGCTGACGCTGCTTTTGGGCAGCTTGCTGCCCATGGTCGTCATCGTCTTTTTGTTCTACGTCATCATGCGGCAGATCCAGGCCGGCGGCGGCAAGGCGATGAGCTTTGGCAAAGCCAAGGCCAAGCTCTTGTCCGATAGCCAGAACAAGGTCACCTTCGCCGATGTTGCCGGCGTCGAAGAAGCCAAGGACGAGCTAGAAGAGATCGTCGCGTTCTTGAAGGACCCCAAGAAGTTCACCCGCCTCGGCGGTCGCATTCCCAAGGGCGTGCTGATGATGGGCCCGCCGGGAACTGGCAAGACGCTTCTGGCCCGCGCCATCGCTGGGGAAGCCGGTGTGCCGTTCTTCAGCATCTCGGGCAGCGACTTTGTCGAGATGTTCGTCGGCGTCGGCGCCAGCCGCGTGCGTGATCTGTTCGAGCAAGGCAAGCGCCACGCTCCCTGCATCATCTTTATCGATGAGATCGACGCGGTGGGCCGTCACCGTGGAGCGGGGCTGGGCGGTGGTCACGATGAGCGCGAGCAGACGCTGAACCAGCTTCTCGTCGAGATGGACGGCTTTGAGTCGAACGATGGCGTCATTATGATCGCCGCGACCAACCGGCCCGATGTCTTGGATCCGGCGCTCTTGCGGCCCGGCCGCTTTGACCGCCGCATCGTCGTGCCGCGTCCCGATGTCAAAGGCCGCGAAGGCATCCTGCGCGTGCATGCGCGCCGCGTACCGATCGGGCCGGATGTCGATCTGGCCGTTGTCTCGCGCGGCACACCGGGCTTTTCCGGCGCCGATCTGGAATCGCTGGTGAACGAAGCGGCGCTGCTGGCGGCCCGTCGCGACAAGAACATGGTCGAGATGCGCGACTTTGAAGAGGCCAAGGACAAGGTCCTTATGGGCCCCGAGCGCAAGTCGATGGTGATCTCGGAAAAAGAGAAGCGCATCACCGCGTATCACGAGGCCGGACACACGCTCGTCGCGCGCCTGATTCCCAATGCCGATCCGGTGCATCGCGTCACGATCATTCCGCGTGGCCCGACGCTGGGCGTGACGCAGCAGCTTCCCGTCGAAGATCGCTTGAACGCCACCAAGGAATGGGCCGAAGGCACAATCTGCGTGCTCATGGGCGGCCGCGTCGCGGAGGAGCTGATCTTTGGCCACCTGACCACGGGCGCCGGCAACGACATCGACCGAGCCACGGATCTGGCGCGCAAGATGGTCTGCAACTGGGGCATGAGCGAAAAGCTCGGCCCGCTGACCTTTGGCCGTCGCGAAGAGCACGTCTTTTTGGGTCGCGAGCTTGCGCAAAGCCAGAACTACTCGGAAGAGACGGCGCAGATCATCGACTCGGAAGTGAAGCGCATCGTCCTTTTCCAGTACGGCCACGCGCGCACGCTGCTTGAAACCCACCTTGATCAGCTCAAGGCACTGGCCGAGGCGCTGTTGACCCACGAGACGCTGTCCGGCGACGACATCGACGTCGTGATCAAGGGCGGCACGCTGCCGCAGCGACCGGCGCGCCCGCTGAGCAACCGCAGCGACGCCAACTCAGACTCGCCCGGCGTCTCGTCCGGCCTGCTGTCCCCTGGCCTTCTGCCGACACCCACCCCCGAAAAAGCCTAGGCAGGCGCCGGAGTAACCGGCCAACAACTTCAAAAATAGATACTAAATATACTTTATTATATTTAGTATCTATTTCTTAATATTTTACTGATAATTTATCTCTATTTCAGTCCTCATCACCCGTTACGCCAATAAGCTCCTAACCGCACATCGCAAGGTCGCTGTCGCTGTTCGACACGACCAAGACCGCGTGCAGCCGGGACCTTCGGTCTAAGGATGTTGCGTGCGCAGCCGAGGGACGTGAAGCCGGGGCGCGCTCAGCGCTTGGGAATCGTGCAGTCGAAGCCGCTGCCCTGCAGCGTACACACGCGCGTGCGAAGGGAATAGCTGCGGACGACATCGCTGTAGTCGCACATCAGGTACGTCGCGCTCGCGACCCGTGCGGTGATGAGATCGTGTTTCACGGGCGTCTGCGTCCAGCTGGAAGGCTGCGGCAAGGTGATCTGGGTCATAAATGGACCGGCCGGACACTCGATCGGCCCGGTGTTGCAGTCGAAGCCGCCCCGGCGGGCCTTGCATGTGGTGCCCTGGGGAAGCTTGTGATTGACGCCAGTCCCGACCTTTATTTCGTAGGTGCAGACAAGGTAGAGCTCTGCCCCAACCACTTGGTACTCCGCCGATTTCGGACGCACGATCTCGGGCGTCCACCACCAGTTCGGCGCCTGCTTGGTCGACTCGTATCTCACGCCGCTCGGACACTCGATCTTGTCCGCGAGCGCGAACCCCGAGACCAGCAGGATTCCGGCGAGCGCGCAGAACAGACTTCTCATGGGCTCCCTCCATGGGTTTTCTCTCGGGATCGGACATCTCCACCGATCCACAGACGATGGATCGGTATGCAGCGCGAGCCCCGAGTCCCCCCGCGCAAGCTCATGATGGGCTTTTGGCGGTTCCCGCCCGTCAACGGCGGCCACGTCGACACAACTACGTCGTCGCGCGTTGACAGGGAAAGGGCTCTCCCGGTAAGACCGTTTGAATGAACCATCGGCGAGGTCCGCACCATGAGCGCTGAGCTGCTGTCTGAGTTTCCTTTTGCCATGACGTCGACAGAGCCCATCGCAGCAAAGGCGGGCAAGAAGCGCGGCAAAGGCAGCGCCACCGACGGGCTGATGCTGCGCATGTATAAGCTGGGGAACGGGCTGCGCGTGCTCTTGCTGGCCGATCCCTCGGCTCCGGTCTTGGCTTATCAGACGTGGTTCCGCGTCGGATCGCGCCACGAACAGGAAGGCAAGACCGGCCTCGCCCACCTGTTTGAACACCTGATGTTCAACGAGACCGAGCACCTGCCAGCCGGCGAGTTCGACCGTCAGATCGAGCGCCAAGGCGGCAGCACCAACGCCGCCACCTGGGTCGACTGGACGTACTACCAAGACGACCTGCCCAAGAGCGAGCTAGAGCTTGCCGTGCGCCTAGAAGCCGAGCGCATGCAGCACCTGGTCATCCAGCGCCATCAGGTCGAGTCTGAGCGCGGGGTCGTGATCAGCGAGCGCCGCCTGCGCGTCGACGACGATGTCGACGGCTTCATGTCAGAAGAGCTGTTTCGCCTAGCCTTCGACAAGGGACACCCGTACCACTGGCCGACCATCGGCTGGATGCGCGACATCAAGCGCCTGTCCTTGCGCGATGCCATGGCCTTTTATCGAACGTTCTATGCGCCGAACAACGCGCTCTTGGTTGTCGTCGGTGACATCGATGAAAAGCAGACGCTTTCGCTGATTGAAAAACACTATGGGCCGATCCCGGCACAGGCGCTGCCCAAGGGGCACTATCAGCCGCTTGCCGACCGCAAGCCGCAAGCCGCCGAGCGTCGTGCGCTGTTTAAAAAGCCGGTGCAAAGCGACAAGCTGCTCATGGGCTATCAAGCGCCTGCGTTTTCGTCGGACGAGCATGTCTGGCTCGACTTTTTGAGCGAGCTTTTGATGGGCTCGCACTCGTCGCCGATCCATCGCGATCTGGTGGTCGAGCGCGAGATCGCCACATCGATCGGCGGCAGCGTCACCCCGTTCCGCGATCGCGGCCTGTGGGAGATCTCGGCCTCGCTCAAGCGCGGGCACACCGCGGAAGAGCTGCTATCCCTGTTCGATGCCCACGTCGAGCGCGTAAAAAAAGAAGGCGTGCGCAGCGACGATGTCGAACGAACGCGAGCCCGCCTTTTGACCGAGTTTTATACCGGCATGCGCACCGCCCATGGCAAGGCGGCGCAGCTTGGTGAATTCGACACGGTGGCAGGCGACTATCGCACGCTGTTCGATGTGCCGGCGCAGCTACGCGCGGTGACCGCTGATCAGCTGCAAGCGGTGGCCCGCACGTATCTGCTTCCTGAGCGGCGCACGCTGCTGATCGTACGGCCTGAGACCCCCGCCCGCCGCAAAGCGGCGCAACAAGTGGAGCGTGCCTAATGGCGGCCACGTCGAAAAAAAAACAGCCCAGCTCGACGCAGGCGAAGCTGATCCTGGAACAGAACCACAGCCTGCCCTTGTGCCGGGTGCAAGTGACGCTGCGCACAGGTGCCGCCAGCGACGCCAAGCCCGGACCCGAGCTGGGCTTGGGCAAGCTGCCCGACGGCGCCATGGCCGGCCTGTGCAACTATGTGACCGAGCTTCAGCGACGCGGAGCCGGGGGCAAGACGCGGGCTCAGCTCGAAGATGCCATCGATGCCTTGGGCGCGTCGGTGCAGGTTCTGTGCTGGCATGACTCGGTGCTGTTCGAGGCGATGGCGCTCAAAGAACACATCGATGCGGCCTGCGCCATCCTTGCCGATGTCCTTGCGCGTCCCGACTTTTCCCAAAGCGAAAGCGACAAGCTGCGGCGCGAGCTAGACGCCAACCTAGACGATCTGCGCGACGACGATGGATCGCTGGCCGGGCGCTTTTTTGCCCGCGCCCTGTACGGCAGTCACCCGTATGCTCTGCCCGTTGGCGGCACGCACGACAGCATCGCGCGCTATCGCGTCGATCTGGCGCGCACCTGGTTTTCCCATCATCTGGTCGCGGGAAACGTCGTCTATGGCGTCTCGGGCGCGCTGGGCGAAGACGAAGCGCAGGCTCTTTTGGCGCGCCACTTCACAGGCGCTGCCAAGGCCCTGCCCGCCGGCCCCGTCCGCGACGTGGATCTAAGCCCGCCCCCCGTGGCGAAAAAAGCCCGCCGCAGGCTGCGCGTCGTCGTTGTCGACAAGCCCAACCGCACGCAGTCGCAGATCTATATGGGTCAGCTGGCGCCACACTGGCGCGATGCTCACTATCTGCCGCTTCTGGTTTCCACGACGGCATTTGGCGGAACCTTTACCGCTCGCTTGATGGATGAAGTGCGCGTCAAGCGCGGCCTTTCGTATGGCGCGTCGGCGCGCTTGGGCCAAGGACGCGGGGTGCGCGGCCTGGTGGTCCACGTCATGCCGTCCGCCGAGCAGACCGGCGAGACGCTCGAGCTGATCCTGCGCCTGTATCGCGAGTGGGCCGAAGGTGGCCTGCGTCCCGAGGAGGTCGCGTTCAGCAAGGGCTATCTGCAAAAGAGCCACGCCTTTACCATCCAGACCGCCGACGATCGCTTGGCGCTGCGCACGCGCCTGCTGCTCTGCGATATGCCGCAGGGCTATGTCACCGACTTCCCCGAGCGCATCGCTGCCGTCGACGAAAAAGCCATTCGCCAGGCGATGGATGCCTGTCTGCACCCCGACGAGCTCGTCGTGACGCTGGTGGCCACGGCGAAAAATGTCCTGCCGCAGCTTGCCAAGATCGCCGCCCTTAAGAACGCCGAGATCGAGGTCCTGCCCTTCGATAGCTATTAGGCAGCGGCGACGGCAAGCCCAGTATAAATTAACATATATTGTTCGATATTTCTTTTATATTCGTATTTATTAATTGACGCATTCATTTCTAATTATTCAACATGCATTCACTGCCACGCAGTGAATCCTGCCGACATCTAAGCAGAGCTGCAGCTGGATGGCACCGTCGGCTGCGGCCCTGCATTTGTCTCAGAAGCCCGCCAAGAGCTGGATAGGAGAGTCCATGATCCGTCGACGCGCGTTCTTGCAGTCTGCATCCCTCGGTGGCTTGGCCCTTGGATCGGGCTTGGCAAGCTCGCTGTGGTCACGCTCGGCGCAGGCCATCCCGCTGCCGCCGCGCCTGATCCTGCCGGAAAACCCCCGCGACCCGCTGCGCCTGCCGTCGGGAAAAAAGAAGTCCGTGCTGATCATCGGCGGCGGACTGGCTGGCCTGTCAGCCGCGCTTGAGCTGGCTGAGCGCGGCTATCAAGTGACGCTGCGCGAGGCTTCGTCCGTGCTAGGGGGGCGCTTAGCCACGCGCCGCATCAAGCTGCCAGTGGGCGAGTTTTCCGTCGAGCACGGCCTGCACATGTGGTTTGACAACTATCACGTGTGCAAGGAAATCCACGCGCGCCTGGGCGTACACAAGTACTTCCGACCGTACAACCAAGTTCACTTCCAGTACCGCACGTACAAGCCGGAAGTCCTCGAATCGAACCCGCCGCGCTATCCCGAAAACATGCTCAAGCTCATCGAGCGCTCGCCGAACCTGAACCTGCTCGATGCCCTGGCCAACTTAAAGACGCTGGCCGACTCGATGTTTTATGACCACGCCACCAACACGGCGCGCTTCGATGGACAGACGCTGCGGGCTTGGGCCCGCTCGCGCGGGGTCAACAACAAGTTCTATGACGTCATCCTGCAGCCGGCCGCATCGGTGACGCTGAACGATCCTGAAAAGATCAGCGCCGCCGCGATGCTGGAGCTCATGCACCTGTACTTTGTCGGCCAGCCCAAGGCGATGAACCGCCAGATCACAACGGTCGATCACCACACGGCGGTGATTGGCCCGTGGGAAGCGCGGCTGCGCTATCTGGGCGTGCGCATCGAGCTATCGCGTCCGGTCAAGGGCCTGCGCATTCAGCTCGATCGCGCGCTCGGCGAAGTCGGCAGCAGCGAGACCTTTGATGCCGTGGTGCTGGCCACCGATGTGAAAGGCACGCAGAGTGTGCTCGCGGGATCCGTGGCGCTCGACAGCCCAGCCGCTGAGTCGCTGGCCGACCTCAAGGCCAAGGTGGGCGCGATGCGCGTGGCGCCGCCGTACAAGATCTTGCGCGTGTGGCTTGACAAGCAGCCGCGCGCCGAGGTGCCCGACGTGCTTGAGACGCCGCAGCACCGCCCGATCAACCTGCTCGCGCAGTACCACTTGCTGGAAGAAGAGTCGCGCGACTTCGCGCAGCGAACCGGCGGATCGGTGCTGGAGTTTCACCTGTACGCGAACCCGCTTCTGTCTGTGGTGCCCGACGATGCGCTGTGGCCGCTGGTCCGCGTCGTCGCGCTGGAGCTCATGCCCGAGCTAGCGAGCGCCAAGCTCTTGGCGCGCACCGTTGGTTCATACAGCAACTTCACATCGTTTGAGGTCGGCCAAGGCACGGCGCGCCCGACGAGCCGCTATGCCAGCGAAAACGGCGTCGAGAACCTCTCGCTGTGCGGCGACTGGGTCGGCACGCCGCAGTATCCAACGGCGCTGATGGAGCGCGCCGTGGTCACAGGTCGCGAGGCAGCCAACGCCATCCTGCTTTCGGACCATGTGCGGCAAGTGCCGTACTGGGTCACGGCCTCGCGAGGGCCAGGACTGATCTAGGCAGGTCCGGCGAATGCGGCGAAATCTCCGACGATGGATGCTGGGTCTTGCCCTGGGACTGTGCGCAGCGCTCGCGGCTTTTGTGCTGTGCGATGCGGTATGGCTACAGCCGACGCCCTATGGTGCGCTGACGCTGAGCGCCGATGTCCCAGCCCGCACGCAGCTTGGCGACTTTGAGCTTCTGGTGAGCGGTGGCAGCGACCGACCGCGCGTGGTGCTGCGACACGCAAGCGGACGCGAGGTTTTCGCGAGCCTGCCGGGGCGCGCCTTTGTCGTGGCAGCCCACAACGATGATGTTTTTTCTGAGTCGCGGGGCATGGTTCGGGTCCGCAGCACGACCCGTCTGCGCTGCACGAAGCAGACGCTAAAGCGGCTGATCCGCGAAGAACATCGCGCCGTGCTCGAAGGCGAGCTGAGCTGTTCCAAGGGCACTCTGCCCTGGCGCATGCAGTTCGAAGCGGCACGCGAGCCGGGGGCCGAAAAGGCCGTGGCCTTTGCGCTGCGCCTGTTGCCAGCGACTGGCTCGGCTCTGTCCGACGTGCGCACGGTGGCGTTGGTTGCCGCCTCAAGCGCCGACGAAGGCCACTATGGCTTTGGCGAGCAGTTCACGTACTTTAACCAGAAAGGTCGACGCCTGCCGATTGTCGCATCGGAACAAGGCGTGGGGCGTGGCCTGCAGCCGATCACTCTCGGGGCCGACGTGACCGCAGGCGGCGCCGGAGGAAGCTGGCATACGTCCTATGCTGGCGTGCCGCACTTCGTGACCTCGGCGCTGCGTGGCCTGCTCTTGAGCACGCATGACTATGCCGTCTTTGACATGCGTCGCGACGAAGCCACCGTGATCGAGCTGCGCGCATCGCCACAAGGCGAGCCGGCCATGCGCGGCTGGTTTCTGACTGGCGAAAGTCCGCTCGATCTGATCACGACGACGACTGCGCTAACAGGACGCATGCGCCGACTGCCAGACTGGATCGGCAAAGGCGCCATCATCGGCCTGCAAGGCGGCACGCAGGTCGTGCGCGAAGCCGTGGCCCAGCTTCAGGCCGAGCGGATTCCGGTAAGTGCGCTGTGGCTGCAAGACTGGGTCGGGCAGCGCACCACCAGCTTTGGCAAGCAGCTTTGGTGGAACTGGACGCTCGATCAGAAGCGCTACCCCGAGTGGCAGAAGCTCGTCGCCGACCTGCGCGCTCAAGGCATCCACGTGATGACGTATGTGAACCCATTTCTGGTCGATGTCGAAGAGCGCAGGGCCGAGCAAGGCGCCGCGTACCGCAACCTGTTCGCCGAGGCGCGCGAGCGCGGCTATCTGGTGAAGCGGCAGGATGGCTCACCCTATCTACTCCTCAACACCAGCTTTTCGGCAGGGCTCTTGGATCTGACGAATCCTTCGGCATACGCGTGGATGAAACAGGTGCTGCGCAGCGAGGTGATCGCAGCCGGCGCACTCGGCTGGATGGCGGACTTTGGCGAAGCGTTCCCAGTTGATGCCGTCACGCACCAAGCGGTCGATGCAGTGGCCCACCACAACGCCTATCCCGAGCTGTGGGCGAAGCTGAACCGCGAGGCGATCGAAGAAGCGGGCCTGGGCGACGAGGCCACGTTCTTCAGTCGCTCGGGGTATACCCAGTCACCGCGGTACAGCACGCTGTTCTGGCTGGGCGATCAGCTGGTGACCTGGGATGCACACGACGGCATCAAGACCGCGGTCACTGGGCTGCTTAGCTCGGGCCTGTCCGGCTTTTCCTTCAACCACTCGGACATCGGTGGGTATACGACGATTAATAGTCCAATCGCCAACTATCACCGCAGCAAAGAGCTGCACATGCGCTGGGCCGAGCTGTCGGCGTTTACCGCGGTGTTTCGCACGCACCAAGGCAACCGACCGCACGAGAACTGGCAGTACAACAGCGATCGGCAGACGCTCTTGCACTTCGCGCGCATGGCCCGCCTGTACGCCTGCTTGGGCCCGTATCGGCAGGCGCTCATGCGCGAAGCCAGCGAAAAAGGCTGGCCACTGGTGCGGCATCCCTGGCTGCACTATCCAGACGAGCCAGCCTTTCGCGATCTCGATCACAGCCAGCTCCTTTTAGGATCCGATCTTCTGTTCGCGCCGGTTCTGGATGCCGGGCGCACGCAGGTCGATGTGGTTCTGCCCGATGCGACATGGATCGATGCCCGAAGCGGTCAGGCTCCGGGAAGAGGCCGCCATCGCATCGCGGCCCCGCTGGGCCAGCCCGCTGTCTTTGTCCGCGGCGATCGCCCGACAGCTCCCATGCTGCGCGCCTGCATCGCTGAAACAGACAACGCACTCTGAGCCAGCCGATTTGGCCGACGCGCTTCACCGCGCAGCCCGCGCTCGCAGTGCCGGGTCATGAGTCGCTGAAAAAAAGGACGCTGGGATCGGCCGCGTCCCTGGCCAGCACGCCCATCTGGCACAGCTCTGAGAGGACGGCCAGCGTGAAGTCGCCGACGTCGGATGGAGTGATCCAAGACATCCACTTCACGCTGTCAAGCGATGTTCCCGACGGCAGGATGTCGAGCGCGAGGGCGATACGGTGCTGCAGCCGATCGATATCGATCGGCACACCGGGAGCTTCGCGCGGGATATCGACATAGCGATGGCGATACGCTTCCGGCTGCGCCCGAAAGACGCAGTGCCAAACGACAAACTCGGTCACCTCGACGGTGACGCACTCGGTTGCATCCTTGGGAACCGGCGATAACACGCGGCACGGCAGCTGCCACATGACACACAGCGCATCGCACAGAGCCGCGGCGCGAGCTCATCATTTCCGCGCCTGCCGCACGCGATCGGCTGTACAAAACGACATGGCTCAGGCTCGCAAAATGGATGCAGCGCCCAGCACGCCCGGCCCTGCGCTAGGCATTGCCTTGGTCACGGGCGCTTGTTCAGGCATCGGCCGCGCACTCGCAGAACAGCTTGGAGCGCGCGGGCATGATCTGATCCTGGTCAGTCAGCGCCCCGCCGAGCTAGCGCAGACCGCTGCCGCGATCACGGCCCGTCATGGCGTGTCTGCGCATGATGTGGTCTGCGATCTCGCCCGACCTCAGGCCGCCGAAGAGCTGTTCGCAGCCGTCCATGCGCGCGGTCTTTCCGTCGACATCTTGGTCAGCAATGCCGGGTTCTTTTTCTTTGGCGAAGCCGTCGATGCCGCACTGCCACAGGCCAACGCCATGCTGCAGCTTCACGTGGTGACGCCGTCGCTTTTGTGTACGCTGTTTGGCCGCCCGATGCGGGCGCGCCGTCGTGGACACATTCTTTTGGTGTCGAGCATCTCGGCCTTCCGCGACGTTCCCAGCATCAGCTACTACGGCAGCAGCAAGAAGTACCTGCGCGGCTTCGCAGCCAGTCTGCGCAGCGAGCTTGGTGTCTATGGCGTAAACGTCACCTGCTTGACGCCAGGAGCCACCGCCACCGCGCTGTACGATCCGAACGTGGTGCCGGTGGATCTCGCGACGCGCTTGGGCGTAATGATGGACGCAAAAGAGGTCGCAGCCGCTGGACTGCAGGCGCTGTTCGAGCGGCGGGCCGAGTGCATCCCCGGTCGCATGAACCGCCTGCTGGCACATACCGCTGCGCTGCTGCCGCAGGCCGTGATCGATGCTGCGCGCCGTCATGCACCGTGGCTTCCGCCCATCAAACAGCCGCCGCGCTAGTGGGCTATCGCTGCTCGCTCTGCGGCGCATTTTCCGTCGAGACAACACCGCTTGATGCTCTATTCTGCGACCCTCTTACTCTCTAGCTTTCTGCTGTTTTTGGTGCAGCCGATTGTGGGAAAGCAGATCGTGCCGTGGTTCGGTGGAACCGCGGCGGTGTGGTGTACCTGCCTGGTGTTCTTTCAGCTCGCGCTGCTCGCCGGGTATGCCTATTCCGATCGATCGAGCCGTCTGCGCGCCGCGACCCAAAGCAGCCTGCACATTGCGATCTTGCTGCTCAGCCTGGCGTCGCTGCCGATCGTGGTCGATGCCAGTTGGAAGCCTCGCGGCGACGAAGATCCGCAGGTCCGCATCGTGTGTCTGTTGGCTGCGACCCTGGGCCTGCCGTACGTTCTGCTGTCGACCACAAGCCCGCTTCTGCAGTCATGGATCGCCCGCGAGCAAGTGGATGCAGCGACCGCGCAGCGCGTGTATCGCTTCTTTGCGCTGTCGAACATCGGATCCCTTTTGGGTCTGCTTTCGTATCCCTTTGTCATCGAGCCGCGAGTCGCCACGCGAACCCAGGCCATCGTCTGGAGTCTGGCGTACGCCCTGTACACGCTGCTTGCCATCGCCTGTGCCCTGCGTGCGCGACGCAGCGCAGCGACGACAGTGGCCGCCGCACGAATCGCCGCAAGAACGACATCAGAGCCTACTGCGACACCACAGGTCACCGCCCCGGATCCGCCGCCGCGCGCCGACGATTTGCTGCGCTGGTTCGTGCTTTCGTGCCTTGCTTCCGTGCTGCTTTTGTCGGTGTCGAATCACCTCACGCAGAACATCGCCTCGATCCCCTTTCTGTGGGTGCTGCCCCTTGCGCTGTATCTGCTGTCGTTTGTGCTGGTGTTTGAAGGGCGCGGCGGACGCGGCTATTACCTGCGCGCGGCGTGGATCGCACCGACGCTGATTCTGCTTGCGCTCATGTCCTGGGGCTTGGTTGAACGAAGCGGCCTGCTCAAGCTTTCGCTCGCCATTCCGCTGTACAGCCTGGGCCTGCTCGCAAGCTGCACGTTCTGTCACGGCGAGCTTGCCGCGACCAAGCCGGCCTCGCGCTACCTGACGCGTTTTTATCTGGTGATGTCGCTGGGCGGAGCCGCCGGAGGACTGCTCGTCAGCCTGGTCGCGCCCACGCTGTTCGTCGCCTATCTTGAGCTGCCGCTTGCGCTGCTTTTCTGCGCGCTGCTTGCGCTGTGGCTGACCTGGCCACGCCGTCGCATCTCAGGCGATGCCACACGGCCGCCCATCCCATCGTCGCGCACCGCCCTCGCAAGACGCACCCGGCCCTGGCTGGCCCCGCTGCTGGCGCTGTCCACTGCGCTGATCTGCGGCCACTATCTGCGCGCGTTTGTGCGCGATGTGCAGAAGCGCAATGTCTTTGCGGCGCGCAACTTTTATGGCGTGCTGCGCGTCGTGCAGAACGCCCCGGACAGCGATCCGCAGGCCATTCGTCGCTTGCTGCACGGCGCCATCATCCACGGCGAACAGCACCTGGATCCCGCGCGGCGCAGCCACGTAATGAGCTATTTCGGCAAGACCTCGGGGCTGGGTCTGGCGCTGCGCAGGGCCCCAAGCGGTCCACGCCGCATCGGTGTGCTGGGCCTCGGTGTCGGCACCATCGCCGCGTACGGGCGCACGGGCGACACGTTTCGCATGTACGAGATCAACCCGCAGGTCTTGCAGGTCGCTTCTCGCTATTTCTTTTTCCTGTCTGAAAGCCAAGCCCAGATCGAGACCGTGCTCGGGGATGCGCGACTGGTCTTGGAACGCGAAGCGCCGCAGCAGTTCGATGTCTTGGCCGTCGATGCGTTTTCGGGCGACTCCATTCCCATTCACTTGCTGACGCAGGAAGCGCTGCGCCTGTATCTGCGGCACATCAAGCCCGACGGTGTGCTGGCCTTCAATGTCACCAATCGCTACGTCAACGTCGCCCCCGTGGTGCAAAAGCTCGCCAGCGATGCGGGCTATCCGGCATTTTTGATCAGCGATAACGCCGAAGACGACCTCCACGACGAGCTGTTCCAAAGCGACTGGGTGATCGTCAGCAAGAACGCGGCGCTGCTCGCCGACGAAGAAGTGCTGCAGCGTCGCACGCCTATCCCAGAGATCCCCGGCCTGCGCAGCTTTACCGACGACTTCAGCCATTTATTTCAGATCTTGAAGTAATTGCTGAACCCCACTTCGCGCCGGCCTGGCTCGATCCGAATGCGCACGCAGCGCTCGCGGTATGATGACCTTGGTATGTTCCTTTCTCGTCGCACAGGGTCGTGGCTGCTCGGCGCGCTTTTGCCCGCGCTGCTTTGTACAGGTGCGGCGAGGCAGGCTTGGGCCAAGACGCGCCGACCCGCAGAGTCGCGAGCCAGCGGGCGGCATGCATCCTCAATGCCCGCTGAGCTTGCCGAAAAGCGCTGCGATGACCTCGACCCCGCATCCTTGGTGCAGGCCATCGAGACCGAGCTACCCAAGCTGCGCCTGCCCGACGAGACAGCCCCTGGTGCGATGGCTGCTTCACAACGCGAGGGAGCCCGCATTCCCGTCTTGGGTCAGCAGACCTTGGCCGAGTACGCCCACACCACGCTAGAGCCACTATTGGCCTTGGCGCGTCGTGGGCGCAGCGCGCTGTGCCATGCCCTGCCGCAGCAGTTTCGCTTCGTGCGCCTCGCCGATGCGACGCAAGGGCACGTCACCGCGTATTACCACCCCGTGGTGCGCGGCAGTCGAACGCCAAGCGGCGCGTACAAGCACCCGCTGTATCGTCGCCCGCCCGAGCCGCTCAGCCAGCTTGCCACCGCCGACATCTTGGCCGGCAAGCTCGACGGGCAAGGGCTTGAGCTGATCTATGTCGACAGCCCATACACCGCGCTCAACATCCACATCGAGGGCTCTGCGACCATTCAGCTGATCGAAGGCGGCGAGATCAACATCACGCCCGATGGCCACAACGGACATCCCTATATCAACCCCTTGAAGTTGGCGCGGACGGATCGCGTCGTTCCACCGCTGACACCTGCCGATCCGCCCCCTGCGCCAGGGCAGAGCCGGACGCAGAGCTTCTTCCTTGCGCATCCCGAGATCCTGCGCAGCTACTGGGCCAAGAACGCGCACTTTGTGTTCTTCAAAGAGACGCCTCTGCGCGGCAGTGGACGCTTCGGTCAGCTGGTCTCGGGGCGCTCGATCGCAGTCGACAGCAGCCTTGTGCCACTGGGTGTCGCGCTGTGGCTGCGCAGCGAAGTGGCGACCGGCCTGCGCAGTCTCGACGGCAGCGAACAGACGCTGTTTACCCCCATCAGTCGCCTGACCTTGGCGCAAGACACGGGTGCTGCCATCCGGGGCCGCGGGCGCGTCGATCTGTTCGTCGGCAGCGGACCGTCTGCGCAGCTTGCCGCAGCCCGCACCAGCCGCCCCGGAGAGCTGTTTCTAATCCTGCGCAAGAAACCCTCGCGACCACGCCGCAGCTAGCGATTTCCTCTGCGACTTGAAATACCTATGTTCGCGTCCTGGCAAACGACATAGAGTTTTTTGAACGTGAGTAGCAGCGAGACGTTCATCGACAACTATCGGCTGTGGGTGGAAGACGACGTGCTCTGCCTGCGCGCCAGCGGCCCCATGACGTCCGCGATTGTCGACTGGCTGGTGGTAACAGTGCCCGATCTCTTGTCGCGCCATGCGCACTACTACATCCTGGCCGATCTGATCGACGCGGGTGCGATCTCGCCTGAGCTGCGCCGCCGCATCGTCGAGTTCACCGCGGCCCATCCGCCGCGCGCCATCGCCTTTTTTCACGTCGGGCTTATCGCCAAGGGCGTCAATGCGCTGCTGCTTGGAGCGCTGAACTTGTTCAGCAAGCGCAAGCAGCTTTGGCTGCAGTGCAACACGGAAGGCGAAGCCCGCGCCTGGCTGAATGAACAGCGCCCCGGTCGCCATCACAGCGCGGCCCATTCGTAGAGCGCTCGTCACGGCATCGGGTTTTCCGCCCAGGCCGGCAGCGCCGCGATCTGCGTCAAGATCGACGCCTCGCCAACAGCCACGTGCTGGGGTTGGCTGCGACAGCCAAGGCGATGTGCGCCGCATCGCCGAGCCGACAAAACGCACCGCCCCAGAGAATCCCTGCGGACTCTCTGGGGCGGCTTGTGTTCGGGCCGTATTGGGGGGCTTACGGCTGCGGACCCGCGAACACAATCTGCATCAGCTCGTACGACACCACGTTGCCGACTCCGGTGTTCTTGATGATGATGTAGCGGTTCTTCTTGGTGGTCAGGTTCACACCCAGAAGCGCGAACTTGTCCCACGCAATCGTGATGTTGCCGCTACCGCTGATCGCTTCCGTGACCAGCGCATTGCCCGTGCGATAGAACGTGTCGATCTCGGCGAACGAGTTCATACCGCAGCAGTCCGGCGAATCCGAGAACAGCTTCCACTCTTGACCCACCTGCGGCATGACGGCCGGAAGCTGCAGGATGACGCTTCCCGATGAGCTCGACTGAACGATCTTGTTCGCATCGACCTTCAGGCTCAGCGCGTCCCAGTTGATGCCGTAGTTGGGTGGCGGCACCGACGAGCCAACGGCCGTTGCCTTGACCGTCGCATACGTCGCGGGCGGCGCGTTCAGCTCACACAGCGACTTATCATCCGACCAAATGGTGTTGATGATGAAGTCCTGGAAGTACGTGTCCGTCTGCCCCGGCGTTGGCGGCGAGTCCAGGCCCGTCAGACGCGCGTTGGCATAGAAGGCAAACCCAGTGGCCGGCGCCGGCAGGTTCACCGAGGCGGCAGCCGGTGGATAGGCGCGGCCCAGGTTGAACGGCGTCGCCAGCGGATAGTCCTTGAGCGCCGGGTTCGAGCCTTCCTGCACCGTGATGCTCTTGAGCAAGAGCGGGCAACCGGTGATGGTGTCGTTCAGCGCCATCTCGACGGCTGGTGGCACGGTGACTGGGGCGCCGAAGGTCAGGGCCCAGTTTTCGTTCTTGTGAACTTTGCAGTTCGCGCCATACGTGCCCTTGATGCCTTTCGGCAAAAGCGGGACGCTCTGTCCAGCGGGGCCGCTAAGAGCCTTGATCGCACGATCAAAGCCATCTCCGATACCCGAGACGTTGCCGCCATTTCCGCAGCCGCTAAGCGCGAATCCGGCCAGTGCCAAAGCGCCAATCATGGGACGAACGAACGACATAGTTAGGTTTGACATGATGCTTTCTCCAGTGTTTAGCTTCGGGAAACAAGAGGGCTCTGAAATGTGAGGCTTCCGCTTCCCCGTTTTCCACCCCAGAGCCCCCGCTTCCGACGTCTTGAGTCTTGAGCACGCGCTGTGCCAACTGCAAAACAAGCTCATTTTGATGGGTATGTACGGATGAAGCAGGCCCAAGCCACTTCCCGCCTGCGAAAGACTTGCCACCAAGCCTTCTATTTATGAATTAAATTCGCTCTCGGCTTTCAACTATGCGATTTATCTAAACTCACATTGCACACTCTTGTGATTTCATGTGGGCAATCAATTTATGCCCACATCGTCTGCCCGTCGTACTGTATGTGCGTTTAGAGCAAGAAACACATCGCGAAAATTATTCGCTTTGTGCGATTTTTATCGTGGATGGGTAAAAGACGGATCCGCCGCACACGGCGAAATCAAGGCGAGGTATAAAGGCGAGGTGTGAAGGCGGGGTGCAATGGGCGGGGTAAGGTGCCTATTGTGGGCCGGGGAAGACGAACTCAAACAGAGCATAGGCCGGCTGGCCCGAGTCTGCCTGACGCCGCACGATTAGCTGGCGCTTCGTCGGCAGCATCTTGCCCATCAAGCCAAAGGCACGCCACGGCAGCACCTGCTCTCCGCTGCTTGTGATGCGCCCCGTGCTGGCCGGAGTCGCCGTGTTGTACAGCGAGTGCAGCGTGCCATAGGTGTATTGCTGGCAGCATGCGTCGCTGACATCGAACGTCTTCCATTCTTCACCGGGCTGGCTGTCTTTAGTTGCCAATCGTAAGACGATATTTCCCGATGAAGAGTCCTGCACCACCAGATTGGCGTCTACCAGCAGTCGCAGGTTGTCAAAGGACCACAGATAATTCGGTGAAGCATCGGCCGCCGCCGCTGTGGCCGAGACCGAAGGCGGCGTACCGCTGCGATCCGCCGATTCGCTCTGTGTCGTAGTGGGCGTCGAACCACAGCCCAACCACAGTCCCAAACCAACGAGCCACGCGGCGTGCATACATGGGCTCCCGCGATGAAACAGACGAATCGGACGCATGATGTCCCCCCTTTCCGCGGCTCCGCATCAGGCGGGCCGCGCCCTGCTCCTTCGCAAGCCCTGGGCCAGTCATGCGGCTCGCTTCTCGACGGAAAAATTTTCCTCGTCCGCGCTTTCTGCGATCCATGCGGGGCGGCGCAGCCCGCGATTTCTTGCATCCGGCTTGGCGCGGGCTAAGCAAGCCAGCACTCCTCGCAAAAAATTGCGGCGACCGCGTCGCTGCGAAGCAAGCAGCGCCCTGCGGATCGATCGCCGGCTCGCTGAGGTGGGCAAAGCCAGTCCGCAGCCCCTGCCGGGCCACACCGGTCTCTGGCAGATTTTTCGCGATTCGCACAGCGCCTAACGGCAAGCGAGGCTCTATGCGCTGATCACGTATCAGCTGCCCTTGTGCCCAAAAACAAACAAAGAAAAACAGCGGGCTCGCCGCTTCTTCGCCAACCTTTTTAATGGCTTAGCTTCTGTCGCGGCAGAGCCAGAAGCTCGGCAAGCTGCTCTTTCAAGATCGGCAGCGGCTGCGCATAGACGTCTTCGATCAGCGAGACCAGCGGCGGCGGTCCAATGGTCTCGACGGCGGCCAGCGCGGCCTGTAGCTCGGCCGTAATCTCGTCGCGATAGATCTGCTCGATGGCCGGGGTCAGCACGCCGCGCTTGGTCATGTACTTGCCGAAGCGGTTCAGCGGATCGCGCTTTTCCCAGATCGCGCTCTCGTCGAGATCGCCCTTGCGATAGACGCTGGGATCATCGGATGAAGAGTGCGCCGCGCGGCGATACGTGCAGGCTTCGATCAGCGTCGGGCCTTCCCCCGCGCGAGCCCGCGCCGCTGCCTGCAGCGTCACTGCTGCCAAGGCCAGCACATCGTTGCCATCGACGCGAATGCCCGGAAAGCCATAGGCCAAGGCCTTGTGCGCGATCGACTTGGCAGCCGTCTGCACGGTGGCTGGCGTCGAGATCGCCCAGCCGTTGTTGCGGCAGACGAAGATGCACGGCGCCTTCCACACTCCCGCGAAGTTCAGGCCGACGTGGAAGTCACCAGGCGAGGCCGTACCTTCGCCGAAGTACACGACCGAGACATCGTCTTTGCCCATGATCTGCGCCGCCCGCGCCGCGCCCACCGCCTGCGGGATCTGCGTGCCGACCGGCGATGAGATCGAGACGAAGTTGCCGGCGCGGAAGGTGTGGTGTACCGGCATCTGCCGACCCTTTACCGGATCTTCGGCGTTGCCAAAAAGCTGATTGGTGAAGTCGCGCAGCGTATAGCCGCGCCAGAACGCAATGCCGGGCTCGCGATACGACGGGAACACCCAGTCGCTCTGCCGCAGGGCATAGGCCACGCCCAGATGCGTCGCTTCTTCGCCGAGCGACTGCATGTAAAAGCCCAGGCGCCCCGTGCGCTGCAGCTTCATAAAGCGGTCATCGACCAGGCGCACTTTCAGCATCTCGCGATAGATGCGCAGACCGTCGGCATCCGAGATCTTGGGGACCAGCGCCGGATCGACATCGGCGCGCACAGCGCCGTCGTCGTCGAGAATCGCGAAAGGAGGCGGAGCATCACCCGCTTCCAGGATGGTCAGGCCAGGGGCTGTCGCTTGATTCATGGCGCTCCCTTGTATTCGCCCCCACCCGCCCGCGTCAATACGAACCTTGGCCCGGTACTGCGCGCCGGGCCACGTAGCGCCGCCGCATTCGGTGCATCGCCTGCGGGCCATACCGCAGCCGTTGCGCGGCGATCCCGCGGGGGGAAAGTCCCCCCCAGCTGGAGCCTTGGCGGCATCGCGATCTCGACGCGATTGGGGGCTTGCAGGAACCGCGCGGGCTGCGCGTATGATGCGCGCCATGAAGCGCTTATCTCCTCGCTTATGGCTGGCATCGACCGTGGCTGCGACAGCGTTTTCGTTGGGACTGTCGCTCGTATCGTGCAGTCGCGGAGGCGCGATGGAAGACACATCCCGCCCGCGCGATCTCACCGTCCACTACTTCCCCGATGATGATGAAGACATGGCCAGCCCGACGCCGGTCGATCTGAGCTCGCCCAGCGACATGGCGACTGGGCCGCAGCCGGACTGGGACAAGCTGACGGCGTACCTGGACGCGCTCTACGACGCAAACCAAAGCCTGCTGCGAGCACACCCTGCCACCAGCGACATCTGGACGGCCAGCGACAACATGGCGGCGGCCCGCGCATACGAGTACCTGCCCAAGCCGAACCTGATGAGACGCGACGCCATCCTGTCGACGCTCAAGAGCTACAAGATCTGCGGCTGCGATGCCGTGTCCGAGCACGACGCGACCACCAACCACCATCACGATCCCTTGGTGATCAAGGGCGCACAGATTCCGACGACGCCGCAGCGCGACTGCACACGCACGCCGCGCAAGGTCAGCGGACCGGCATCGTTCTGCGACAGCGGCGGCAGCCGGTGCCCCAGCGCCACCATCGTGCATGAGGATCACGCGGCCTGGCTCGGCGACCCGTGCAACTTTGGCATCTGCAACGCGGGATCGATCAGTGGCTGGGACGAAAGCGGCCCTGGGCGTGGCCTGGCTCAGACCATGGCGATTCAGATCCTCAACCGACGAAATCGCGGCCTGTCAACGAACGAGCTTTGGCAGAACCTGGCGCTCAAGTGGGATGGACGCGGCCTGTTTGATGCGCGAGCCGATCAAGATCGCCGCTACTCCGTGCAGGCGCTGGCCCTGTTCAAGATCGTGGCGCGCGTGCTCGGCAAGCCAGTGCCGAGCGGGCTCGACGAAAAGCTGATCGCAGCCCAAGGCGCGAACGGCGGCATTCGCACGCACTATGCGCTCGATGGCAGCTTCACCCTCGATCAGCAGGGCACGGCCGAGACCACGTCGTACGTCGTCTTGGCTTTCCGCAAGCCGGTCGCTGACTTCTAGCTGCGGTGCCGCAATGCCGTGCCGCGCGCATCAACAAGGGCCCGCGTCACGTTCTGCAAGCCGGTCTTCAGATCGTCGCTGCTCGGCCAGCCAAAGCCGATGCGCATGTACCTTCGTTCTTGCTCGAACCAGTGCCCAGGACCGACGTAGGTCTGATAGCGCTCGTTGAGGATGCGATAGAACGCATCGACCGCAATGTCGTGCCGAAGCGGATCGCGCAGACGCGGGAAGCAGACCACGCCCCCCTGCGGCTCGACGCACTCGATCAGCTCAGCGGTCGTCGGCTCGGCCAGCCAAGCGTGCACGATCGAAAGGTGCTGCTGAATGTGCTGCTGAATGCGCGGCAGGTGCTGCGCCTTGTGCTGCAGATAACGTAGCGCGATCGCTTCATCGACGACCGAGTTGGTGATGACGATCTGTTCTTTGGCGGCCAAGAAGCGTTCATGTAATGCCGCGTCGCGACACAGCAGCCAGCCGATGCGGATGCCTGGCAGGCCAAAGGTCTTGGACATCGACGACACGCTGATGGCCCGCGGGCTCAGCGTGGCAGCGACGGGCGGCAGCGCGGCAAACGCCATCTCGCGATAGGTCTCGTCGACCAAAAGATACGCGCCGTGGCCTTCCAAAAGCGACAGCACGCGCCGCAGATCGGCCAAAGGCAGCAGCGTTCCCGTCGGGTTGTGCGGCGTGGTCAACGACACCAGGCGCGTGTTCGGCCGCAGCAGCTGCCGCAGACGCTCGACCGAAAGCTGCCAGCCGTCTTCAAAGCGCAGATCCAGATAGCTGATGTCGGCGCCCACGGCCCGTGGCGTCTCGATGTTGGTCGCGTAGTTGGGACGCACGACGATCAAGTGATCGCCGCGCTCCAGAAGCGTCGTCGAAACGATGAACAGCGCGAGCGCCGCGCCACTGGTCACAAGCACATCGTCCGCCGAAAGCGCCGTCGCAGCGCTCGGCTGTCCGGCCTGGCTCTGCTGCGCGATCAGCGCCCGCAGATCGGGATGGCCGCGGTGGTCGCTGTAACACAGCACAAGCTCGCGCAGCGCCTGATCCAAGCCCAAGCTGGGCCACAGCTCATGCAGACGCGCATCAGTCAACGAGCTCTCGGTCAGGTTGTATCGAATGCGGTCATAGCCCAGCTGCTCGGGCGACTCGATCTCAATCGGCATGCGGACATAGTTCATGGCCGCAAGGTATCGCCCTTTTCTGGTACCCGTCCATGACTGAACGGCGAGCTCACTTGCCCTACCCGCGCGGGGCCGCGCTGCTGATACACTGCCCGGCATGTCGCCTGAGATCGCCATCCCATTCATCGTTTTTGGGACGCCTGTCGCGCTGACCTTTATCCACAAGTATTTCAAGTTCCGCGAAAAGCAGCTCGAAGCCCAAGGTGCCCATCCCAAGCTTCTTGAAGCCGTGCGCGCTGAATACGAGGGCAAGCAGCGCGATCTGGAAGCGCGCATTGAAAACCTAGAGTCGATCCTCATCGAGAGCGATGGCGACCTAGAGCGCCGCATTGCCGAGAAAGCCAAGCGAGCACCGCTGCCCGGTGCCACGCCCAGCCGAGCCCTGCCCGAGAAAAGCTCGCTCGACGCTGGATCGCACCGCGCCCCCCAGGAATAACTCGGCCGCGCGTGGCAATGCGTTTTTCCTTTCTGCATCGACTGCAACGCCTGCGCTGCGTGCGTCTTTTCGTGTGGGCGCTAGGCAGCGCGATCGTGCCGTCCAGCTTGACCCACGCGGCCCCTTGTTCGGGCTCGATCGCTGCGACCACGGTCGCCCCGTGTGCGGTGCAGAACAGCCCCGAGCTATGGGCGGCGCGACTGCAGCTTCAGGCTCTGGCGGCACAGCGCCGAAGCGCCCGCCGCATCCTGCCCAGCCACCCGCAGCTAAGCGTATCGCTCGCCGAGCGTCGCCCGTTTGCCAGCAGCGCCGCCATGCCGGACCAGACCTCGGTGCTCAACTGGTATCTGACCTTGAGCCAAGAGATCGAGATCGCCGGGCAGCGCGGCCTGCGCGTGGCAGCGATCGATGGCGAAGTGGCGGCGCAGCTACGCCGCGTCGCGGTGATCGAGCAAGAGACCGCGGCGGCTGCGCTGCGTGCCTTTGCCGAGGTGCTGGCTGCCCGCGAAGAGCGGACCCTGACCGAGCGCGCAGCCGAAGTGGCCGCGACCTTGAGCCGCTACACCGCAGCCCGCGCCGCGCAAGAGCTAGTCCCCAGCATCGAAGCCGATCTGGCCCGCGCCGAAGCGGCTCGCTGGCACCTTCTGCGCAGCGAAGTCGAGCAGCGCACGCGCAACGCTGAAGTGCTCCTGCGCCTGTCGCTTTTGCCCCTCAGCGAATCGGCTGCGGCACTCGATCCCCTTGCCTTGACTGGCCGCTTGGAAGACATCCTGCCCAGCGACAATCCAAGCCTGTCTGATCCTGCTCGTGCGCTGCCCATCGACGATGTCGAAGCGCGCCTGAAACAAGCCTTGCGCCTGCGCGCGGAACTGGATGTCGCCCGCTATGAAGTGCAAAGCAAACAAGCGCAGATGGATCTCTTGCGGCGCAGCCGGATTCCCAACCTGGCCCTGTCGTTCACCGCGCAGAGCGATGGCTTTGGCGAGCGCGTGCTAGGCGGTGGACTGAGCCTGCCCCTGCCCTTGCCCGAGCCCATCGGCCCAAGCAAAAGCGGAGAGGTCGCTGCCGCAGCGATTGCCGTCGAGCAGGCCAAGACCGACAGCGAAAGACGTCGGCGTCAAATTGCTCTCGAAGTCCATGTGGCGCTGTCCGCCGTGCAGGCCGCGCAGCGTGCGCTTTCACAGGTACCCAGCGACTTGTTGGCGCGAGCGCAGACCGATCTGTGGGCCATTGCCGAAGCCATTCGCGGCGGTCGTGTGTCCTTGCGCGAAGCCTTGCTGTGGCAGCGCGGCCTGCTCGATCTTTTGCAGCTACACCTGCGGGCTCGTCGAGACTATGCCCTCGCCCGCATCGAATTGCTGCGCGCAAGTGGCTTGCCGCTTCTGCAGGATTCTTTGCCAAAGGGTCCCGCGCACACGCAAGAGGAACCGCGATGAGCCTTGCCCTTGTTCCGTCTCGCGCTGGATGGCGACGCAGTCGGCTGTGGCTGCTGTGCTGCCTGACCTGCATTTCGATCCACTGCAAAAGCTGTCGTGATTCAAACGATGGCAGCACGCCCGCAGAGACGACACAGCACAAGGATGAGCCGGCCCCGCATGAGAGCCTGCCGACCCGCGTCACGCTGAGCGCCGACGTCGAAAAAGCCGCTGGCATCCGCACGCAGCCCGTCACCGCCCAGGCCTTGCCAGCGACCGTCGAGATCGTCGGCGAGGTAGCAGCCGATCCCGATCGGGCGGCGCGCGTGACGGCACGCATCAGCGGACGCGTCGCATCGGTCCATGTGCGCGAAGGCGACCGTGTTCGTAGTGGAACCTTGCTGGCTGTGATCGAGTCGCTCGATCTGCTGCGCACGCGCGCCACACTGGTTGCGGCCCAGGCCCGCGAAAAGTCGGCGAGCGAAAACGCGGCGCGTCTGTCGACGCTGGTGCCGAGTGGCTTGGCCGCGCGCCAAGAAGTGCTGGGCGCCACCGCTGAATCGCAGGCGCTGCAAGCCGAAGCCAGCGCCGCAGCGCAGACCCTGCACGCCCTGGGAGCCAGCGCCGAAGGACGTGGCAGCCGGCTGGAGCTACGCGCCCCCATCGACGGAGTGATCATCAGCCGCAGCGCCACGCTAGGTCAGAGCGTTGATCCCGCGCACGTGCTGTTCGATCTCGCCGATCTTGAGCGTGCGCACTTTGTCGGTCGTCTGTTCGAAAAGAACCTGTCGCGCGTCCAGGTCGGTGCCACCGCCGAGGTGCGCTTGAACGCCTATCCGCAGCAGGTCTTTGTCGGCCACGTCGAGTCGCTCGGCCGGCAGCTCGATCCCATGGCGCGCACGGTGGTCGCGCGCTTGCGCATCGAAGACAAAAAAGACGCCGGGCGGTTGCGCATCGGACTCTTTGGCGTCGCGCGGATCTCTCTGCCCGACGAAGCCGGCCCCGAGTCTGCCGGCCGTGAGCCTGCGACCGCGGCCCCCCGCGATGGCGGCAGCGAGCCAGCGCGTAGCGGCAAAAAGCTGGTCGTGCCGCTTTCGGCGCTGTCGCGGATCACCGACCGCGATGTCGTGTTTGTCCGGCAGCCCGACGGCCACTTTGAAGTACACCCCGTCACGTTGGGGCGCACGGCATCCGGTCTGGTTGAAATCCTAAGTGGCCTGCGCCTTGGCGAGCAGGTCGTGATCGACGGCGCCTTTACCTTGAAGTCCGCTCTTCTGCGCTCAACGCTCGCGGAAGACGAGTAACGCAGAGTAACCAGGCGTCTACGTCCCAGGTTTTCCGTCGAGCCATAGCCTGCGGCACGCGCCCGCATGCGTAGTTGCGGCCCGCAGTGTAGGTATCTGCTAAGAGCGCTCGCCTGCAGCCCGCAGGCCGTGGCGACTCGCCGGCAGTCGTTCGACTGCGAAGGTGTGCGCGGCGATGACGCGGATCAGCGCGGCTGCCGTCGAAAGCGAGGTCAAGCACGGCACGCCACACTCGACCGCGGCCCGCCGAATCGACAGCCCATCGCGGCGAGCGCGGCTCTTGCGCGAGGGCGTATTGACGACCAAGTGAACGCGGTGGCTTTCGATCAGATCCAGGATGTCGCGCGCACTGTCCTGCAGCTTGCCGACCGCTGTCACCGTCAGGCCATGTCGCGACAGGAACTGCTCGGTACCCGACGTGGCGTACAGACGGAAGCCCAGGCCCGCAAGCTGACGAACCAGATCCAGCGCCTGCGCTTTGTCTTCATCGGCCACGGTGATCAGCGCAGCCCCCAGAAGCGGGATCTGCATGCCGGCTGCGGCCAGGCCTTTGTACAGCGCTTTTTCCAGCGTGCGATCTTTGCCCATGACCTCGCCGGTCGACTTCATCTCGGGACCCAAGACCGCGTCGACATCGCGCAGCTTGCCCAAGCAGAACACCGGCACCTTGACCGCCACCTGTTCGTCGCTGGCCGGGTGCAGCCCCGGCGTCAGCGCAAGCTGTGACAGCGACTCGCCCAAGGCCAAGCGCGTGGCGAACGCCGCAAGGGGCAGGCCGGTCACCTTGCTTAAGAACGGTACCGTGCGCGAGGCGCGCGGGTTCACTTCCAGCACATACGTGCGCCCTTCATACAGCACAAACTGCAGGTTGATCAGGCCGCGCACTCCCAGCGCACAAGCCAGCCGCCGCGTCGCATCGACCAGTGTCTTGACCTGCTCGGACGCAAGCGACTGCGGCGGGTACACGCCGATCGAGTCGCCGCTGTGAACGCCTGCTTGCTCGATGTGTTCGATGATGCCGGGGATGAAGATGTCGCGACCATCGCACAGCGCATCGACTTCGACCTCGGTCCCCATCAGATAGCGATCGAGAAGCACCGGCTGACCAGGGCAGGCGCGCAGCGCGTGGCTCAAGTGAGTCTGCAGCTCGGACTCTTCATAGACGATGCGCATGGCGCGCCCGCCCAGAACATACGAAGGCCGCATGAGAAGCGGATACCCCAGCCGCTGCGCCGACCGCACGCCTTCATCCAGCGACGACACCGTGGCACCGGCCGGGCGCGCAATATTGAGCTCGCTGAGCAGCGACTCGAACAAGAAGCGATCTTCAGCGCGGGCGATGTCCGCAATCGCTGTTCCCAAGACCGGCAGCCCACGATCGCGCAGTCGAAAGCCCAGGTTCAGCGCCGTCTGTCCACCGAACTGCAGCAAGATGCCGTGCGGCTCTTCGGCTTCAATGACGCGCAGCACCGACTCGCTGTCGAGCGGCTCGAAGTACAGGCGGTCCGCGCGCTGCGCATCGGTCGACACAGTCTCGGGGTTGTTGTTGACGATCACCGCTTCATAGCCCAGCGCCCGCAGCGTATCGACGGCGTGTACACACGAGCAGTCAAACTCGATGCCCTGGCCGATGCGGATCGGGCCCGAGCCAATCACGATGACACGACCCCGCGACGCAGCCTGCCCTGCGCGGTGCCGCGCACGCGTCGCTTCATCTTCTGCCGCCTGGTCACCCTGTCGCGCTTCATACGTGCTGTAGAAATAGGGCGTCTCGCTGGGGAACTCAGCCGCGCAGGTATCGACTTTTTTGTAGATCGCCGTGGTGCCTTCGTGCTGCCGCTGCGCAAAGACATCCGCCTCGCTGCGCTGGCTGTGACGCGCGATGGCAGCGTCGGAAAATCCCTGCTGCTTGGCCCGCAAAAGCAGCGACGAGGGAAGCGGCATGTCGCGCGGCGTTTGGTGCAGATCGATCTCAGTCTGGATGATGCGTGCGAGCTTGCGCAGGAACAGCCGATCGATGCCGGTCAACGTGTGCAGCGCATCGATTTCGACATCGCGCCGCAGCGCTTCGGCAAGCAGAAACAGCCGCTCATCGGTGGCCGTGCGCAAGCGGTCGAGCAGGCTCAGCGTGCTCGCCTCGCGCAGGCTGGGCAGCTCGATGTGATCGACGCCCGACAGCTCCAGCGAGCGCACCGCCTTGAGCAACGACTCTTCAAAGCTGCGACCCAGCGCCATCACTTCGCCGGTCGACTTCATCTGCGTACCCAGCCGCCGATCCGCCTGTTCGAACTTGTCAAACGGCCAGCGCGGGATCTTGCAGACCACATAGTCGATCGTCGGTTCAAACAGAGCCGAGCTGGTCTGCGTAATCGGATTCCTCAGCTCGTGCAGCTGAAAGCCGACCGCGATCAGCGTGGCCAAGCGCGCGATCGGATAGCCCGTTGCCTTCGAGGCCAGAGCACTCGATCGCGAGACACGGGGGTTCACTTCGATGACGTAGTAGCGATCACTGCTTGCATCCAGCGCCAACTGGACGTTGCAGCCCCCTTCGATCCCCAGCGCCCGCACGATGTGCAGCGATGCACTGCGCAGCATCTGATGCTGACGATCCGTCAAGGTCAGGGTCGGTGCCACCACGATCGAGTCGCCGGTATGCACGCCCACCGGATCGACGTTTTCCATGCCGCAGACGATCACCGCGCTGCCGCTGCGATCGCGCAGCACTTCGTATTCGATCTCTTTGTACCCCGCGATGCTGCGCTCGATCAGACACTGCCGAATCGGCGACTGCCGCAGCCCAGACAAGAGCACATTGGCCAGCTCTTCATCGTTGCTGGCGAAGCCGCCTCCCGATCCGCCGAGCGTAAACGCCGGTCGCACAACCAGTGGATACCCGACCTCGCGCGCAAAGCTCAGCGCTTGTTCCAGTGTCTGCACCGTCGTGCTTTCGGGCACAGGCTCGCCGATCTCGTGCATCAGCGTGCGAAACAGCTCGCGATCTTCGCCGCGGCGAATCGCTTCCAGCGGCGTTCCCACGAGCTCGACACCCTCTTCGCGCAAGACGCCGGTCTGGGAAAGCTGCAGCGCCAGATTCAGACCTGTCTGCCCACCGAGTGTGGCCAGGACGCCCTGCGGTCGCTCTTTGCGCAGCACGCGCGCCAGAAAATCAACCGACAGCGGCTCAATGTACACCGCGTCCGCGGACACAGTATCGGTCATGATCGTCGCTGGATTGCTGTTGCACAGCACGACTTCGATGCCGACTTCACGCAGGGCCTGGCAAGCCTGCGTACCGGAATAGTCGAACTCGGCCCCCTGTGCGATGACGATGGGGCCCGAGCCGATGACCAAGACCTTGCGAAGTGCGGTATTTAGCGGCACGGCTGCTCCATGGCGGCGCGTCGACCTGCCAGCGCACGCACGAACTCGTCGAACAAAAAGCGCGGATCCTGCGGCCCCGGACCCGCTTCCGGGTGAAACTGCACCGACCAAGCCGGCAAGCGCGTATGCCGCAGCCCTTCGATGCAGCCATCGTTCAGATCGCGAAAGGTGACGCGCAGCTCGCTGCCCACAAGCGACGACTCGGTCACGGCATAGCCGTGATTGTGGGCCGCGATCGCGGACTGACCGGTCTCGCTGTCGAACACCGATCGATTGCAGCCGCGGTGCCCGTGATGCAGCTTCTCGGTCGCTGCCCCATTGGCCAGCGCGAATAGCTGATGTCCCAGACAGATGCCCAGAAGCGGTGCGTGTTCTTGCAGCGCGCGAATGGTCGGCAAGACCGCATCGACATCCGCGGCCAGTGCGCTGGGATCCCCTGGACCGTTCGATAACACGATGCCGTCGGGCTGACTGGCCAAGATCTCTGACGCTGCCACGTCGTGTGGAAACACCGTGACGGCACAGCCGCGATCCAAGAGCGCACGCACGATGCCGCGCTTGCAGCCATAGTCGATCAGCGCAACATGCGGGCCGGCATTGGGATGCTGCTGGCGCAGTGTGGTGCTGACCTGCGAAACGTGGTCGCGCGCAAGCGGCTGGGACAGCGCGGCCAGCAGCCGATCGTGCGCGACGTGATCGCCCGACAGCGCTGCGCGCAGCGTGCCGTGATTGCGCAGACGCTGGGTCAGGGCTCGCGTGTCGATGCCAGAAAGACCCGGCACGCGCTGCTGACGCAGATACTCCGGCAGACTTAGCTGGCTGCGATAGTGCGAGGGAATCTCTTCGACCTCGCGCACCACCAAGCCTGAAAGATACGCGTGCGCGCTCTCGGCATCGTGGTGATTGATGCCGGTGTTTCCGATCAGCGGAAACGTCATCAGCACGATCTGGCGAAAGTACGAAGGATCGGTCAGCACCTCTTCATAGCCAGTCTGCCCAGTGCAAAACACCAGCTCAGCCAGCACCCACTCGTCCTCGCGCAGCGAGTGACCAAAGGCGGTGCCGACAAACACATCGCCGCTCTCAAGGGTCAGCTTCATCTAGATTTCCTCGACGGGAAAGGTCGACAGTTCCGAGTACACGACGCGACCCCCGGCCACCGTGCAGACCGGCCAGCCGCGGACCGACTGCGACATAAACGGGGTGTTGCGACTCTTGCTGCGTAGCTCGGCATCACAGATCGGACGCGTCGTGTGCAGATCGACCAGCGTCAGGTTCGCCTCGGATCCGACCTGCAGCGAAGGCGCTGGGATGCGCAAGAGGTGCGCCGGACCAGTCGACAAGAGCTGCACCAGACGCGCAAGCGACAGCAACCTCGGCTCAACCAAGCGCGTGTAAAGCAGCGGCAGAGCCGTCTCAAGCCCGATCACGCCAAACGGTGCCTGCAAAAGGCCGCGCGCTTTTTCGGTCGGCGTATGCGGTGCGTGATCGGTCGCGATGGCATCCACGGTTCCATCGATCAAGCCGGCCACCAGCGCGCTGCGATCGTCCTCGCTGCGCAGCGGTGGGTTCATCTTGTAGTTGCCGTCATCGCCGAGGATGTTGGCATCGCAGAGCAGCACGTGATGCGGAGTCACCTCGCAGGTCACGGCTTGACCGCGCGCCTTGGCTTCACGCACCAAGCGCAGGCTCTGCGCGCAGCTCAAGTGGCAGACGTGATACCGCGCCGAAGTTCGCTCAGCGAGCACGATATCGCGCGCCACATGAGCCGACTCTGACTCGGCTGGAATGCCGATCAGACAGCGATCGATCGCCGCGCACCCTTCATGGATCACGCCACCGTGCGAAAGCGACTCGTCTTCGCAGTGTGCGAACAGCGGCAAGCCCACCTCGCCGGCCCGCCGCAGCGCCGCCCGCATCACGCTGGCGCGCTGGATGCCGCGTCCATCATCCGACAGCGCGACGGCCCCGGCTGCTTTGAGCGCGGCAAAGTCCGTCAGCTCTTCCCCTGCACTGCCCTGCGTCACCGCCGCGATGATGCCAACCCCGATGACGGCGTCTTCGGCGATCCGCTGGCGTAGCTCGCGCAGTGTCTCGGTGCTGTCCAGAACCGGCCGCGTGTTGGGCATGCACGCGACATAGGTAAAGCCGCCACGCGCCGCTGCCTGGGTGCCGGTTCGCAGCGTCTCTTTGTGGGTCTGACCTGGCTCGCGCAAGTGGACGTGCATGTCGACCAGACCAGGCAGACACAAAAGGCCGCCCGCTTCGACGATACGCGCTGTGGGCTGCGGCAGCGCGCCGCTTCCGGCTTCGGCAATTGCCGTGATGCGACCCGCACACAGCGTGATGTCGACCGCTGCCAGCGCAGGTTGACTGGACGTGCCGCGCAGCATCGTTGCGCCGCGCAGCAGCGCCGTGGCCGGCGTAGCGTGAAACAGCGTCACGGCAGCACCCCCGCGATCCATTCCAGCGTGGCCATGCGGATGTACAGACCGTTGCGCACCTGCTGCAGGATCTGCGACCGTGGATGATCGACCAAGGTCCCTTCGATCTCGACATCGCGGTTCACGGGACCGGGATGCAGAATCAGGCAGCTCGGCTTGGCGCGCTCGAAGCGCTCTTGGGTCAAGCCATGGGCATGCAAAAAGGACGTCGCCTCAGCGGCACGCAGCACTGCAGCATCGGCCAGGCCCGCCCTCTCATGACGCTCGCGCTGCACGCGCAGGCACATGATCGCGTCGGCTTGCGGGATCGCGTCGGAAAACGCACAGACCTGTGCGCCTGCAAGCTGCGCAAGCTCTGCATCAGAGGGCAGAAGATCGGCAGGGCCCGACAACAACACACGCGCCCCAAAGCGGGCCAAGAGCCGCGCGTTCGAGCGCGCCACGCGACTGTGCAAGATATCGCCGTGGATGACGATGACGCGATCCTGCAAGCTGCCGAGCTGCTGCCAGAGCGTATAGGCATCCAACAGCGCCTGCGTCGGGTGCGCCTCGGTACCGTTGCCGGCGTTGAGCAGCGACAGACCAACCTGCGGACCCAGGTTGCTGAACACCGCGTTGTCGCGATGGCGAACCACGGCCATGGTCGCACCCATCGCCGCCAATGTCTGCAGCGTATCGACCAGTGACTCGGACTTTTCCAGGCTCGATCGGCTGACATCCAGCGGCAACGTCAACGCCCCCAAGCGCTGCGCCGCGAGCTCAAACGAAAGCCGCGTGCGCGTGCTCGCTTCAAAAAACAGCGTGGCGACGACATGGCCGCGCAGGGTGCCAAAGAGCTGCGTGCCGATGCCGCGCTGCTCGCGCTGCTGCAGCTCTTTGGCGCGCTGCCACATGCGCTGCACCACGTCATCGTCCAAGTCGCCGACATCGATCAAGTGATGGCGCCGGGCTCGCACCTCAAGCGGTCCCATGTCGCCGTGTGTCCGGCGTGGCTCCATCGCCTGCGGCGCTGCATGCTGCGCTGTGGTCTCGGGTTCTTGTGGGGCAAGCAGGCTCATGTCGTTGGGGTCTCCTGCGTTTTGGCACGCTCGGCTCTCAGAAGCTGCAGCGCCGACAGCACACGACGAAGCGCCTGCTCCGAGGTCTCGCCAAGCGCGGACAAGTGGCCCATTTTTCGCCCTGGCCTGGGCACGCGCTTTTCGTACAGGTGCAAGCGCAGCGTCGGCACGGTCAACGCAAGCGCCAGATCGAGCGGCGCGTTCCCCACATCCTCGGGCAGCCAGAGATCGCCAAACAGATTGACGATGGCAGCCGGCCGCAAAAGCGAGACATCGGCCAGGGGCAGATCGCAGACTGCACGCACGTGCTGCTCGAACTGACTGCTGCTGCAGGCGCGCTCGGTGGCGTGAAAGGTATTGTGCGGTCGCGCGGCCAGCTCGTTTATGAACAGCTCGCCCTGTTGTGTCAGAAACAGCTCAACGGCCAGCAGTCCTTCCAGCTTCAGCGTCGCTGCCAGATCTCCAGCCAGCTGATCGATGCGCGCCGCAAGCGAAGGCGATACGACATCCTGCGGCGCCGGTAATACACTCCAGCGCAGAACGCGCTCGGCATGGTGATTGAGCGCGATGGGAAAGATGCGCTGCTCACCGCTGGGCCGACGCGCAATTAGAACCGACAGCTCGTGCGCCAAACGCAGCTTGCTCTCGACGATGCTGGGCCTCTCGCCCACCGCCTGCCACGCGGCCTCTGCTTCGTCTGCACCCTGCGCGATGTACTGCCCGCGGCCGTCATAGCCACCCCGCGCGCACTTCACAAAGCACGGCATGGCCAGCGTGGCCAAGGCCTGACGCAGTGTGTCCAGATCCGCAGCGGGCGCGAACGGAGCCACCGGAAATCCATGGCTCTGAAGCCACGACTTCTGCGCAGCGCGATCTTGGATCATGCGCAGGATCGACTCGCTTGGACGCAGCGGCGCAAAGGCTGACACCGCGTGCAACACGTCGGGGGACAGCCCTTCGACATCGATCGTCACAACGTCGCATCCACGCGCAAACCCCGCGGCGGCCCGCGCATCGTGCAGCTCGGCACTGATGCAGGAATCAACCACGAAGCGTGCCGGGCACGCCGGATCAGGGTCTAGCACCTGCACGCGATAGCCATAGCTCCGTGCCGCCATCGCCGTCATGCGGCCGAGCTGACCGCCGCCCAGGATGCCGATCACCGATCCCGGTCGGATGGGCTTGCCGTCTTTCATCGTCGCTCCTCGGGCTGTGGCGCGTGTAGCTGCATGTTGAGCACTTCATCGCGCCTGGCTTCGCGGTACGCGCGCAGGCGATCGCGCAGAGTCGCGTCGGAAAGCGCCAGGATCTCAGCGGCAAGAAGCGCGGCATTGCTCGCGCCGGCTTCGCCAAGGGCCAGGGTTCCGACCGGCACCCCGCGCGGCATCTGCACGATCGAAAGCAGCGCATCCATGCCCTGCAGCGGACCGATGGGAATCGGCACACCCAACACCGGCAACAGCGTCAGCGCAGCGACCATGCCAGGCAAGTGTGCAGCGCCTCCGGCACCTGCGATCAGCACATGCAAGCCGCGCGCTTGCGCAGTCTGCGCATACTCAACCATGGCCTGCGGCGTCCGATGTGCCGAGACCACGCGCGCTTCGTACGAAATGCCCAGCGCTTGCAAGAGCTGCGCTGCGTGCTGCAGAACCGCCCAGTCGGTCTTGCTGCCCATGATGACGCCGACGCAAGGAGATCCTTCTTTAGGATCGCGCGGTGCTGCGATGGCTTCGCGATCTGCGATGTCTTCGTTTCTAGCGTGCATGTCGTTCCGCGTGCCCATGGTTATGTGGCCTGGCAGTGCAGCCCGATGTCGCTGCGATGCTGCTGGTCTGCGAAGTGAACGGCGCGAGCCGCTTGATACGCGCGATGGCGGGCCAGCTTGGCGTCGTCGGCCTGCGCAACGACGGTCAGTACGCGACCGCCCGCGGTCACAAGATGGCTACCGTGGCGTTGCGTGCCGCTGTGCAAGATGCGCGCTCCGCTTGCGGTGACGGCCGCTTCATCGACGGTGATGATGTCGCCGGTTCGCGGCGCTTGCGGATACCCCGCGCTGGCCAAGACCACAGCGCAGCTAGATCGAGCAGCGATCTGCAGCGCTACCTGCCGCAGGGTGCCGCGCAGCATCGCTTGGCACAGGTGAAAAAAGTCACCGTCACGCAAGCGCGGCAAGATCGCCTGGGCCTCGGGATCGCCCCAGCGCACATTGAACTCAAGCAGCATGGGTCCGCGCGCCGTCAGCATGATGCCCACGAACAAGAAGCCGACAAATGGCGTGCCGCGTGCGGCCAGTGCAGCCAGTGTGGGACGAACGATGCGGTCTTGCACAGCGCGCTCGATCGCCGACGTCACGATCGGGCTCGGGCTGATGGCTCCCATGCCGCCCGTGTTGGGACCGCGGTCCCCATCCAGCAGGCGCTTGTGATCGCGCGCGTGCGAAAGCGGCACAAAGTCGGTCCCGGCGCAGGCGTAAAACAGCGAGGCTTCTTCGCCATACAGACGCTCTTCCAGAAGCAGTGTCCTGCCTGCGGCGCCCAAGGAACCGGCCAGAAGCTCGCGGCCGATCGCAAGGCTGTCCTCGATCGTGTCGGGCAAAAAGACGCCCTTGCCGGCAGCCAAGCCATCGGCTTTGAGCACCGGCACACCCACCCAGCCAGCCAGCGCCGACCGCAGCGTGGCATCGCTGTCCACGACGACGAACTGCGGGCCCGGCACACCGAGCGGGGCCGTAAGCGTACGCGCAAAAACCTTGGAGGCCTCAAGCTGCGCCGCCGCCTGCGTGGGGCCGATGCACGGAATGCCCACCGCAGACAGCGCATCCGCAATGCCGGCGCACAGCCACGATTCGCCACCCGGCAGCACCCAATCGACGGCGTGCTCACGCGCCGCCTGCACGACCGCCGCCACATCGCTGCCTGCCAAGGCGATGGGACGGGCTAGCTCTGCGATGCCAGGGTTGCCCGGCGCGCACAACAGATCCAGATTGGCCACGTGACGAGCCGTTGCTAGCGCAAGCGCCAGTGCGTGTTCGCGCCCGCCACTGCCCAAGATGAGAATGCGTGTACGCATCGATCGCTGTGTCCGTTTGAGCGGTTCTTAGTGGCGAAAGTGACGGCGGCCGGTGAAGACCATGGCGATGCCATGGCGGTCGCAGGCTGCGATTGACTCGGCATCTCGTAGCGAGCCACCCGGCTGCACGATGGCGATGATTCCAGCCGCTGCTGCTGCTTCGACGCAGTCGGCAAATGGGAAGAAGGCATCCGATGCCAGAAAGGCGCCGCGGGTACGCTCGCCCGCTTTGCGAAGGGCGATCCGCGTAGCATCGATGCGGCTCGATTGACCGGCTCCTACACCGACGAGCGCGCCGTCTCGCGCGATGGCGATGGCGTTCGATCGCAAGAGGCCCGCCGCGTGCATGGCCAAGCGCAGCGAATCCAGCCAGCCGGGCTCAAGCCCGCGCTGCGTGACGGTCTTCCAGTCGCTGCCGTCCGTACTGCCGGGATCGCTCGCTTGCCACAGCAGACCGCCGCCGATGCGATGCAGCTGACAGCTTGGCGAAGAGGATCCAGGGGCCGCGCGCAAGAGCCGCAGGTTGCTCTTGTCGCGCAGCGCAGAGCGGGCTTCGTTCGTGATGTCCGGCGCGATGATGCACTCAACAAACAGCTTGGCATCGACCATGCGCTGCGCGGTCTCGCCGCACAGCGGCCGATTCAGGCCGATGACGCCACCAAACGCCGCCACTTCATCGGTCGCAAGGGCACGCGAAAACGCATCGGCCAGCGAGCTAGCTTGCGCCAAGCCGCAGGGGTTGTTGTGCTTGATGATCGCGCAGGACGGCGGCTGCAGCGGCTCCACCGCGCGATACGCAGCGTCGAGATCTAAGTAGTTATTGTAGGAGAGCTCTTTGCCTGAAACCTGCGTCGCATACGCCACGCCCGACGTCGTACCCTGCTCGCGAAACAGCCGCGCGGCTTGATGCGGATTTTCGCCATAGCGCAGCGCGCTGTGCGAGACAAAGCGCGGCAGCAGATCCGGCGCAGCCGCGCTGTTTTCTGCATTCGCTGCATTTTCCGCGTTCGCTGCGCCCGCGCTCGCAGCGCTTGGCAGCGCGAACCATGCTGCGATCTCGGCATCGTATTGAGCGGTCCACTGAAAGGCGCGCCCCGCAAGCTGCCTGCGCAGTGTCGATGGAATCCCGCCTTCGGCCACAGCCGATACCACTTGTGCATAGTCCGCGGGATCAACCAAGACGCAGACACCACCCTGATGATTTTTCGCCGCGGCGCGGATCAGCGTCGGCCCCCCGATGTCGATCATCTCGATGATCTCGGCAGGCGACTTGCCGGCGGCCACGGTCTGCACAAAGGGGTACAGGTTGCAGACGACCAGATCGATCGTTGGATATCCCTGTTCTGCAAGCTGGGCCATGTGAGCAGACGATCGACGATCGGCAAGCAGTCCGGCCGCGATCTTTGGGTGCAGCGTTTTGACACGGCCATCTAAGATCTCAGGCGCACCTGTGTAGGCTTCAACCGCAGTCACAGGCAGGCCAGCGTCTTTTAGCGTGCGCGCTGTGCCGCCCGATGCCAAAAGCTCGCAGCCATGGCCGGCCAGCGCAGCAGCGAGCTCGACGATGCCGCGCTTGTCGAAGACAGAAAACAGCGCGCGGCGGATCGGGCTGCGCTCCATGTGGCCACGCGCGTCTCGTTCGGAATGGTTGCCAGGGCTCATGTCTCGTCTTTCCGATAGGCAGTCGCAGGTGCATCCGTGGTTGCTGATGCCGACGATCTCGTCGACGCCTGGGTGTGCAAGGGCCCCCCACGTGCCATACGCTCAAGCAGCAGGCGCACGGCGCGGGGATAGATCGTGTGCTCGACTTCCGTGAGGATGCGCTGGGCCAAGCCCGCCTCGCCTTCATCGCCGCACACATCGATCGAGCCGGACAGAAGGACCGGCCCGGTATCGATGCCCGCGTCGACAAAGTGAACGCTGGCACCGGCCACGCGTACGCCGGCTCGCCACTGCGCAGCCACCGCAGCCAAGCCCGGAAAGTCCGGCAGCAGCGATGGATGAATGTTCAAGATGACACCCGGCCAGCGCGCGATGAAGTCCGCGCTCAGCAGGCGCATGTAGCCGGCCAAGAGAATGTGATCGACGTTCTGCTGCACAAGCGCGGCGCGGATGCGACTCTCATGCTCGGCGCGCGGCAGGTTCGCGCTTTCGATCAACACGGCGGGATAGCCGTACTCGCCGGCTCGCTGCAGAATCGGCGCGCCGGAAACATTGCTGATCACAACGGCGAGCTCGGCCGCCAGCGAGCCATCGCGAAACGCCTGCATCAAGGCCACGGCATTGCTGCCGCGTCCAGATCCAAGGATCGCAAAGCGCGGCCGCTGGCTGTGTCTAGGACTGGGCATAGCCAAGGTCGGCCCCGTGTCCCGCCGCGATGTGACCGACGCGTCGCCATGGCGACGCAGCGTCGGCCAAGATGGTCTCGGCGTGCTGTGGCGAAAGCACGACCAAAAAACCCAGGCCCATATTGAACGTGCGGGCCAGCTCGGTTTCTTGCACGTAACCCAAGCGCGCGATCACATCGAAGATCGGCGGTCGCGCATACGAGTGTGGGTCGATAAGGATGCGCTGGTCTTCGCGCACGAGCTTTTCGGCACGCCCCAGCAGACCGCCCCCGGTGATGTGCGCCGCAGCTTTGATGCGCACGCGGCCAAGCAGCGCCAGCACGGGCTCGACGTATAGCAGCGTGGGTTGCAGAAGCTCTGCCCCCAGCGAGCGATCGAGTCCGGGGAGCGTTTCACGATAGTCCAGTCCAGCCTGGGCAATGACGCGGCGAACCAGCGAAAATCCGTTCGAGTGAACACCGCTCGATGGCAGCCCCAGCACGACATCGCCCACCTCGACATCGCCGCTTGGTACCTGCGCTTGATCGACCAGGCCTACGGCAAAGCCGGCTAGATCGCAGTCGCCGGGGTCATATAGATCCGGCATCTCTGCGGTCTCTCCGCCCAGCAGCGCGCAGCCGACTGCAGCACATGCGTCGACGATGCCCTGCGCCAGATCTAGCAGAGGCACCGCGGCTGCATCGGCCTCGCCGCTGGCCGAAAGCGCGATCTTGCCGACGGCCAAGTAATCCAGAAAGAACAGCGGGCGGGCTCCGCGCGGCAGCAGATCGTTGACGTTCATCGCCACCAAGTCTTGCCCCAGCCCGCGATACGATCGGCAGGCTCGTGCGACCAGGATCTTGGTGCCCACCCCGTCGCAGGTTGCCGCCAGAAGCGGCGTGCGCAGCCCGGAAAGTGGTAAGCGGAAGAGACCGGCATAGGCATCTCCGCTGGGCAAGACGTCTGCGGTCTTGGTGCGCTGGGCCAGCTTGGAAATGGCACGGGCAAAGGCGTCTCCCGCTGCGATGTCGACGCCGGCATCACGATAGGTCAGAGGCAGCGTGCTCATACGGGATACCTTCCATCCATGCAGCCCATGCAGAACGGGCGATCAAAGGTGGCGCGACGCAGGCCGTCTTGACTGAGATAGCGCAGGTGGTCGGCCCCGACGAAGCGGCGCACCCACTCGATGGCCTCAGCGCTGCTGGCGCGTTCGGCGGGCAGGGTCTTGGCCAAGCGCTCCCCCGCGAAGGCGCGGTTTAACAAAAGCTCGGACTGCGTTGGGGTATCGATGCCCAAAAAGCAGGGCATCACGATCGGGGGCGAGGCCAAGCGCAGCCAGATCTCTTTCGCACCGGCTTCGCGGACCATGGCGACGATCTGCCGCGCCGTGTTGCCACGCACCAGCGAGTCGTCAACCAGAAGCACCCGCTTGCCCGCGACCGCTGCCGCAATCACCGAGAGCTTCATCCGCAGCATCTGCGTTCGCGCGTCTTGGCTGGGCAAGATGAACGTGCGCCCGACGTAGTGGCTGCGCAGGATCGCCATCTCGAACGGCACGCCGCTACCGCGAGCATATCCGACGGCAGCGGATACTCCCGAATCGGGTACGGGCACCACGACATCGGGGCGCGGAAGATCGCGATCCTGCTCAGCAAGCTCCATGCCCATGCGCACGCGGGCTTCGTGTGGGCTCTGGCCAAAGATCTCGGAATCCGGGCGCGCGAAATAAATCAACTCGAACACGCAGGGCGCCGGTTGCACGCTGGCTGGCAAGAGCTGTGTGCTCGAAAGCCCTGTCGGTCCAAGCTCGACGAGCTCGCCCGGTGCCACCTCGCGCACCAGGCTGGCCCCAATCGCGCGCAGCGCACAGGTCTCGGATGCCACGACCCAGCCTGACTCAGGCTCGGGCAGGCGACCGATCACCAGCGGGCGAATGCCGTGCGCATCGCGCAGCGCCAACAGCCGCTGGCCACACAGAAGCGTCAGCGAATACGCACCGATCACTCCATCGCACGCGATGCGCAGCGCAGCATGCAGATCCGTCTTGCGCGAGCGTGTCAGCAGATGCACGAACAGCTCGGTGTCCATCGTCGTCGACAGCAGCGCGCCGTCTTGGCGTAGATCCGCGCTCAGCGAGTCGGCGTTCTTGAAGTTGCCGTTGTGCGCGATGGCCAACCGACCCAAGGGCGTGGTGGCCAGAAACGGCTGGATGTTCTCAGCGTGATCCACCGTCACCGTGGAATAGCGCACATGACCGATGGCCATGCAGCCCGGCAGTGCAGAGACCGCATCAAGCGGTAGCGCAGCCACAAGCCCTGGACTGCGCAGGCTGTGTAGCTCGCCCTGATCATCGATCGAGGCCAAGCCAGCGGCTTCTTGCCCGCGGTGCTGCAGCGCAAACAGGCCGCGGTGGGCCAGCGCCGCCGCATTCCCGGACGCGCGATACACCGCGATGACACCACACTCTTCATGCAGCTTGTCGGCATGCAGCGTGTCGACGTATTCGCTAGGAAACATGGGTCCCCGCGCTGCGCTGGGTGGACGTGCGTGCGGCATCTGGCGCATTGCCCCTCCAGGCCGTGCGCAGCTCGCGCATCGTCAGCGCGCCATGGCCGACAAGCTGGAAGTCGCTGCCGCCCACTTCGCCCAGCACGTGATAAGGCACTGCGTGTACATCGGCAAGCTGGCGCAGCGCTGCAACACGCTGTCGATCGAGCCACGCCAGAACCTGCGCGGGCTGTTCGCCAAATGCTTGAAAGTGTGGACGCGGACTCGCGGGCAAAGACAGCGCGGCCCCGATGTCGCTGCGCAGGCAGAGCTTGGCGAGCGCGATCACAAGACCTCCCTGCGTGACCGCGGACAGACCGGCGACGGCATCCGCGGCGATCAGCGCACACAGCAAGCGAGCCACGCGCTGCTCTGCCGAAAGATCACAGCGCGGCGAGCCCACATCGCTGCCATAGCGCAAGCGGGTGTATTGGGCAGCGCCAGGCTCATCGGACAACTCGCCGAGCACGAGCAGCGTATGGCCTGCCTGCAGCCGCGCCCGCGGCACCTTGCGAACATCGGGCACCACACCCAGCGCACCGACCATTGGCGTCGGTGGGATGGGGCCGCGCGGCGACTCGTTGTACAGCGAGACATTGCCCCCCGTGACCGGCACACCAAGCTGGCGCAGGCCATCGCCCAAGCCAGCGATCACCTCGGCGATGCGGCGATGTTCGATGGGATCACGCGGCGATGCGAAGTTGAGCCCATCGGTGATGGCGAGAAGCTCGGCACCGACGCAGGCCAGGCGGCGTGTGGCTTCAGCCAAAGCCGCCTGCGCACCGCGATATGGATCAACGGCACACAGATCGCCGCGGCCAGAAAGCGTCAGCGCAACACCGCGCATGCTGTCAGGCAAGCGCAAGACCGCGGCCGAAGCCTGCCCTGGACCGCAGACGGTGCGGTTGCCAACGGTCTGATCGAACTGCGAATAGATCGGCTCGGCATCCGCGCACTGCGCCAGCAACTTCTGCAGTGTCGTCAGCAGCGGCTCGTGCGGCGTGTTGTGATCAGCAGGCAGCTCGGGAAGCGGTGGCAGCGCAGCCGCGATGGCAAAGCGACTCGCGGGTGCCCCACCTGCGACCAAGCGCGCCGGCAGATCGATGCAGACGCTCTGCTCTTTGCGCACCCGCACGCGCCCGCTGTCCGTCAAGACTGCGATGGCGGCTGCCGTCAGGCCGACGGAGCGAAAGTGCTCAAGAGCTGCCGGTACGTGCTCGGGCTGCACCACCAGCGCGAAGCGCTCTTGCGATTCAGAAAGGAAGATCTCAAGCGCGGTCATGTCGGCTTCGCGCAGCGGCACCGACGAAAGATCGACGTCCATTCCCACGCCGCCGAGCGCTGCCATCTCGAACGTCGCGCAGGCAATGCCGCAGGCGCCCAGGTCCTGCACCGCCACCGGGCCTAGCTCGGCAGGAAACGACAGCACGGCCTCCATCAGCAGCTTGCCGGCGAATGGATCGCCCACCTGGATGTGCGAGCGGCGTGTGCGGTTTTGTTCCTGCGAGCCCAGCGCCTCGCTGGCAAACGCGGCTCCCAAAATTCCATCGCGTCCGGTGGCCGCCCCGACCAGCAGCACGACGTTGCCGGTTCCGTGCGCGCGTGCCGTGCGCTGCGCATGCGGGCGGATCAGACCCGCGGCCAGCGCGTTGACGAGCGGGTTGCCTTCATATCCTGGGTGGTGCTGCGTGCGTCCGCCAATATTGGGAATGCCGATGGCGTTGCCATACCCCGCGATGCCAGCCACCACCCCGCGCTGGATGCGCGCGGTCTGCGGGCTCTGCGCGTTGCCAAAGCACAGAAAGTCGAGCAGCGCACACGGTCGCGCGCCCTGGGCGATGACATCGCGCAGGATGCCCCCCACGCCCGTTGCTGCGCCCTGATATGGCTCGACGGCGCTGGGGTGATTGTGGCTCTCGATCTTAAACGCCACAGCCCAGCCCTCGCCGACATCAACGACCCCCGCGTGACTGCCGGGTCCAGCCAAGACACCGCGGCCTTCTTTCGGCAGGGTCGCAAGCAAGTGGCGCGTCGACTTGTATGAACAGTGCTCGCTCCACATGCCCGAAAAGACAGCAAGCTCTTCGTGCGTGGGGATGCGTTCCAGCGCGCTGCGGATCGTCTGATACTCGTGCGGCAACAGCCCCATCGCTTCTGCCAAGCGCGCTGCGGATCCTTCATCGTGCTCGTCGCGGTCAAGCCGTCGCGCGTCCAGGTCCGCCCCTGCGCTGCTGTGCGCGGGCTGCGCATCGTGTTCTCGTGTGGCGATCGTCATGCCGACTCCTGGCTCGTCAAGAACTGCCGAGCCGATTGAAACAGCGCTGCGCCATCGTCCGATCCCAGGACCGCTTCGCAGGCTCGCTCGGGATGCGGCATGATGCCGAGCACGCGACCGCTGTCATCGAGCACCGCCGCGGTATCTGCCAGCGAGCCGTTGGGGTTTTCGCAGTAGACCAGTGGCACGCGCGTCGCGATCACGTCGTCCCCTTGCGGATGGACATAGCGACCTTCGGCATGCGCGATCGGCATGCGCAGCCGGTCGCCTACGCGAGCCTGCCCAAACCACGGGCTCTGGTTTCGCAGGGCAGCCGGCGTGACCTCGACTTCGATCCAGCGATGCACGAAGCGCGGTGGCTGATTGTACGAGAGCGCCCCCGGCAAGATCCCCGCTTCAACGAGGATCTGAAAGCCGTTGCACACGCCGATCACCAGCCCCCCTGCGGCGAGCCACGCTGGCAGCGACTGCACCGCGCGAGCGCGACTGGCCAACATGCCGGCCCGCCAATAGTCGCCGTATGAAAAGCCACCCGGTAAGCCGACCAGATCGACATCGGCTGGCAGCGCCATGTGGGCCGGATGAAGGCGCGCTGAAAAGCCCGACAGGTTCAGCGCCTCTAGAAGATCGCGATCTCCGTTGCTGCCCGGAAAGACCACGACTGCTGCGCGTGGAGTACGACCGCGACCGCGGCCGGAATCATTCACAGCCGCGGCCGGGGTCATGGCTGACCTTCCCGGTACACGGCAGACGCCGCGGGCTTGGCAGCCGACCGCAGCACATAGGTCTCAAGCAGAGGATTCACCAACATGCCTTCACAGACAGCACGCGCCTTGGCTGCCGCTTGCTCGCTGTCGGCTTCGTCGACAGACAACAGCAAAAAGCGTCCAACCGACTGCGCGCTGCAGCCGTCATAGCCGCTGTCATGCATCGCAGCCGAGATGGCATCCGCCTGTGGATCGCGCACACCCGGCCGTGGCTGCACGATGACTTCAAAGTGCGTCATGCGACCTCTTGATGCGAAAAGGCGGGCACTTGCAGAGCTGGTATTTTTTCCAGTCGCGCAAGCAGCGCCGCGTAGGTTGGCACTAGCTCGGCAAGGTCTTGGCGAAAGACGTCTTTGTCGAGCACTTGACCGCTGTGAACATCCCGAAAGCGGCACGTGTCCGGCGAGATCTCATCGGCCAGCCACACCCTGCCATCGGCACGCCCGAACTCGAACTTCAGATCAAACAGCGCCACATCGGCTTGCAGAAACAGCGTGCGCAGCGCCTGTGCTGCGGTCAAAGCCAAGCTGCGCAGCGTCGCAAGCTCAGCCGGCGACGCGATGCCAAGCAGCCGCACATGATCGTCGTTGATCAGCGGATCGCTGAGATCATCGCGCTTGTAATAAAGCTCGCAAACCGGCGGCGTGCAGGGATGCCCGTACGGCAGTCCGGTTCGCGTACAAAGCGAGCCCGCCACTGCGAAGCGCACGACCACTTCCAGCGGAATGATCTCGACCGCGCGGCAGATCAGCGTGCGCTCATCTTTGCGCTGCACAAGATGCGTAGGAATCTGCTCGCGCGCTAGATACGCCAGCAATCGCTCGCTGATGCGACAGCACAGCTCTCCTTTGCCGGGAAATGTCGCGCGCTTCTTGCCATTCCCCGCTGTCGCGTCGTCCTTGAAATAGATCTCGGCCAGTCCATTGGGCAGCAGTCGGACCTGCTTGGCTTTGCCCTCGTACAGATCATCTCGCATGCACGCTGTCTTCCTTGCGAAGCGCTGCGTTGTTTGCCGTGAGATCGCGCAACCTTTGCACGCCGCGGTGAGTGCATCCCGCGCTGTGTTTTGTTGCGCGCAATGGGTGCTTCATCGGCCTTTCAAAGTCAAGTGACGTTTTTGTTTCTGAAGGAAAAAAAACGGAACGCGCTTGACGCAAGCCACCGGAACTCGCTAGAAGCACGCCCCGTGAGCGAACCAACTGCACGTGTGCTGAGTTCCTCGCTGCCCGCTTTCGATCGCGCCGATCATCGCGAGATCACGGAAGCGTCAGCGGATCCTGGTTTGCCGCTGCGCTCTGCGCCGCGCGACCGTTCTTTAAGTGAACGCGATCCGTTCTTTGCACTGTCGGCACGCAGTCCGCTGTGGGCGGCCGCGGGTCCATGGTCAAGCGGCGAACAGAGCGCGGATGCGCTGTCGACAGCCGGTGCGGTGGTCGCCAAGACCGTCACGGCAGAGCCACGAGCCGGCAATCCTCCGCCCGTCTTACACAAGTATGCGGGTGGAAGTGGCGGCTATCTGAATCGCATTGGCCTGCGCAATGTCGGTGCCGCCGAGTTCGCGCGAGCGCGCTTGCCGATTGTGCGCGCCTGCAACGCGCCAACGATTCAGAGCTTCACCGCACAGACCGAAGCTGAAGTCGAAGCGATTCTGCAGGTGTTCACACCCGAAGCCATCGTGGGATATGAGCTCAATGCCTCGTGTCCCAATGCTCCCTCGGGTCAGCTCGATGATGCGGTCTTGCGAGCGGTGCTGCGCTGCGCCCGTCGGCTTTCGCCGCGGCCGATCTGGGTCAAGCTTGCCTATGCACCGGCCGAGCTGTTGCGGTCCCGAGCTCGCATCTGCGCCGACGAAGGTGCCGATGGCATCACCGCCATCAACACCCTGCCTGCGCTGGCCGTGACGCTGCCAAGCATCGACTCTGCGCAGCGCAAACCCGATGATCCCTTTTTGTTTCGCGGGGGCGTGTCAGGTCCTACGCTGACGCCGCTTGCGCAGTGGGCCGTCGACTTCCTGGTGCGCGAGCAGCCGCTGCCTGTGATCGCCTGTGGCGGCGTCGGATCGCTGCACGAGGTCTTGGCCTTTGCCGCGCTGGGAGCGAGCGCCGTCCAAGTGGGCTCGGCCCTGCTCGATGACGCGACCGTGCTGCGCCGCTTGCAGCGCGAGCTAGCGCACGCCGCGCAGCGCGCCCAGATCACATCGTGGAATGAGCTCGTCGAGGTCCTATGTCCGCACAAGCGAAGCTAGCCATCGGCATGTCGCAGCGCGGACCGCTGTGCATTGGCCTAGATCCCGATCGCGATCGCCTGCCCGCCTGCGTGCGCGGTGATGTTGCCGTCTTCTTGCGCGAGATCATCGCCACCACAGCCGATATCGCATGCGGCTTCAAGATCAACAGCGCGTTTTTCGAATCGATGGGTCTTGATGCGAGCGGTGAAGGCCACGTGCTTGCGAGCACGCGCGCGGCCCTGCCTTCTTCTGCTCTCTTCATCTGGGACGGCAAGCGCGGCGACATCGGCAACACCAATCGCCACTATGCCCACGCCGCGTTTGAAGTGCTGGGGGCCGATGCGGTGACAGTGCATCCGTATCTTGGCCTTGAGCCACTTGAGCCCTTCCTGCGCTACCGCGAGCGCTTGACCTTTGTCTTGTGCGCCACCAGCGAAGGATCACAGATGCAAGACCTTTGCATTTCTGATCGCGAAGGCGAAGCGATGGCGCAGCCGCTGTGGCAGTGGGTCGCGCGCAAGGTCGCGCAGCAAAGTGACGGTCAGTGCGGCCTGGTCGTCGGGGCAACGCAGCCCGAGCGCTTGGCCTGGGTGCGCAAGGTCGCTCCGCAGCTGCCGCTTTTGGTGCCGGGCGTCGGCGCGCAGGGCGGACAGATCCCGGCACAAGGAAGTGGAGCCCCCCTCTTGATCAACGCCTCGCGCTCGATCTTGTACGCGAGTGCGGGCCCTGACTTTGCTGCGGCGGCACGCGCCGCTGCCCTGTCCCTGCGCACGGCGTGTGTCAACGCATCCGTCGCATCCGCGATCGCGCCGAACCCTGTCTCTCACTAACGAGGTCTTCGCCCATGTCGCTGTCCGCTGTTTCGTCCGCTCAAGAAGTCGAGGCGCGCTTGCACGAAACCGGAGCCTTGCTGCACGGTCACTTTCTTTTGAGCTCGGGCCTGCACTCCGATCAATACATTCAGTGCGCACGCTTGCTGTCGTATCCACAGCACGCCGAGTTCGCCGGCAAGGCCCTGGCCGCAGCCTGTCGCGAGCGTGGACTCCAGCCGATCGACGTCGTGTTGGGACCGGCACTCGGCGGCATCGTGATCGCGCATGAGGTTGCTCGCGCACTGGGGGTACGGGCGCTGTTTGCCGAACGGGAAGCCGGCGCGCTGACCCTGCGCCGCGGCTTTGCGATGTCGCCTGGTGAACGCGTGCTGATTGTCGAAGACGTCATCACCACAGGGGGCTCTGCCGTCGAGACCGCCACCCTGGCGCAAGCGCACGGCGCGCGGATCGCAGGCTACGCCGCAATCGTAGAGCGCGGCAGCGACCATGGCTTGCAGCCGCTGTGCGCACTGTGGCGTGTGCGACCGCAGGTCTTCGCAGCCGAAGCCTGCCCCCTGTGCCAAGCCGGCAGCCCGGCCATCAAGCCCGGCTCGCGCGGACCCAAGCCGTAGCGCGCGTTGACCCACAGCTTCCCCATCGGTCGCACGGACGAAGCGCAGCCCCCCGCTCGGCTAGAACACTGCTCGGAATCGGGACCCTATTGATTGCCTGCCGCGGGCCCGCGTATGCCCTGCAGGATCCACAGCGAGCCGTTGATGAGGTCTCGACGTGTAGCAGTGTCGGCCACGATCACATCCAGTGGACTGTCCGCACCGCCCAGCAGCTGGCCAACTGCCACCCAGTTTGGCGCAGGCCCCAGCGCGTAGTGCCGACGGCTCACCATGTTCGGATTATCCCCACTTACCAAGCTCAGCGCCTTCCGCTGCCGATGCAACCCCACCACATCCGCCCGCCCATCTTTGTTTAGGTCCGCTGCAAGAACCCTTCGGCAAGACGTCGTGTTCGGCTTAATTCATGATGCTTTGTGCAGTGCGGTGAAGCGCTCGGGCATGCATGTTTGGACTCCCACTTGATGTACTCACGACGAGCACACAGACCCCGTGTCGGCGAAAACATGCCGGGTGCGGCAGCGCAACGAATGGAATCTAGGGCGCCACCCAATCGACATGGAAAACGCATCTCCGGCGATTCCGGTCGGAACGTACTGGCAGTTGTCCGCTTTCCTTCAGTCCGGTAGACCAACGTGCAGGCCAATGGGCCCATTGCGCCTTACAGGAACATGCCTCCTGAGATCTCGATGCGCTGGCCGTTGATCCAGCGGTTTTCGTCCGACAGCAGCGAGGCCACGGCGGCGCCGATGTCGTCGGGCACGCCCACACGACCCAGTGCCGTCTGTCCCGCGATAAAGGCGTTTAGCTGCGGGTTGTCGCGCACCTGGCCCCCGCCGAAGTCGGTTTCGATCGCACCGGGGGCGACGGTGTTGACGGCGATGTGCCGGCTGCCTAGCTCTTTGGCCAGATAGCGCGACAGGACCTCGATCGCGCCCTTCATCGCGGCATAGGCGGCATACCCTGGCATCGCGAAACGAGCCAAGCCGCTCGACAGATTGACGATGCGTCCACCATCGGCAAGAAGCGGCAGCAGGGCCTGGGTCAGGAAGAAGGGGCCCTTGAAGTGAACATTCATCAGCTCATCGAACTGCGCTTCGCTAGTCTGCGCGAAAAGCGCGTGGTGACCGAGGCCCGCATTGTTGACCAGAAAGTCCAGTTGTTCGCGTCCCAGCGTGGTGCGCAGCGCCTGCCGCAAGGACGTGACGAAGCCTGCAAACGACGCGACATCGCCGACATCAAGCGGCAGCACTACGGCTCGCCGCCCCAACGCCTCGACTGCGGCGACCACGGCATCGGCATCGGCCTGGGCGCGACGATAGGTGAACACGACATCAGCGCCGCGCTTGGCAAGGTGCAGCACGGTGCTCTTGCCCAGTCCGCGACTGCCGCCTGTGACCAGAGCAATCTTGGGGAACTCCGATGAACTCGACATATGAGGCTCCTTTTGCATGTGTTTTCGACGGCAGACGCGCTTCGCAGGCCCGCCATGACAAGCAGTCTATTGTTCTTCATTGCTGCCATAAACCAGGAAGAATTGATTTCACTGTTCAAGAATTGATAACAATAGGCTGATGATGAAGTCCGTGGATGCCATGCGGGTGTTCGCGCGCGTTGCCGAGCTGGCCAGCTTTACGCTGGCCGCCGACAGCCTGGGCCAGCCCAAGGCCAGCGTCTCGCTGGCTGTGCAGCGACTGGAAAGCGAGCTCGGCACGCGGCTTCTGCACCGCACGACGCGCCGTGTGCAGCTCACGCAGGATGGGCAGGTGTTCTATGAGCGCTGCCGCGATCTGCTGGTCGATCTCGATGAGCTTTACAACCTGTTTCGCAACGACGGGCAGGCGCTTACCGGCCGCCTGCGCGTCGATATGCCCGTGGGGGTGGCGCGCGATGTCGTGCTGCCGCACCTGCCGGCATTCCTTTCGGCCCATCCCGCGTTAGAGCTAGAGCTTTCAAGCACTGATCGTCGCGTCGATCTGATCCGCGAGGGCTTCGACTGCGTGCTGCGCGTCGGCACGCTCGGCGAATCGAGCCTGATCGCCCGGCCGTTGGGGCAGTACCGCATGATCAACTGCGCCAGCCGCAAATACCTGGCTCGCTGCGGTCGGCCGCGGCGTCCCGCCGATCTGCACAAGCACCGCATGATTCATTACGCTGCGACGCTCGGCAGCCGCGACAGCGGCTTTGAGTACGTCGACCCAAAGAACCCTGAGCGCATCGTCACGGTCTCTGTGCCGGCAGCGCTCACCGTCAATAACTCGGATGCCTACTACGGCGCCTGCGTGGCCGGACTCGGCATCATCCAGGTACCAGAGCCCGGCGCACGCGCGGCCCTCAAGGCCGGTCGGCTCGTCGAGATCCTGCCGCGATATCGCGCTGCACCGATGCCGGTCACGCTGCTTTACGCCAACCGCCGACACCTGCCGCGCCGCGTCCAAATGTTCATGAGCTGGCTGGAAGCGCTCTTGCGCCCACGCTTGACCAAGCTCTCGGCCGCCGCAATCGGCTAGGACTGCGCGCTTGCGTCAGGCAGCGATGGGAGGATCCTGCGCAGGTCGCTGGGCAGCGACAATTTTGTCCGGCTCGTCGTCAAATTCCTGAAGGGTTCTCGCAGAATAGAGTGCCCGCCATGCGCGAGTCCGACCGCAGTCCACCCGACTGGTATCCGCGTCGAGCCTTCATCCGAGCTTTGCGCCGCGTGGGCCCGCCGTGCTGCGCGTGGCATGTCCGTTGCTGTGGCATACGAAAATGAGACCATCCCTGCGATTCATCGCCTGCCTTCTTTTGGTGTCCGTGGTTGGTACGTCGTCCGCAAGGGCAGCGGGCATCCAAGCAGAGACGCACGCAAACGAGCAGCGCGTGTCGTTTGCCCTAGGTGACGCCGGCATCCTGGTAGTCGATGACGGCGCACCCGCCGCCGAGCGCGTGCTGGCCACGCTGCCACTTGCTGCGCCCCTTTTTGATCTGCTGTTCATCGACAATCGCTTGTATGTGGCGCGCGGTCCGGCTGGCATCACGGTGATCGATGTCAGCGATCACATGCGGCCCGTTGAGCTGTTCAGCTTCGGCAGCAACCACGCGCCCATCAAGCTCAGTCGTCAGGGCTCTTCGCTGGTGGCTGTCGACGATCGTGGCAACAAGGTGGCCTATGATCTAAGCCGGCGCGATACACCGCGACTCGTGCCGCCGCCGCAGCCGCCCGCACCGCCGGGAGAGAGAGCAGCATTCGCTTCGTTCCATCCAGCGGATGATCCGCCAAGGGACGTAGCGGTTCGTTTCATCGCGGCGGGTTCATCGCTGTTGGCAAGCAGTCTGATCGTCGCGGCCGTTGGCGCACTGCTGTTTGCTGCGAGCGACCAAGCCATCGCGCAGGATCGGCAGCGCCAGCAAGAACGGCAAGCTGCGTGCAAGCAGCGCATGGAGAGCGTCTGCGGCTGGTTTTATTTCTCGCTCGCCGGTCTGCCTGAGCTAGCGGCCGGCTACATCGTCGTGGGCCATGCCGTCCTGCGCAGCGCCGTGTCGATTCCGATCCTGGCGGTAGGACTGCACAAGCTTCGGCGATCTGCGACGGTGCGCCCGGTCGTGGCTTTCTTACCAGGCGCGCCTGCTACAACGCCGGGCGTGTTGGTCGGCGCGAACCTGGGGCTGCGCTTCTGAGCCATCCTGCCATCGCTGCAACGTCGACTAAAGGGCGCTGAACTGTTGCCGCAACAGCCCCGCATCGGACGAAACGTTCGCGCCTGCCCGACGCGGCTTTTGGTGCAGCGACCTCGATGAAGACGGCGCGATCTGGCCAGGCATCGCTGCATGCGGCGGTCAGGCCTGAAACGCAGGCTGCAAAGGGGCCAAACAGGGACCGCAGAGTCACCGCGGGCTTCAGCGCGAGGATGCATGGGCTACGCAGTCCTCGGCCGTGGGCACGCGGGGGATGACGATGTTCGTGTTGTTGGGATCGAACTGCGCCGGCAAATGGCAGCGAAGGAACGCCGCAAGCTGCTCGGGCCCGCGCGCTTCGGGCGAGACGTCCCATATGCGCGCCGTCTTGTCCCAGCTCGCGGTGACGATGCGCCGACCATCCGGGCTATACATCGCGCCCACCACGCTGCCCCCGTGGCCCATGAGAACGGCCTTGGGAGCGCCTGCGGCGTGGACTGTACTCGCGAGCAAGTCAGGCAGTGCCGCATCCTTGCTGCCTTCCGCCTGGGCTCGATGCAGCCAGAGCAGTCCTTCACTGGGGTTGCCGCGCTCAAAGACCAGCTGCCTGCCGCGCTCCACATACTCCAGGTGCGCAGCGCCGCCCAGTGATCGAACAGCGCCTCGTGCGTGACCTCGGCCAGAGGCTCAGCCCCGTCGCCGCTCAGCGTCACCAGGCGCGCCTGTTCGGTGGCAAATTTTCGCAGCACCCCGAGCACACGCGCTTCCGTCTCGCCCCGCCCGCACAGCTCAGAAATCGGAGCCCGACGCCGCGTGTCGCGCGTGCCTTCGCCGAGCCGCACCAAGCGCACCAGCGCCCGCTGCGCCGTCGCTTGCTTGCTCGGATCGAGCTGGTTGCAGATCGCCTGCGCCTTGCCGGCCAGCGCACCGCCGACGCCGCCCATTTTTCGCAGCGTCTCGCCGGGCTCTTGGCCTGCGTGCATGCCCTCCCAAATGTTCGTCAGCGCAAACTCAAGCAGCGGCAGCGTGCCTTCGTTGCCCCAAGCCTGATCGAGCAGCAGCTCGACCGTCGCATCGTCGATCGGCTGGCCGGCTTGTGCGGCGGGCTCTGTGATGGCCTGGCGCAGCTCGTCGCGGTTCATCGCCGTCACGATGACTTCCTGCGCGCCAATCAAGCGATGGAGCTCGACGTGATGGCGGTGCGTCTCACCCAGGAAGTCGCTGCGCAGCGTCAGCACGATCGACACATGACGGCTGCGCGCGGCGGCGGCGTGAAGCAGGACACCGATGAAGGCCTCGCGCTCGTCCTTGTGGCTGCACAGCGTGTAGACCTCTTCAAGCTGATCGACCAACACGACAAACGGCGACCGCTCGACGCCGGGCCGACTCGCCGCCCACTGGCTGAGCCCATCGAATTCGCCGCGCCCATTGGGCTTGCGCAGAAAGTCGGCCAGGTCCCGCTGCGCCGATAGCTCGGCTGCCGTCGCCGGATTGTGGCCCGGTGGCAAGAGCGCCATCGCCAGCACGCCGACCGGATGTTCCCCGGCTTGAACGCGATGGACTGCAGCGGATCCGGCCCCGGAATCGGCGCGGTCTGAAGCTCGGCCAAAAGCCCCGCTCGCGCCACCGACGACTTGCCCGAGCCCGACGGCCCCAGCACCGCCAAAAGCCGCGTCGATCCCGCCTGCTCGTACAGCGCCTTGAAGCGCTGCCAAAGTCGCTCGGTCAGCTCGTCGCGGCCAAAGAACAGGTCGGTCTCGTCGACTTGGAACGCCGACAGCCCACGATACGGATTCTTCGCGGCCTGGCCCGCTGCCGACCGAGGCGACAAGAGCAGCCGCTTGTGCCGCGCAGCGCGTCGCGGATTCCTTTTCGAAAGGGCCGCGACCAGCTCTTCGCCGTCGACGATCTGCCGTTTATGGGCTCGGCTGCGTCCCGTGGCTTCGCAGCGTTCACCTCGTCCGCCCCATCGGCCTGACTGCTGTGTCCGCTCTCTGGTCATTCTTGCAAAATATCTGCATTCATATTTGAATATTAAAATCAAACCCATAATTAGTTTACTTGCCATACATCACCTGCAATTCACGATGCGCCATGTAGTAATTTACATAAATATAATATCTCCAATAAAACTCTATCGACTCTACACGGGATCCACTATCTGCATTTGACAGGAAAAACCAAGCGGCTCCACAGGGTCTCATTTCGGCAATGATCTCGCGACTTCGCTCTAGAGCGTTTGCTCCATCCGCCGACATTACCGCCAGGGAGGTCCACCGACAGAGTGGCTTGCCTTGCAATGTTTGCACAGATAAACAAATCATCCACATTGATTATTGAAACGGATAGGCATGTCACTAATAACATTCTTCATACATTCCAGATAAATCAGGATTATTTTCAATGATAAATTAACGTGTGAATCGACACAAAAAACAGAACCCAGCGGCCGCGTACGACCGCAGGCCATGCCGAGCTTGGGGCGCGCACGGCCGATACGAAAAAAGGATTTTGATACTGTCTAAAACAAGCTACGATAGGTTCCTATGAGGAGTATTGGCATGCGACATGGTGAGATCCTGCCTGTTGTATTTTCGCTGAGTATGACCGCTTGCTTTGGGATGTTTGGGGACTCAAGCAGAGACGAGGCGACCCCAGGGCGAAGCCGCTTTCCCATCAGACCACTGCCGCGGGTCGCGATGGAAAACCCCGCGCTGCTCGATGCCGCCATTCGGGGGCTAAACCCGTCGGATAAGGAATATCAGCTCTTCCATGCCCACATCGCGAGCCAGCCAAGGTACATGCGGCACCAGATGTCCGGGCAGCTTATAGCCCGATGTTACGACTTCGCCCTCGTCTACCACACCCGCACGACGCCGCCGGCCTGCCACTGGAGCGTCTTTCGACTCTGCCAAGAACACCTGGGCAACGGCACCTTTGCCGAAGAGCTGACCGTCCCCCGCCTTTCAATCGCCATCGCCTCCGGGGGAATCGAGTGCAACAGCCCCGAATTGCCGCCAGGGGTTGCTCCGAAGCAGCCTCCTCCCGCGGCGACGGCACCCGCGGCGACGGCACCCGCGGCGACGGCACCGCCGCAGTAGGCTCAGGCACTGGCAGGCCGACCCGCCTTCATCCCCTGCTCCGTAAGCACGCTGCATCCCTTGCTCTGTAAGTACGCTGCATCCCTTGCTCCGTAAGCACGGCCGCTTCTTTTCTGTCTGCTCTGTCGAGACTCGCAGACAGCCAAGCGCTTCGCGACCGCTCCATTGCCACATAAAATCGCGCTGCCGTTCCGCGTGTTCCGCGCCGCGCAACGACGAATCCCGGTCCTGACCTGGCCCGGCGCCGCGCGCTCTGTGGGTGCAGCTCGCAGAGGCTTAATTCGGTCAGGCGTCCGCTGCGACGAGCTGGTCGGTCGGCATGGGCAGGGGGGTGCTGGCGGACTGAAGAAGGGTCGTGCCGCTGTCTGGAAGCTGCAGCCAGATGAGCTGGCTTGTCGCTTGGGTGTTGAACACAGCGACGAGCTCGCGCTTGCCTTGGCCGCGGAAGTCGCCGACGGCGAAGTCGCTCAACGTCGCTCCGGGCAGGGATGCAAGCGAGAACGAAAACTGGCTTCCCCCCAGGGGCCGATCCGTGGCGCCCAGATACGCGCGTAGCTGCTGTGGCTCGCCAAGAATCAGATCCGTCAGGCCGTCGCCGTTGAGATCTGCGAGTCGAATCATGCGACTCGCCGGAGGCAAAAACCACGGCAGGAAGTTCGCGTCGGGCGTTACGAATGCGCTCTGAAAAGAACAGGGCTGCGTCTTCACGCCGAGTAGGAACCACAGCTTGCCATCGTCGCTGCGCGCCACAATGTCTGGAGCGCCATCGTTGTCGATGTCGCCGACTTCTAGCTGTCCGACGGGATCGGGCACCACAGCGAGCTGGCGCGTTCCGGGTTGGCCGCTCAGCGTGACCAGCTCGACGGCGCGGTTGGCGTTGGCTCCGATGATTTGTGTGGGCTGATCCGCGCACTGGATCGTGGTGGCCGTTACAAACGGCATCGATACCGTCTGCGAGCTGGGGCAGCTAAACCCTTGGTTGCCATCGGGGCCGCAGCGCAGAACCAGGCTGGCGCCGCCGCTTCCAGCCACGGCAAAGTCGCTGCTGCCCGCCGCGGCAAACGAGCCCGAAAGCACGATGGCGTCGGGGTTGTTCGTGCCGTCCCGACGGAAATCAAACGGCAGGGTAAAGCTTGCGGTGGCGCCGCCCTGATTGCGGGCGATCGACAGCGTTGCGCCCTCGCTGCTGTCATTGAAGACGACGATGTCATCGCGCGAGCTGCCCACGGCAAAGTGCCCGGTCACCACGTGCTCGCCGATCAAGCTGCGGTTCGCGATGCGCGCGGGCGCGCTGGCCCAGCCGCCGCCGCCGGCATAGACCGAAAGAAAGCCATAGGCATGCAGCACCACCAAGTCGTCGAGCTGGTTGGCAACCGAGCCGCTAAGCAAGCGCCCGACCGCAATCTTTCCTTTGTTGGGCGGCCGGTAATCCAAGTCATACGTGGCAAGATTGATAACGTCTTTGTTTATGACGTTGCTCTCAACAGATTGAAAAATTTCAAGATCTTGCGGGCCGCTGACAACGACTGCGTCGTAATTGGTGGGATTCCTAAAATGACCGACTACAACGTCCGATGCTCTGTTGCTAACCACAAATGACATGATCGTGGGAAGATAATTTGCGGCAAATCGAATCTTTCCTAAACGACCATCCGCGCCACTGCCAGAGGAATACGATATCAATATGTCTTGCGTATTCACCGTGGCATTTCTATATGCAGGAACCGCCATGGAAGTTGGAACATAACCAGAAAATTCGGCATCTGAGATGATCGATCTTGCGCGCTCATATCCCATTGGCATTTTATTTGCCAGTATATCAATTCCATTTGAAATATAAGCAACAGCAATATCTTTTTTGTTATCGCCATTGAAATCACCAATGGCTATGCCGCGCGGTTCGGATACCAGCGCAGGGACAGCGGGGGCAGCTTGCTGATTGCCCATGATCAGATCGACGTAGGCGTTCGTACCAGAGAGCACCACGGCGACGTCGTCCTTGCCATCGTCGTCGATATCAGCGACAGCGGCCATCTCTGGATTTCGCCCAGGCTGACTGTAGTTACCAAAACTAATAACTGGAGAACCTGCCGATGGGTTCATAATTTTCGTATATCTCTTTTTTCCCATCACAAAAATGTCATCAAGACCATTGCCATCAAAATCTCCGCGATAGAGAAGTCCCTGTTCTGAAGTCATTATGTCGTTGATTTTTTCAATCGACAACAGAGCTGGCGCAATCAGCTCCACTGGACTATATGGCAGTGTTCCACCATCGCTACCACCATCAACCATATCGGCAATATCGGCCATGACGCAGCGATGCAATGACTCATGACAACGCATCCCAGCCATGCACCTTCCATCATTCGGCTCACAGTAATCAGGATCTTGCTGACTGAGGCCACCGAATAAATGTTCACAAGCCACTGCCAGAAAACACGAAAACACGAATAACGTTCGATACCGCATAACTCCTCCTACTGCATACGTGTTCTTATTTCATCGGGCCAGGAATGCCAACAAGGACACCGCCAGCGATCGCCACCCCCAGCCCGACGCTCAGCGTGATGGCACCGGGGATCGTGGTGACATAGCGGCGCTCGCAGGTGCCACCATCCACCAGCGGTGGCTGAACACACTGGTCGTGAATGCTGAGCATGGCGACGCCAAAGCCGGCGGTCACAAGCCCGCCAAGCATCGCCACGCTGCCCAGTGCCAGACGCCACGTCGGGCGCGGCTGCTGACGCGGCAGAAGCGGCGGCGGGGGCGGCGGGATCAAGGCGGCGGGGGCTGGCTCTGCTTCCAAGAGGCGAATGTCGAGCGTGCGCTTTTCGCCCGCGCGCAGAGTCAAGCGCTGTTCGTCAGAGGCATAGCCGGGCTTGTTCACCACGATGTGATGCTCGCCGGCAAACACCGCCTTGCCATAGCGACACACGGGAAGCGCGGTTCCGTCGAGCACCAGCGCGGCATCGGCAGGCTCGCAGGTGATGGCAAGCTCGGCGCGCGGGCGACCGCTGCCCTGCTCATAGACGCGGCTCACCATGGCAAGCAGGCTGGCCCCTGCCTGTTCGGCGACAAGGCCGGCCGTGCGCAGCTCCTCCATCGCGGCGGCTTGTTCCACGACGGTGTCGATAAGTTGGACGCGCATGTGCAGGGTCTCTTTTTCGATCTCGCCCCGCACGTGCAAGATCGCTTCGGCTTCGACCTGCTTGGCTAGCTCGATCTGGCAGGCTGTTTCTTGCAGACAGTCCCCCAGCTTGTGACTTGTCGACGGCAGCAACGAGACGGCCAGCTCACTTCCCAGCGGAGACACGCGTCGCGACAGCAAGGCCTTTTCGATCGACTGCCGCAGCCGCGCTTGCAGCTCAGGGGACAGGCCGGAAAAGTCCGAGACCACCAGCACACCCGGCAGCGTGCTTTGAAGCAGCGTGCGGCTCGACACATCGCTGCGCAGCTCGCCGAGACGACCGGCGGGGATCTGCACCGTGTCTTCGATGCGCTTCTGATGAAGCTCCAGCACGATCGAGTGCTCACGCGGGCTCACAAGCAGCGGCAGCGCCAGCGGCAGCACCCCCACAAGACGGCCGTCGACATAGACCCGCGTGCCTCGCTCGCCCAGGATGTTGAGGGTTCCGGCGAGCGGGCGCCGCTGGCTTAGGACCTGCTCGGCCTCTTTGATCTCGGGCGACACCCCGCCTGGGCTTGTGCCGGTGCGGGCCTGCGCTTCGCTCTCGTTCTCTAGATCGGGGTCGGCCAGATAGCGACGCATCAAGTCGTGGGCGTCGAGCTCACGCTGTTCGGCCAGCGCCAAGCGTCCCAGATCATGCAGCCCCTGCGGACTGGGCGCCGCCGCATACGCCGCGCTCAACAGACGAGCCGCATCGGCAAACCGCGCGGCCTGCAGCGCCACAAGCCCCTCACTGCGCAGGCGACTGGCGTCATCCTTTTGGGCCGAAGACGCGCTGGCCCGGCTGCTGTGCGTTTTGCTTCGGCTCTGCGCCGCGCTCGGCACAAGACCGCTCAGCAGCAGAACCAAACACAGCCAGCCTCGGGAACGTGTCCTTCGTCGCGGCTGCGATTGCGCCACCAGCTTTACCGCTCTCTGGTCGGCGCGCTGGGCCCCCCTGCGCACGCGCCCATGATAGCAGCGCCCTCAGACGACGTGTCGAACCAATTGCGCGCGGGTTCTGCGCCGCTTGCAGCAAAGTGAGCCAGCCGGAGCTAGGGATGTTTTTATATAGTGATCTCTCGTGGACAGAGCTGTCTTGCCCACACCAAAGCGGGTCGTATGCTTGGCCGCGCTGTGTCTTTGGCTCGTGGCCATGGGTCACGCGCACAGCCACACAAAGGCGGAATCTGCAGCCGGACCGCCTCTGCGGGCCCAGCAAATCGTGCGCTATGCCGGCGCCTGGGAATATCGCTTTGGCGACTCGCCCCGCGATGCAGCCGGCGAGCTTCTGTGGACTCGACGAGCGACGTCGGCTGCGTCCGAGTGGCGCCCCATTGCCCTGCCGAACAGCCCACCGGGACATGGCGATCATCGCTTCTTGTGGCTGCGCAGTCAGCTTGTCGGCCCGCCCATCGCAGATCCGGCCTCGCGGCCGGCGCTGTTCCTTTTGGTCGTCGACCAGATCTTTGAAGCCTATGTCGATGGCAAGCTGGTCTATCGCTTCGGTGTTCTCGACGGCGATGGACCGCACGTTCGACAGTTTCTCGGCTACAAACCGCACTACATTCCGCTTGATCCGGCGTACCAGGGCAAGACGCTGGCCCTGCGCATCTATTCCGACCACATCAACATCGGCGTGGTCGGAGAGCCCTATCTGGGCAGCCAGCTGGCCTTAACCAAGGCCACCGTCGTGCGCGGGCAGAGCAAGTTCATCACAGGCGCCATCCTGATCGTCGTCGGGCTCGCGGCGCTGGGGCTGTGGCTCGTGCAGCGCGAGGCGCAGACGCTGCACTACGCCGGCTTTGCCATCACCGTCGGCATCTGGAGCCTCTGCCAGTCGCAGAGCCGCATCCTATTTCTCGACAACGCCCTTTTCTGGGTCCACATCGAGATGTGGGCGCTGTATCTGATTCCCGGTTTCTTGGTGGGCTATCTGATGAGCTTCCTCGGGCCGGGACCCTTTCAGCTCAACCTGCGCTTGATGCAGCTGTTTTTTCTGTACGCCATCGGGGCCGCGCTGCTGGTGTTTCTCGGCGGTGTGCCACTGATGGCCACCTGGCTGCCAGCCGTGCTGCTCATGATGTCGATGGCGATCTACATCACCGGCATGACCGTGCTCGCCATCTTGCAGGGCCACGTCGAAGCGCGGATCTATTTCGCGGGTCAGTGCGTCGCCGTGCTGTTCTTTCTGTACGACACCCTGGCGTCGATGGGCATCTTGCCGCGCCACGACACGACGACCAGCCACATCGGCATCGGGGCGTTTGTCGTGTCGATGGGTGTCTTGGCCGCGCGCCGCTTCATCTTGTTGCAGCGCGAGCACCGCGTCACGGCCAGCGAGCTGCAAAAGAGAGTGCAAGAGGCGCAGCAGAAAAGCAGCGAGCTGCGCATGCTCAACGACGAGCTCATGCGCCAGATCGATCAGCGCTCGCGCCGCTTGCTCGATGCGCTGCTGGCTCGCATCGACGAAGACAGCGGCGACCCCACGGCCGGCATTCAGCCGCTTGCCGCGGGCAGCTTGCTCAATGAAGCCTATCGCGTCGTGCGTCCCATCGGTGCCGGTGGCTTCGGTTCCGTCTATGAAGTCGAGCGCATCGCTGACGGGCAGCACCTGGCCGCCAAGCTCATCGCGGGCTCGGCCAACCGCGGCGCTCTTCTGCGCTTTGGACGCGAAGCCCAGCTCTTATCGCGCCTGCATCACCCCAACCTGGTCAGCATCTTCGACGTCGATGTCACCGCCGATTCCCGCCTGTTCATCATCATGGAGCTCGTGCAAGGCGTCACCCTGCGCGACGTACGCCAGCGCTATGGTGACCCCCGCTGGGCCCTACCCATCCTGCAGCAGATCGCCGCCAGCCTCGCCGCCGTCCACGAGCGCGGCATCGTGCATCGCGACTTGAAACCCGCGAACATTCTCTTGACGGCGTCCGCGGTCGACGAGCCGCCGCGCGTCAAGCTGGTCGACTTTGGCATCTCGGTCCTGGCCCGCGAAGATGGACGGCCCGAGCCCACGCCGACGCCGTCCAAGCGCAGCGAGGCCACGAGCTTGCTGCCCGATGCCACCAGCACAGGCGTCTTGGTCGGCACGCCCGCTTATATGGCGCCCGAGCTCTGGGTTGGCTCGCGCTTGGCGCAGGTCTCGTCCGACATCTTCAGCTTTGGCGTCATCGCCTATGAGCTCCTGACGCGCAAGATGCCGTACGAGAGCCCCGCCGTGCGTTCCATGCTGCGCAGCGAGCGCCTGCCCATTCCCGCCGAGCTTCGCACCTGCGCCGAGCTCGATCCCGCGCTCACCCAGCTCTTCGAGCGCTGCTTGGGACTCGAACCCAGCGAGCGCCCCACCGCCGCCGAGCTGGCCCACGCTCTCTCGCAGGCTCTGTCCGCCCCGCCGCCTGCGGCCTAGGTTCCTGCGATCCCCCCTGTCCAGCGCCCTGCCCCTTCGGCCGCGGTCTTAGGCTCGCGCGCTGCGTCCGCGAAACGTCGTCGGGTCGATGCCGTATTGATCGAGCCAGCGGCGGAACTGACGGCGCGAATAGCCCGATGCCGCTTCGATGTGGGTCAGGTTGCCGCGATGCGCGACCAGAAGCGCGACCAGCTGATCTTTTTCCGGGATCGGATCGCCGTGCTGCCAGCTTCGCGGGCGCGGCGCAGCCGAGCGCGGCGGCGTGCTCACAGCGGGTGCCGGCGACAGCGCAACGGCCACCCCGCGTGCGAGCGCTGGCGTCAGCGCCTGCAGGACTTCTTCCTGTACATCCACCGCATCCGCACCGGCATCGGCCAGCCGCCGCACCACATGACCTAGCTCGCGGATGTTGCGCGGAAAGTCATAGCGCAGAAGCGCCGCCACCAGCTTCGGCGACAGCACCAGCGCGCCCCCGACATACTTCGCGGCCAAAAGCAGGATGTCTTCGCGCCGCTCGCGCAGCGGAGGCAGCGAAATCGTCTCCGCCGCCAGGCGCGCATACAAGTCCTCGCGAAACTGGCCCTCGTGCAGTGCCGCCGACAGGTCGCGGTTGGTCGCCGCGACGATGCGCACCGAGCGCCGGATCGGTCGCTGGCTGCCGACCGCAAACACCTCGCCGGTTTCCAGCACCCGCAAGAGCTTGGGCTGTAGCTCGCGCGGCAGATCCCCGACTTCATCGAGAAACAGCGTGCCGCCCTCGGCCTCGCCAAACAGCCCGACGTGCGGCACCGCCCCCGTAAAGGCCCCGCGCGCAACGCCAAACAGCGTCGCTTCCGCCAGCGAAGCCGGGATCGCCGCGCAGTTCACCGCCACAAGCGGCCCCGTGCGTCCGCTCGCGCTGTGGATCGCCTGCGCCGTCACGTCCTTGCCGGTCCCCGACTCGCCCGTGATCAAGACCGAGCGCTCGCGTCCCGCCACCCGCGCGATCGCCGCGCGCAGCCGACAGGCCGCCTGCGACACGCCGATCAGCGTCGGAATCTCGGCATCGGCAAGCGCCACCGGCTCGCGCCGAACGATCAGAAACGAATCGCCGAGCCGCAGCACATCGCCGTCCACCACCGCCTGCGCCTGCCCGTTCGCCAGGCGCGCTCCGTTCAGAAACGAGCCATTGCGGCTGCCCAGATCCTCGACGAGGACCTCGGCGCCCTGTCTGTACAGCCGGGCGTGCTCGCGCGATACCCGCTCGTCTTCGATCGAAAGCCAGCTCTCGTCCGGCTCGCCGCGACGCCGCCCCAGGCCCAGCGCCCGGCTCGGCTGCCACGTCTGCGCCGCCCCATCGCTGATGCCGCGCCCCCCAACATAGACCACGCGCAGCCGCAAGGCCTCGCCAGCCGTCCGCCCTCGTCCCTCGGAGCGCGAGCCATCCCCCGTCGGACCACTCGTCTCTAGCTCGGCAAGCTCTGGCCCCATCGAGCCACTGGATGTCCCTTTTCGCACCACCCTTGCATGCTACGGACACCGCCGAAAAAAAGACAAGCGCCCCGCCCATCCTCGCCGTCCTCTGGGGCGACTTCTCGGCTTGCTTCTCGGCTTGCCTGGGATCGGATGACTGCGTACGCTGCCGCCACATTTCCCCAAGGAGGGTCCGATGGCCTCGAAACAAGTCCTCGATCGACAGAAACTGACGAGCCTCGTCGTCGCCGCCGGGCAGAGCCATGGCGCCCTGATCGCGCAGCGCCTGGGCGACACGCTCTTGCCCTACGTCAAGCGCGGCGAGACGCTGCCTGACCTCAAGCTCGTGTCCGATCTCTGTCTGCGCTGGCTGTCCGACGCCGAGTCCACGCTCGTCGCAGCCGATCTCGCCCACGAGCGCGAGCTGGCCGATGACTCGGAACCGCGCCGCCGCCGCGATGAGCACGCCGCCGCCCTGCGCGAGCAGCTCATCGACCTGCGCGATCTCGTCAGCGCGCTGTATGGAACCGATGCCACCCTCGCCCTGGGCATGTCCGGCGAGACCCCCACCGACGCCGTGGCCCTGTCGCGTCAGGGTAAGAACGTCCTTTTGGCCCTCGCTAGCGTGCGCCTGCCCAAGCCGCGCCGTCGCGGTGCCGAGCTTTCCCCCAAAGAGATCGAGGCCGAGCTAAAGCCCGCCGTAGCCGCCCTCGATCAGGCGCTCGCCGACGTCGCCCGCGAGTCCCGCGAGGCCCAAGCGACCCTGGCCGCCCGCGACACCGCCTGGGCTGAATTCGAGCGCCGCTACAGCGCCACCACCGCCGTCCTCGCCGCCCTCCTCGCTGCAGCCGGCGAGACCGCCCTCTCTGAAAAGCTGCGCCCCAGCGCCGGCCGCAAGCCGCAACCCCAGCCCGAACCCGAGCCCGCCCCCGCCCCCACCTAACAGCCCCCAGCCAAGCCTTCCTTACATGTAGGGAAAGCTCCCCGAAACGCCTGTTCTAAATTAAAACGCGCGCTCCAAGCCCTCCCAAACGCCTCCCAAAATTTACGACGCCCCCGAAAAGCCCTGCCAAACGCCCCCAAAAACTCAGAACACCCGCTCCAACCCCTCCCGAGCGCCTCCCAAAATTTCCGACCCCCCCAAAAAACCCTTCCGACCCCCCCAAGACATACGACGCCCCCAAAAACCCCTTCCGATCCCCCCGCTTTAGAGCATGTTCAAGCTCCGGCTAGATGTGCTTCACATTCGCGCCCGCCTCGCGCGCATCCAGCTCTGTCTGCACGCGATCCAGCAAGGTCTGCAGCCACTGCCGCTGCTCCGCTTCGGTGACGAGGTAGCGGTTGGCGTTGGTCGCGATCAGTCGCAGCGGCAATTCATGTTGGCCCAGAAAACGCTGAGCATCTGCTAGCACCTTCACTATCCAGCTTGGATCGTATTCCAGAACCGCTTGTTGCGTAATCTCCGCGTCCGTCTGGCCATCGTCGGGATCAGCGAACAACGCCAACAGGGTGGACAAACTTCGGTACTCCTCAAAGAATCGCTTTTCCTCATTTGAGGTAGGCCGTGAGGACATAGAAGCCTCCTTGCAAGTCTCGCTCTAGAACCACCTTCGCCACAGTGTGCGGCGTTGCCCGCAGCGACCCGTTGCCGAGCCCTCAAAACCAGTGCGCCGCTTCCTCCGCCGGCACGAGCGGGCAATTCAACAGCCCATTCTCCTCGACGAACCGCTTGAAGTGCTCGTCGACCAGCACCTCGCCAAAGCCGCGCACCGTGCAGATGTTTTCGCGTGGTTCTTCTTCCAGCACGATCCGCTCCCAGCCTTTCTTGATTCCGCCCTCGCGGCACACGTCACATGGCGGCGATGGTGGCTCCACCCACTGCATGCCTGAGGCCACAAAATCGAGCGCCGCCTGCGAGCGCTGCGCCACGACGCGGAAGTACGCGGGCGGTGCGTCCTTGAAGCGCTTGCCACGCCGCACCACCTTCACGATCTCCACCGGCTCAAATCCTTCCAAACCAATCAATCCCGACTTCAGCCACAGATCTTTGAAGCGCTCGCTGATCAGGATGCTCTCGCCAGGACCAAAGGCCATGTCGCCGAAGCGCTTGCCCCAGGTTTCTAGCTCGGCGCGCAGAGGGGGTGCCCAACGAAACATTCCGATCGGCCCGCCACAGGCCAGGCAGTTTGGCCCATCACTCACGTTATGCGGGTCTGCCTGGATAAAATCCGTCGTCGCCGCATAGCTGGGGTCGGTATGCTTCAGCAGATAGATCTTCTTCATTTCGACTGCTCTCTCTGGATGGCTTCAAACCCGTTGGGGAAGCGCTGCTTCAGCTCGGGACGCTCATATAGCGAGCGTAGATACGCCTCGAAGTTCTCCGGTGTCGCTTTCCTGTTGTCATAGATCCACTTCGAAATCTCCTCATCGAGTTCGCGGTGCCAGCTTTGGTACCCGCGGTGTGCGTCGTCATCTCCTGCGCGCAGCACAAAACGCGGATCCCGCGGTTGATATCGGCCGCGCAAGATGCGGTGCTCTTCTAGTGCGCGATGCACCCGCCGCGAGATCGCGTGATGCATCTGCCCTGGTTTTAACGGCGCATCGATGTGCTCTGCGATACTCGGCTTGGTGCGCAGCGGTCCGCGGCCGCCGAGCTTGCCCAAGAACGGCAACAACAACTGCGCGCCCTGCGCCTCGGGATTGCACGTGATCTCGCGATAGATCTGCATCCCGAGCACGGCGGCACGACCGCCGAAGTCGTCATTCGCAACGACGGCAGCCCAGCCTGCATCAATGCCCTGCGGAATCGGATCGAGCTTCCCTTCGCACAGCTTCGGATCCGGCTCATGGCGCATCAAGCCGTCGACGTAGTCGAGGACGGCTTTGTGC
>JAEUJZ010000083.1 GCA_016794505.1 Myxococcales bacterium
GTTCGCGTCGCGTTGGGCTGTTCGCGCCGTTACGCGTGTCCACTTCGTGATGCTGGCTGCAATGGCTGCGGTGATCACTGCGTAGACGGTCTCACGACCCGCTGCGATGCCAGCATCAGACGCGGCGCGTTGGTGGTAGCGGGGCTGGCAGCGATCGGGACGTCTCGACAGCCTGCGGAACTGGCCGTGATTGGTTTCGCGTTCGCCCGTGCGTGTCACCGAGACTGCATGGCCGCGTCAGCTCAAGTCGCTGACCTGCCTGTCGGTAACGCCCGCTCAAGCGAACACGGAGTATTCTCGTTCGCGGCCTGGCCAACTCCGTAACGTCGTGACGCCCCCTGCGTCACGGCTGCGTCACGGCTACCGCCATTGGGGTGGCCATTTGCGCGGCCATTTGGGTGGCCATTTGGGTGGCCATTTGCGCGGCCATTTGGGTGGCCATTTGAGTGGCCATTTGGGTGGCCATTTGGGTGGCCATTTGCGCGGCCATTTGCGCGGCCATGCTCGACGGGTGCTTAGCAAGATTCGCACCCAGCCGGAACCGTGAGTGTTCTCAGCGACTTGGTCTAACTTTTGGGCACTTCAGAAAATTCGACAATGGCCGCGTTTGCGCCGCGCAAATGGCCACCCAAATGGCCGCGCAAATGGCCACGCAGATGGCGTCGTAAGTGGCCACAGACTTGGCGTCGCAAGTGGCCACAGACTTGGCGTCGCAGCTAGCCACAGAAGCGGCGTCGCAGATGAGCGCGGCGCTGGTTACAGAGTGACGACAGGCCCGTCACGAATCGGCGCGCAACTCGCTACGAGGAGCCTGTCCGTTCGGGACTTGGCGTGACGGCGTGCTTGGCCAGCAAGAAGGATTTCTGAGCAACCTCGACGCACGACCGCTCCAGCGCGGTTGGCTGCGCAACATACTGGAGAGCGCAGGGCCTCAGTCTCAACAAGATCGCGATCAAGCTCGCAGAGAGCGGCCACAAGCCGAAGCGGGGTGGTCAGTGGTTCGCGCAGACAGTGAAGCTGCTCCTGATCTCGTAACAGGCGGCGCGAGCGCGGGGCAGATAGTGGATCGTGGCCCCGCCAAGGTCCGAAGTGGGTTCTCTGTGCTCCGATTGCAGTGAGCCGCTAGAGCTTGCGACCGGGTGCGCCATTGCTGTCGGAGAATCCGCCTGCTGTCCATGCTGGTAGAGCCGCCGTCTCCAATGTGATCTGCACGTAATGAATCTTGAGACCTTCCTTCTCGCGAAGCCGCGCAAGGTATGAACGAGCGGCAGGCGTCAGAGGAGCCGGAGCGGCGACGATCAACTCTGGCCGGCGCTGGCCGGCGAGCTGCTCGTACCACGCATACTCAAGAAGCTGACCGATGGCGTTGCGGAGCGCGAGACGGGCCTCTGGGTCGGATTTGACTTCGATAAAGGCATAGAGATCTGGATGTTCAACGACAATATCCACGTGCGCTTTTTCGAGGACCACCGCATCCTCGCCGTATCGCTTTTGGAGCAGCCCAAACAAGCGATTCTGGATCTTGTTGTGTAACGCGGTGATCGGAGTTGGCCCGACGGGATTTCTCGGGTCGAACTCTTCAGGGCGTAGCTTCCGAGTCCCGGCCGAAGGTGCGCCGCCGAAGTCAGCCGAATCAGCGGAGTTTAGGTTGTAGCGGTTGAGGTCCCAGACCCTGTGGGTTCGAGGAAGTGGCTCCGGGGGGTCCGCCACTTCAAGGTGCTCCGGGCGGAAGCGGATATTGAACAGGGTAAAGCCCTCAACATCCGGCTTTAGGGTCGCGGTACTCCCCTTGAGGGCAGTCACCTCTGTCCGCATCTGTTCGAGTAGGCCGCGCTTCTCAAAAGCGGCTGTAGCCACTCTGGCCTCTTCTTCGGTCAGGATCTCCGCTCGATGGATACGCCCGACCCAGCATCGCCGCTTGTCAGGGTCGATGGCATAAAGCCCGACGTCTATTATTTCGCCTTCGTGATGAGCCCGATGAGAATGCACCGGCTCTAGGAATCCGTAGCGCCAACCGTCAATAGTCAAAAGCTGATTGAAGAGCCACTCCTCATGACCAAAGCCAATTTTGGCGACGAAGCTTGACGGACTTTCTAGCGCCCTTGCCTCACCTGTGGCACAGCGCCAACCCTGCGAATTCCAGCACACCCGGGCGAGGTATGCGCGCGGTCCCGTGACGAGGCTCAGATTTCGTCGTGACATTGGAGCCGCTGCACGAGCCAGCCCTTTTTCTCCTGTGGCATCGCCGATCCACGGCAGGCTCTGCGAAGATGCGCTTACCGTTAGAGACACGCGTCCAGGGTCATGCAGGTCAGGTTTCCATCCTGTGAGGATTCCTTGCCGGTAGGACTGGAGGTTTCGACGCTCATGAAGTGCGACATAAACTTGGCCGGGCTTAAGATTTCGACGGTCCAAGGCCCAGGCACGGGTTTCAAAGTGACCATCCGGCAGCTCGCTCACCGACTGATTCTTGTGACAGATCAGGTGAATCCCCAGCACTGAGTGAGCGTTCATGTCTCCTCCTCCAGCTCAAATTCTAATTGCCAGCGGCATCTGGGAACATCCTTTTTCGATACCGTAGGTATCGCCACCCCCGTCGAGAAATGGGCTTCAGATTTTCCGGGGCCGTCGAGGGGTTACGGAAAATGTGAGGTCATCGTCGAAGCGGGGGTTCGGGACAGTCATGCGAAGCAACGCTGTAACCAGCCCTTCGCATCTCTGCCCGTGCCCGCGCTGGGGAGCCCTACTCTCATCCGCGATGGCGCTCAGTCGCCAGGCTCGAGCTATGAGATGGAGTTCGAAACGGAGCCAGAGGCGAACGCGTTCGCGTGAGGCGCGCGATCGCCGTACAACACGCCAACCTGCGGGCAACCAGAGCCGTTCCTGAGCATGTAGCCAAGCTGTTTCTTGTTGACAATGAGACACTTGGGACAGTATGAGGCAGTTGAAACACATGCCAGGTGAAGCGTCCAAAACGTTCAGCGAGCGGTGTCGAACCCTCTTCGCGGATATCTTAGGCCACGGTCGCCGGTGGAAGACTGCGTGCGCGACCAGCCTCGGGATCGGCCGAGCTACGCTATATCGATATCTTGAGGACGGCGCGACCATCCCCACCGACGTCCTTACGCGGCTTGCCTCCATCGAGCGGTCCATACGGCCTATGGATGGCCCTGGGACTGCCGACATGGTGCGCCGCTACGCCAGAGCGCTAGTTGACGTGCAGCAGGTCGTCGATGACATGGGCTCGCTCAAAGCCGGTCTGCCGGCGACGGCACGGCGAATCTTCGATCTAGCCGCTGCGCTTAACTTCTCGTCCCAAACAACGTGCTGGCCGACCGATATCGCTGGCCTGGTCCAAGCTGCACGGAAGCCGCTATTCGAATGGGTCAGTGACCTTTCTTGGGATCCCGATGGTGACTTCACTGTCGCTCGTTTTGTCGAAGGTGGGTCCGTGTCGCCCGAATGCGTTCGGCTGGCAGCGCCAGGTGGAGACGTCGACACAGAGATGGCGGAGAACGCAGGCTACCTCAAGCTGCGGGCGATCTGTGAATCGCTGGGATCGCCCGCGGAGCGAGACGCTGCGTACGTGGCGTGGAGGCGCTTCGTGATCCTGCGGCCGGTGCTCTCCAACTGGACCGCCGACGTCTACGCGGACTCTGTCCTCGCTACTCTCGATTCAATCGATGCCCTCGTCGAGCTCTTCTATCAGCCCGTCCCCGAGGCGTTCGCCCGGTCTGGAAAGCTCCGTCTCTGCACCGTGAGCGGAACGATCCTCCGACTCAACGGAACGGGTTACGAAACCGAGTGCCGGGAGCCCACGGCGGTGCAGGCCGCACGGCGAGGGGAGTTCACAGAAATGCCATTCCGCCCAAACATGCTCCAGCTGCGCCGCAGCTTTCGGATGTTCTGGTGCCTGCCTGGACGGACCGAGCTTGAGCTCGAGCAACGCCTGGTTCATGCAGGGTGGACTTGTCGCATGTGGCCCGAGCTTGATCGTGTGGATCTTACCGCGACATCGCCCGACGGCCGACGGCGTATCGCCGTCGATGTGAAGGACTACCTGTCACCGGTGCGACTAGCGGCACGGTTCGCTGGGTTCAAAGAGTACGCTCGCGATCACCAGTGTTTTCTTGTCGTTCCAGACTACGTCCTCGACGCGTCGCCTCTGTACTCGCATCGGTTCGAGGCTCTCCGTGCCTCGAAGTCTCAATCTCCAGTTTCCGTTCGGACGCTATCTGGACTCATTGACGAGCTAGTGGGCCAATGAGGTCGGAGAAGGAATTCGTAGAGGCGTTTGCCCGCGCGCTCCGGGCGGTGGATCCTGGCGCTGAGGAGACCCTGGCTTCAGGGGACGTACGCAGGCTTGCCGGTGTTGAGCTCTGCCTGTCATTCCTCAATCGATTCCGCCCGGCAGAAGGGCTCTCGGCCGTCCCATTCTTGCTCCTGGGCTTTCCTTCTCTGCTCGGCAGCGGTCGTCGTCGTGATATCGAGGGGGCACTGGCTGCTGTCCGGCACTTGTGTGGTCGCTTCGCATCGGTGTCAGCATGGGTCGAGGCCTCTGCTTGGCACGCCCAGATCCCCTCGCAGTGGCGCTGCTACCAAGTGGATTCTGGGGGCATGGTGACTCGTCGATCCGTTGCCCCCACGCGGCTGCTCGATGTGCTTGGGCAGGCTATGGCTGCACCGGTCCCGTGGTCCCAGGTGAGTCTGCGCGTCGCCTCGCCGGGTGAAGCCCGCGTCTATGTCGACCATCGTAGGAAGACACTCGCGTATCAAGTACCTGTCGTGTCCAAGGACCGGCAGGCGATGCCGCAGCACGAACTACAGCCACGCTCGATTAATCCGCCGCTGATCCTGCGCTGGCAGGATCTCATGGCTGCCGCCCGCCGAGTCGATTCCCGCGAGGCGACGGCTGAGTGGCCCGTGGACACGCTCCCACGGCTCCACCTTGCTAGCCGACTCGAGCGGGTCGCTATTGAGCGTGTTGAGGGAACGTTATGGGACGGTGAGAAACTGACTATCGATGGCGCGACGCATCTCGTTGGCATGCTCTCGTCGGGAAAGTCGACTCTCGTCTGGTCCATCGTATTTGCCACGGCGTTCGGCGGGGGCGGTCGGCGGATCGTGATGATTGTTCCGGACACCATACAAGGCGCCACGATCACCGCGCGCCTCCGTCGACACGGCGTTCCTTCAACGGTGCTCTCGAGCGTGCGCAATCGAGAGCACCACTTCGGTGCGATCCAGTGGAGGCATGGGCTGACCTCAGACACTCGATCACTGGACACTCTCGGCGATCTGACTGAGGGGTTCGGGCTCGCCTGTCCCCTCGACGGTCTGCAACGTGAGCTTGAAGTTGTCGCGGGGGAAGATGGGGCGGTCGTGTGGCCGAAGATGTCCGAAAAACCCTGCCATCGACTCTACCAGTCGACGCCAAAGGACGACTCGGACGAGAGCGCACGCACCGATGTTGTCGAGGGGGAAGGCCTATCGTGCCCGCTCTTCGCGGCGTGCCCAGCGCAGGAGCAGCAGCGGAATGCAGTCAGCGCGCAGGTGGTCGTTATGACGCCACAGGCGTTTGTGCACATGACGCCCGACCGGTGGACGACGCCCAGTCGCATCACGCTTCCCGAACTCCTACAGTACTCGGCTGACCTCGTCATCATGGATGAGGTCGACAGCATTCAGAAAGCATTCGACGACGCATTCGCGCCGAGAAGCCCCTTGATGGGCGACGACGACGATGTATATGCCCCCAATATCGGTATGCGCACGTCGGAGGCACTGCGCGCAAGGAGCGGCCATCAGTTCCGACGCGCAGATAACGCACGTTGGCAGAGCAACTTTCATACGCTCTTCCGGTTGATCGGGACTCTTTACGCGATCCTTCAGCGCGAGGGAGAGTCGATCGCGGGCTTCTACCGGCACGCTCCGTTCACCTCAGCGGGCATTCTTGGCGAGTTGTGGCGGCTTCGCGAGGGACGTCCACCCGGCGAGGACGCTGGCGAGCGCGACATGTACGAGGCTCGTTTCGTCGAAGTCCTCAAGGTCGCCTCGGCGATCGGCCGCTTCTCCCGCGCATCTGCGGTGTCACAGGAGCCCGGTGACACCGAGGCCGACCCACTGGCCGATTTATCAGACGAGGGCCTCGTCACGGCTGGAACTCGTCTTCGCGAACTGGCCAGGCAGGTCTTGACCAGCGACTACTACGACGACATCCTGCAAGAGGTTCAGCGCGACCTCGGTGGGACGCTTGCAGCGTTCGACGTGCGTGGGCGCGGTACGGGCCGACGTGATGAACTTCTGCTCGACGATCGTTCAAGCGCGGCCGCGATCCTGTTGGCGATCGTCACTGAGCTCGTCCTCGCTCACTACAACTGGCTGGTTCGCGCCCAACCCGGCGTAGCGCAGGATTTCGAGATCGACGACGGCCAGCTGCTATCGCAGGCCAACAATCTCATGCGTCACTATCGGACCCTGTTGCCCAGCAACCCGGCCGGTGGTGTATTCGGGCTTTTTTACGACGAACCCCCGACCGAGAAGCGCGGCCAGCTCGGCGGGAAGCTGACACTAGTGAACCATCTGGGCGTTGGACGCCACCTCGTGGTCCATCTGCATGATCTACTAGCAGCAGAGGGGCAGGCCGGCCCGCACGTTCTCATGCTTTCTGGCACAAGCTGGGCCGGCGGCAGTCGCAAGGAATTCGACCCAAGCCTGCGCATGGAGCTCGACGTCGCCTCGCCGACTTACGATGTGCAGGTTCCCGTTCGCGGTGTACTCACGCAGCCCTCGGATGAACTCCAGGCAATCCGGGAGTCTCGGTTCGCACTCTGTTCGCTCCGAGATGCGCAGGGCAAGCAGTTCGAGATCTCTGGTCTGATGCCTACGCGACGGAGACAGCTCATTGCTGCCGTGGGAGAACGGCTTGCGACGCCTCAGGAAGGCGGCAATCTGCTCGAACGCCAGTGGGTAAGCATGGAGCGTCACTGGGGAACAAGCGCGCTGGAGGATCGGCGGCGAGCGCTGCTCGTTGTCAACTCCTACGCCGACGCCGCACTGGTCGCGGATGCGGTAGCCCAAGCACTCTACAGAAATGCCGGCGTACGAAGGGTTGTCTACGGGCTCGTACGCGATAGCGCGGATGACGAGCGGTCAATCGAGATCACGCCGAAACTGGCCAGGCCACTGCCGCGGTCTCTGGTCGAGCGATTCGGAGAGACAGACGAGACGTCCGTGCTCGTCGCCCCGCTGTCCGTCATCGCGCGCGGTCACAACATCCTCAACCGGCACCACCGCGCGGCCATTTCCACGATCTACTTCCTTCACCGGCCACATCCCCGTCCCGATGATCTTTCGCCAGCGGTGGCACGACTCAACCGCTTTGCCGTCGAGCAGTACGACCGAGTTCTGGAGCGCGCTGATGGAGCGGCCGTAGCCGGCCGTGTCCTGAGGGACGGTGCGTCTCGCCTCGTCCGACTGGCGCTTGCCATGCGCGATGGCTACCCGGCCCTGTCCCCAGTGTTCAAGGCGCAGTTCGCCTGGGATCTCCTCACGCCCTTGTGGCAGACGATCGGACGCGGAATCCGCGGCGGGTGTCCGGTCTACGTCGGCTTCATCGACGCGAAGTTCGCGCCTCGCAGTTTCGACGGCGGACGAGATGATGCTCATTCCAGCGTTCTGGTGCAGGCGATTCAGCAGCTCCAGATCGCGATGCGCGACGACCAGACCTCACAGGAGCGGCTCGTTGCCGAGCGGCTTTATCAACCTTTCCACGACGCGCTCGCGCGGACAGAAGGACTTCTTCATGGCTGAGATTCTCAACGAGGTAGAACTGGCAGTCTGGACCCCCGGCGCTGCGCTCGAGGTACCGGTGCTGTCATCATTCGTTCTGCCCGCGGATGCTCAGCGGGCACTCGAGGAGGCAACGAGAAGCAGCGTTGGCCGTCCAACGGAGCCGACGTTGCCCTCCCTGTTCGGGCTGTCTGAGATCCTCGCTTGGTTCGTTCCTGACATGGCGTTCATGCGCATGGACTGGGACGACTCCATACGGATGAAGCGGCTGCGCCTCTATTTCCTCGGCGACAAAAAGGGCGATGGAGCTGTCCACGTGGGCATCCGAGCGGGCCTCTCTGCGTGGCTCGCCAATGCCCATGGCGATGTTTCGGTCACAGTTCGCCAAGCCATCGGTATGGCACCGGCTGACCCGGCACACTGGAGCCTCCACACCATCTCACGAGACCTGTCCTACCCTGGTATCTGCCCGGTTCCGACGGCTCCCCTCCTCTTTGAAGCCATCGTCGCCAAGGCAGTCGAAGTGGTTCGAGGCGACACGTTCTCGATCGGCCAGCATCACGGACGTTCCTTTGTTCCCCGGATCGTCCAGAAGCGCCAAGTCGGTGGACTTGAGCTGGTGGTGTTCCCTCCTGTGCAGTCGGACAACGATTCGTTTTGGACTGAGGTTGTCAGCCTTCGGGCCGCCACCTTCCCCGAGCGGCCGGAGATCCATCTTCTGGCGCGGACCTCGATTCGGAACTGGGGGCCCGTAAAGTCCGTCGATCGTTGGGACGGCCCCGCTCGATCGCTGGACCTGTTCATGCCCGTGAACGGAAGCAATCGGTACGCGAATGTCTCTTTTGCCTTTCGCGCTCAACGACAAGGAAAGGGGAAAGAATCCCCCATCCAGGGCTTCTGGAGAGCCCAGAAGTCTCGCCGAGTGTTCGATCTGATTCACCGCCTGACAGGGAATGCATTACTCGGCGACCAAGAAGTGACCGAACCTCATGTCGATCCGTCGGGGCTCTGGGTGCTTCCGCGGCGAGCGCCAGGCAGTCGGGACAAGTATCCGGCCGGAGGTAGCGGCGTCGGCTGGCTTGATCGGGCGATGCTGGTTGACGTCCTCGACAGTCGGCTCGCCAGCGCTGGCTTCGAGAGGGCCGCACCAATGACGCGTCACCGCGGCCGACAGCCTATCGAGAGGCCCTTCGCTCGGCGAAAGGAGCCATCCCCGGACGACCAAAAGGCATGCCGGGAGGCAGTTGTGAAGGCCGTTGCGGCCATGGGCAATGCTAACAACACGCTCGAGTTGTTGGTCCTACATACTCGCGATGAAACGCCGCGGCGCGTTTGCGATGCAATAGTGAAGATCCTCGGTGCACCAGCCCAGGAGAACGATGGAGTGCTGGCGTGGGACGACTGCCTGCGCCTAGTCATCGTGGGCGCTCCGGCCCAGGACTTCGCCCTGGCGCTCCCAGACGGGACGCTCTCGGATGAAGAACGGGAGCGTTTCACCCAACAGCAAATAGGGCGCGTGCTGGGTGAACGCCGCCAGCAGGAGCAGGAGCGGGTCGCCGACTTGATGACGGCTCATGTGCGTTCCGTACGGACACGACCGGGTGAGATCGGCTGCGCGATCCTGGAAATGCCGGCAACGCTGCGGAACAAGCCAAGCCTCGACCCCTATCCGGTGGCTCGAAACCGTCTCGCACGCGAGCGCGTGTTGCCGCAGGTCTTGCTGGTTGACGAGATCGAAGACAAGTACGAGTCCGCGGTGCGAGATCTGGTCCGGATGCTTGGTGTCTTCCCGACAAGTGACTTTTACCTCGCTCCAGCCGCCATCACAATCCTCCAGCGGAACGAAGAATGGCGCGGCGGACGGCGGCAGTCGCCGGTCGCCCTTGCCGTCGCGGGTCAAGTCCGAGACGGACTCCTCCAGTGCGCGCTGCCGGACGGTGAAATTGCTGAGCCCCAGTGGATGACATATCCCGACGCGATGTTGCGAATCATGAGCGGGGCCCACGATGGTCTCGACCGTGGCCGGTCACCTGAGAACCGCGTGCGCCATGAGCATTTCTTCGCCCGGGCTCTCGAGAGCATCGACAGTCAGGGGCCGACCGTCGTCCTCATCGATAGCAGTAAGGTTCGGATCCAGCTCGAGGCTTTCAGAAACGGGGGGTTGCATTTCGATCAAGTCAAGCTTGGTACGCGGACACTCACGCCCACCGATCTGCCCAACACCCGCATCGTGAGGCTCGGCCTCGATCCGTCTGAGCAACCGTTCCATTTCCACCGGAGCGAGACGAAGTGGCCATCGGGGGTTTTCTGTTGGGAGGGGCAGACGCGGACTGCCTACGGCATCAAGGCCAAGCCCCAGACAGTCCAAGGTAAAATGCTCAAGGCCACGCAGCTGTCGCGGCATGAGGAGGATCGTACGAACAAGGAACGTGCTTGGCCGCGCGTGCATGCGTCTCTCGATGAGATGTGCGTGATGTTCCAGCCCGATTCGGATGACGCGTGGCAGACGGCCACGCTCGTCGATCGGCTGCGCCAGGTTCACGCGCAGTACGACAGCTCGACCAGGGCCCCATTCCCACTTCACGAGCTCCAACTGCTAGCCAAGGGATTCACGTTCGATCGAGAGGAAGATCCGGATGAGGATGTCGACGAGGCTGCCGCCGACAACGAGTGAGGTAGAGCCAAGATGCGCGGGAACACTCGACGCTGTCGCGGACGTGGCATCGGCTCAGCGCACAGATGCACCAGGCGGTGTTTGATTGGGTGCTGGCGCGGCTGGGTGAGTCTGGGCTGGTCTGTGGCCGGACGCTCGGAGTGGATGCCTCGACCGCTTGAGCGACGTGACACCGGACAGAGCTACCAGGAATTCCTGAGCGACTTGGTCAAGTCCGAGGGCATCGCCAATCCGCCCCAAGAGGACTGCGCTCGGCGAGACCGCAAGAGCAAGAGCAAGAGCAAGAGCAAGAGCAAGAGCAAGAGGCGAGCTTGTCGAGAGACCCTTCGCCCACCGTCTGGACCGAGGCCGACTCAGACGGTTGCACGTACGAGGAACGGCCAACGTCCGTAAACAGGAACTCCTGCTGGCAACCGCACAGAACCTGGGGCTCCACTACGTGCAAAATACGGCGTTGGGACCCCGCGCCGCATGGCCGACCGAGGCCGGCAAGCCCAGCAGACCGCCACCGGCCTTCTTGGAACGCTGCTGGTCCTACTGAGCTCGCTTTGGGCCAAGCTGAGCGCGCCCTGCGACGCCCCGCAGACTGCTCAGCTCGTTTGCCATCTAGCCTGAACCAACCGAGCTGCCTGCGCGGCAAGTGAGTTTTTCAACGCGCAGCTAAGCCATGCGCCGACTTAGCGCAATCCGCCAAGGCTGATCGACACAATGCAAACAACGTAACATCGTTTTCGAGAGGGTTCGTCCTGACTACACTGCCGACCGCAGGCAGAATCAGTGACTTTCCTTCGGTCTTCAACCACCGTCGATGCTGCGCTCGTGCCAGACAGCGGAGTTGGCTTCTTGCTCCGCGAGACGCTCTATCGGCATTTCGGTTTTTCGAGCTTCCGCCCCGGACAGCTCCAAGCGCTCCAGACCGTGCTGGGTGGGCGTGACATGCTCGTCGTGATGCCTACCGGGGCAGGCAAGAGCTTGTGCTACCAGCTCCCGGCTCTGCTCAGCCCGCGTCCAACGCTGGTCATCTCGCCACTCATCGCGCTGATGAAGGATCAGGTGGACGCTCTGTCCCAACGTTCCATCGCCGCCACGTTTATCAATAGCAGCCTGGACCTAGCTGAGCAGGTGCGGCGACTGGAAGGCCTGGCTCGCGGGGCCTTCCGACTCATCTACGTGGCCCCCGAGCGTCTGCGCAGCGCCGCCTTTCGTGCCGCCGTCAAGCAGGTATCTATCTATCGATGCGCAGTTGACGAAGCCCACTGCATTAGTCAGTGGGGACACGACTTTCGTCCAGACTACCGCCTGCTCGGCGACTTCCTCGATGAACTAGGCCGCCCACCCGTGGTCGCCCTGACAGCCACAGCGACCAAGAAAGTACGGGGCGACATCATCGAACAACTCGGGTTGCGTGAACCCGACACACTCGTCACCGGCTACAACCGCCCCAACCTTCGCTTTACCGTTCAGCATACCCCGTCTGCTAAGGCCAAGCTCGCTGCCCTGCGTGCGATTCTTGGCGCGATGCCGTCGCAGACTCCCGGGATCGTGTACGTCGGCCGGCGGCGCGATGCGGATATGGTGGCTGCCTTCATCACCGCCGAGTGTGGCCGCCGTGCCATCCCCTATCACGCTGGTCTCGGCAGCGAAGAACGCAGCCAGCGCCAGAGCGACTTCATGTCCGGACGCGCCGCTATCGTCGTGGCCACCAACGCCTTCGGTATGGGGGTGGACAAGCCCAATGTGCGCTTTGTCATCCACTACAGCATCCCAGGGACGCTGGAGGCCTACTACCAGGAGGCGGGACGAGCCGGGCGCGACGGTAAAGAGGCGCGCTGCGTCGTGCTGTACAGCCCTAACGATGCGGGGCTTCAAGAGTACTTCATCAGTAACGACGCCCCGAGCGTTGAAGAGCTGTGGGACCTCTACGCGCAGCTCAAGCGCTGTGCCGGCAGCAGCACATTGGCCAGCGCCACCACCACGCAGCTCGCAACCGGCACCATCATCGGTACGAACAGCGAGGTCAAAGTTCGCGTGGGCTTGCGACTACTGGGACAGGTCGGATTGATAGAGGAGATGGCAGAGCGGCAAGGGCGCCGCAACTTCCGCCTTCTGGAGATTCGGAGCCCGGTGGACATACAGACCCCGATGGCCGAAATTTACGCGCGGCGCGACTACAAGCGCGCCCAGCTATCTGAAGTGCTTGCTTACTGTGAATCGCGCGATTGTCGCCGCCAGCAGATCCTCGACTACTTCGGTGATCCTGAACCGCCGATCGCAACACGCTGCTGCGACAACTGTGAACGCTCACTTCCGGCAAGTTACCGCGCCATCGGCGGCTCCTCGCCCTTGACTGAATCCATCCTTCAAGCTTTGGCCTCGCTTCCCGTGCATGTCTCCCGCGGCACGCTCATCGAGATTTTGTCCGGCAGCGGCGAGCTGAGCGTGCAGCGTTTCGCCGGGCTGACGGGTTTCGGCAACCTGGCCGGCGTAGGACAGCAACGGCTGTCGTCCGTGATCGACCAGTTGATCGCGCGGGACGTCCTCCGAGAGGATCCGATATCCCGAACCATCTTGGTGTCCCGCTGCGAGAGCGTCCCCTCTCATGGGCGGCCAGCACCTCCAGTGCCAGTGTTCCCGGTGACCCTCGCTAGCAGTGGCATCACCGAGACTGTGGCGGAGACTCTGGCCTACTTCCGCGATGGCTTCAGCCCTGCGGACATCGCGGCCGAGCGCGAGCTGACCGAAAGCACAATCTACAATCACCTGGCATCCCTCATCGAGCGCGGCGCAATACAGGTGGGCGACGTGGTTTCTGACGACCGGAGGGATCAGATTGTGGCGGCCTGGCGCGCTGAGGGCAGTTCCAGCCATTTGGGCCCTATCAAACAGCGGATTCCCGAGGAGATCGGCTACGGCGAGATTCGCTGCGTGCTGGCGGCGTCCCTGGTTGGCAGTGCCCGGAGAACAGGCCGACAACCCCAGCCCTAAACCGCATCTCCCGGGCGACCGAGACGTACCTATGCTGAGAGGAACATCGCCTTCGAGTTCTATTTTTGGCTCAGCCCCGATTGCGAACTTTACCTCATCAATGAATTCTAACTTCTAAAGGACGCCACGAGCGAACAGGTTTTCGCGCTGGCAAGATCGGCGGGGTAGCCGTGAGCGATCGTCGAGGCTAGTCCGCCCCCTAGACACTTTTTCAGCGCTTGAATAGTGGTATTGCGTTCGCCTATGTTGCGCTCGTGCGCCGCGGAGCACGGCCTCAGAAAAATAAGGCGGATGGCAGCGAGGCGACGGATCACTCGCTCGGTCGGGAGCAAGCCGCGACTACGCTGGAGCTGTTCTCTCGGGTCGAGCTGACGCCACCGCTTCAACCGCCTACGATGGAGCGCTGGCCCAAGGAACTACGCCAGCGCATGCGCGTGGTCCTCCATACGTTGCCGATCACTGATCTGCATCGAAATCAGGGCATGGCGCAGCCGGAGCTTCGGCACTATGACGCCCTGGCGCTGGCGATGAAGGTGCTCGATCTCATCGTTGAGAGTATGGGCATGGAGCAGGAGGTGGATCGCCGCGCTGTGGTACGAGCGCTCGGGCCGCTCTTGTCAGCGATGGACATGGCGCATGGGCTCATCCCCGAGGAGGGACGGCACTTGGCCATGGCGGAACGGCTGCTCGACAACCTGCGCAACGACGGCAATCATCGCCATCCATTTCAGATCGAGTACACAGACTTCGACGAGGCCGGCGTCGCTGTGCAACGGCTCGTCGAGTTCCGATTGATTGAGGACCGCCACCACCCGATCGAAGGCATCGTGCTGCGCCTGTCCAATGAGGCCATCAACCTTTTCCTCGGGGCGTTCGAGCTGGACATCGAAGATGCGCAGGCTGCCGCTGAGGCGGTCGTGCGTTCGCAGCTCGATCGGGGCAAATTCCACGAGGCGGTGCAGTCGGCGCGCGGTGCGCTCCTGCAAACCCTGCGCATGCAGGAGAAGATCGACGGCATCCTCAAACAAACGCGGCGCGACGTGACGCGAGTGGACTGGCGGGAGGCGACGCCACGCTTGCTGGATGAGGCCGTCGAGCATGTTCTGCGCCGAGTTGGTGTCGAACAGGGCATTCTGGAGACGGCCCAGGAGCGGCTCAAGGTGTTGCCTACGGATCATGACCAGGCCACGCCGCTCCGCCACATCATTGAAATCATCCAGCGTTGTCGCCTGCGGCATATGGAGTTGCAGGACCAACTCATGCGCGCTCGCAGCGTTTTCCTCGATGAGCAGGAGCGGCAGGCGTTCTCAGTGCTGTCCGCACGCGCACTTCCCGAACTGGGACGCGAGGTGCTTGAGCCACTGCTCGCCATGCCGGCCCGCACCGCTGAGCAGATCGTCATTGATGTATCGCCGGCATTCTCCGGGCCGGGTGCTCCGGCGCTGCTCTCGTTACGCGGACTCATCGGCTGGCAGCTCCAGCCTCGTCGTGAGATCGTGCGAGGCGAGATCCTGACCGATGCACCGGATCTGGTCACCTACGGGGAAGACGAGGCCCGGTTTTCCAAAGAAGAGCATGCCGAGGTAGATGCGATGCTCGATGGCCTGTCAGAGCCAGTGCTCCTATCGGAGCTACTGGCCCAGGCGGCGTCCCGCTCCGGAACGTCCGCCTTGCCAGCGCTGGTTGCGTTACGGGTGCTGCAAGACTTCGCGCCGGACGAAGAACTGTCTACGCCAGGCAAGGCGCTGCGCATCGACCCGATCGGTGCATGGTTTGACGCGGCGGGGTTCTGCGGCGACGAGCTTTCGCTCTGTCCTCCTGCCTCACCCTCGACGCCCACCGAAGGGAGCCGGCCATGATCTTGACCGTGCCGGATGTTGGATTGGCGGCGCAGCTTGTCGGCTGGGGACTGCGCGTGAATAAGCGACCTGCGCTAGAGCCCGGCTATCGTGATCTCGTCCGCCGCTATCTCGAAGAGCCGCTCTTTCGTGAAACGGTGCGCGAGCTGGCGCGCGGGCTGGGCCTGATCGTGCTCGACGTGAGCGAACACGGTGTTGCCCTTGGTCCGGCTGAGGGCTCGGTGTTTGCATTGCGTCCTTCGGATTTCCGCAAGGTGGAGCGGGCAGAGGAACGGCTACTCGATGGCCTGGTGCAGCTCGGAATCGCGGTGACGGTGTTCCCGCGAGCGCGCGATCTGGATGAGGAGGCGACGCTGGCTCGCCCGCCTATCTCGGTCCAGGACGTCGAAGACCTGCTGCGCGGCCTATGCATGCGTGCCCACGACGCCCAGAAAGAAAAGCCCGATCCGACAGCTAGCGAGGAAGAGCAGGGCATGATCGAGGCATGGCGGATCTTCAAACGCCGCCAACCCACCGCCGATACCAAAGATGGTCGCCGCGCGCCGGGAACCACACTGCGCATCATCGAAGAGAACCTAGATCGGCTGTGCGAACTCGGGTGCTTCGTGCGCAACCAGCGAAGTGACACCGCAAACTACCAGGCGACTTGGCGCTATCAGGTCCTCTGCCGTGAGCTTGCCGCGAGCGCCGCCTTCGTCCGCGTGCGCCGCGCGCAGAAAAACGCTCAAGAAGGGGATGCCTGATGCCGCGACTCTTGCGCCTGCGCTTCCTGTCGGTCGGACACGCCGGAGCACGCTTCGACGATCTGCTGCTGGATCTGCGCGATCGAGACGGCGACGCCACTGACTCGACGCTGTGGCTGCGCAATGGCGGTGGCAAGACCTCGCTGCTCAGCTTGTTTTTTGCGCTCCTACGACCGGACAAGCGTGAGTTCCTCGGGCTCAAAGTGACAGGCAAGACCGAGGGACACCCGAACGAACTCAAGGACTTCGTCCTGGCCGAGGATCGGTCGGTCGTGGTGAGTGAATGGGTGCTCGATGGTGGTGCTTCGCTCTTTGCGGATGCTCAGCCGCAGCGCTACCTGACCGGCGTGTTCTACGAGCGCCGATCCAGCGCGGACGACGACGTGCAGCGGTTGTTCTTCGCGGGCTATGTTGCAGGGGACGATCCTGCCATGCAGATCACCGGGCTGCCGCTCTACGCATCGACGGAGCGTCGAGCCAGGCGGACGCTCAGCGCGTTCCGGCAGGAATGGCTGGCACTGCGCGAGCGACACCCGGCCTTGCAGGCGGTCTGTACGGACAACCAGCGCGAGTGGGGGCAGATCCTGGATGGAGTCGGCATTGACACGGAGCTGTTCGCTTATCAGCTCCGCATGAACCGGCGCGAGAGCGGCGCGGATGAACTGTTCCGTTTCAGCGAGCATGAACGCTTCATCGACTTCCTGCTGGAGGTTGCACACACATCGGAGCTTGGCGACAGGCTCCGGCAGAATCTCAGCACGCTCCGGAAAGAGCTGATCGAACGCAAGGACCGGCTGAAGCCCGAGCAGGAACTAATCGCGGGACTGGCCGAGCGGCTGGGGCCGCTGATCGAAGTCGCACGCGAGCGCCAACAGCAACGTGATGCAGCGGGCCGGGTTCGTGCTGAACTCGACGCTCTGCGAGGATATGTTGCAGAGCGCCTCGCTAAACTGGAGACTGAACGAAAGAGGAGCAGTGACGCGCAGGAGTCCGCGAGGAACCAAGCAACGCAGTCGAAGCGCGATGCGGTGGCAGCGGAGCGCAGAGCGGTAGAGCTACGGCTGCGCGCGGCGAGCGCACGGCAATCGCAGGCACAGGAAGATCTTCGCCACCTGGGCGAAAAGCGCGAGGAGGCGTTGCGCCAACGCCATATGTGGGAGGCCGCTGTTCCGCTGCGCGCCGCCCTCAAGGCCGAGCAACGGGTGAGCGAGCACCGTCAAGCTCTGGATGCGCAGCAAACCGACCAGGCACCGCTCCGATCCCAAACCGAGCAGGCGGCAGAGCGTTTTGCGGCCGCGCTGGCCCATGAAATTTCCACATTGAATGGAGAAGCAGCACAACATGACGCGGTAGCAGAAGAGGCGGACACGCTTGCCAGACATGCGAATAGCGCAGGGGCTTCTCTGCGAACAGAGCTGAAGCAGAGCCGTACGTCCATCGAGCAACACCTGACGGCGCTCCGCGAGATCGAAAACCGTCGCGAGCAGCTCTTCGCAGACGGGGTACTCCTTACCGGAGAGACATGTTCCGTCGCAATCACTCGTCTGACCGAAGCAAAGCAAGCCGCGAACACAGAAGCAGAAGCGGCCTACACCGCAGAAAAACAACACCGCGCAGAGGCCGAACAGCTCGCCTCGGACTGTCGTACTGTGGAGCGACGCCAGCAAGAGTCCGTCGCGAAAGCCAGTTCGCTGGCGCAGGCGCTGGATGAGGCGAGTGAAGCAGAGCGCGCGTTGTGCAAAAATCCGCTGCTCGCGCAGCTCTTCCAGGTTGAGGCAAAAGAGGTCGAGCTGGAACCGCTACTCGATCGAGCGCTAACCCAGCTTCCAGAAGAAGGCGCAAGGGTCGAAAAGGACATCCTGCAACTGCGCACCGACCTGGCTGCCGATGAGCGCGCCTGCCATGCCCTGGAGCGGACTGGGCTCCTCCCTCCGAGCTCAGATGTCGATATGGTACTTGCGCGGCTGCCCCGCGCGTGGTCCGGCTGGCAGTATCTGGCAGCAAACGCTCGCAGCAACACAGCGCGGCGTGAGCGGGTTCACGCGGCACCGCATCTAGCAGCTGGAATTGTCGTTCGAGATGAGGACTGGACGCAGGCCATGGAAGCGCTCGCGCGCATGGCAGAGCTTCCCAGCAGCCCCGTGGCTATTGGCCGTGCGGGCGTGCTTCTGGAATCGACGGCGAGTGGGGACTATCAGGTTATTGGGCCGCAGAGTGATGCCTACTTTGACAAGACAGCCGGCAAAATGGAACTCACAGAGCGGCGGGAGCGACTCAATACGAACCAGGATAAGCTCACCTCACTTGGTCGCATGCGCGAGGAAATCGACGAACTCCGGCACCGCCTCACCGATTTCCGAAAACGATGGCCTCCTGGCTGGAGAGTGGCTAAGGAACAAGAGAAACGCACTGCCGATGCCGAAGCAAGGGACTTATCTTCGCAGGCTGTCAGGCTTGCCGAACGAATCCGTGATCTGGGCTGTTTGGAGACGGATGCTCGCACCAAGGGAGAGCAGGCCGCGCGGCGTACGCAGGAGCACGGCGCAGCATGCTTGCGCGTGCAATCCTTCGCGCAAGATCACGAAAGTCGAGAAGGGCCACTCCGTCAAGCCTTGGCAGCCGCAGAGGCCACGGCGTGCGAGCTACCGAATCGGATCGCGACTGCTGATCAGGAACTGGAGACACAGAGCGAGCGCGCAAAGCAAGCGCGTGAGAAATCCCAGGGGCACAAGCTGAGCGCCCTCCAGCTTACGAAGGAACGTCAAGACATCGGCTACTTGTACGGCGAGGTCGCTGCGCACTCCGGGCAGCTCGATGCCTTGCGCATCCACTATGAAGAATGCCGCAATCTGTACGAGCGGCGAGTCAGCCAAGACGGCCTCCAGTACTTGCTGCGGAGAGAAGAGAAGGAGGCGAACGAAGCGCGCCAGACACTTGCGCGAAAGCTCGCAGTCGCAAAGAAAGGCCGTGAGGGCGGGCGGCCGAGCTTGACTGAAGCGGAGGTTCTCGCGGCGCTTCAGTCCCTCACCGACCAGAACCGCTTAGAGGCACGGCTGGAGGAAGCCAATAAGGCGTACGATTCGGCCCACGGTGCCAACGCACAACAAGCTCAAGAGGTCCAGAACGCGGACAAGCAGTGGAAAGAGGCCGTGCAGCGCGCGAACGCTCTGGGCGTGGAGATCGAAGCAGTCTCGTCGGCACCTGATACTGATCCGGCGGTCATCGAGCACGAGGCCGGTGCCGCAGAAGCCGAAGCCAAGCAGCATGCCGAGGAAGCTGCTTCACAAGAGCGTGCTGCCAGTCATGCGGGGCTCGAAGCCCAGCGCCTCTGGCAGAAACAGGACGGGCTGCGCAAGGACGAACGCCACATAGTGTCGTTCCTGGACAGCTACAGCGACGTGCTGCTCGATGCCTCTCCGGTGGGTGCATGGCACATCGACGCCGCGAGTCTGCGGTCGGATGCTGCGGTCGAGCTGCGAACTAGCGAAGTGACCAAGCGGCTCGCCGAGCTGCGAACCACGCAGGAGAAGCTGGGCGAGCGTCGCGCTGAGGCATCACGCCGCGTTCGGAGCCATGCCAAAGATCGGCGGTTCGAACCGCTCGGCAGTCCCATCGCACAACGGTTCGCGGATGCTATCGATGCCGATCTGGAAACCAGTGCCGCGCCATTGCACGAGGAGCTTCTGACCCGCCTCAAGGCGCTCGCTGAGCAGCTTGCGTCCCTCGACAAACACCGTGAATTCTTGATCGACATCGCCCTGGAGGCAGCACGCGAAGGGCTCAAACTTCTCGATGCCGCTGCGGCGAGTTCGCGAGTTCCCGACCATGTACCTGGCCTGGGTGGGGCTCAATTTCTGCGCATCTTGCACAGCGCCCCACAGGCCCCTGTCGATCGGCGGGCGCGCATCGGACAGCTCATCGACAAGGTGCTGAGCGAAAAAGAGCTGCCGAGCGGACTGGGTCTGGTCCAGCAGTCGGTACGGGAGCTGGCCAAGCCCATTCGGGCGCGCGTGTTAAATCCGGACCCCGATTTGGAGCAACGCTCCGTCGAAATTCCAGATCTAGCCCGCTTCTCGGGCGGAGAGCGGCTGACCTGCGCAGTTCTCCTTTATTGCACGCTGGCGCAACTGCGCGCCAAGACTCGCGGTTCCGCACGGCTGCCGTCGAGTGTGCTGTTCCTGGACAACCCCATTGGTGCGTCATCGCGGGTAAAGTTTCTCGACATACAACGCGATGTAGCGCAGGCGATGCGCATCCAGCTCGTGTATACGACAGGAGTTAATGACCTGGACGCGCTGGCGACGCTTCCCAATGTTATCCGCCTACGCAACGAACGCATCGATCGCGCTCGTGGCCATCGCCACGTCGAGCACGCACCAAATGGCGAACGCCAGATCGAGGCAACGCGGATTCTCTTGCCGAACCCACCTTCTGTCGCGCCAGCAGAGGGGCCATGAGCGAGGCGCAGCTTGAACCGGACGGCGCGCGGCCGGCTGTCGATCCGCAGCGTATGAGCAGCTTGACCGAGCTTCTACGGGCACAGCCGAAGATGCGACTCGGCAGCGACCTCCTTTGGCAGCTTTTTGCCCAGGCATTTCCGACTCGTCCACAGGGGCCCGAGGAGCGAGCGCTGTTTTCCGCTGTGCTCCGCGCGTTATCCGAGCGTAAGGTGATCCGGCTGCCGTCGGCTCGCAACCGGCGGCTGTGGGACGACAGCGCGCGGATTTCCCTGCCCCGTCAGGTAACGGTCGTTCAGGCTATCCGGCTGTCCACGGACAAGCACTGGCAAGGCTTCCCCTGGCACCCAAGACTGAGCTTTATCGCGGACTTGCCGCAGTTGCCCGATGAGCAGCTTGCATTCCTCAAGCGCGTGCATGAGGGACTCGTCTCCGGCTCTTTTGCGCAGCTTGCACCGATGAAGTTCCGTTCCTTGGAGTTGACCGGGCACGAGAAGCGCTTGGCGGGGCTCGCCAAGTCTCAGCTATTTTCGCCGGGCCGGCTGGACTTGCATCTACTTGGTTGTTCCGATGAGCCGCTGCCCCTAGTCTGGGAAGAGGTTGGCCAGGGCTCAGCCCTTATCTTGTTTGAGAATGCCAGCGCGTTCTCAGTGGGTCGAGCCATCCTGACTCAAATCAAAGACCCACCCTACGGGCTCATTGGATATGGCGGAGGCGCGCGTATTGCACGATCGCTCCCCTACCTGCGTACGATTTCACGCCGAGTACGGACGATTGATTATGTCGGCGATCTCGATCGCGACGGACTCCGTATCGCGCTCGCGGCTCAACGCATCGCGCTAGAAATAGGGCTGCCTATACCAAGACCAGCTCCAGGGCTCCATCGGTTGATGTTGGACGCCGCTCGGCAGTTTGAACACCCAAGAGGTTGGCCGCACCGCAAAAAGCGTGCTCCGGACACAGGATCAGATGCTGAATTGCTGGCATTCCTTCCACCCGACGTACGTGACACTGTTGCACCTATCTTGGCGACGGACCGTCGTATTCCAGAAGAGGTCGTGGGACCCCAGGCTCTTGCAGCACTCTGGCACCGTCGGGTGCAGCTCTAGCCCCGTTACCCAATGGCGCTGGCGTCAAGTCGCCTGGATCAAGCCGAAACTAGGCACCACGCCGCATCGTCGCAAGTTCTCGTCAGCAGCTCACGCCACCGACGGGTTCGTGGAAAAGACTTGCGGCCAGTAGCGGCCCCTACCTACTGTGCCCTACATGCAGAAGGCGCGGTGGTTGCTGCTTGTCGTCGGTGTCCTCGGCTCTGCCTGTGCTTCGCGCGGCGGCGCGGACGGGATTGTGACCCCGCCGGATATGGCGATGGTGGCGATGCCGCCGCCCCAGGCAGATCCCTGCGATGGGATTCCCACGCGCGGGCGATGTCTCGACTCGAAGACGGTTCAGTCATGTCTGGTCGATGCGCGGGGGCGAGCCATCATTTCCAAAGTCACCTGCAACAGCAGCGAACTCTGTGTCACCGAAGGCGATGAGTCGTTCTGCAAGTTGATGGCTCCCTGCCGCGATGGGTTGAGCCGCTGTACACCGACAGGCTTCGAGCGCTGCATCGCGGGTCGCTGGGCATCTACTCCGTGCGGCGCAGGAGAGTCCTGCCAGCGCTTTCCGGGCGTCGGTGTGCAGTGCGTCCCGTTCGGCAGCAGCGTGCGCGTCGTTGGGCAGCTTCAGTACCAGTTTCGATTTCCACGCGCCGACCTCAGAGGTTTCGATACCACCTACGCTGTGGCCAATGCGCGCCAGGTCTTCGCCCTAGTCGTGGAGGGGAGCAGCGTCTTGGGCACAGGTTCTGCCGACGGCACGGGGCGATTTTCGGTGTCGTGCTATCGGACGCCAGGCCCGAGTGCGCAGCTCCTGTTTGTGCCCCTCCTGTACAACGACGCCGATTCCATCACGTTCGCAGTGGCGCAACCGAGTGGCAACAGGGATGACGACTATCGCCGATCGCCCGCGTTATGGAGCTACTCCATGAGCAGTCTGCCATCCCCACGCGCAGGCATCATCGACGTGGGCAGCCGCCTGATTCCCGGTGAACAAGCCGGCGCGATGCGGATCTTCGACTGGATGCTGTACGGCTTCGAGTTGGCTCCAGGGCTCTATGGTGTGGCGCCGCAGCAGTCCTTGGTGGCCATCTGGAGCCCCACTCACATCCCTGGTTGTGGGGCCTGCTTTCGCAGCCGTGCTGCCGGCGGAACTGATGTCGGCACTGGCCCCTACCACTTCGATACCACGATCGAACTGAATGGCACACAGGACAGTCCCTCGCACTGGGCAACGAGCGTGATCAACCACGAGTTCGGGCACTACCTGATGGACCAACTCTCCAAGTCGCCAAAAGAAGGCGGCCCGCACTACGTTGCAGAAGTCTCAAAGCCGGGCCTGGCGTGGAGCGAGGGCTTCGCCACGTTTAGCGGTCAATCCACCCTCTCGCGTGCGGGCAGCCTCGACCCACTCTACTTCGACGTGCAAGACGGCACGGCGTTCTGGGTCGATATCAGCCGCGCCGTCCACAGTGAAGGCTATCTGCGTCGTCCCGACCCCTATGGCCGCCTCGATCAGTTCCTAAACGAGAACATCGTCGCCGGCATGCTCTGGGATCTGTGGCGTACCTATGGGGATACGCCGGTGTATCGAGGGATGCGCACCACGCGCTTGCTCGGTCCCTTGAATCGCGGCTATTCGACCGTGGACTTGGTGGACTACGCCGACGGACTGGCATGCGACAGCCTGATATCCAGCTCAGGACTCACCAACACCCTTCGCCTAAACCACCTGTTCCCCTGGGATGGGCTGCCGCTCTGCCGATAGAACGATTGCTCAACGAGAAAATCTCCATGCGACTTCCCCTCCTGCTGCCTATCGCCATGCTCGTGCTGCTACCGTTCGCCGGTTGCAGCCAGCATCAGACAACCCTTGCCACAGCCCCCGCGACCCCTTCGCAGCGTCTGCACGACCCGCCACAGCGGCACATGCAGGCCCCATTTGTGCTGTCGTTGACCGGCCCACAGCAACCCGCAGCCAATGCGCTGGAACTTCTCGCTACGCTCCATTCGCAGCTCGGCCAGCCGGCCTCGATCGATCTGGATCTCACATTGCCAAGTGGCGCGGCACTCGTGGCGGGTCTGCGAAAACAAACCGTGCCGCTTTCGCCAGGCCAGCCCAGCGCTACGCGAGCGTTCCGCTTTGCATTGACGGGTCCGCTGCAGCAGCCAATCCGCGTGCGCGCCACACTTCAATCAGATGGGACGATGGGAGCCGTGGCCGATCGTGAGTATCCTGCCCCGCTCCCTCCTCCTCCGTCTGCTCCGAATGCGCCGCGGATGATTGGCGGTCTGCCGCTTGCGACGCCCATCGAGGTCGTTCCGGCGCACTGAGCAGCACCTGCAAATGCAAGTCGGTGCCGGTGCTTGCAAGATAGCCGGCTACTTCGCGGAAAGCTTCTTCATAGCGTGGGCGCTTCGGCGGCTGGGTGTCGCAGTCCGATCTGCATCTGGCCGGATGCTCTGCAACCGGCTCATTGCCAGATAAAACCGCTCATCCAGGATGTCCGTGAATCGCCTGCGGCTGTAAACGGCGTCTTCGACATCCTGGCTAGAGAACAGCAGGATCAGGCAGTCCGACATGCGCCTTTCGATGGAATCGGTCACTCCCTCTGTGTAGCCCGTCATGGAAACGAAGATTCCGAATCTCGACCACGGTCGGTCCATGACCTTGTCCCGGAGTCGGCTGATGTACTCGGGTGATGCCTTCCCGCTGTCTTCCCACTTCGCTTCGACGAGAAAATACTCCCTGCCCTGATGGATGATGAGATCGTTCTCCTGCGAGCGGGTCTTGACGTTCAGCTCGCACAGCCAGCCCTCCTCCTCCAAAATCGCTTTCAGCAGCCGTTCCAGCGCATGCCCGCGCGCCTGTGGCGTCAGTCCCGTGCCGCGCTTCAGCTCCTCGAATTCCATGATGCGTGCCTGCTGCATCGCAGTCTGCGCTTCACGGTCCGCATACTCTTTGAGTAGCGAGTAGCCTGACGAGGTGATTTGGTAGCAGGACTCCTCATCGAAGAGATTCGCAGTATTCGTAATGCACTGGGATTCGGCGAGGTAGTCGAAGTTGCGATCCGCACTGAGCATGTCCAATCCTCGGTCCTGAATCCTCTGCTCGTATGCTGCCCTGAACTTGGGTCATTTTCCAACCGGTGCCATGGGGCGCTGGGAATCTCTCCAACAGCTCGTGAACGATCTCCAGCAGCGCTTTTCTTGTCTGCTCGTGACGCCGCACTAGTTCCCGGTCCTCGCCATGGGTGCTCTCAGCCAGCAATTCCTCCGCCTCATCAATCCCGGTGTTGGTCAAGAAATACACATCGACCTGCTCCGCCTCCTCGCGCCCACGCACCCCGCGCTCTGCTGCCTCAAGATCCCACATATCTCCCCTCTGAACGATGTGTCCGGCCTGGGGGTTGCTGTGGCGCTTGGGAATGCGGAAGAAACGGTTGGGGCCGGTGTATCGATTGGATGCGGAGCGGGTGGGGAAGGAGGCGGCGTGCGAGCTGGGGGATGTGCGGCTCGAGCGGCGGATGGAGCGGATCGTCGGCGCCATGTGCAAGCGGCCATGGGCGTCGCTGCCGGCGATGTTTCCCGACGAGTCGGAGAGCGAAGCGGTCTATCGCTTTTTGCGCAATGAGCGGCTGAGTCTGGGGCGCGTTCTGCGCGGTCATGTGGCGCATACGGTGGCGCGCGCGCAGAGTCTCAGGACGGTCGTGGTCATTCACGACACGACGGAGTTTTCTTTTGCCACGGGCCGGGAACGACGCCGCGGGCTGCAGCGACATAGCGAAACGCGGCAGGGGTTCTTCGGTCATGTCTCGCTGTGCGTCTCGGCCGACGGAGCGCGGGCGCCGCTGGGCTGTCTGTGGATGCAGCCGTTCGTGCGAATTGCGCACCTTGACCACGAGGCCGAGCGACAGGACTGGCAGCGTCAGATGGGACGCGACTTCAGCGAGTCGGGACGCTGGCTCAAGGGAATCCGTCACAGCGAGCGACTCCTTGGGCCCAAGGTCTCGGCGATTCATATTTGTGACCGCGAGGGAGATTCCTATCCGCTTTTGTCCAAGCTGGTGGCCGACGGGAGCCGCTTCGTTGTCCGGCTGTCCCATAACCGGACGCTCGCCTGTCCGAACTTGGGACACCTGCAGGACTTCGTTGGGAATCAGCCGCTGCTCGGCGAGCCGCGAACCGTCGATCTGTCGGAGCGACTGCATGCCGAGAATCGTCCATCGAGCCAGAAGAGCCATCCGAACCGCCCACGCCGCATGGCGACGCTTTCGATTCGCCGCGCGGAGGTCACGCTCCGACGGCCAGCCTCGCGCAAAGACGAAAAGCGGTGCCCGCAGACCCTCACGCTGAACGTCGTGGACGTCAGCGAAGTCAACCCGCCCGTCGGACAGGCGCCCGTGCGCTGGACGCTGTGTACCTCCGAGAGCATCGATTCCGCTGAGGACTGCTGGCGCATCGTGGACCGCTATCGCACCCGTTGGCTCATCGAGGAATTCTTCAAAGCCCTCAAGACCGGCTGCGCCTTCGAGTCGCGGCAGCTCGACAGCCACCAGACCCTGCTCATCGCCTTGGGACTGTCGATTCCCGTCGCCTGGACGCTGCTTCTAATGCGCTACCTCGAACGCGAAGCCCCCGATTCCCCCGCCGATTCCGTTTTACCGCGCGACCTTTTGGGATTCCTGCGCCGAGTCTGGCCACGCGGCCCCGCTCCCGAACATCCCACCGTCCGCCAAGCCCTCCTCGCCATCGCCTCCCTCGGCGGCCACTTCCGCCACAACGGCCCCCCCGGCTGGCTCGTCCTCCATCGCGGCTACCAAACCCTCCTCACCATGTTCCAAGGCTTCCTCGCCGCCTCTTCAGACGGGGAGATGTGATCAATCTTGAGGCTCTGCTGCCCACTCTTCTACCAAGAATCGGCAATGCCGGCTGACGACGCTGGGTTCCAGAGAGAGCCTGCGAGCAAGCTCGGACTCGGTCAAGGAAGTCGTTGGACCTGAGAGCCGCGCCTTGTACAGCGCGAACCGAATGTCGTTCTTGATCTGTTCGTTGAGCATCGATCGATGTCTCTGGTGAGTGAGGAGCTAGCGGATGGCCGTGGATGGGCTGCCTTCGGCAGCAACCGAGAGACCGGCGAGTATCTGAGAAGCAAAGCGGAGGTTGACCATCGGCGCAGCATACCGAAAGGAAGCGACTGTGAAACGGCCCTGCCCAATCGCGTCTTGGTCCAGGCCGTTCTGTCCTGCCCTGTTACGCACTGCGCGTTCAGGGACTCTGGACGCAAGACCGAGAGACCGCGCAGAAGTCAGAAGGCAGGGAGCCAGAGGCGGCAGGCAAGACGGCCAACTCGTCCGGATAGTCGCCTCCTGGCTATCCGATCGTATTAATGGTTGCTGCGCGAAACACGCTGTTCGATGGGGAGTTGGACATGACCCTTTTTGCCAGTTGACCCTGCGCGGTCTGCAAGCTCGCGGGCACAACGTGACGTACTGTGCGACGCCAAGGTGTGCTCCAGCGTTTTTTCGGCAGGAATAGGAACGACCGACGGCATCCTACACGGCAGCGCGGGCACTTCTTCGTGATCGTCGAGCCACGAACGCGACTGTGCCAATGATCGCGACCAAGAGAACGAGGAAGGCGGGCATCCACCGCAGGAGTTTGCGCAACGGATCGACTACAGCCTTGGCTCTCTTGATTCTGGATCTTACGGGGCGGACGATTTTGGATTGGACCGGGGCGGCGAATCGTTCTGGAAGTGACCGGACCCAGAGCAGTAGTTCCTTTGCTCCAGGTCGGCACGTTGGCTCCGGGTTCACCATTTCCAAGATTTTGGAGCGAATCTCATCGGGGAAGTTGGGTGTGAATTTGGCGATGTCCAGCGACTCCGCATCGCCTGGATGGACTCCGGTCAGCAGGTGAAACGCGGTGGCGCCTAGCGAGTAGATGTCGCACTTCGGAGTGGCCCCGTTCCGCAGCCGCGTCAACTCCGGCGCGACGTAGCCGGGGGTGCCCGCACCATGCTGGGTGAAGTTCGACGTAAGTGCCGGATCATTGCCGAGCCCAAAGTCGCAGATGACGGCCTTGCCATCGTCGTCGATGAGAATGTTGTCTGGCTTGAGGTCGCGGTGGAACGCACCGCGCTCCTCAAGGAATGCCAGCACGGAGATCAGAGACTCAAGCAGCGTAATGAACTCTGCTGGTGAGAGCTGGCCGACGCGCTGTTTCAGAGTCTTGCCGTAGAGCGGCATCACGTAGTACGGCGGCGACGCATCCAGATCGGCATCCAGCACCTCGACGATGCCTGGGTGCCGATATTCGCGCAGCAGTGTCACCTCTCGTTTGAATCGCTGGAGGCAATCGGGCTGCTTGTAGTCGCGCAGCCGCTTGATCGCGACCCGTTGACCATCGGACAGCCGCTTGGCGCGGTGGACATCGCCGAAGCCGCCGCCCCCGACCTTGGACTTCATCAGTTTGTAGCGGCCCTTAGCCCCCGGCATCGTCTCCTCCATATGCAAGCTGAAAGATCCGGTGAAGCTGACGGCCCGGATCGCGAGGCGTGTTTCCAACAATGTCCTTGGCCGAGCGACCCGCTCTCAATGCGGTGTCGAGCGCCCGGTAGACTTCCAGCACCGCTCCTGTGGGTGAACTGTGGCGGTTTTCCCAGCGATTCACCGTCGCAAACGAGACCCCAAGTAGGTGCGCCATGGCCTCCTGGGAGAAGCCCAGTGCCGTGCGAATTTCTACAAGGCGGCTTGGTGCGAACATGAGCCCATGCTGATGCACATGAGCCTGCCTGTAAAGCGATTATTATAACAAATGCTATACACAAAGAATTTTCACATCCTGGGCGCAGACAGCACAGTCGCCGCGCCGGCCGGCACGAGCCTGGGCTGGCTGCGGCGTTAAGATCAACCGTGGTGGTGCGGCGGAGTGGGGCACCGTCCCGCTTTTCGACACCCCGCTGCGCATTTGGGCCAGCAGTGACGCGCAGCCCGCACCGCACAACGTACAAGAGCGTCGATTAGACCACGGGGTCGGACCTGGCTGCGTCGCGGCTCAGTTGCGCCGAGCCCAGGCTACCAGCGCCTGAGTGTACAAGTACGGCCCGCAGACGAGGACTGCCAGGCCGCACGCTATCGCGCTGACTCCGCGCACCGGTAGCGATAGAGCCATGTTCGCCATCAGCGAGCCTGGGAGCAGGATCAGCACAGCCACCAGCAACATGCGGGACCAGCTTGCAGGCTCCACGGTGTCAGGGGTAGCGAGCGGCGCGGTGATGGGTTCCAGGTTCGGGGTTGGGTTCATGGTCTGCGTCTCTTTCTCGACTACGGGTTGTGAAGCTGCGCTCACCGTGAGCGCGGTGAGCCAGTCCAGATGTCGGCGGCGCGATAGCAGCGGGACCGCAGCAGCAAGCGACGCCGCCGCCAGCGCCGCGAAGTAGCGGTGATGTGGCCAGCGGTCCCAGCACAGGCCAAGCACGGCCGCGAGTCCGTTCCCGATGGCGCTGCCCGCAAACCACAGTCCCACCGCTTGCGCAGCATTGTGTCGTGGAGCCAACCGCGTGACGAGCGACACGCCGAGCGGAGCCAGAAGAACTTCGGAGAGCGACAGCAGCACGTAACAGCCGAGTAGCCACGCGCCGCTGACCCTGCCTGCATCCCCACCGCGCAAACTCGCGGCAGCCATGAGAGCAAAGGCAGATGCAGTGGCGACGTAGCCCCAAATCAGGATGTTTGTCATCGAGCCAGTGCGCGTGGGCTGTCGCCCATGCATGTACAGAAGTACGGGCAGCATGGCGATCACTATCAGGCCGTGTAGGGAAGCGAAGACGCCAGGGCCAAGCGGCAGTGCGTGTGACAGCAGGGCGATCCGCTGCTCCGTGTTCACCGCTGCGAACACAGCGAGCGAGCTGCCGGCCTGCTGCGCCGCCAGCCAAAAGACGACAGCGACCGAGCACAGCAACCACACCGCGGCCATGTTGCCGTGCCGCGATGCGGCTGTCCGCCTCTCGGCTGGGGTGTCGGCATCGGCGCCATCGCTGTCCAGCCGCGACAGGCTGACCCAAAGCAGGCCAGCACTCAGCAGCGATACCCCGGCTGCACCAGCGAACAAGGTCACCCAGCCGCGCGTTGCGTGCGCCCACTCTCCGAACAGCGCACCTGCCGCATAGCCCACGTTAGCGGCGAGGTAGTGCCAGAGAAAACCTCGCTCTCGCGCTTGCTCATCGTGGCCGGTGGCGCGAGCGATCAGCACATGCAGCCCGGGGCGAAATAGGCCGTGGCCCAGGACCATGAGCCCCATCGCAGGCCAGAACAAAGCTGCGCGATCGAGGCCAAGCGAACCATAGCCCAGCGTCAGGAGCAGAGCGCCCAGCAGCGTCGATTCCCTGACGCCGAGCTTACGATCTGCCAGCCAGCCACCTGGCAGTCCGCCCAGATACGACAACGCCTGGAAGATGGCCAGCACCATGAGCGCCGTTGGTGCGGATAGCGAGTGCCGATCCTGCACATACAGCACGAACAGCGGCAGTATGGTGAGGAAGGCAAACCGCTCGCAGCTCTGTACCGCGCAGAGCAAGGCCAGAGGCCAACGACGAGAAATAGGACGAAGGACAGGACTCGATTTCATGGCAGGCTCCAAGCGCAGTTGCGTTTATGAAGCCCCGCGAATACTGTGCGCCGCAGTTCCACGGGGTGCTCAACTCACTACGGGGAACTTGGCCTCCGGCGTCTGAACCACGACGGGGGCCGCTTCATTTTCGGGTATGTGCGGCGACCGCTACGCCGACGGTGAGGAACCCGCTCGGTAGTAGTGGTCGAATCGACCTTCCAGAAGCTGTTGCACTTGCCCCGGCCACCAGTGCCCACGCCCACGCGGCGTTGCGTAGCCCGCTTCGGTCAGCACCTTCGCCAGCCGCGGATAGCCGGGTCGCATGAAAGGCTCATCGTGCCCCTCGGCTTCGTGCTCCTGTCGCATGCGTTCCAGCATCGCTTCTAAGAAGCGGCGCGGCGTCAGCAGCTTTGTTTCGGTGCAGCGCACCAAGAGCTTGCGCACGCTGCTCTCCGTGAAACGACGCCCCTTCAGCGGCAGGAAGCCTAGCTCGTTGAGGATCGCGGCGATCTGCGCTTGGGTGTGGCCGCGCTTGCGCAGATCGACCATGCGCTCCTTCAGTTCTTCGTCGGTGTGGTGGCGTTCGTTGACCAGCCGCGGTTGGATGTGGCTGAGCCGCAGGCGCAGGTTGTAGATCAGGCTCTTGGTCCAGCGCTTGCCCTGCGGTGGCGGTGTGCCCGCAGCGTTCAGACGATGCGACATCTCTGTGATGCCGACATCCTGAGCGGCCCACGCCTTGAGCTGTGCGATGACGGCCAGCTCGGCTTCGTCATCGACCAGCACCTTCATTCGTGGGTTGTCGGGAGCAGCGATCGTTTTCTTGCCATAGGGCACCTTTCCGAAGTGATAGCCGCTCTGCCGAATGTGGTGGATCGCTTCGCGAGTGCGTTCGCCCGTCGCCTCCCTCTCCATTTGCGCGAAGACGAGCAGGATGTTGATCAGCGCGCGGCCCAGCGCAGAGTCGAGACGAATGGACTCGCGGATCGCGACCAGTTCTTTCTCGCCATTCTTGAAGTAGGTCTCGTACAGCTCGCAGAAGTGGCGAATCGACCTGCTTAACCGATCGAATTTGAGCACAACGAGCACATCCCCAGATCGCTCCAGCGTCCGCAGCGCATCCTGAAGTCCCGGACGCTGATCCTTGCCGCCCGAGAGCACATCCTTGCAGACCGCGACTAGCTTCAGCCCATGCAGCGAACAGTACTGCTGAATCGCCGCTTGCTGCGCCTCCAGCGAAATGCCCTCATTCGCCTGCATGTCCGTCGAGACTCGGACATAACCAATCGCCCTGCGAATCGCGACATTACCATTGATGGGAGGTGAACCTGTCCGCGCGGAATGCCTGCTCAATGCCGTCATGAAATCTCTCCGTGGGTTTATGTGGGTACTTCACGGAGGGGTTTAATTGGGTCAGGCGTCCGTGTCCAGATTTTTTTTCGCTCTGACGAAAGAATCTTAATTCACCGTCGAGGAAATTTGGACCTGGCGGATCAATTTGCGTGGTGGGATGTACAGATCTGCGGTGCGGTGTAGGACGGAGCTTGCTCGCGACATTACGCCGTGTAAGGGGTATGCGTGGTGAGGAACGATTGCTGTGCGCTGGAGTGGATATGCGCTTAGCGGCTATGCCGATAGCGGAGCGTGTGGCGGTGCGATTAGCGTTTCCGAAAGAGCATCAGGGCCATCGTTGGATGGCCGTCGCTGGATTGGCCATAGGGGATGGTCACCTCGGGATGCCAGCCGACCGAGGCTAGGCTGTCGGCGAGCTTTTTCGGGTCGTAGCGGCGCGAGCGCAAGATGCTGAAGCGGCGGGAGGGCAGTCCGTTGTGCATCTTGGTGGTAGCGATGAAGTCGAGGCCGTAGCTGCCGGGGACGGGGCAGTTGGTGTCGAGTGCGATCGAGAACTCGATATCGGCTAAGTCGCGGCAGTAGCGGCGAAGTGGCCCGCCGAGCCAGGCCGCGTGGGACTCGCGCACGGGGCTCTGAAGAGCGGGATCTTTGCGGCAAATGTCGTCGGGTCGTTCGGGTGGAGCGTAGGCGAACAAGACATCACACAGGAACAGATCGCCGGGGGCACAGCAGCTCAGCGTGTCGCGGAAGAAGCGGACCTCTTCCTTGAGGTTGACGAGGGTAAAGCCGAGGAGGGTATAGAGTCGCCGGCAGCGTTCACGAGGCTGCGTCAGCATGGCGTAGCGCGGCAGCTCGTGGAAGTTTCCATGGACGGTCAGGACTGGAATGGTCGGCAGTGTTTCGACGGCGTGCTTGTGCGCGGCGTTGAGCAGCACATGGCTGATGTCGAGGAGAAACAGCTCCAGCTTGTTCGTGCGCGGCAGGGCTCGCTGTAGGTGGTCGACGAGCATGACTTCGGCTTTGCCGTCGCCGCAGCCCAGGGCATTCACGCGCAGCATGTGACCGCCGACGTGCGCTGCGACGTGCTTGGCAATCGGTGCGAATGGAAGATTGGTGCGGTAGCTCGCAGCGTAGGTGGCCGAGTTGCAGGTTGCCATCCAGTCGGCGGCGCTGCGCGGATCGAAGTAAAGCAGCGTCTGCTCCACCTGACCGCCCTCGCCATTGAGGACTTCGACCATATCGGACACCATGGCGACGGGATCGTATTTGGGCGCAAACCACGAGGTCGGCGTCCAGGCCGCACCGTGGCTCTGTTCGGCGTCGAGTTCGATATCGCTGACGCGCAGATCGAGTTCGGGCACCGCGAGCAGCTTGAGCATCAGGCCGCGCCCCGGTCGTCGCCGCTGCGACTCGATATTTCGGATCGTCGTCGCGGTCACATCGACTTTTTCGGCCAGCACTTCCTGCGACATCTTCGCGGCGAGCCGACGGTCATGCAGCAGCACCGCGAATGCCGCCCAATCGACCGGGCCGACCTCCGTGCTGTCGTCGGCGTCGCCCACGAGCGTTAGCGCCTTCTGCACAAAGCGGATCGAGTCACGCAGGTTCGGCACAGGCGCTTCCGTCGCTTTCTGCATCTCGTGTAGTGCTTCGACGAGCTTGACCTGAATCTGCTCCAGACTGGTGTGCTCACGAGGGATTGCCGGACTGGATGAATGACGAGGGCTCTGCCCAGACTGAGTGCTCATGATGGACTCCACAGACGGATAGCCGCAGTTCTTAACACGGCCCTCCCGTCTGCGCCGCACGATCGCAGCGCATGCGCTGCGGCAGCCCCACAGCCTTCCAAAAGTCGGTTCGGTTCTTGTTCGGTTGCGGTTCGGTTCTTGTTCGGTTCGGGGTGCCAAAATCGCGCTTCCGACGGAGAAGATCGTGAGGGCCTACCCCGGAGCCGGTTCGGTTTTTGTTCGGTTGCGGTTCGGTCAGAGTTGTAGTTCCGAAAGCGAACTCAACCACGCAGCATGGCGTGGCTGATGAGTTTGCTTTCAACCCAGCTCCGCCTCCCGAAGTCTGCGAGGGCTCAACAGTTCGCTGCACTCCCCAGAAGCGCACGGCCAACAAGCCACCGCGCACGAATCCACCAGCGACTGAGAATAGAAGCCGCATGGAACGCCGCGCTATGTGAGGACGACCATCGACTTCTGACTAACCACGAGCGCACCTGGCGAGCCGCGCACTTCGCGGGCTATCGCGCCGTCGGCGATCTGCTCTACGAGCACAGGTGCTGCCCTCGCTGCAAGGCCACGATATCGCGTCCGACTCGGTTCATCGACGCGCTGCACCTGTTGCTCGCAGAACTGCAATCGCCACAACAGCCCAGTGAGATCGTCACGCACTCCACGTCGCTGCTGCTGTCCTGGGCTGGCAGCAATCTGCCGATGTGCCTGGGTCTCGCAAGCCTGCCCGACCAGCACGCACGGGCCGGCAACCTCACCCTAGTTGACGAGCGCAGGGACTGGCGGCAGTTCGGTCTCGACCTTCGCCAGCGACGTGAAGCTGCGGGCCTGACCCGCGAACAACTCTGCACCCTCGCCGGCATCGCGCACGCCACCGTCCGCAACATCGAGACCGGACGCCACCGCCCCACCGCGAGAATCCTTCGTCGCCTGGTCGCGGTGCCGGCTCTGCGGTTGTCGGAAACTCGCGACCTCGTGGGCCAGGACAGTCCGCCATGACACCCAGACAATCTTCGTGGCACACAGCCCGACGAATCCGAGGCTGCCCACCCGTTATGACCGGGGCCAGCCTCGGCTCACAACACAGCCCCGCCGAGGACCCGAGGCTGCCCACCTGTTGCCCACCGATGCCCCGAGGCTGCCCAATCCTGCCCCGATCTTGCCCAGTAACTCGCAGCCGGGATGTCACATCAGCGGCCAGTCCGCTGTCGCGGCACCCCGCAATCTTGGGTGGCACTGCGGTTGCTCTTGATCGCGCCCACGCACTGCGGGGCCGCTCTGACTGTCGGAGAGCAGGGCTATGGTCTGACAACCGAACTCAGCCGTGTGGTAGGTTCCTGGCCCTTTCCTCTGCACCCATGCCGCCGCGCTGAGCGACGGCCCTGTCCCATTTTTTTGCCGCACCTGGAGTTCGAGATGATCGCCGTTCTATCGTTTCTCCGTCGATGCTTCCTGCTGTGCAGCCTCATAGCCGTTTGGTTTTCGATGCGTCCTGCGCAGGCGCAGCCGATGGCCGCGCCGCCGACTGTGCCATCGCCATTGCCAGTGCTGCGCATGCCCAGCCTGGCGGTCGGTACGCGCTGCTTCGGCTTTCTGCCCTGCACGCAGATCGATCGCTTTGGCCTGCGTCTGCGGGCTGCGGCGCTCGTCGCGTTCCGACCTGAACGAGCGCACGAGCGCGACCTATACGCCGCTCGCATTCAGCTAACGCCGTCGATCACGCTGATGGAATGGGCCGAACTGGGCGTCGCAATCCCGATCACGCTGTACAAAAAGGACGCGGGCATCGCGCCGATCTACGAACCGCTTGCGCCGTTTGGTCGCGTGCGCATTCCCCTGGAAGGGCTGCTCGGCGGCGTCGCTACGACGGCGTTCGTGCGTGTGCCCATCGTCGCGGGGCCGTTCGTCGGGGGGCTGCCGACAACCACGACGGATCTACCCTACCGGCCCGCGTCGCACTTCGAGCTGGGCTTGGCGCTGCACAAGCGCATCGGTCCCATCAGCGCATCCGCGGCCCTCGCCAGCGCCGTCGCACAGAGCCGTGTCGAGATCTCCGGCGGCGGCGAACTTTCGTATCGCTTCAGCATCCTCACCCTGTTCGTGCAGGGGCATGGCGTCGGCATCCCCAAATGCCCCAAAGAGGAAGCCGACCTGAACTTCTGCGCGTCAGGATTTCGGTTCGCCGGGGGTGCGCGGTTCACCTTCGATCTCGGACAGGGCGGACTGTTCGTTGGCGCAGGCGGCGGCAGCGTAGAGCCGGGCTGGATGATCGGCGGACAGCTTGGCCTGGACTATGACGAAGGCGTGCGGCGTATGCACGGCGACGGGCACGAGGCTGCGCAAAGGTGGTGGCAAGCGCGCTTTGATGCGACGGCTGCCGCGTGGGCGAAGTGGCGCAGCGCCGCTGCGGTTTGGCACGAAGACAAAGCCGTTGCCGCACGCCGCGTGCTTCCCACACCGGGAATCTTTACGCCGGTCTTGGGCGCACAAGCGCCACCGCAGTCGCCATGGCTGGATCAGCTCCTCGATGATGCACCGCACCCGTTCCCGTCTGCGCCAGTTGCCCCCGCGCCGGCCAGCGCCAGCGCCGGCAGTACGCCAAGCTCCGCGCCGACCGCCATCCGCGGGAACTCGCCACCGCGCTCACACCCTGCGCATCCGCGACGAGCTGCGCCGCACAACCCGCTAAAGGCCGCACTTGCCGATGCCCGACGCGGTCAGGTGCCGCCGGTTCCGGGTTTCATCGTCCGCTGGGATGACCCCAACAAGCTGCGCGACGCCGAACTTGAACAGCTCGCTTGGCAAATCGAGCGCGAACGACAGGCACAGCACGAGCAAGAGCGGTGGCGCCAGTCTCCGGCGCTGCCGCCAATGGAGAAGGTGATGTTGAACTGGGTGGCGACTGCGCCGGCTCGCGCCGTGCTCGGCTTGCTCGCCGTGTCTGGCCCCGGTCGCCGCGCGGAAGCCGAAGAACAGATGCGCAAGCTGCGCCCGCTGCCATGCAGCCCTGCCGAAGAGGAAGCGTGCGGTGCCGTCGAGACGATGCTCGATCAGACCGTGCTGCTGCTTGGCCCGGCGGCAGCAGAGACCGCGCTGGTTCGCGGCAGCACGCTGCTCGCGGCACGCGAGGCAGCAACGGCTGCGGGGCGGGGAGCGGAGTTCGCGGCAGCGGAGGCCAGCGCGCTTGCGGGGGCGGGCGCTGTCGAAGTGGGCGAGTCGGCTGCGCCCCGTTTTGCTGGGCTGCTGGATCGCCTATCACCGCGACTCAACCCGATGAACTATCGCGCCTGTGGGATGAATTGCGGCGTAGGTGGCATTGAGTTTACGCCGCCAAGACCATCGACAGGCGCGGCTGTCGCCGAAGCTACCGAGGCCATCGAGGGTGAGGCTGTCCATGCCGTTCCTGCGTACAGGCCCCCGCAGGTGTTGGGCCGAGGCTCTACGGCGAATCTGGCCAAGGAAACGACACTGCCCAGGAACGTCCGGGAACAACTGGCGGTCGAACAAGCCATGGCTGAGCCAACCGCAGGCAACGAACTTGAACGGATTGGGATGAATGATCCTCGTTGGCCTGCCTCGGATGGTTGGGTAAAGATGGAGCAGGAAATACAGACCGGAGGACGCGAAGGCTCCGTCACTGTCCATTACGTGCGCAACAAGGCTACGGGTGAAATCGACGACTTCAAAATCGTCCTACGCGGTCAAAGCAAGAAAGTCAGGTAGAAGGGTCATGCGAATTATTGCACGGAATGTGAAAACATCAGAATGTCCACCAGCACTTGAACCATTCTTGCGTCAGGTCTTTGTTACGCCGATGCGGGAATACGAAGTTCACTCCGTAGCTACTGTTGATGGCATTTCATTCGTTTCTATTATCGATGACACTGGTTCCGAGAGCCGGAAGCCAATTTGGCTATTCGATATCTTGGACAAATCGATGCCCGAGGACTGGATCTGCAATCTATTCCCTGAACAGGGCGCAGTCGTGATCGGTCCATCATTTGTAGCCAAAGATGCCGAATCCTACAGCCGACTCGTCGAGCGTGACCCAGACATAACCACACAGTTCTGGGATCGTGTGCGCGCTCGTAGGCGCAAGGTTGTACGAACGATCTTGCTGACAGACTGGGATCCAATCGGCACCCGCGCCGAACCAGAAGGGCAAGACCTTTATGACCCATACATACCGGATTTACTTCATTTAATCGAACACAATCCCTCGGAAACTGATGTGTTCAATTATCTATGGGAAGTAGTAAATGATAAGCTTGGCGTGATCGGAGATCGAGCGAAGACATCTTTAACGGCGGGGCGGATTCTGGCTGCCGTCTAGCCTGAAGGTGCGAATCGCAGGTGATTGATCCTATTTGGCTGCCATTACGGCATACCTTGAATGGCGATCGACTCAATCTGCCAACCCTGCGCAGTCCCGCCGACTGCGACGCCAGACGAGATCTTTAGGAGGGGCTGGAAACTGCCCATAGCGGTGACAGGCAGGTCCACTTTTGCGATCTGGTACACGTTGTACTGACGCGGTTGTGCTCCCGTCATGTGGGCGAGTAGCCGTTTCGCAGGGTCATCTGCCCCCAGCATGATCTGGGCCTTCTGCTGAGTCTCATTCAGGTCTGCTCTCTGAATGACAGCTAGCGTGAACGTGCTGTATTTTTGGTAGTCACCGCTGCTCAGCGCCGGCAAGGTGGCCGAGCAGGTGGACATGAAAGTCGAGAAGTTGTTGACCTGGAGTTTTCCGCTAGCGGATACCCAACCGGCACCACTGGTACAGGTGAAGTCCCATCCGGCCAAGCTGCTGAGTTGCGTCACCTTGTCGAAGTCCACGCACAGCAAGTTGTCCCCGGCCAGCCCCTTTGCCGCTGCACATTTGGGAGCAGGGGTGGCGAGATCCTGCGGCGGAGTGTGCAGGTCCACCGTGGAACACGAGCCTCCATCGTCCAGGTCACGAACCGAGATGCCCTGGCAGTTCGATGTCGCCGCCAGCAGCGATGCGCTCACAAGGAGCAGTGTCGATCTCAGCATGTCCGTTTTCCTCAACGCAATCCTACTGTGGACATTGAAAGCTTGTAGAACTTCCACTGTTTGAGCCGTGCGCACCGCCACTCCCGCGGTCCAGCAGCAGCGTTGTGGGGATGGCCACTCCAAGGGTCAGCAGTGATGCTCCGGCCATTGCCCATGCTGGCCCGTACAGCGTGTGATCCACAGCGCGGCCGTTGCTCTGGACGGTAGAAATCGACGTTTGATCCAGACCAAAGAGCAGAATGGATGTCGCTGCTGAGGCCGCAAAAGCTCCCCAGGCGAGCCCGGTCACGATGCGGTTGCGGTGCGCTTGTACAGAGGACATTGGGTTGCCCAGATCTGCCGAAGTGACGGCGATGTTGGCACCATTGCAGACCGGGAACGGCTGGCAGACCTCCGGTGGGGCGGGCATGGTCTGGGCGCGTGAGCCGCATTGGTCGCCGCGGCAGCGGTCGAGCAGGTTGCCGGTCGCGGTGCGCAGCTTGTTGATGAGTTCCTCTTTGTCGCAGGCGGGGCAGTCGACGGCCAGGTAGTCGCTGGTCTGGTTGCGTGCGTCGTATAGGAACAGCTCGACCTTGCCTTCCTGCTGCACATCGGCGACCAGCACTTGCTCGGGCTGGCCTTTGCTGACGATGCGCGCCACTACGTCAGGGTTGTTGTAATCCCTGGCGCGGATGCTGATCTCGTCAGCGCGCATGCCGGTGGACTTGATCACGCTCTCCATCGCGCTTTGAATGGCGGCCTTGTGGCGACCTTCGCCGTAGGCGATGTAGTGGACCTTGGTGACGGGTGGCAGCGATGGCTTTTCGCGGGCCTCGCTGGGCAGCGGCGCGCAGAACGCAGGGATGGGCTTGGTGCTTGGTCCGAAAGTGGGTCGCTCGATCAGAAGCGGAACGCTGTCGGCGAGTTTGACCTGAAGATCGCAGTCGGGGCAGTAGTGATCGAGGTAGGCGGTCTTGCCGGTGGCGAGGTCGTAGAGCCAGACCGAGTAGACGGTCCACCGACCGCGCTGCTCGCCGCGTCCGCCGACGATTGCGCCGCTGTGCATGCCAGACGGGCAGCGCTGTCGAAGCAGCTTGGCGCATGACTCCCCCTGACAGCCAGCCCAGTCTGCGGGTACACGAAGCGTGGTGACGGGATACGCGAGGCGCTTGACGGCGACGCGCACGGCTTCTTGCAAGCGCGCATCGGGCGCGCAGCCGCGCTGGAAGTGCCACAGATAGATCTGGGGGTTGTCGGCGCTCTTGGTGTCCTCTGCGGTGGCGACGACCGGAAGCAGCAGAGCGGCGAGCGCGAGAAGTGAAGGGATGGGCCTCATGGTTGACTGGAGCCTTGAGAGAGAGAGACGAGACGAGCAACGGTGCCGGCGACGTATCCACGATGCCGCGCGACGCTGCCAATGAGCACAGAGCGCACAACCCGACGATCGTCGAGGATTAGGGTGATGGGCAGCGGCAGGCCGGTGCGGCTGAGCTGCCGCAGCAGAAACTCACCGAGCGCCGTGTTCTGGTAGATGGGGGCCTTGGGCATACGGGCGCGGTACTTAAACAGGAAGCTCTGCATCTCGGCTTGGCCCTGCGTCTGCGACAAATACAGGAACTGAACCTTGCCCGGATGCGCCCCCTCCACTTGCTCGGCCAGCTCACGCAGGATGGGGAACTCTTCGCGGCATGGCTTGCACCAGTCCGCCCACAGGTGAACGATGACGACGGCCGCGCGCTCGTTTGGTGCATCCGCGCCGCGCGCTACCTGCCAGTTCGAGTCCTTCTCGTCCCACACCAGAAGGTTCTTGAGGTATCCCGCCAGCGGGAGCTGTTCCAGCGCGTGCGCAGCTTCGGCATCGGTCGAGTCCGCAGACTTGATCGGCTCAGCCGCTCGTCCTGCAAACGGCCAGAGCAGAAGCAGCGCAGCGCAGATACAGCGGGTCAGCCAGCGCATGGGAGTCCTCGTCAGCAATCGGTTCTAAAGATCCACACACGAAGGCGTCCCTCTTTCTCGCTGGGCTCACCAAGGCGTGGGCGGTCGTTGCGAGACATATAGCTCTTGAGCTGATCCGCCTTGAGCTTACAGGGCAGCGTCAGCGGTCCCAGGATCTTGATGTTGGCGGGGACTTTGAACTCGCTGCGCACATACTCGACCGTCTCCTTGCCGATGCGCTTGGCCTCCCGCTCGCCCTCGCTGCCTTCGGCTCGCGGCTGTACCAGGACCAGAAACTTTGTCGTGGGATGGAAGTTGCGAGCCTCGGTCAGAAAACCCAGGTTGCCGAGCCGAAACGGCACCGGCTGAATCGGCCCCTGCGTGCGCAGGTACATCGTCGTGTGCGGCTGGCTGTCCATGAAGGCCAGCGCGTTGGCGACGCCGTCCTCAGAGCAGGTATCAGAGCCGCGCTCGCATTCACTGAGGAAGCGCTTAACACGATCGTTGCCGCACTCCAGCTTCCCCCAAAGGGCGTTGATCTCGATCGTCAGCGTGCTCTTGAGGCGTTCCAGCTCCTCCGCGGTGCGTGCGCCCTGCGCCTTCACTTCCGCCAGCTCGGCGCGCGTCTCGTCGAGTTGGCGCTGAAGGCCTGCGGTGCAGCCGCAGGCGGTCAACACCAAGAACGTCAGTCGCAGTCGCCAGCGATGGCACGATCCTATTTGGCCGGGCATTTGATCTCGACTTGGCCTTGCAGCTTGGCGCTGCGCAGGTATCCGCGAAGCAGGTTCTGAAAGTCCTCTTGCTTGTTCTTCCGAATCCCGATTGCCACGATGTCGTAGTCAGGACTCACGCGCAGGCTGTCACTGGGGCAGAGCTTGATCTTCGCCTCGCGCAGCGATATCAGGATCGCGCCTCGCTGCGCTGCCGTCACTTTGCCCGTGATGCAGGAGTCCATCGGCTCGACACAGATGGGTTTGCTCTTCGCGTGGCGCGTTTCGGGCGAAGCCGACAACGCATCTTTCTCAGCAACAGGCAGGGCCGGCGGCGGTACAGGAACAGCCGGAGGCGTCGCTGCTGGAACCACTGCCGCAGGCTGGCTCGGTGCAGTGCTTGGTGAGGGCGCTACGGCTGACACGTTCGCCGCGGTTGGTTTGGAGACCGACGATGGAGTGAGCACGCGCCAGGCCACACCAGCGATGCCGCAGGAAACCAGAGCTGCGCTGCCAGCCAGCAGCCAGATTCTGCGACGACGACGATGGCGTGTCTCGGCCCCAGTAACCTGTTGTCCCGTGCCTGCTCCCACGCTCGACTGCTCCATCGCTTCGGCGGGCTGGGGCTCTGTGCTGCGTTCGCCGATCGACTTGATGGGTGTGTGCGAAGGCGGTGCTGTCGATCCAACCGTCGAGGCGGGTTCATCTGCCGTCTGCGCCAGACTCCCTTCGCTGACCGGCGCAGGGACCAGCGCGTTGATCTCGATGGTCGAACGGACGCTGATGACTTCTGTGCCGGAGTTTAGTCGCTGCCGCACCTGATCCATCGTGGGCCGCTTCGTGGGGTCCTTCGACAGCATGTCGTGGACAAGCTGCGCGAGTTCAGCGGGCAGCGAGGGATCAAACTTGAGCAGCGGCTCGGGCTGACTGTGCAGAAGCAGCGCAATCATACCGATGCGATGGGGGCTATAGAGCGGCAGTCGTCCGACGAGCCCTTGATAGAGCATGACGCCCAGCGCATATACGTCCATCTTGGCGGGGTCGGCGTCCTTCTCTAGCGTCGAGCATTGCTCCGGTGCCATGTACGAGGGCGTACCCGGCTGCTGATCTCCGACCGAGGTCTGCGTGCCGTCCTCTTCATCGCTGAACATCTTGGCGATGCCGAAGTCCACGAGCTTCACTCGCTCACCGCCCGTGACGTGCTCGTCAGGCACCAAAATCACGTTGGCTGGCTTCAGATCACGGTGAACAATCTTCTGTGCGTGGCAGGCAGCAAGGACGGAGGCGAGCTGCTTGATGATGGGCAGGATCGCGAGCCCGATGGGCAGGCCTCGATCGCGTGCTGCCTTCAGGCGATCGAGGAGCACCGTGCCCTCGATGAACTCCATGACGATGTACGGCGTTCCGGTTCCTTGCTGCCGGTTGATGGCCAGGATCGAGACGATGTAGGCGTGTCGTGCCCGAATGGCCAGCCGCCCCTCGCGCAGAAAGCGGGCCACCATCTTGCGGTCCTTCGCCCACTTCGGAAGCAGCATCTTGATCGCGACGAAGGTCTGGAGTTCGAGGTCGAACGCCCGGTAGACGACGCCGATGCCGCCACGCCCCAGCTCTTTCTCGATGCGATAGCGACCGTCGAGAACATCGCCAGGCTTCAGGAGCCCTACTTCCTCGTCGATGTCATCTGCATCAGCCATCACTGGAACCTTGCGGCAAAGGCCTGCACGCCGCGCTGATCGCCCCACAGGAATTTTCCCATGGCGCAGCCCGCGCTGACAAGCGGCGTTGTTTCGGATGCTACGGATCTGCGGCTGATGTGGGTTCGTCTGCGTTCGGCAGGGGAGGACACGACTCGATGCGTCGTTTGATGAAGATTCCCTGTGCGCCATTTTCCGTCGGCAGGCACGAGCGCGCGGGCCTCGTGGCTTTGTGGTCTGGAATCCGCCTTCCGAGCGCGCGATAATGCTGCGGGGATCTGCGGGGCATGATGTGGAGCCGTTCTATTGCTGCGGTTGTCCTGCTGGCCAGCGGGGTCGCAGCAGAAGCGCGAGCCACAGACGATGAGCCCAAGCTGGCGTGCGTCCTTCGTCCCAGCGCGAGCGGACTCGACGAGCGCGAGCTGTCTCTAGTCGAAAGTGCGCTGAACGCCGCGCTGAAGCGGCAGCAGGTGCTGCCCACGAGCCCACGCGAGCGAGACATGGTGGTCGAAAACGAGGGGCTTGAGCGATGCCAGGAAGCGACCTGTCTGGATCGGCTCGGTCGGCTGCTTCATGTGCAGTCCGTGGTCACGTATCAGATCAGCGTCCGTGAGCCCGATGCCAAACCGATCTCCCAAGGCCCCGACTACGAACCTCCGCCCGCAGGCTATCGCCCTCGTCGCTGGGAGCTGGGCCTGACGTACTACAACGTGAGCGTCGGCGCGATCGGTGGCCAGGGCACAGCGACCTGCGTTTACTGCACGCTAGAGCAAGCCACCCTACGGCTGGCCGAGCTGCTGACCCAAGCCATGAACGAGGATGCCGCACGCGAGCGCGGCGAGCTGGAGATTGCGACCACGCCCAGCGGCGCGACTGTTCTCGTCGATGGAATCGAGCTGGGCACCACGCCGTATCATCGACAAGCCTATGCTGGACGCCACGAAGTCAGCCTACGTTTGGGTGGTTTTCGCTCTCGCACAGTAGCGACAGAAGTATCGCCGCAACAGACCGCTCGCGTGCAGCTCACCTTGGCCCCAAGTCGCGACGAGCCCCAGGTGGCGTTGATGCCAGCTCGCCAGCCAAGGCCGGGCTGGCGCATGGCACTTGGCGGTACGCTGTTGGGCCTGGGGCTGGGCGGGATCGGCGGCGGAATCTATGGCCTGACGATCGACGGGCTGTGCTTGACCAGCTCCGTCATCGAGCAGCCGGTGTGCATTGGTTCGCTGGTGCCTGGCGCTGCGTTCACCATCGCGGGATCTGCCGCAGCACTGGCCGGCGTGCTGATGATCGCGATTCCCGGCCCACGCAGCCGACGCTAGGTCTGAGCAGGCATTCCGTGCGCGCAAGGCGCGAATCCCATCGCGCTCCAAACAGAAGACACTTTCTGATGAAATGTGAAGGTTCGGCAGCGACGAGCCTCTCTGTCACCTCGCTCCTGCGCCGCTCCCGACGGGCAGGCTACGGAAACCTCGATACGTCAGGTGCGGTGGGTGCGGAGCAGGCCCTTCACCGCCTGTTCTACATCGTCGTGCGTGACGTTGCGATCGGCGCCTGACTCGCGTAGGTCAGCCAGGATGCGCGACAGGGTCTCCATGGGGGGCTGCTGGCTGCGGCGTCCGAGGTTCAAGCGATAGGTCACGATCAGCATGGCTAGGTCGCAGTCGGCTGCGTCGCGGACGGGAGGTTTGGGCGATGTGACCTGCGCTGCGGACGATGTAGTCGGTGCGGGAGCTGGTGGTGCCACGATCGCCTTGCCAGGCTTTGGTGAGCCGGTGGGCTCGGCTGGAGCGGGGGCCGTTCCAGCGACCTTGTTGGCAGAGTCTTTCAGCCCCGGAGCGACATCCACGGCAAGGCCCAGCGCGCGCAGGGCTGGGAACCATGCCTTCGCCAACGCATCGGCCTCCCGTTCGATACGACGGAGCATCCTTGCGTTGACTTGCAGTGCCCGACACGCATCGTACTCGGTCAGCCGCAGTCGCCTTCGCTCTTTAGCCAGCCATGCACCATCGAGAGGGCCAGTGCGCGGAGTCGGTGGAGCGGTCGGTGTGGGCAGCGCAGTCGGCAGGCGCATCCCGAGCTGGCGCAATGCGGGCCACCAAGACCGCGGCAAGAGGACGCGCGGCTTTTCAAATCGCAGATAGGTCTCCCAGGACACACGCAGCCCGAGCTGCACCGCACGGTGGCTGAGCCCCAGCCGGTCGCGCTCGGCGTTGAGCCAGCGGCCATCGATCCGAGGGGCTGGGTCCAGAGCCCGCGCCGACATCAAGGCCACTGGCTTGGCCGCGACCGCCGCGGCGGCGCGTTTGGGAGTCTGTAAATTCTCGTGGGGTGTGGTCGGCACTGGGAATCCCAGCTTCTGCAAAATGGGCAGCCACTCGGGCCGCAGTGGGCGGTCCTGCATCTCATAGCGACTCAGATGGCTTTGGCTCATTTTGAGGCGCTTAGCCAGCTCGCGCTGCAGAATGTTTTTTCTCAGCCGGTGCCGACGGAGCCACTCTCCCGAGAGTGGCCTGCCGATCGATCCGCCTTGTGTACGATCCGCTGGCGCACTCGCGGCTCGCGCAGCTTGGCGCTTCGGGCTCTTCGGTGCGGCCTCTGACTGCTGCGGAGTCTTTTCGTGAGCGGCTTTCTGCGTCGCCCGCGCTGTCTGGGACGAACGGTCCGAAGCCGACTCCAGCAAGCCCAGCGTGTGCAGCCCTGACAACCACTCAGGAGGCAGGGGCCAGTCGTGCGTCTCGGTAAATGCCAGCAGAGACGGCGCAACGTGCAGCGCGGGAGCGATGGCGATGAATGTCAACCCTCGCCCCTTACGCTCGCGCCGCAGCCAGCGACCTGTGTAGTGCGGAGCGGGCGGCGGGAACTTCACGAGGTCCGATTCTCCGTCGAGCAACTTCAGGGCAGCCAGCTTGGGCAGCCAGCTTGGCGGCACCGGCATATCGCTCGCTTCGAAGCGCGCAAAGCTGGACTTGGGAATGCCTAAGACCCGGCTGATCTGTAGCAGGGATACCTCGCGGGCCTGACGCTGCGCCCGCAGCCACCGACCTCGGAGCTGCGCACCGCTAACGGGGACATCGATCGACGAAAGCGGAGGCACAGCGGGCGGAGCGATCACCGGCTCCGCAGGGCCCACCGCAGGGTTGGGTACGTCGGCCAGGGTTGCGCTCGCAGGGATCGCGGTAGTCGGCTCTGCCTCGACGACAGATTCGGGCACAGGCTCAAGTGCCGGCTCGGGCACCGGCTCGGCCAGAGACGCGGGCTCAGGCTGCTTGGACAAGAGGTCCGTTTCCACAGGCTGACCGTGGATCTCGACGGTCGCGCTGACGACGGGGGCGAGCACAATTTCCACGGGCACACTTCCAACGGGCACGCCGGGAGTGTCCGCTGCGGACGGCACATCTGCTGGAGCTGGCGCGTGGTCCTCCCTGACCAGCGGTGCCGAACTCACGCTGTCCGCCGTGAGCAAGTTCGACGGAACCGGAAAGCCCAGCTCGACCAGAGCGGCGAACCACTCCGATGGAACCAGCCGCTTGTTCATCTCCACCCGGCTCACCTGGCTCTCGGGCAGACCCAATCGTTCTGCGACCTGCCGCCGCCCAATCGCGATCCGTTCGCGTTCGCGGCGCAGCCAAACGCCATCTAGCACCGGCACCTCGGCTTCAGGATTCGCCGTCGAAGAATCATCACTCATCTGTTCACGCCTCCGTTACGCGAACGCGGCTGGGCGGTGATCGCAGCGCCGGTCCCCCCGGCAAGCCCTAAAGAACATCCTAAACCCGCATAGGGTACCGCGAATCGCCCGGTAGCGGCTTGGCGACTCCTGGGCGTTGAGTCGGCTGTCGTAGGCTATCCTCCCGACCGCACCCGCCCACCTCCGGCCGCCCGTGAATCGGAGGATTCAGAGTCGCTTCACAGGCTAGCTGCGTCGCTGCCCACCGTTGCCAAGCGCTGCCAAGCGCTTGCCCAGCGATTGCTCACACACACTCTCTCCCTCTCGCCAGCCAGGCGCATTCATCGCTGCGCGCCTGCGGGATAGCTGACATCGCGATTGCTAAGTCCCTGGCAGGATCGGAAGCGGCAGGCCTAGTCGGATTCTGAGGACGTGAGATTGAGCTGCAAACTGCTCCATCTGCACCTCCGCCAGCGCCGCTTATGTTGATGTACCTGCTGGCTTTGTAGCAGTCGCCGATAGGAGGACCGGTGTTGCCAGACCCACGGGTCACTCTGCTGACATTCTTGCTGGCGTTTTGGTTGGCATTCCTACTGGCATCGTCGAGGA
>JAEUJZ010000089.1 GCA_016794505.1 Myxococcales bacterium
CGCGGATCTGATGCTGCGCGACGAAGAAGCGACGTTCCGCGGCAGCAAACGCGCAAGCTAGAAGCGCCGCACACCGCTGCGACTGAACAGCAGTCCAGCGATCTGCGGACGGCGTTCCGCAAGGGAACGAATGGCGATGGCATGGGTAATGTCCGCCAGCCGTTCCTTTGCTGAACCCCTCGGAACGCGAAGGCCCCCGCCGTGTTTGAGACGACGGAGGCCGAGTTCCCCGTAGTGAGGCATCACCCCGCGGAACGACGCGCAGCGTGCCACGCGGGGCTTCCAAACCGCAACTGCGCCTGGAGCCTTTCATGAAATCGAGTCCTGTTCCTCGTCCCATCTCTCGTCGCTGGCCTCTGGCCTTGCTCTGTGCTGTGCAGAGCTGCGAGCGCTTCGCGTTCTTGGCGATGCTGCCGCTGTTCGTGCTGTATGCAAAGGAGCGGCATGGCATCGCGGCTCCGCAGGCGCTGCTGATCCTTGCTCTGTTCCAGGCGTTCGCCTACTTGGGCGGGCTGCCAGGGGGCTGGCTTGCTGACGGTGCGCTCGGTACGCGGAAGGCCACGTTACTCGGCGCTGGTTTGCTGGCATGTGGCTACGGTCTACTCGCGCTGGATCGCGCTGAGCTGCTGTGGCCAGCCTTGCTGATCATGGTGCTGGGGCACAGCGCGTTCCGTCCTGGCCTTCATGTGCTGCTGGCCCACGTTGCCGATGCCGACGAGCAAGCGCGAGCGCGCGTCTTCTTGTGGCACTACCTCGCCGCGAATCTGGGCTACGCGGCGGGTGCGCTGTTCGGCGAGTGGGCGTACGTTCGCGCGGGGTGGCGCTTGCTCTTCGGCGGTGCGACGGCTGCATCGGCGGTGGCTGTCATGCTGCTGGCCACGGGGTTGCCGTGGTTCCGCGCGCAAGCAAGACACGCGATCCATGAGTCAGCGCGCAACTCGCGATCATCGGGCGCAGCGAACATGCACGCGGTCTGGCTGCTGTCAGGTGTCGCGGTGATCTTCTGGCTGACGGCACAGCAAGCCGGGAGTTCTCTGACAGTGTTTGCGTCGAGGAACACCATGACGAGCGTGACCTTGCTGGGCTACACGATGCCGATCGGACCCGGTCACTTCGCTTCGCTGCACGGTCTGATCGTGCTCGCCATGCTGCCGGCGTTCCTCGCGCTGCACGCACGAAGGACCGGGGGCGCACCATCGGCAATCAGTCTTATGATCTGTGGCTACGTAGCCACAGCCGGGGCTTTTGCTCTGATGGCGCTGGCAGGACTCCGCGGTGGAGATCTAGGTCGAGTCAGCGGTACGTGGCTCATCGGCTGCTACCTGCTGCTATCGCTGGCCGAGGTGTTTCTTGCCCCGCTTGGTGTGTCGCTGCTGACGCGGCTCGCGCCGAAGCACAAGGCGGCGCAGGCCGTGGGGCTGTGGTTTGCGGGCTCCGCGATCGGCAATGGCTTGGCTGGTGCGCTCGGTCTGTGCTGGGATCGCTGGCCGCATCACGGCTATTTCGCAGCCCTTGCGGCGGTGTCGCTTGCCGCTGCGGTCCCACTTCTGTTGCGCCGCCGACATCTGGATTGGCTCACCGCGCTCACGGTGAGCGCAGCTTCACAACCCGTAGTCGAGAACAGGACAACGGCAATGAACCCGACCTCGAACCCGAACCCTGAACCCATCACCCCGCCGCTCGCTACCCCGGCCACCGCTGAGCCTGCAAGCTGGGCTCACATGTCGCTGGTGGCTCTGCCGATCCTGCTGTCTGGATCGCTCATGGCGAACATGGCTCTGTCGCTGCCGGTGCGCGGAGTCAGCGCGATCGTCTGCGGCCTGGCGGTGCTACTCGGCGGGCCGTACTTGCTTGGTCAATCGTTGATGCGCTGGGCTCGACGCGGCACCACCCTCGCTGGGTAGGAGCCCAGCACTCTGGCCAAACGATACGGCCAAGAGTCCTTCTGGAAGCTGTTGCGGTACGCGGTAGGGCTCTAACATGCTGCCTTGCGCGAAGCCCCCATGAAGCTCGTGGTAAAGGAGTTGCCGAGCCAAGGTCTGACGGTCGTCGGGCTCCTCGTTGCCGAGCTGGGTGAATACATCGACGTGCTCACCTTGGAGCCCACGAAGTAGCGCCATGGGGGCGCTGTGGTCAGCCGCATGCAGTGGCCAGCGAACCGAGTGGCAAGCCAGCGGCCTCCAAGCCGCTCGGCAAGCGTTCGGGTTGGCGCAGCTACGCTCCCCCACGCAAGTCCGCCCCGTCGATCCCCCCCCTTCCAGCGCCAACCCAGACCCTGAGCCGCGCCCTCTTTGGCAAGCCGCTGCGCTCGCGGCCGTGCTGCGCGCTAAGCACCACAGCTTCAGCGCGATCGGCTGTGGTCTCGCCGTGTTGCTGTGCGGTTCCTACCTGCTTCGCCAAGGGTTTGAGCATCTGGCTCGATGGCAGGCAGCCAGCCACGGCTAGATCGCGAGCCGAGATGTTTGCTCTCGGCCTTCAAAACACCAGCGTCTTGTCCGCCCACAGGGTCCAATCGGCAAGCTGCTCCAGCGTGCTGCGTTTCGCTCCCTCTGTCAGCTCGCCTTCGGCGAGGCCACGGGCATCCATGCAAGTGCCACAGACCCCGATCTCCGCCCCTTGACGCGCGCTGGCTTTTAGCATGACCTCGATGCTGTAGAAGCCTTGGGGCACTTTCTGGTTGGCTTTGGCGCAGCTTGCCGCGTCCCCGATGAGAAAGAGCTTCACCTGTTCCCCATCCCGCTTCGACAGCGCGCCCGAAAGCCGCAGCGCGTTGTAGCTCCGCTCGGAGCCATAAGGCGCATCGTTGAGGATCAACAGCGTCTTTGCCATGTGCCTGCTCCATGTCCCTATGGTTGCTGTCTTCGCGTCTCGGTCATGCGGACTGCCACCACTGCGCCGGATACAAAGGTCAGTGCCGCGATGCTCCACATCGCAGCCTTGAGGCCCAGCGAATCTGCGATGACCCCTGCGAGCAGCGCGCCGACTGCGTAGCCGAGATCCCGCCACAGCCGATAGACACCGACCGCGGATGCGCGCCACGATGGATGCGCGACATCGCCGATGGCGGCGAGCAGCGTCGGGTAAACCATCGCAGTGCCAATGCCAAGCAGGGCGCCGCCCACCGAAAATCCGATGAAGCTATCGGCGAGGATCACGACGCTAATGCCCACGGCTTGCACCCACATACCCGACGCGATCAGCCACTTGCGGCCCACACGATCCGACCACGCGCCCGTAAAGAGCTGCGCGATGCCCCAGGTAGCGGGATAGATGGCCGCGAGCGTGCCGATCTGGCTCAAGTCCATCTGCGCCGCAGCGAAAAACAGAGGGAACAGCCCCCAGGCCATCCCATCGTTGAGGTTGTTCGTAAGACCCGCCTGCGTGACGCTGGAGAGGTTTCGATCGAGCAGCGTGGTGCGCCAGAAGATCTGTCGCTGAGAGGGAAGTCCGTCCCCTGGCAGCTCACCGTGCAGCTTGGACTCGGCGGTGACGTGGTGCTTAGTTTCGCGCACCAGCGCCACGGATAGGACCAGGCCGATCGCCACGAATCCAACGCCGAGATAAAATGGCTGTGGTCGCAGCCCGTACTTCGCGGCGATATAGCCGGTCCCAAGTGCGCTGCCCGCGACCGCGAAGTACCCCGCAAACTCGTTGAGGCCCATTGCCAGTCCGCGTCGCGCCGAGCCCACAAGGTCGATCTTCATGATGACGGTTGTGGACCAAGTGAGCCCTTGGCTGATGCCAAGGAGGGCGTTGCCCGCCAACATGAGCGACCAGCTCGGCGCCCACATCAAGAGGAACGGCACAGGTGCCGCGACCAGCCAGCCAGCGACCAGAACATGCTTTCGACCCACGCGATCCGAGAGTCGTCCCGCTAAGTAGTTCGTGAGGGCCTTCGTCACACCAAACACGATGATGAACGACAGCACCGCCGACTTCGCAGCTAGGTGAAACTCATGCTCTGCGATGGCCGGCAGGATGGTGCGCTCAAGGCCCACCATCGCGCCCACAAAGGCGTTGACCACGATGAGCAGCATGAACTGCGCGAGGTTCTCACGCAGACCCAAGCGAACGCTGCGTGTCATGCTCGATGGCCCTGATGTCTTCGGGAGATGCGCGGTGTTTCGGCAGGGTTGAGCCGCACCTCGGACTGCACGCGCCAGCCGAGAGCGCGAAAATCGGCGACGCCTTGTTCAAGGCGATGAGCGACAAGCCCCTTGCCGCGCAGAAGCTCGACGGCTTCTACGGCCATCACGCAGTACGGCCCACGACAGTAGGCCACGATGTCGCGCTTCCTTGGCAACTCGGAGAGACGCGCCCTCAGCTCGGTGACTGGAATCGAGATCGCGCCTGGAATGTGACCTGCGCGGTACTCTTCGACTGGACGCACATCCAGAACCGTGACTTCTCCACGCCTCACGCGGCGAAGCAGCTCATCCCCAGCGACAGCCTCCAGCGCTCCACGCTCCTCGAAGTAGGTGCGGGTCACTTGCTCAACTTCAGCCAATCGCGATTGTGCCAGCTCACGCAGCAGCACGAAGAAGCGACAGACTTGCTGATCGGCCAGCCGGTACTCGACATAGAGGCCCTGCTTCTCGGCTTCCACAAGTCACGCCGCCCGCAAGACCTTGAGATGCTGCGAGGCATTAGCCACCGATAGAGCTGCTTGCTCCGCCAACGCTTCGACCGTGCGCGGCCCCTGACACAGCAGATCCAGAAGCTCGATCCGCTTGGGAGCCGCGACCGCTTTCCCAATCCGCCCAAGCTGCTCGTAGATGCTGTCTTTGAACCGCCGATGTGGGGTTGGCATTCGGTCAGCTATTCAATCATTTACTTGAATAGTCAACTGAACCAAGGACAACGGAAGGTATCGGTCACGCACCAAGTTCTACCAAGCGAAGCGTGCTACGTTTCGCACCGCTCGATAGAGAAGTTCATGCCTGATTTTTTGCACAGCCTGTTGTTACTGTTCGCCACCGCCGTTGCTGAGATCGTGGGTTGCTATCTGCCCTATCTATGGCTGCGACGCGGTGGCTCGGTCTTGCTGCTGATCCCGGCGGTGTTGTCGCTGGCGCTGTTTGCGTGGCTGCTCTCCCTGCATCCAACGGCTGCGGGGCGAATCTATGCGGCCTATGGCGGGGTCTACATCGCCGTAGCCGTGAGCTGGCTGTGGCTTATCGAGCGGCAGTCACCCAATCGCTGGGATCTGTTCGGGGCCGGGTTGTGCGTTGTGGGAGCGGCGCTGATCTTGTTTGGCGCCTACAAACACTGAGGACGAATCGAGCGCGGGTCTAGCAGTGCGTCTCGGTGGGTGGACAGCCGGCCCGCTCGACTTGGACCGTTGTGTGGCTGATCTTGAATGCGTCGCGGGCATGGTCGCGGATGGTGCGGCAGACCTCGTCGTGGCCGGCATTTTCTTTCAGCACGGCGTGCAGGCTCATTGCATACACACCTGAAGTCAGCGCCCAAACGTGCAGGTCATGCACCGCTGCCACGCCCGCAAGCTGCTCAAGCGAGGCGCGCAGAGCCGTCAGGTTGATGTCCGATGGCGTACCTTCGAGCAGAATGCCAACGGCTTCGCGCAAAAGACCCCAGGTCCGCGGCAAGATGAACAGGCCGATCCCTGCCGAGATCAGCGGGTCAGCGTAGTACCATCCCGTCGCCCACATGATGCCCGCGGCGATGAGCACGCCAACCGAAGTCAGCGCATCCGAGAGCAGCTCGTAGTAAGCGCCCTTCATGTTCAGGCTCTCGCGCGAGCCACCACGCAACACCAGAAGACCGATGGCGTTAACGAGCAGGCCGAGTGCCGCGATGGCTAGCATGGGGCGACTGGCAACGGCTGGCGGCGTGCGCAGGCGCTCGTAGGCTTCGTACAAGATCACGCCAGAGATGCCGATGAGGACCACCGCGTTTGCCAGCGCCGCCAAGATCTCGGCGCGGTAGTAGCCGTAGGTTCGCTCGGGGGTGGCGGGCTTCTCGGCAAACCAGATCGCGAACAGCGCCAGCGCCAAGCCTCCGGCATCCGCGAGCATGTGCGCGGCATCAGCCAGCAGCGCCAGGCTCTTGGTGTACAAGCCGCCCACGACCTCGGCTGCCATAAACAGCGTCGTCAGTCCCAGCACCACCACCAGGCGCCGCTTGTTGCGACTGCCAGGAGTAAGCCCGTGACTGTGGCCGTGACCGCTCTTATGCGATGGATGACCATGCCCATCGTGGTCGTGCCCATCGTTCGATTGATGCTCGTGTCCCATGCTGTCCTCTGTACTCGCGTCCACACTAACGCGCTTGCAAGGATGCTTGGGACCAAACCACTCCCGCGATAGTGTGAACGCATGTACCGCACGACACGCTGGGTAGTAGCTGCCCTCATCCTGCTTTTTCTCGGGTTCCCTTCCGATGTGTATGCACATGGTGGACTTCCTGTCGCGCAGCAGATCCTGTGGCGGGATCAGACAATGCTAGTGCCAACGCCCTATTGGGGTCTGTTTGTCGGCACCGATGGTGGCCCTTGGCACTGGATCTGCGAAGAAGCGATGAACACTTACCAGCAGCGGCGCTTTGCTCTCGGCAAAGATGGCACGCTGTACGCGACCGACCGGGTGGGCTTGACGGTCTCGCGCGATGAAGGCTGCACCTGGACTGCGATCGCGCAGGACATTCATCGCTTTGAGATCCCAGCGATTGTTGCGGACCCCATTACATCGCGAGTCTGGGCTGCGGTCACAGACGCCGACGCGGGATCTGGCACCGGACTCTGGCGCAGCGACGACCGCGGCAACACCTGGCAGCTCGCGTTCGCTCTCAAGGATCACTATCCGCTGGGCTTGGTTGTTGCGGAAGACGGCAGGGCGTTGGCGCTAACGAGCGTTACTCCGGGCATGCCGCGCGAGCTGATGCTGCACCTGTCCACAGATGGCGGGGCGAGCTTTCAGTCGCGCACGCTGAGCTACTCGCTAAACGGAATGCCTGCCCTGTCGATGGTGCCGCTGTGGATCGATCCACGGACGCCCGATCAGGTCTACGTGGCGACGCAAAACTCCGCCCCCAATGCGCTGCTGCGGGTGGGATTAACCGGCGTGCCGCTTGAGCAAATGCGCGTCGATACCGGCATCCGCGATATGAAACGGGATGTGCGCAAGGACCGGCTGCTGGTTGCCACCAGCAAGGGCCTGTGGGTGGCCAAATCGGGCGAGACTCTTCAGAGTGTTTCGACGATCGCTGCCTCGCAGTGCCTGTCGATTCACGGAGATACTGCCTACGCTTGCGGCTGGAACTATGCCCCCGACCAGGCCGCGATTGCCAAGCTGTCCGACGATGCAGCGAGCTTCACCAAAGTCTTTCAGTACCACGACACGCAGTCTCCTGTGACGTGTCCTTCTGACACCCCCGTTGCCAAGATCTGCCCGCCCGTCTGGAGCATGTACGCCGACCAGCTTGGGATTGATCTCAGCCAGCGGGACAACATGAACGCAAGCATGGGGGCCGGTTGTCAGGTCGCCTCGCGCAACGCGCCAGCCTACGGTTTCTCTACACTCATGGGCGGACTGTGCGTGCTGCTTTCACTGCGTCGTCGCCGCCCGCTGCGACCTAGATCCGCTGTGCAAACGCGCTGAGAGGACTGGAGGCTCGCCATGCTCTCGCTTTTTGATCCCAAGACCACGTTCCTGATCCTGCTCAGCGTGCAGACGCTGCACCTCTTGCATCATCGTCTCGTCAAGCGACACATCAGCTTTGCCGAGGTCGCATCCTCATCGCTGCTCTGCGTGCCGCTCAGTGGGCCGGTGCCGGCGCCGCTGCTCATGACCGCGCACCTTGCGATGGCGGCCGTGCAGATCGTCGGTTCAGTGTGGATCAAGCGCTTGTCTCCCGATTGGCAGCGAGCCTAAGCGCTACGTCCCACCGTCTCGATGCTGTGGTCGCAGTTGGCTGACGAGAATCTGATGTACCTCGTCCGCTTTGGCCATGTGGTCGCGGCGCTTGTGGATGAGCTGTCCCTGTGGATCAAACAGGACCAGCCCATGCGACTGAAAGTTATACTTCTTCACCGCCGCCTCGCCCTCGGGGGTGTCTACCGAGATGGTGTGGATGCGGACCTTGTCGCCAAACTCAGCCTCGAAGCCGCTCACGGCGGCTTTCACGCGCGCGCAGTTCATTCAACCAGGGATGTAGTAGTAGTAGATCTCGTAGCGACGGGGAGCACGCTTGCAGCCGACCCCCAAAAGGGCTGCTGCGAGTACACCCAACAGCACCTCGCGGCGTCCCAAAATGGGCGTGCGTTGCACAAGAGACCCAGCAGTAGGCAAACTTCGGTACTTGCTGTAGAGAGTCGTCATCGGTCGGCGCATGGTAAGCGAACTCGTGGAGGCCAGGCAGGTGGAATCGGCTGTAACCAACGCCCATCTCCACCACGCCGCACGTTCGGGCTGAACACAACATTCGTCCACTCGCACCACGTCCCTCGCCATCCCCCCACCAGAGGCATCGTCCAGCCTTACCACGACATTTGCTACGCATGGCGACGACCCTTGCCCAAACCGACCGCGACCGTTTTGGTGCCCCCACCGCGACCTTTGCCCAACCCGACCGCGTCCGTTTTGGTGTCCCCACTGCGACCTTTGTGGTCGGTCTCGACGTGCGTTGGGGTGTCCCGATGCCAAGGGTTGTGATCGCTGCGGGCAAGCATTGTGGTTCGGCAGCGGAACGGATCTGGTTGGTGACCTAAACGCTTGACCTGTCTTCCTCTTGTTGCGACGCCCCGACGGGCACAATTTCTGAGTGTCTTCCCTCCTGGGAGCCATGATATTTGGAACATAGTTCGCTCATGCAGCAAAGGCACACATCGCGACGTGATGCTTCGCTGTTCGGTCTGAGACTTCGTGTCCCAGGCCGAGGTCGTCGCGTGTGGGCGATGCTCTGGCACGCGGCGGTGATCCTGAGCCTGGCTCAGCTTCTGGGCATCACGCACGCCGTGGCCGACTGTTTCGAGCCGGTCGCTGATGAAAAGCACTGCGCCGATCGCTGCCCGAACGAGGACGAATCGGCGGACGCAGAGTGCCCTCCTTTCTGTCCAACCTGTAGCTGTGCGCACGCCAGTCGTCCGCTCTTGACGACTCCCCTTGATGGCTCGGTGTTGACGCTACTAGCGCCGCCGCGTCTCCTCGATCTGCCTCGCTTTACCTGGCTGTACGACAGTCCCATCCCGTCCGGCATCTTCCGTCCGCCGCGTAGCTAAGCCGTCCGCGACATCAACGAGCGGTCCTGTGCGCTGCCAGCCTTACGCAGTGCCGCAGGCCGTAGTCCATCTATCTCGCTCATGGAAGGAGAAGGGCAATGATCTTGCTCATTTCTGCCCTTGCGCGTCGTGCCGTACGGAACGGCTATCGACGCGTACTATGCCTTGGGATCGTCTTTGCGATCCTTGGGCCTGGCGTTGGTGGTGCCTCGGCAAGCCCGACGTGTGACAGCATTTCAGACCCGAACAGCATCGTCGCATGCGCGCTGGCATCCAGTCCCGAGCTGCGCAGCCAAGAACAAGAAGTCCACGTCCTTCACGGACAGCGCTTGCGAGCGCGGTCCCTGCTACCCACGCATCCAACCGTTCAAGTGAGCTTCGCGGGCCGGCGTCCACTCGCCGTATCTGCGGACGTGCAGACCACCTTGAACTGGTATGTCACTCTGTCGCAAGAGATCGAGATCGCAGGCCAGCGAGGCGCGCGGGTCCGGGCCGCGGACGCCGCCATCTCGGCCCAGCAGCGCCGCGTCCTTGTGACCGCGCAAGAAGTCGCCAGCGCGGCCCTGTCGACCTACTACGATGCACTCGCTGCCACAGAAGCCGTTGCGCTCGGACGCGAAGTCGCGGGCCTCGCCGAGCAGCTTGCCGTTGTGGGCGCTGCCCGCTCGCAGACGGCGCTGACCTCACCTTTGGATGCCCATGTCGCGCAGGCAGAGGCTGCGCGGCTAGCCGCCCTACGCTGGGAGGCCGAGCGGCGCGTCGATGAGCTGCGACGGAGCCTGGCCTTGCAGCTTGGACAGCCGACACTTGGCGCGCTGCATGGATCGCTCGATACGCTGCCAGGAACCGACCGCAGCCCGCATCAGGCCGACCATGCCGAAGCGCTGGTTGCGCAGGCCCTAGCGCTTCGCGGCGATCTTGCGGCAGCGCGGCTGGAGCAGGAGCTGCGCGCCGCGCGTGTGCAAGTCCTGCGGCGTGAACGAGTGCCCAATCTCACGCTGTCGTTCATGGCCCAGCGCGACGGCTTCGATGAGCAAGTCTTTGGGGGGGGGATCTCGCTCCCGCTGCCGTTGCCCGCGCCACTTGGACCCAGTCGAGCCGGCGAGATCGTCGCGGCCGAGGCGCAGGTGGCGCAGGCCGGACTTACGGTCGAGCGCCTGGCGCGTCAAGTCCGGGCTGAAGTTCTGCGAGCGATCGAACGCGAGTGCAGCTATGTGATGCAAGCGCGAATGTTTCCCGCGGAGCTGGCAACCAAAGCGCGCGCCGACTTGGCCGCACTGGGGCAAGCGATTGCGGCCCGACAGCTCGCACCGCGAGACGCGCTGGTCGCACAGCGCAGCTTGGTCGAGTTCCTCATGGGCTATGTCGAAGTACGTCGCGGTCTCGCGCTATCCCGCATTGAGCGACTGCGCGCTGCCGGTCAATCACTGGCCCTGGCACTGGTCCCACAAATCGAAGGAGGTCCGCGATGAGCCGACTTGTCACCGCATTCCAAGTCCTTACGCTGGCGCTTTTGGCCGCCTGCTCGAACAAAGACCCCGACAAGGCTCCCATCCCTGCGCAGCCTCACAAAGACGAACCGACCGAGCATGAGGCGATTCCCAATCGCATCCGCCTTCAGCCCTCTGTGCTCACTGCTGCCAAGATCCGCACCGAAAAGGTGGTCTCGAAGGCGCTACCCATGACGCTGGAAGTGCCTGGCGAAATTGCGCCTGATCCCGATCGTTCTGTTCGCATCGCAGCGCGTGTCCCGGGTCGCATCAGCGTCGTATCGTTCAAAGAGGGCATGCGGGTCCAGGCGGGTGCGCTGCTTGCAGTCATCGAGTCCGCCGAGCTGGCGCGCATCGCCTCCACGTACAGCTCAGCCGCCGCGCGTGTGCAAGCTGCGCAGAAAAACGCAGCGCGCATTGAGAGCCTGACGAGCAAGGGACTCGCCGCAAACCAAGAGCTACTCGATGCGCAGGCCCAGGCGCAGGCCCTGGCAGCAGAAGCGCAAGCCGCACGGCGCTCCCTCCTATCCTTCGGAATCAGTGAGTCACAGCTACCCCACATCGGAGCCCGCTTCGAGCTACGCGCCCCACTCACCGGATACGCGCTCAGTCGCAATGCCACCGTCGGTCAGACCGTGTCTGCTGAGCACATCCTGTGCGACCTCATCGATCTCGATCGTGGGTACTTCATCGCGCGCCTGTACGAGAAAAATCTGGCTCGCATTAAGCCCGGACAGACCGCGGAAGTGCGTTTGAATGCCTATCCCGAAGCGGTCTTTGTCGGGACGGTAGAGACCGTCGGCAAGCAGCTTGACGCCAGCGCTCGCACCGTGGTCACGCGCATTGCCATTACGAACAAAGACGATCTGCTCAAAGTCGGGTTGTTTGGCAAAGCGCGCGTCTCACTTAGCGATGGGCGAGAGCAAGGACGCGGACTGGTTGTTCCGCTGGCTGCGGTGACACGCATCGCCGATCGGGACGTGGTGTTCGTGCGGCAAGCAGATGAACACTTCGAGGTGCATCCCGTCACACTGGGTCCCTCTGCATCGGGCGAAGTACAAGTGCTCTCGGGGCTGAGAGAAGGAGAGCAAGTCGTCACAGACGGCGTCTTCGCCGTCAAAGGAGCCATCCTCAAGAGCACGTTCGCGGAGGAGGAATGACATGGAATTCCTAAGCGCCATCGTTCATTTCTCTCTGCGCAATCGCGCCGTGATCATCGTCGCAACGGTCCTGCTTCTGTTCCTAGGCGTGCGGGCCGCGCTGCGCTTGCCCATTGATGCCGTCCCCGATGTCACCAACGTCCAAGTGCAGGTCATCACAGCCTCCCCCGCGCTTTCGCCCACGGAAATCGAGCAGTACGTGACGATTCCGGTCGAGCGCGCGATGTCCGGCATTCCGGGCGTCAGCGAGGTCCGCTCGCTTTCAAAGTACGGTGTCTCGGTGGTCACCGTCGTGTTTCGCGACGACATGCAGCTCTACCTGGCGCGGCAGCTTGTCTCCGAGCGTATGCGCGAGGCCGAAGACGCGGTGCCCAAGGAATACGGTCAGCCCGAGCTAGGACCGCTCTCATCAGGACTCGGCGAGATCTATCAGTTCGTTGTGCGCGGCGAAGGACGCACGTTGATGGAGCTGGAAGAGACGCTCGACTGGTACATCGGTCCGCAGCTTCGTGCCGTCCCTGGCATCGTCGAGGTCAACAGCTTCGGCGGTGAGAACCGTGAGTATCAGGTCGTGCTCGATCCGGGGCGTCTACAAGCGTCGGGGTTCTCGGTTCGTGAGGTCATCGAAGCGCTCTCGCGCAGCAACCGGAATGCAGGCGGTGGTTACATCGAACACGCCCGCGAACAGATTGTCATTGGAACCACCGGCCTAATTCGCAGCCTAGACGACCTAAGAAGTGTCGTGGTCGGTGCAACGCCACAGGGTGTGCCCGTCACCATCGCGCACATCGGCGAGGCTCGCTTCGGCCCCAAGCTGCGCCGCGGTGCAGCGACGATGGATGGCCAAGGAGAAGTCGCCATCGGCGTGTCGATGATGCTCATCGGCGAGAACTCACGCACCGTGACCCAGGCTGTAAAAGCCAAGCTCGACGCGCTGCGTCCGTCGCTACCTCCCGGCGTCCGCATCGAGCCGTTCTACGATCGCGCTGCGCTCGTGGATCGCACGATTTCTACTGTGCTGCGCAACTTGGCCGAAGGTGCAGCGCTGGTGATCCTGGTGCTGTTTCTTTTGCTGCGGGATGTGCGCGCTGGCCTGATCGTCGCAAGTACGATTCCGCTCGCCATGCTGGGCGCCGTGCTGGTCATGGATGCGCGCGGTGCATCGGGGAATCTGATGAGCCTGGGGGCGATTGACTTTGGGCTCATCGTCGATGGAGCCGTCATCATCGTCGAAAATGCGGTGCGCCGTCTGGGCGAAGCCCGCTTGGCCCGCGGTGCGGCATTGTCGGCGGACGAGCGGCGTCAGGTCGTAAGCGATGCGACAATGGAGGTCCGCGGCGCAACCGTGTTCGGCGAAGCCATCATCGCCATCGTGTACCTGCCGATCCTGGCGCTGCAGGGCATTGAAGGAAAGCTGTTTCAACCGATGGCACTGACCGTCCTGTACGCCCTGGGGACTGCGTTTGTGCTGTCGCTGACACTGGTTCCGGTCCTGTGCAGCGTCCTGCTTCGACCTTCCGCAACCGAACATGAAGGCGCCCTGTTTAGCCGGCTGCAACGAGCGTACGCGCGCCTGCTCGATCAAAGTGAACGGAGCGGGCGTCGGCGGGCCATTACGCTTTCGCTGGGTGTGCTGATCCTGGCGATGGGAGTCGGGGTCGGCAGCCGGCTCGGCGCCGAGTTTGTGCCCCAGCTTGACGAAGGAGATCTGCTACTCGAAGTGCGTCGCCTGCCCGGAGTCGCGCTGAGCGAGTCGGTTGAAGTCGATCTGCGCATGCAGCGAGCCCTCCTCCAGATTCCCGAGGTCGCGCATGCCGTTGCCCGCGCCGGCTCGCCCGAGCTGGCGAACGACCCCATGGGCATCGAGCAGAGCGATGTGTACCTGATGCTCAAGCCACGCTCGGAGTGGCGAAAGGGACTCACCAAAGCCGCGCTGGGTGCAGAGATCTCAGAGCTACTGGAGAAGGAGGTTCCCGAAGCTGCGGTGGCCCTTTCGCAACCCATCCAAATGCGAACCAACGAGCTGATGGCCGGCGTTCGCTCGGATGTGGCAGCGATGGTGTACGGCCCCGACCTCGACACACTCAAAGAGCTGGGCGAGCGAGTGGCTGGTGTGCTGCGCACCGTGCGCGGAGCTGTCGATGTCCGTGTCGAGCAGATTGCCGGCCTGCGCTACTTGCGCGTTCACCCCGATCGGGCGCGACTGGCCCGCTATGGTCTTACCGTCGAGGATCTAAATCAGCTCACGCAAACGCTTGCGGTCGGCTGCCCCGCTGGAACCGTCTTGGAAGCCGAGCGCCGCTTCGATCTGATGGTGCGCCTCGACATGCAGTACGACGGCACGCTGGACGCGCTGCGCGCACTGCCGCTCAAAGCCGCGACCGGACAAGTGGTGCCGGTGGGCGATGTCGCTGACCTCGCGATCGAAGAAGGCCCGGTGGCCGTGAATCGCGATCAGCAGTCGCGTCGCCTCATTGTCGAGTTCAATGTCCGCGGGCAGGATCTGGTCTCCGCCGTCGCCGCCGCGCAGGCCGCTCTCAAGCGCGAGATCCCGCTCACACCCGGCTACCGCATCGAGTGGGGCGGTCAGTTCAGACACTACCAAGAAGCCCGCGACCGCCTGGCGCTCGTGGTTCCGCTCGCCCTCGCGCTGATCCTGTTTCTGCTGTGGCTGGCTTTCTCCGCCGTCCGTCCCGCGCTTCTCATCTTCTTCAACATCCCGTTCGCGATCGTCGGAGGAATCGTCGCCCTGTGGCTGCGCCAGCTCCCGTTTAGCGTCTCCGCCGGTGTCGGTTTCATTGCGCTATTCGGCGTCGCGGTGCTCAACGGCTTGGTGCTCGTAGCATTCAGCCGACGACTCGAAGCCGAAGGGATGCCCCCCGCCCAGGCCATCGTCCAAGCCGCGCGTCTGCGATTGCGCCCGGTGCTGACCACCGCGCTCGTCGCGTCGCTGGGCTTCCTACCTATGGCCCTGTCTCAAGCACCGGGCAGCGAAGTCCAACGCCCGCTGGCAACAGTCGTCGTGGGTGGCTTGATCACCGCGACGCTGCTTACGCTGCTGCTTTTCCCTGCGGCCTACGCGCTGGTGATGCGGCAGCCACTGCAACCACGCAACCTGTGAGCAAACAACAAGGAGGATGTCTTGTTTGTTGGGCATCTCAGGCCTCCACGGTACGCCCTCGCAAGAGCGGCCGTCCAATCACTTTGGCCAGTTCGATGAGCGGCAGGATGCTGGCGGAAAGGACCACAACGATCAGCCAATCTGCCGCCGAGAGCGGAAAGGTGTGAAAGACCGGACGAAGCGCGGGCACGGCCGATGAGAGCAGGTGAAGGCTGGCCGACAGCAGGCACGCACCGACGAGAGCCAGCGGCAGAAGAGGCCGCTGTGCGAACAACGAGCGGTCGCGGGAGCGGCAGTTCCACGCATGGAACAGCGGACCAAACCCCAGCACTGCGAACGCCATCGCACGCGACCACTGCGGATCTACCGCACCGTCGAGCCAGGGACGGACATACAGCATCAACGCAAGCCCGCCCATGGTGACTCCGGCCAGCAAGATGCCCGCATAGTCGAGGGTTTGAAAGAGTCCGGCGGTGGTGCGGCGCGGCGGTGTCTGCATCTGCGCGGGGTCAGGGGGCTCGATGCCCAGCGCCAGTGCCGGCAGCCCGTTGGTCACGAGGTTGATGCAGAGGATCATGAGCGGGGTGAGCGGTAAGCAACCCTGGTGGAACGTCGCGCCGAAGACAGCCAGCGCCAGCGCGACGTTGGAGGACAGCAGATAGACGATGAACTTCTGGATGTTGTGGTAGATGGCCCGCCCTTCGCGGATGCCGGAGACGATGGTGGCAAAGTTGTCATCGGTCAGGACGACGGCTGCGGCCTGACGCGCGACCTCCGTTCCGCCGCGTCCCATCGCTATGCCGACGTGCGCCTCATGCAGCGCCGGAGCGTCATTCACCCCATCGCCCGTCATGGCGACAACGTGCCCGCTGCGCTGGAAGGCGTGGACGATGCGCAGTTTCTGCTCGGCGGTCGTGCGCGCAAAGACGCGGACGCGGGCGCAGCACTCGCGCAGTTCATCATCGGCAAGGTGAGTGAGGTCCGTGCCGGTCAGGGTCTCCTCGCCTTCTCGCAGAAGGCCGATCTCGCGGGCGATGGCCGCAGCGGTCTTTGGATGATCGCCGGTGATCATGACGACGGCGACACCAGCCCGGTGACACGCGGCGATGGCCTCCGTCACGCCCTCGCGCGGCGGGTCGATCATGCCGATGAGTCCCAGGAAGGTGAGGCCCGCCTCATCGATCGTATCGCCGGTCTGCCGCTTGCTGGCGAACGCGAGGACGCGCAGCGCGCTCTCGCTCATCCGATCGACCTCGGCCAGGATTGATTTTCGATCCGCCTCGGACATCGGACGCTCGCCGTCGGCGTTGAGCAGCGCCGTGCAGCAAGGAAGCACCGTCTCCGCGCTGCCTTTGAGATGCACCATGCGGCTGCCATCGGCTACGCCTGCCAGGACAGCCATGCGCTTGCGCTCCGAGTCGAAGGGGATCTCAGCAAGCCGTGGTCGCTCCGAACGCAAGCTGTCTGGATCAAGACCGCCCCGCGAGGCTGCCGTCAGAAGCGCGCCCTCCGTCGGGTCGCCTTGCAACGTCTCCGCACCGGTCTTCGGGTCGGTCACAAACCGTGCGTCGTTGCATAGGACCGCGGTGAGGAGCAGTTCGCGCACTGGAGCAGACGATGCAGCGCCGACTTCATTACGTGCGTCGGCTGCGTAGAGGACGCGCACTGTCATGCGGTTCTGCGTCAGAGTTCCGGTCTTGTCAGAGCAGATCACGCTCGTAGCGCCCAGCGCCTCGACGGCGGGCAGACGACGGACAATGACGCCACGCTTGGCCATCCGTTGCGTTCCAATTGCGAGCGCGATGGCAGTGATGGCCGGCAGCCCTTCGGGGATGAGCGCGACGGCGAAGCTCACAGCCTGAAGAAGCGCGCCGCTCCAGGTGTCTCCGCCCTTGGTGACGCCCCACCCGAACAGCAGCGCGCTCACCACGACGCAGACCCACAGCACGCGGCGGCCGAAGACCCGCAGCGTCGCTTCGAGCGGTGTCTCTTCTGATTGGGTCGTGCCTAGCGCCGTCGCGATGCGGCCCAGCTCAGTCTGCGCGCCGGTCGATATGATCAGCGCTTGTCCCTTCCCGTGTACAACGAGCGTTCCGAGGTAGGCCATGGTGACGCGCTCGGCGAGCGGCACATCCGGCGCAAGCGAGCGGTCGGCGTCCTTGTCCACAGCCGCGCTCTCGCCGGTAAGAGGCGACTCATCGATGCGCAGAGCCGTCGCTGTGACAAGGCGAGCATCTGCCGGCACGGCATCTCCCTCTGCCAACGCGATGACATCGCCAGGAACCAGCATCACCGCGGGGATCTCCGTGGTTACACCGGCACGCAGCACGCGGGCGCGGGGTACCGACATGCTGTCTAGCGCCCGCAGCGCCGACTCCGCGCGGCGCTCCTGAAAGAAGCCGAGCAGCGCGTTTAGAAGGACGATGAGGAGGATGGCCAGCGCGTCACCGAACCGCGAGAGAACCGAGCCGCTGCGCTCCATCGCCCCGATAACCGTGGCGACGGTTGCCGCCGCGATGAGGACCAGCACCAGCGGGCTATGGAACTGGCGCAGGAAGCGCCGGATCTCGCTCTCTCGCGGCGGCGCGGGTAGCCGGTTCTCACCGAAACGACTCCGGCGGCTTTGCACTTCTGCATCGGAAAGCCCCACGGCCGGATCGACACCTAACGACTCGCGCAGGGTGCTGATTGCAATTGAGTGAGCACTGCGCGAAAGCTCATCGTCCTTGAGTACGTGAGCAGGGTCCGTGTTCATGATTTCACCTCCGCAAGCTGGAAGCTGCGCCACACCACGTAGACGGCCGGGACGACGAACAGCGTCAGGATCGTCAGCGACACCAGGCCCCCCCACATTGGCGCGGCGATGCGCTTGGCGACATCGGAGCCCACGCCCTTATCGAGCAGGATAGGGAGCAGGCCGAACACGTTCGACATGACGGTCATCAGCAGTGGGCGCACGCGCTTCGAGCCAGCTTCTAGCGAACGGTCGAGGAGATCGCCGACGGTTCGGATGGTCCCCTTCCGCCTGCCCTCGTTCCATTCATCGTCGAGATAGACGACCATGACACTGGCCGTCTCTGCGGCGACGCCCAGCAGCGCGATCATCCCGACCCAGACCGCGATGGATGTGTTGAAGTGCGCGAAGTAGAGCGTCCAGATCGCTCCGACCGCGGAGAACGGCACGCCCGTCATGACGATGAGCGCCTGTGCCGCACCCTTGAAGTTGATGTAGAGGATGAAGAACACGATCGCGATCGTGAGCGGCAGCAGCCAGGCCATGCGCGCCCGCACACGTTCGAGGAGTTCGTACTGTCCAGTCCACTTGAGGAAGTAGCCGGGCGGCAGTTTCACCTCGCGCGCGACCGTCTGTTTGCCGGTGCTGACGTAGCCGCCCACATCGCTGGTATCGATATCGACGTAGATCCAGCCCGTGAGCGATCCCATCTCGCTCTTGATCATCGGCGGCCCCATCACCGTCTCCACGCGGGCGAGCTGGCCGAGCGGAACGAAGGACGCGGCCTGGCTACCACCTCCACCCATACGCGCCGGCGTGCCCATCCCTCCACCAGACATCTCCGCCCCTCCCATCGCTGCATCGCCGCCCGGCGCCATGCCGCCGCCCATCCCGCCGGCTGGCGCGATACCCGGCGAGGGACTGCCAACGCTCATGCTGGACGCTGAACCCGCGGGAGTCACGGGCAACGGACGCGCCGAGAGCGGCGCAATGGGAACCAGCACATCGCGGATCGCCTCCAGGTTATCGCGCAGTTCGCGCGGATAGCGGACGTTGATGCGGTAGCGCTCGCGGCCTTCGTAGGTGGTCGAGACATCCATGCCGCCAATCGTGCTCTCGACGACATCGAGCACTTGTCGCACCGTCAGGCCGTATCGCGCGATGGCTTCTCGGTTCGGCGTCACATCCAAGAAGAACCCGCCGATTTCGCGCTCCGCATACACGCTCCGCGTATTGGGCAGGCCGCGCAGCGTCCTCTCTAGTTGATCGTTGATCTCGACGATGACCTTTAGGTCGGGACCGAAGACCTTGACGCCTATAGGCGTTCGGATTCCGGTCGAGAGCATGTCGATACGCGCCTTGATCGGCATGGTCCACGCGCCCTGAACGCCGGGTAATTTGGTCCTTTCATCTAGCTCTGCGACCAGGCTTTCCACCGTCAGGCCCTTCCGCCATTTTTCGCGGGGCTTCAGGTGCACGATCGTCTCGAACATGGACAGCGGCGCCGGGTCTAGCGCCGTCTCGGCGCGGCCCGTCTTGCCGAAGACCCGCTCGACCTCGGGGACCTTCTGCATCTGCTGGTTTTGCCACGTAAGGAGCCGCTTCGCCTCGGCGACCGAGATACCCGGAACGGTGATGGGCATGTAAAGCAGGTCTTCCTCGTAGAGCGGCGGCATGAACTCGGAGCCGAGGCGCAAGAACGGGTACGCGGTCGCAGCGGTGATGGCGATGACGACCGCGATCACCACCCACCTGCCCCGCAGACAGGCGCGCAACATCGGGCGGTATGCAGCGATGCAGACGCGATTGATGGGGTTCTGTTCCTCCGACCGAATCCTGCCCTTGAGGAACATCACCATCAGCGCCGGAACCAGCGTAACGGCGAAAACGGACGCGAAGGCCATGGAAAACGTCTTCGCGTATGCCAGGGGCCGGAACAATCGCCCCTCTTCGCCTTGCAGAGCGAACACCGGAAGGAACGCGATCGTCAGCACCAGGAGCGCGCCGAACATCGACGGGCCAAGCTCACGCGCTGACGCGATGACCAGTTCCTTGCGATCGATCTTCTCCCCGGTGGACTCCGCCTCAGCGATCTTCTTGTGCGCGTTCTCGACGAGAACGCAGGCCGAATCCACCATGTCGCCAAGCGCCAGGATCACACCAGCGAGCGACATGATGTTGACGCTGATGTCCAGGTAGTAGAAAGCGACGAACGTGGCCGCCGTCGCGACGGGTAGCGCAATCGCCGCGACCAGCGCTGATCGGAAGTGGAACAAGAAGACGGCGATGACCAGGACAACGACGGCGATAATTTGCAGCAGGTTGCTGGTGAGCGTCGCGACCGAATCCATGATGAGATGGCTGCGGTCATAGACCGGAACGACCTTGACGCCCTTCGGCAAGGAGGACTGCACCTCTGCGAGCTTGGCCTTGACGCGCTTGATGACGTTGAGGGCGTTCTCACCCGAGCGCATGACGACGATGCCACCGACCACTTCCCCCCTTCCGTCCAGATCGACAAGGCCGCGCCGGATGTTCCCGCCCACGGTCACGTCCGCCACGTCTCGAATCCGAATCGGTGTTCCGCGTGCGTCGGTCGCGACGACCGCCAGTTCGATGTCCTGTTTGTTCGTGACGTAGCCGCGTCCGCGGAGCGCATACTCGTGCTGCGCCATCTCGATGACGCGACCGCCGACCTCATCGTTGGCACCTCGCACGGCGGCGGCGACCTCACCGACAGAGACGTTGCGCGCCTTCATCTTCGTGGGATCGACCTGGACCTGATACTCCTTCTCGAACCCGCCTACGCTCGCCACCTCGGCGACCCCTTCAAGTCCCTGCAACCAATAACGCAAGTACCAGTCCTGGAACGAGCGCAGCTCCTGCAAGTTGTGAGTGCCGCTCTCATCGACGAGCGCGTACTGATAGACCCAGCCAACGCTGGTGGCGTCGGGGCCAATCTGCGGCGTCACGCCTGGCGGCAGCTTGTTCTGAACTTTCGCCAGATACTCGACGACGCGCGAGCGGGCCCAATAAAGATCCGTGCCGTCCTGAAAGATCACGTAGACGAAGGACATCCCGAACATCGTGAAGCCGCGGACGAGCTTGACGCGCGGAGCGCCCAGAAACGTCGTGGTGATCGGGTACGTCACTTGATCTTCGATGAGCGTTGGGCTGCGCCCCATCCACTCGGTGGCCACGATGACCTGGACATCCGAGAGGTCTGGCAGCGCATCAAGCTGCGAGCGCTGAGCACACACCATGCCCCAGGTGGTGAGCGCGGCGGCGGCGAGGAATACCATGAAGCGATGCCGCCCGGAAAAGTCGATGATCTGCGCAATGAGGCCGAGCTTCGGCCCGCTTTCGGTCGACTCAGTGAGCATGGCCACCTCCCGGCGCGCTGGTAGCGCGCAGCCGGCTCTCAGAGTCGAGAAGGAACTGCGCTCCGGTGGCGACCTTCTCCATGGCCTTCAGCCCTCGTTCGATACGGTAGCGGTCACCGACGAGTGGCCCGAGCGTAACCTCGCGCGGCTCGATGTGGACGGTCCCCTCTCCATGCACAACGAACACAATCGAGCGCGCCCCGGTACGGATGACCGCGCTCTCGGGCACCGCCAGCCCTTCGCCGAGCGGCGCTTCCATCGTCACGTTGACGAATGCCCCCGGAAGTAGAAGACCCTGCGAATTTGGAAGAATGAAACGCACCTTGCGCGTCCGGCTTGGCTCGTCGATGGTCGGCGAGAGAAACGAAACGCTTGCATCAAGCGATGCCTGTCGTCCTTCGATGGCGAGCTGCGCCTTGTCACCGATGTGCACGTAGGGAACATCGGTCTCGTACACGTCCGCCAGCACCCAAACAGTAGAGAGGTCTGACAGGGTGTAAAGCTCCACTGCTGGATCAACGGCCATGCCTTGCAGCGCTTGCTTGGCCACGACGGTTCCGGCGCGCGGCGCGAGGAGCGGAAACGTCCGGTTTACCTGGCGCGTCTTTTCCAGCCGCTCGATTTCTGTCTTGGGCACATCCCACAGCGAAAGGCGACGGCGCGCGGCGGTCAGCAGTGGATCGGATTCCGGTCGAGTGCTCGCACCTTCCAGGATCGAGAGATACTCCAGCTCGGCAGAGTAAATATCCTGGCTGTAGATGGAACAGAGCGGCTCTCCGGCACGTACCTTTTGCCCGACGAAGTTGATGAAGATGCGATCGATCCAGCCGCGCACTTTGACGTGTACGTGCGCGGTGCGCGTCTCATCGAGCACGATCGTCCCGACCGTGCGGATGGTCCGTGTGAACTCCCGCTCTTCGACCAGTGCCGTCGAGAGGTGCAGGGCCGCTGCCTGCGCTGGCTCAATCGTTATCGGTGCGTATCCGGTCGGAGCCTGGGTATGGCCAGCGTGCGATGGGTGCCCTCCAGCTTGAGGTTCGTGTCCCTCAGTATGAGATGGGGCGCGCGAGCCCGCTGCGCGCTCTCCAGCGCTGGAAAAAGGCCAACCCTTACGCGCATACTGCACGCTCGCACCAGCGCCTACGACGCCGATGACGCCGAGGATCACGATCCACGTTTTTGCCATGGCTGTCATGGGTTTCCCTCCGCATTCGTTGAAACACCGACACCAACTGCCCGGCGCAGCCGTGCCCAGGCCAGCCCCAAGTTGACCTGGGCCATCACCTCAGCCATACGCGCTTCGAGTAGCGTCCTAAACGCCAGGAGCGAGCCGGCGAGTGGCACCTGCCCAGCAGCGTATCCAGCGAGCTGGCTTTGCGCTCCCTTTTGGCTGAGCGGCAAGACCTCGCGCTGAATGGCCCCGAGCCGCACCTGCGCGGCGGCCACCGCCTCGCGAGCGACCGCGGCCTCACCGGTGATCATGACGCTCATCGCTTGCACGTCCGCGTCAGCCATCTGCACCATCGCCTGCGCCTCGGCGACACCAGCCCGCAGCCGGCCGCGCCACACCGGCAGGCTCACCCCCAGCATGAGCATCCAGCCCGCGCCATCGGCCATCGTATACGCGGGGCCGGTTCGCACGAACCCCATCGGGAAGAACATCGAGCGCATCACATCCACGTCGGCCCGCGCCCTCTGCTGCTCGGCACGCATCACCGAAAGCTCGGGCCGCCTACTGAGCGCCGTCTGCACAAGCGCGTTCGTCACGAGCGGCACCGTCACTGACTCTGCCGCAGCGAGCGGCGGGATCGGCGTGTCCTGGGGAAGCGCCAGCGCCGCCCGCAGCATCGCCTCTGCGCCGCGCAGCTCCGCATCGAGCGCCAGACGCTCGGCACGCAATCGCGCCTGCTCGCTCTGTGCTTGCAGCGCGTCACCCTGTGTGCCGCGTCCCGATGAGAAGCGGGCCATCGTCGCCGCCACGAGCTTCGCAGTCAGCGCGAGCTGATCATCGAGGACAACCGAGGTTCGCCGTCGCTCGTCGAGCATGAAAAAGGCTCGCACCGCGTCAAGTTCAACATCCAGGCCGGTTCTCGCCTGCTCAGCACGCGCGCCGACTGCGCCAGCCTCGGCAGCCCGGCGACGATGACTGAGGATTCGCGACAATGGGAAGTCCTGCTGAAACTGAGCGCTCACGTCCGCGCCGTGGAAGGCGAAGGGAAGATGATCGACGGAGAACATGAGCATCGGATCGGGCGGGGCCGCGACCTGGGCGGGGCGTTGTGAAGCGGCAGTCGCCCGCGCCTGCGCGGCGAGGATCTCCGGCCGCCGCTGCCGTGCGAGACGCACGGCCTGCTCGACATTCAGAGGCGATGACAAGCCGACTGCTTCTTGCGCGCCTACAGAGGACGAAGAAAGCAGGCAGGCCGAGATGATGCCAGCCAGAAGGTGTGCCTTGGAGCTCATGCTTGTTTTCTCAGTGACCTGGGAAGAAGAGTCGAGAGGGCGAGCACGGCGAGAAGGCCAGCAGCGTAGAACTCGATCGTCGAAAGAAACACGAGCAGAAAGCTCACGCGCGGACTCTCCAGCCACGCGGGATCGTGCCCGGCTGCACCCACCGCCAGAATGTAGAGTCCCCATAGCAACAGCACGGTACTGGCCTGCTCCAGGTTGCGCTCTCGTCCGACCATGGGGAGACGCCTCACCAGAACGGCTGGAACCGCGGCAAGAAAGCCCATGGCGGCCGTCTCAGCGGTGAAACTGAAGGCACCTCTTGGAACGCTCCAGGAGAGCGCGTAGCCCAGCGTGAAGTACATCCCGAGGAACAGCAGGACGTACGTAAGGATCGGAATCAGATCACGCGGCCTTGGGCGGAGCACGCCGCCTCGATAAGCGATGATCGAGACTCCGGCCATGAAGAGAAGGGGCAAGGCTGCCCAGGCGAGCCGCCGCATTTGTCGCTGTTTCATCAAAGCGGTGAACTTCGCTTCTCGCTGCGTGCTCCGCTCCGCCAGCCGTTCCAGAGCTGGAACGATGGCCGCCGCCTTGCCAGCAGAAAGCGTGTCTGTGAGCTTCCGATCCTGGTCAACAATCTCGGCTCCAAGTGCTGCGTCACTGTGGGCGCGCTGCGCGAAGGCAGGGGCCAGCACGCGCGCCGCCCTATCGGGCATTAGATTGAAACCGTCGAGCATCGGCACACCCAAGCCATCCCGCGGCGGCGCTATTCCAGCCAAGGCAGCGACCGTGGCAGCGACATCACGCATCGGTCGCTCCGGTAGCCGAACGCCTCTGCTAACGTGCGCGCCTACGGCCAAGAAGAACGCCGCCTGTACTTCGGGCTCGATGGCTCCATGTCCACCGCGCTTACGATGGCCGTGGTCCGAGAGAGCGATCAGCACATCCTGCTCAAGATCCAGTGCCTCGGACATCCGGCCAAGCAGCGCATCGCCCCTCTGTGCAGCCTCTGCATACTCGCCAGAGGCCGCGCCGTACCGGTGGCCTGCCTCGTCGATTTCCTCGAAGTGAACCCAGGCCATCTCGCGCGTAGGTGCGCGAGACAGCAAATGAGCGAGATCCATTTTCTGCTGGACCAAGAAGTCAGCGTTTTCTCGATCGAGCGCCTCGGTGAAGTGGCTCCAATTTGTGACGAAGGCGGGAAGACCTGCCCGTCTTGCGACATCGTACAGGCCATCGAGCGGAACGCCTGGCCTCCCTTCGTTGAGGCGCACGCCGCTAAGAACGGGCGGGACGCCCGTAACCATTGTCGTGAGATTGGGATACGTGAAGGTTGGGAACTCGGAACGAAGGGTTCGCCGCACGCCACGCACCGAGAGGCGCCCTATGGTAGGCAGGCCGTCTGCTGCGTCCTCACGCAGACCGTCGAGGATCAGCACCCATACGCGCCGCGCCAGGACAGGCACCGCCGGCTCGGCCTGGCTCCAGGGTGCTGCCGGGTGATACAGCGTGTGGTTGGTATTGAGGCGGTCGAGGTAGCTGCGATGGCCGTAGTAGTGATTAGCCAGCATCAAGCTCACGCTGAGCAACGTAAGGACAAGCGCGACCGCGCGCCGAGACCGCTCTGGCGTCATGGGGATGCCTCCTGGCCTCTTGCCGATTCCAGAGACCAGTCGTGGTAGCGCATGCGGATGCGGTAGCGCTTGCGGACAAAAAGAAAGCCGCCTTCGGCGCGCGTGTCGGTGCTATCGGGGACGACAAGGCCGGCGATGCGGGTATAGCGAACGTCGGTCACGAGCTTGTCGATCCAGTCAGGCATGGGGATCGGCTCGAAGCGATGCCGGACTGGAAGGTGATCCTTGTCATCGAGGACGATGAACCCACGCGCTGCTCGGAGCGTGGGTTTCTGCTCGCGCGGGCTGTACGAGATGCGCAAGCGACCTTCTGCGCTTTCCTTCTCGAAGGCCAGCCGATACGCCCCATCTGGCGTGGCCAGCAGTGGTATCGAAGGTGCCAGCGCATCGTCGAGCGACCAGCGCTCGCGGCTTGCGTGGCGGTCCATGCCCGCTTCTTCACGTCGCTGCCGTTCAGTCACATCCTTTCCATCTTCAGTCGCCGAGAGCAGCTCCTCGCGCAGGGTGCCATTCTGGTAGATTCGGCGATGCTGGAGCAGAAGCGTCTTCTTGATCTGGCCACTGCCGTCCAGTTCTTCGATGCGACACTCCATGCGCACGCTGCCGTTCCGATTTGGTGTGCCCTCTTGAAACACGCGATCGCGGACTGCGCGCACCCAGGAGTGTGGATCATGCAATAGCTCCTGTCCCAAAGCGGGCAGTGCGATGAAGAACGCGAGGGCAACCATGAACCGCATGCAGATCTTCCGCCCAAGAGAAAATCCTGCGCCGCTCGCTCCTCGGCGGAAATGAGCAGGATCGCGCAATTTGCGCGCACTCCTGCCGGGGGAGCAAAACTCTTTCGGCCTACCGTTTTCAGCAGGGCAGCGATACATCGACGCCATCACGGGCCACCTCCGCCGCCCACCCGAGGCGCTCTTGGATGACTGCTGCCAGCGTGCGGGCAGGTCCATCTTCGCCGTGGACGATATAGGTTTTCGCAGGCGCTCGCCTGAATCCCGAGAGCCAGCGCAGGATCTCGGCTTGATCGGCGTGCGCTGACAAGCCATCGATCACCTCGACTGTCGCGCGCACCGGGACATCCTGGCCGTACATGCGCAGGCGCGGCGTACCATCGAGCAGAGACCGACCGCGCGTACCGGGGGCTTGATACCCAACAAGCAGCACCGTGTTGCGTGGGTCAGAGAGACGTTGCCGCAAGTGATGCAGGATTCTGCCCCCGGTCATCATGCCGCTGCCCGCGATGATCACCATCGGCCCGGTGCGAGAGTTCAGCCACTTGGACTGCTCGACGGTGCGCATCAAGTGGTACTGGCGACAGCAGAGCGGGCAGCGGCCGTCCCGCATCGCCTGCGCCATGCCCTCGTTGTAGTCGTCGGAGTGCCGACAGTACATCTCGCTCACGTCGATGGCCATCGGGCTGTCGAGGTAGACCGAGAGCAGCGGCACCTCGCGAGCATCCTCAAGCTGACGGATGGTCCAGATGAGTTCTTGGACCCGGCCGACGGCGAAGGCTGGGATCAGAACCGCGCCGCCGCGGTGTGCCGTCTCGCTGATGACGCGGGCCAGGTGGGCGCGTGCATTCGCGGCATGAAGCCGATCGCCGTAGGTCGATTCGATGAGCAGTACATCGGCCTCGGAGACGAGATCGGGATCGCGCAGGATGGGTCGCCCCCAGCGGCCAAGGTCGCCCGAGAAGACGAGCCGACGCCCGCTCGCGGTCCACAGCAGCTCGACAGACGCCGAGCCGAGGATGTGGCCAGCCCGTCGCAGGGTCGTGCGCACCTCGCGGGCGACCTCGAACGAGCGTTCGTAGGGCTGTGGCTGGAGCAGCGGAAAGACCTGCTCGACGTCTTCGCGGGTGTAGAGCGGCAGAGCCGGATGGTGCTTGGAGTAGCCGTGCCGGTTGGCGTAGTTGGCTTCTTCTTCCATGAGGTGCGCCGAGTCAGGCAGCAGAACCCGCAGGAGGTCTGCCGTTCCAGCGGTGCAGTAAATCGGCCCGCGAAAGCCGCGCTTGACGAGCAGCGGCAAGTACCCCGAGTGATCGAGGTGCGCGTGGCTGAGCACCACCGCATCGAGCGAGCGCGGATCAAAGGGAGACTCGGCCCAATTGCGCAGCCGCAGCTCTTTGAGGCCCTGGAACAGCCCGCAGTCGAGAAGCACCCGACCGCCTTCCCAGGCGACAAGATGCTTGGAGCCTGTGACCGTCCCGGCTGCGCCGTAGAAAGTAAGCGTCGGGGTCTGTCGATCCGTGGTGGATGGCGTTGGCATGAGATGCGGTTCCTTCTGGTTCGTTGCGAAATGCAAGTTAGGGTCCAAAGAGAACCGGATGCTCGCGGCAGCAGTCCGGCAGGTTGTCTTTGATGGCATGGATCGCCGCGTTGGCTTTGCTCAAAAAGTCGTCGCTGCTCTCGAGTACGATGCGGTTGGGATGCCCGGCCCAGGCATCCAAGATGCGCGCGTCGAGCGCCAGCGCTTCTGTTGCGTCCTCGATGCGCAGCGGGTTTTGGTGGTTGTAGCCGTGGCCCAAGTCGGGCGTCTTCAGGTGGATGACGGCGTGATAGCGCGCAAGCTCCGCGGTGCGCGTAGTGCCGATCTCACGAAAGAAGGACTCCGCTTCTCGTTCAGGCTCAGGCCAGTACGCCAGGCCATCGATCGTGCCGCGGTCGCAGAGCGCGAAAGCGACCTCGCCTTCTTCGAGCACGACGCGCTCCATCTGACGCTGAATATGAAAGATGGCGAGCTGCGCGGCCTTTCGCCCGACGAGGCTCTCGCGTCGCCAGAAGCCACCGCCAAATACGATACTCGCCGCCTCTGGAATAAAGGCGATGTTCTTGCAGAAGCTGCGGCGCGCGATCTCCAGCACCGCGGTTTTACCGGCACCGGGTCCACCTGTGATGACGACCAGCCGACACCGGCGTTCACCGCGCTCGCATGGGAGCGAAAGGGCTTCTGATGGACTTGAGCCACTCATTTCTTCAGTACCTCGTTCTGATGGGAAGGCCATAGATACGCCTGGGTGATGTATTGCTGCAGCATCCGGTGGGTATGGAAGTGCGAGGCGTTGAGCGCGATGGCATGCCGCATGACCTCAACCCATCGTTCCGTGTCGTGATAGAACATCGGTGCGATGTGGGTCCGCAGCTTGTAGTAAAGCTCCTGCGCCTCTCTGGGGCTTGGGTCGGTCTCGGTGTCCTTCTCGATCGCGACGCCTCCGATGGACCAGCCGGTGACACCCTCGATATGACCTTCAAGCCACCAGCCGTCGAGCACGCTGAAGCTGGGAACGCCGTTGTGTGCCGCCTTCATGCCAGAAGTGCCGGAGGCTTCGAGCGGCCGACACGGCGTGTTCAGCCAGAGATCGACACCGGCAATGAGGAGACGAGCCAGCTCCATGTCGTAGTCTTCTAAGTAGAGGATGCGAATCTGGTCGTGGAGCTGTCGCGCCATAGCGGCGACGCGCTCGATCAGAGCCTTTCCGCCGCCATCGGACGGGTGGGCTTTGCCGGCGAACAGAAACTGGAGCGGCCCCGCGGTTCGCGCTACCTCGCTTAACTGAGCGAGATCGGAGAACACGAGATCTGCGCGCTTGTAGGCAGTGGCACGACGGGCAAACCCGATGGTCAGGACACCCACTGGAAGCGCGATACCCGTGCGGCGGGCAACCTCACCGAGGAGCTTCTCTTTGGCCAGCTCGTGCGCCTCCGTGATTTCTCGCGACGGGATCCGGACTGCATGCCGCAGGGTATTGGGGTCGCTGGCCCAGCCGGGGATGTGGCGGTCATAGAGCGCGCGGAAGCTGGTTGAGACCCAGGTCGCCGAGTGGACGCCGTTGGTGATGGCCGCGATTGGGTAATCAGGGAACATCGCTTGAGATACTTCGCGGTGCTTTTTGGCGACTCCGTTTATGTAATGGCTCATGTTGAGGCCGAGCAGCGTCATGTTGAGTTCATCCGGTCCGCCGAGCATGCGCACGACCTCGAAAGGAAGCAGCTCACCGAGCACGGACTGGTAGAGCGGATAAGGGAAGCGATCATGGCCCGCGGTCACCGGCGTATGCGTCGTGAAGACGCACCTCTCTCGAACCAGATCAAAGGGCCAGGCGTCCGCAGTTCGCGCTTCGCGCAACAGCTCCAGAACGAGCAGGCTGGCGTGTCCTTCGTTCATGTGGAAGCGCTCGATGCGGTCAAAACCGAGCGCCCGCAGCATGCGCACGCCGCCAATCCCCAGCACGGCTTCCTGCGCCAGCCGGTAGCGGGCGTCTCCGCCGTAGAGTGTCTGGCACAGCGCGCGGTCCTGTGGCGCGTTGCCATCGAGATCCGTGTCCAAGAACAGGAGCGGCACTGCTTGCTCACTGCCGCCGGTGACTCGGTAAAGCCAGGCACGCAGCTTGACGGGGCGTCCTTCGATCTCCACCTCCGTGGTCACGGCGAGCGGCGTGAGGAGAGCCGTCGGCTCCCAGCTCGCCGGAAGCTCCCGCTGGTGGCCCCACTCATCGAGCCGTTGCGTGAAGTAGCCCTTGCGGTAGAGCAGCGTCACCCCGACCATCGGGACCCGTAGATCGGCGGCAGCATGCAGCGTGTCTCCGGCCAGCACTCCCAGACCCCCGCTGTACGTGGGGATTCGGACGTCGATGCAGACTTCCATCGAGAAGTACGCGACTCGACGGGAGATCGCTTGCAACCCCACGTCATCGCCCGCCGATTTCAAGTAGCGCGCTGGGTTGGCGCGGAACTGCTCCCGGCAGACTTCCGAACAGAACCATAGTTCGTTGCCAAGATGAACGAGCGATAGTCCTGCCCCTGCGTGGACAGGCATGCCGCAGACAGAATCATGCATGGTATCGGACATCTCTTCTCCTCATCGCTGCGGGCGCATGATTGCGTCTACACGCTCACGGATTGCGTTGATGCTTTCCTGCTCGTCGGCGCGTAGCGCGACGGCGTATCCGCCATGCTCGGAGGCGACGTGCGCCGTCACTCCTCGGACGGCCAAGGGGCAGTAGGCCATCTCGGGTGCGTCGTGGCCCAGCACCGCGTTGCGCGCGATATGGCAGTCAATGAGCCGCTGAAGCCACTCGCTCGTCAACCCCGGCACGGCTCGAAAGACCACGGTCACACCGACTTGTCGAGGCGGGGTCTTGCTGCCGCCAGGAGTGAGCACCGGGGCGCCCTGTACAATGTCTTCCCGGTGCGCAAACGGACTGATGTCACGGTCTTGCGGTGTCACTCCGGAGCAGACTGAAGCCTCCGCGGCTCGCAAGGCGCTCGATGCGGCACGGTGGGCAGCGGCCAGCGCTCGATGTCGAGCGGCATCGCGGAGGTGCTGTTCCGTCGGGTTTGATGTCGAGGCCCAACAGACCACTCCCGCAGGGCGCTCACCCTGACCGGAGCAGGCCGCTTTGATTGCGTCCGGTCGGTACTGTTTCTCATGCTCCGCTGCCGCAAGCTCCTCTTGGGCGGCAGTCCGATCGTGCTGAGCAGCGCCGGAGCCATGTACCTGGACGGCAGGCGCGCACGTAGCACAGCACAAGCTGAATGCCAGCCAACGCCCGTGCGTGCGCGGGCTGCCAGCGCTCCGATGCGGATTCCTTCCCATGGGCCAACCTTCCTTCCGGCCTGTCGGCCGCAAGCGCGTGAAGGTTCAGCCCACCGTCGAAGGGATCGATGTGCGGATATAGGCAAACCTCCACCGTGAATTCGACTGCGCGAACTCAGGGCAGAGGCTTAGATTCGTAGGATGGAGCGGAGCGAGGAGGGAGGACCGCGAAAGAGGGGATCGCCGCGGGTCAGCCGGCCGTGACGCGAGATGGGAGGCTCATCGAATCGCATCAACAGCAGCGGCGTCGGCACCAAAAGCGCGGAGAGAATGCTGTCATGTTGCTTGGAGAGCTTGATCTTCGGTGCCTGCGCGTCCACCGTCGCTGCCTCGGTCAACTTGCAACAGTCGCCGACATGCCACTCCGCCTGGGCTTCCGCCGGTCCCTCGTTCTCCGGCGGAGCGCACGGGCTTAGCGAGCGTCCGCCGTCCGTGCAGACATACGTTGGCAGCCCTGGCACCAGGGCATGAGCCAGCATGAAGATTGCGAACAGGGTGGCCGCGAACCGCTGCACGATCGAAACCTACTCGCCGCTCCTAGGTCCGACAAGAGGAAAGATTTGCGCCATCGACAGCGGGCCGCCGGGCGAGCTTCTGCAAAATGGTGTGGTCCTCGCCAAAGCGGCTCATGGCGTCGCAGTGCGAGCGGAGATCGCTGAACGGGATGAAGGCCATGCCTTTGGCGACCGACTGACGGAACGCGGGCCGGCTGAGCTGCGCCATGACCTCGCCTTCACGTCTGTGAGGTGCAACCAGATAGTAGCGACAGCCGCAGTCTGGCAGGGACCGCGCCAGATCCTCCATGCGCAGGATGCCCGAGTAGATGGACGTGCTTTTTTCAACCTCGAACGCGGTCACGATCTCGCCGCTGCCTCGCCGTAGCCAGAGCACGTCGATCAGGCTCACCGTGTCCCGCACATCGGCGGGCCAACCGTGGGCTGGAATCGACTCGATGGTCAGCATGGTGAACGACTGCCCGTCGTAGCTGCGGTGGCGATCATTGCGCGCGACGTGGACATCGTAACCAAGCGCCTTGCCGAGTTGGATCAGCAGGTACTGGATCTGCGTGTGCTCGGACTCCTCGTGCAGCTCGGCGACGACCTGCGCGTGACGCGCTTGCGCGGACTTCTCGGCCTTCTTGCGCTCGGCCTGCGCGTCGCCATTAGAGGCATCGAGCACGCGGTCGGCGTTGCCAGCGAGTACCAGCCGACCGCTGCCGATCTCGAACAACAGCCCGGCGAACGCACCCAGGTCTTTCGAGAGGAGGTCGCGCACTTCGGCATTGCTGGCGACGATGCGCTCGCGCATCTCCAGGTAGCTCTCCCAGGATCCGAGCTTCTTTTTGTCGCGAAAGAGGGCGTTGAAGCCGTTGAGAATGGCCGTGTTGAACGGGGGCACCACTGTCGGGTGCAAGAAATACACAATGCTCGCCACCGCCGGCCCCAGGCCCTTGATCGGCGGTACCGCCAGCCGGCTCATCTCTGTGAGCACCTGCTCGTCGCGGGTCGCGCTCAAGCAGGCTTGCAGGAAGGCACCTAAGCGCTGCTTGTTGGTCTCATTCTCGTAGATGTCGGGGATGCGCAGCTTTGGCTTCCAGTAAAAGGGATGGGCGGCACCTTCAAAGACTTGCTTCTGCTCGGTGATGGCGTTCAGCACGACTTCCAACGGCGAACCCTTGAAGTCGTTACCAAACGTGCCATCGCGAATGGCGTCGACGATATCGCGCACCCCTCGACGGATGGAACGAAACGCTTTGAGACGATCTTCGCCATCTACGAACCAGGTACTGTAGACTGACTCAGGATCGCTCTTGTATCTTTGGACGATCTCGGCAAGCTGTGCGCGTTCCATTTCCGGCCTTTCTCAGCGAAAGGCCAACCTTATATCGTGCCGGTAGGGCAGTGTCGCCTGAAACCTCCGGGCGCTGTCGTTCAGAAGCTCCGAACCCGTCGAAGTCGCAGTGCATTGGCGATGACGGACACTGAGCTGAAGCTCATCGCAGCGCTGGCGAGCATTGGATTGAGCAGCAGTCCGAAAAGCGGATAGAACACTCCTGCCGCGATGGGCACGCCGAGCAGGTTGTAGATGAAGGCGAAGAACAGGTTTTGTCGGATGTTGCCGATGGTTGCGCGGCTGAGTGCGCGCGCGCGGACGATGCCGCGCAGATCGCCGTGGACCAGCGTGATGCCGGCGCTTTCGATGGCGATGTCGGTGCCGGTGCCCATGGCGATACCCACGTCCGCAGCCGCGAGGGCGGGGGCATCGTTGACGCCATCGCCAGCCATGGCCACGATGCGACCGGCGGCCCGGAGCTTGGCAATGGCCTCGCCCTTTTCCGTCGGCAGAACCTCGGCAATGACCTGCCTGATGCCAAGCTGACGAGCCACAGCCAGAGCATTTTCCTTTCGGTCACCGCTTAGCATCGCGACTTCGACGCCGTCTTGGCGCAGCTCGTCCAACGCCTCGCGTGCCGAGTCCTTGATGGGATCTTGGATCGAAAGTAGCGCGGCGGGTTTTCCATCGATCGCGACGAATACCTGCGAGTCACCGGGCTGGGATTCTATTGAGGCGTGCGTCAGCAGCGTCTGCGGATCGGCACCTTGCTCGGTCAGGTACTTGTAGCTGCCAACCAGGACCGACTGCCCCCGTACCCAGCCTTGCGCACCTTTTCCTGGGACGGAATGAAAGCGCTCAACCGACGGCAGATTCAGTCCTCGTTGGCGAGCCCCGGACACAATGGCTGCGGCCAAGGGATGCTCGCTTGCCTGTTCAACGCTGGCGGCATGCAGCAGAACATCGAACTCGGTGAAGCCATCAGCCACCCGCACAGCCGTCAACGCCGGCTTGCCCTGAGTCAGCGTGCCGGTCTTATCGACGACGAGCAGGTTGACCTTGGCTAGGATCTCTAAGGCTTCGGCGTTCTTGATCAATACTCCGAGCTGCGCCCCGCGCCCGGTTGCAACCATGATCGACATTGGCGTAGCCAGCCCGAGCGCGCAGGGACAAGCGATGATCAGCACCGCGACTGCATTGACGAGTGCGTGCGCCATACGCGGCTCCGGGCCGATGAGGCTCCAGAGTACGAAGGTCAACGCTGCGCACAGCACCACCGCTGGGACGAAGTAGACAGCGACTTGGTCAGCCAGTCGCTGAATCGGTGCGTGACTGCGCTGCGCCTCGCTGACCGTGCGAACGATCTGCGCCAGCAAAGTATCGCTGCCCACCCGTGAAGCGCGTAGGACCAGCGAGCCAGTCCCGTTGACAGTGCCTCCTGTGACGCGACTCCCCATGGATTTTCCAACGGACAGAGGTTCTCCGGTGAGCATCGACTCATCGACCGCGCTGTGACCGTCCACGACTTCGCCATCTGTTGGGATCTTTTCGCCCGGACGTACACGCAGGCGATCGCCGACTTGGATCTGATTGATGGCGATGTCTTCTTCTGTCTCATCTGCACGCAGACGGCGTGCGGTCTTGGGTGCCAGCCCGAGCAGCGTCTTGATCGCACCGGACGTTGCGTGACGAGCCCGTAACTCCAAGACCTGACCGAGAAGCACCAACGTGACAATCACGCCAGCCGACTCGAAGTAGGACGGGGCGATGCCGCCATGGGTCAGAAATGCCGCCGGCAGGAGCCGCGGCGCTAGCGCAGCCACCACGCTAAACAGGAACGCCGCTCCAGTACCGAGCGCGATCAGAGTGAACATGTTGGGACTGCGATTTTTCACCGAGGCAACGCCGCGCTGAAAGAACGGCCAGCCACCCCAAAGGACGATGGGTATAGCCAGCGCAAACTGAAGCCAGATCAGCAGTCGTGGCCCAAGTGCGCGTTGCAGCGGCATCCCCGGAATCAGGTCGGACATGGCCAGCACCAATAGCGGTACAGCCAGCACGGCACAGACCCAGAACCGCCGCGTCATGTCCACTAGCTCTGCATTGGGTGATTCATCCAGCGATGCCTCGGCAGGTTCCAAGGCCATGCCGCACTTGGGGCACAGACCTGGGCCTACTTGCCGGATCTCGGGGTCCATCGGGCAGGTGTAGAGGACGCCGGACACCGTCTGTGTGGGGGCGGGGGCAGGCTTCGGTTGAACGTACTGTTCGGGGTTTGACTCAAACTTCGCAACGCACTTCTTGTTGCAGAAGTAGTACGTCGTGCCTTGGTACGTGCTGGTACCGGCCGCTCGTTCTTGAATCACCTTCATTCCGCAGACTGGATCGATGGGCTGCGACGTACGGTCAGAAGTTGGGTGTGAGTGTTCAGCGTGTGAGTTCATGCTCAGCCTCGTGATCGGGGGGCGTCTAATCCTGCTGACGCACGAGCGCTTGGATTCTTACAGTCGCGTCGCGCGATACAGAGCCAGGGTGCCGAACACCGTCATTTCGCGATGCGTCTCAACCGCATCGGCAAAGCCCGCCTCGCGCATCAGGGGAATCAATCGCCCGGCCACGTTGTCGGCGGTGGTCGTAAACCCATCCAAGAGCTGCACTCCCAGGAAGGCCACGCGCATCAGGGCATTCTGCGCCTGCCCCCAATCGGCAATGTGCAAAGTCCCCCCCGGCTTCAGCAGCCGGTATGCCTGCTCCAGCGTGCGTCGCTTGTTCTCAGTCGTCAGGTGATGCAACACCAAGCTGGACACGATGCGGTCGAAAGACTCCGGCGGAAACGGAGGCGAGAACGACATGCCTTCTACGAGCGAGATCTCGGCACCACCTTGCCTGGCCTTTTCCCGCGCGATGTGAAGCACCGCCGGATCTCCATCGAGTCCAACCACGTCTGCCTCGGGCGCGGCCTGCTTCGCCAACAACGTCAGCGTGGCCGTGCCGCAGCCCAGATCCAAGACCCGCTGACCCGGCTGGATGCTGGCTTGCTCCACCAATCTGCGCTTGAACTTTTCTTCCTTGAGGGCCGCACGCATCAGCGGGTCGTACAGGCGCGTCAGAAACGAAAAGCGCAGGGCGGGGATGTACGTTGATTTAGTGTCCATGGGGGGCTCCTTCCGCGGCTTCAGGGAGAACGTGCGCTGACTGAACGGGTAGGCTGCGCTGCTTCCACAGCAGATACACCGCCGGGTAAATGAGAAGCTCCAGCACGAAAGATGTCACCAGACCGCCGATCATCGGGGCGGCGATGCGCTTCATCACATCTGACCCAGCGCCGCTTGCCCAAAGAATCGGCAGCAGGCCCATGAAGGCCGCGCAGACCGTCATGGCCTTCGGACGCACGCGCTTGACGGCCCCGTGGATGATCGCTTCAACCAGATCGGCGCGAGTCTGTAGCGCGCCTTTTTCACGCGCTTCGTCGTGCGCGATGTCGAGGAACATCAGCATGAAGACGCCGGTCTCGGCATCCAGTCCCAAGAGTGCGATCACGCCAACCCAGACGGCGATCGACACGTTGTAGCCCAGCGCATACAGCATCCAGATCGCACCGATGGCGGAAAACGGGACGGCCAGGAGAACGATCAGGGCCTTGATGCTGGACTTCGTGTTGGCGTAGAGCAGCAGGAAGATCAACAGCAGCGTGATCGGCAGGATGAGCTTCATGCGCTCGCGCACGCGCAGCATGTTTTCAAACTGACCGCTCCACAGAAGAGCATAGCCCGGACGCTTGGTGTACCTGGCATCGACCGCGGCTTTCGCTGCTTCCACATAGCTGCCGATGTCGACCTTGGACGTGTCGAAGTCGACATAGACATACGCCGTCACCATGCCGCCTTCGTTGCGAATCATCGACGGGCCGGTCGTTAGGCGAATGTCGGCGAGCTGCTGCATGGGGATCTGCATGCCCGATGCCGTGGGCACCAGGATGCGGCCAAGCTGCTCGGGATCTTGGCGCAGCTCGCGCGGGTAGCGAACATTCACCGAATAGCGGGCGCGGCCTTCGATCGTCGTTGTCACCGTCTCGCCACCGATGGCCGAAGCGATGATCGTGTTGACATCATCGACCGTCAGCCCATACCGGGCCAGCGCATCGCGCCGCAGCTCGAAGTCGATGAAATACCCACCGGCTGCACGCTCGGCAAAAACCGAGCGAGTCCCTGGTACAGACTTCAAGATTGTCTCGACTTCAATGCCGATGCGCTCGATCTCGACGATATCGGCACCCACGATCTTGATGCCGATCGGCGTGCGGACTCCCGTGGATAGCATGTCGATGCGCGCTTTGATCGGCATGGTCCAGGCATTGGTGGTGCCGGGAATTTTTAGCGCCGCGTCCAGCTCGCTCACAAGCTGTTCATGACTGATGTGATCCGGCCAGGCCGTGCGCAGGATGCCTTTCAGCCAGCCCGGTGCCCACGCTGAATACCAGCGAGTGCGCGCCCGCCACTCTTGCTCTGGCTTGAGGACAATGGTGGTCTCCATCATCGAAAGCGGTGCAGGGTCTGTGGACGTTTCGGCTCGGCCCGCCTTGCCAAACACCGTCTGCACTTCGGGGAAGCTGCGCAAGATCTTGTCTTGGGTCTGCAAGATGCGGCCCGCTTCCGTCACTGAAATCCCCGGCAGTGTCGTGGGCATATACAGAATGCTGCCTTCGTAAAGTGGCGGCATGAACTCGGACCCCAGGCGCTGATAGACCGGAATCGCCGACAGGACCAACAGCAGTGCCGCCGCGATCGTCAGTTTGGGAAAGCGCAGCACCCAGCGACATGCGGGCTCATAGATGCGAAACAGCACGCGGCTGATCGGATGTTTCTCTTCGGCATGGTACGTGCCGACAGCCACGCGATTCGCGATCCAGGACAACAGACGGGGCCGGAAACGAAACGGCTCCATGCGTGTGAAGATCATTCGCATCGCTGGATCGAGCGTCAGTGCCAACAGCGCAGCAATGGCCATCGCCAAGTTCTTGCTGATGGCCAGCGGACGAAACAACCGCCCTTCCTGATCGAGCAACGAAAACACTGGCAAGAAGGCCACGGCGATCACCAGCAGGGAAAAGAAGACCGCGGGGCCGACTTCCTTCAATGCTTCCAGCCGTACCGCGTGATAGTCGCCGACACGTCCGCCCGCTTCCCAAAGCTGAAGTTTCTTGTAGGCGTTTTCAACCTCGACGATTGCGCCATCGACCAAGACGCCGATCGAGATGGCGATGCCCGACAGCGACATGAGGTTCGCGCCAACCCCCAAGAAATACATGGGAATGAACGACAGCAGCACCGACACCGGAATGGTGACGATGGGAATGATTGCGGACGGGATGTGCCACAAGAAAATCAAGATCACCAGCGAAACGATGGCGATCTCTTCCAGCAGTTTTTCCATGAGCGTGTCGATCGAGCGATTGATTAGCTCCGACCGATCGTAGGTGGTGATGATCTTCACGCTCGATGGCAGCGAAGGCTCGATCTCTTTGAGCTTTGCCTTCACGCGCTCGATCAAGTTGAGCGCATTTTCGCCATACCGCATGACCACGATGCCGCCGACCACTTCGCCACGGCCATCGAGTTCGGCGATGCCGCGCCGCAGATCTGGCCCGATGGTGACGCGACCGATGTCACCGATGCGCAGCGGGGTTCCTAAGTTGTTGGTCTTGACCACCACCTGCTCGATGTCTTGCACGTTCTTGATGTAACCGCGTCCGCGCACCATGAACTCGCGCCCCGACAGTTCGATCAAGCGACCACCGACTTCGCTGTTGCTCTTGCGCAGCGCGGTCGTGATGTCGTTCAGGTTCAAGCGATTGCCGTTCAGACGGGTTGGATCGAGGGTCACTTGGTACTGTTTGACGCCGCCGCCCACGGTTGCGACTTCGGCGACTCCAGGGACGGTCTGCACGGCATACCGCAGGAACCAGTCTTGATAGGAACGCAGCTCGTCTAGCGTGTGCTGGCCGGACTCGTCGAGCAGTGCGTACTGGAAGACCCAGCCGACACCCGTGGCATCGGGACCGATCTCGGTGCGAACATCGCTGGGCAGACGCGACTGGATCTTGGACAGATATTCCAGCACACGCGACCTGGCCCAATACACATCCGTGCCGTCTTCAAACAGGATATAGACATAGGAATATCCAAAGTCCGAAAAGCCGCGCACGGCCTTGACCTTGGGTGCTCCAAGCAGCGAGGTGACGATGGGATACGTGACTTGGTCTTCGATGACGTTCGGGCTGCGATCCCAGCGCGAGTAAACGATGACCTGCGTGTCCGACAGATCGGGAATCGCATCCAGCGGAACGTGACGCATCGCCAGCGTGGCCAGCGCGACCAATACGCCCGACAGCAAGAGGACCAAATACTTGTTGTGCGCCGAGAACTCGATGATTCGTTTCAGCATCGTGTCCTCCTTTACCGTCCGCCATGCCCGGCGTGCGAACCACTCTGGCTTGGTTGGCCGCGCGACGTGTCACCGCCATCGACCTGGGTGACTGTGCCCGGTGCAGCCATGGCCTGTAGCGCAGCCTGAAGTCGCGACTCCGAATCGACGAGAAACGTCGCCCCCAGAACCACCTGTTCGCCCTCACTGAGCCCGGCGGTGATCTCAAACTTACGCTCCGCGCGGTCTCCGGTTTTTACCTCGCGAGGTGTCAAGCGACCATCGCTGCTCGCGACAAAGACCAACTTGCGTGTGCCCGTCTCTAGCACTGCGTCATCCGGCACAACCAACGCCCGTCGCGGTGACACCGCAATGGTGACATTGGCTAGCATCTCGGCCTTTAGCTCGGCCTTGGCATTGTCTACTTCAATGCGGACACGGATGGTGCGCGTCTGCGGATCGACCGATGGATAGATGTAGGTGATGTGTCCAGCCCACGACCGCTCGGGCCAGTAGGGGACCGTGACCGTTGCGATCTGCCCAAGGCGCAGGCGCGGCAGCTCGTATTCATAGACATCGGCCAGCACCCACAGCCGCGAGAGATCCACGATGTCGAACAGCGAGTCCTCAGGCTTGACGCGCATGCCATGAACCGCCGTCTTGGCAAGGACATAGCCGGAACCGGGGGCGTACAAGTTCATGGTGCGACTTGGCTTGCCGCGGCGCTCTAGCTGCGCGATGTCGCTCGCGCTGATGTTCCACAAAAGCAGCTTCTGACGTGCTGCTTCCACGAGGTTGAAGCTCACCTTGCCTGATGCAACCGGGCCTGAACGCTGACTCTGCACGGCCAGCAGATACTCTTGTTCCGCCGCCAAGAGGTCCGGGCTGTACAGCGATACCAATGGCTCGCCCTTGCGCACCGCTTTGCCGGTGAAGTCGGCGAAGACGTGCTCCACGTAGGCTTCGTAGCGCGTGTGGATGTGATGCACGCGCGTCTCGTCGAAGGTGAAGCGACCGGAGGTGCGAATCGTCCCGGCAAACTCGATCGTTTGGGCGACAGCTTTCTGGATCCCCATAAGCTGCTGATGCTGCGCTGAAATGACGAGCGGTGCGAGTCCTGGTAGCGCTGGGCTGGGGGCGGAAGACGGACCTTCCTGGCTCGAAATCGGCACCAGCTTCATGTTGCAGATGGGACAGTCCCCCGGTGCATCCGACACAATCTGCGGGTGCATTGGGCACTGATACTTCGGGCTCGTCGCGGTGTGTTCCTTTGGACTGTCGCTCGCTTTGGCGTCTGGCAGGACCGGCTGCTCGTCCTTGCGACAAGCGAACAGGATCAGCGATGCGCAGAACAAGACCGCGCAGAGTGCAAAGCGAGCTGCTGCAAGCAGCAGAGTGCGATTCATGGAAGTTCTCCTGTAGGCGGGGTGGAAGCGGCTAGCGGGGCGACGGGGAGTCCTGCACCAATAGCGGCTTCCAGCTCTGCAAGACGCTGGCCGTATTCGGCTTGGTAGCGCTCGAATTCCAGCCGATGATCGACCAGCGTTCGTGCCGCATCGAGAAGGAGCACGAGCGACACTCGGCCGCTCTGATAGCCGGCTTGCGCAGCTTGCACGGCTCGCTCTGCGGTTGGCAGCAGTGTCTTGTTGTGAAGCCAGATGTGGCGCTCTGCGGCTTCGACCCGCAGCAGGGCCTGTCGCACTTCACCCCGGATACGGGCCTCGGTGCTGACCAGCATCTGCCGCTGTGCGTTGGCTTGGGCCTGGGCTTCCCGTGCCGCAGCGCTGCTTTTGGCGATTGAGAACGAGGGGATGCTGGTTTGCAGACCGACGGTGAACGTAGCGTCGTTGCCGCCGCGCAGCATCGTCATGTAGCCAGCCCAGACTGCCAGATCGGGTGCGCGATCGATCCGCGCAGCTTGCTGACGAGCTTGAGCCTGATCCAAGGCTGCGCGGATGCCGGCTAGCTCAGGACGCTGCGCTAGCGCTTGCTCGGTGAGCTGCTGAAGCGATGGCAACACTCGCAGGCTGGGTGTGGTCACGGGCTCGCCGAAGGCTTGGTCCGGCGGCCGCGCGAGCAAGATGTTCATCGCCGCAGTGGTAACATCCCGCTCACGCTCCACATCTAAGAGCAGGTTATCAAGCACCGCGGCATCGGCCTGCGCTTTGAGCAGCTCGGCAAGCTCAGCTCGACCGACCCGGTAACGAGTATCGACTGCGGCAACGATGGCAGTGAGCAGCCGCTGCGTGTCCCGCAGAACTGTCAGCGACCGCACCGCAAGCCGGTAGTCGTAGTAAGCGCGCGTCGCTTCCACGCGCAGGTTGCGAGCGGAAAGCGCCACATCAGCGCGTGCTTTTGTCGCGTCGGAGTGCAGCACCGCAGCGCGGGCCGCGAGCTTACCCGGCCATGGGATCGGCTGCCGCAGCGTGATCATCAGCGGCATCTGCTGCACACCAATGGGCACCTGCCACAGCTCAACATTCAGCATCGGATCGTCGAACGCGCGAGCTTGCGCCGGACGTTCCAGCGCAGCCTGGACTTCGGCCCGACGGCTTTGCAGCTCTGGACTGCGCTGCGCAATCTCGGCCAGCAGCGAATCCAGTGTGAAAGGTTCAGCGGCCCACGCCTGGCCTGGCAGACACGCTGCAATCAGCAGCGTCTGCACGGCCACACGGAAACCACCAGATCGCGAGCACCATCGAGAGCCGGCGCGCTGGCCTGCTCTCGCAGATCGAAATAGGGACACGGGTACACCTCCGCGAAGAATTCGTTTGAGAAAACGAACCGTTCGCGAAGGCTAGATACGCAGGACTTTGTGACGAGACGGCGGTGGACCAATCGGCGGCGGGCCGTTGCGTGCAGTCAGCGGACGCAGCATCAGGACAGGCAAGGGCAGCGTCAAGACCTGCGCAGCCGTTAGCAGCGCGGGCGTGGCCAGCAAGGCGCTGACCTGGATCGGCTGACTGCGCTGGATGTCGATCGCGGGCTGATCCTCGGGGATGCAGCAACGCGAATAGACCACCGGGCCATCATCGGAATGCGAGTCATCCGACGGGCAGCATGGCGCCAGGAGATGCTCGCCGCCCATCGCTGTGCAGACATACACCGGCAGTGCAGGAAGCACCGCGCGGAGCATCAGCACGAGCCCCAGCACAACGCTGATCAGGATGGAAGCGAAGCGGCGCACTTCCTTGAACCCTATCCCTTGCGGTTTTCTGTGGCAATCACCTTGCTGCCTGGATCGTCGCTAGGAAACACTGCTTGCCAGCCTTCCCTGGCCACAACCATGCTAGCAACCAGGCAGGAGCAACCACTGTGACCGACCCATTCACCGATCGTGAAGTCTTCCGTGTGCTGGTAGAGAATCGCGCACGCTTCCTGGCGTTCTTGCAGCGACGTACCGGCAGCGGCGAAGCCGCCGAAGAGATCCTGCAAGTCGCATTCGTGCGCAGCATCGAAAAAGCGGACACGCTGCGCGAGGATGAAAGCGCCGTTGCCTGGTGCTTTCGCTTGTTGCGAAACGCATTGATCGACCGGCATCGTCGCAGTGGAGCGGAGCACCGAGCGATGAGCCGGCATGCGCAGAACGGCGAGCACGAGACTGTGGAAGCCGACGATGCAGAGCTGACCAGTGAGGTCTGCACTTGCATGCACTCGCTGATCCCGACGCTGAAGCCCGAGTATGCGGACGTGCTGCGCCGGATCGATCTGGAAGGCGCTCCAACTGAGGGTGTGGCGAAAGAGATCGGCATCACGCCGAACAACGCCACCGTGCGCCTGCATCGCGCACGACAGGCCCTGCGTAAGCGACTGGAAGAGTGCTGCGGCGCGTGCGCGACCCATGGCTGCCTGAACTGCACCTGTCAGCATGGGCCGGGACACAAACCACTGCCGGGCTCCTAGTCCACGCTGCTTCCTAGCGCATCGAAACTGACCCATATCGACGCAGACGCAGCCAGCACGGAAACATTACAGTCCGGTGCCATCAGGCACCTCGCTAGGCCGGTCGCCTTTCGCGGTTTTCCTTTGCGCAATCCGGCAACTGCCAGCCGGCAACCGACAGTAGATCGTGTTTGCCATTGCTCGCGCCTAGATCATCGCGTTACGATCGAAAGGTCGTGAAGTGGTTTTTGTCCATCCTGCTTGCGGTGTACATGCTGGCCCACGCGCTACTGCCAGTGCTGCCAGCGTATGTCTGCACGGATGGTGGCCGCTCGCTGACTCCTTGTTCGCCGACGGAACTACACGCAATGTCGGTGCCAGATGAGCTGCATCTTCCAGACTGCTGCAAGCTGGCCGCGGGTTCAACCATTGACGCCCAACCACCGCTACTGATCAGTGCGAGCGTCCCTGCTGCGGACTTGGTCGCGCTACTACCCACTCTTCATGTCACTCCCTGCCTGGTGCCACATCCATCGCACCTAGATCGGCTCGCGCACAGAAACCGAGTCTTGCGCGGTCCGCCACCGCTCCTTCACACCGTCCTGCGTATCTAGCGTTCTCAGTCCTGAGTTCACCCGGTCGAACTCACGGCGAGGGTCTGCCCATTTCCTGACAAGGCGTCGCTCAGGAGGGCACCTCCATCGTGTATTCGCTAGCTGAATCAACCCCGGCCTCTGAGTAGGCCGGAGCCGATGCTGCGCTCGGCGCGCTCGACTCTGGATGCTGGCCGGGCTACCGATCCTAGGAGCCTGAGAATGCAATCGAGTGCCTTGACGACGGGATGCATGGTTCTGCTCGTGCTGTTGCATGCGGAGACCATCTGTGCGGCGGCGAACAACGGTGCCCCGGCTGAGCCTGCTGCTGCGACGCCAGCCGTGCATTCCAACCCTGACTTTAACTTCGACCTGTTGGACACTGCGCCCCAGGCAAATGACCCTATAGCCCAGGCCAACGCGGAGCGCATCGAGCGGCTGGGGAAAGTTCGTCGGCGAATCTTGCTGACGCATCAGATGCTGGGGTTTGTGGCGCTGGCCAGCCTGACTGCAACCGTTGTAGTCGGCCACCTGAACTACTACGACCGCTACGTCAGTGCCGACTTCAGCAACCGCTATCAGACCGCACACATGGGGCTGGCGACCGCGACGACGGCGCTGTTTGGCACAACAGCAGTCTTGGCCTTGGCTGCCCCGAATCCCTATCCCAAGAAGTATCGCTTTGACACAGCGATGGTTCACCGCATCGCAATGGCCGCGGCGACGGCCGGCATGTTGACGCAGATCGCCCTAGGGGCCGTCACTGCGCGCCGCGATGGGTATCTCGATCAGCCAGGCTTGGCGCTGGGTCACGTCGTGGTGGGTTACGCGACCTGGGCGTTCATGGCGACCGGAGTGATCGCTTACATGTTCTAGCCAGGATGGAGAAACGGATAACAACACATGTGGAATGGAATCAAACGGAATCTGGTAGTGCTTGGACTGGTGATCATCTTCGGCTGTGGTGGCGCTCCAGTAAGCTTAGAACGCGCTCCAAGCGCCGTCGCTGGGTGTGAGGATGCGACGCCCGAGATGTTAACCCCCAATCCCCGCATGCTGCCCGGACGAGTCTGTCAAGCCTGCCACGTTGCAGGGGGTCAGGCGGCATCGTTGATCTGGACTGCGTCAGGCACGGTGTACTCGCGTGCCGACGCAAAGTGCAATGAGGCAGGCGTAGAAGGCGTCACGGTCGAACTACTTGATGACAAAGACCGCGTGATGGTGCGTTTGACTACCAATCGAGTAGGTAATTTTTTTACGGCTGAACCCTTGGGTGCGGCCCTGCGCGCACGCCTCAGTAAGGACGGCAAGACTGCCAACATGATGGGGCTGCAACCGACGGGAGCCTGTGCTGGTTGCCATAACCCAAGTGGGACGGCACCGGGGCGCTTATTCCTATGACACGAGACGAACGTCTCCTCCCATCTGGGCAACAACGAAGGAGTCGCATCATGCGAAGCCAACGATGGACCAAAGTAATGAACGAAAGTTTCCGGGTCAGTGTATTGGTACTAGCGGTCGCGCTTTCCGGCGAGCAGCTTGTTGAAGCCGAAGGCGCGGGTGACCTCTTCACTGTGGTGCCATCCGAGAGCAGGATCGTCTACCACGTCGTCCACAAGCTGCACCGCGTGGACGGCACGTCGCGCAAGGCCGAAGGCAGAGCACGCATCTTGCCAACTGGTCAGGCGCAAGTATCGATCCGCGTCCCGATCGAGTCCTTTGACTCAGGTAACTCGAACCGTGACTCACACATGAAAGAAGCGGTAGAGGCGGCACGCTTTCCGGTGGTCGAACTCAAGGCGAGCTGCGATGGGATGAGCATGCCCATCAGCTTCCCAGCCACAAACCAGAAGATCTGTAGAGCGCAGATCAGCTTTCACGGCATTCAGAAAGTGATCGATGTCTCGGTCCAAGCGGCTTTTGAGAGTGCAACCCGCATCCACGCAACAAGCACTTTTGCGCTGAGCCTGGACGAATTCAAAGTCGCACGGCCCAGCTTGATGTTCGTAAAGATCGACGACGAGCTGAAGATGGATGTCGACTTGATGTTCAGTAGATAGTAGCGACGGGGGTCGCTGCATGCAGTAGACCCTGCGCATAGGAAAATGAGGATCTGCGATTCAGGGCTCGGCTGACAAGCCGAGATGGGTACTGGAGTGCCCACTGTCAGGGAGCCCCATAACCAATAGGGGGCGCTCGAACAAGGAGAAAAGGTTCCCGCTTGCCATTGCTCGCGCGCAGACGATCGCGCTACATTGAAAGGGTAAATGCTGCGTTTCGCCTCCATCTTGATCGCGGTCTACATGCTGGCGCATGCGCTGTTGCCAGTGCTGCCCGCGTATGTCTGCACGGACGGCGGACGCTCGCTGAACCCCTGCTCACCGACGGATCTTCACGCAGCATCGGCTCAGGATGAGCTGCACCTTGCCGACTGCTGCAAGCTGACTGCGCCTGCGGCGATCGATGCACGGCCGCTGCTGTCGAATACTGCGACCGTTTCTGCCGCGCATGTGGTCGCGCTGCTACCCACTCAGTCCTTCTCGCTGCTGCTGCCGCCGCCCCTGTGGCGTCCTGATCATCTCGCCCACAGAAATCCTGTTCTGCGCGGACCTCCGCTCTTACTGCGCACCGTCCTGCGTATCTAGATCCCTCTGCCCTGGGTTCGCCGAGTCGAATTCACGGCGGAGGTCTGCCCGTTTCCTGACACGAACTTTTTCAGGGACCGCGACCTTCGCGCCTTCGCTGCCTGAAGGGAGTCGTGTCCATGCGAAAGCTAGCGTTGTACGTGTCACATCGCGAAATCAGAGTCATTTCGCTTCTGGCCTTTGTTCTCCTTGGTGTGCTCAGCGCCTGCAGTGACGCAGGCCTACGAACTACACTGCCTGCGCCGATCCCTCTGACCGACATCAACCCGGACCCCAATATCGTCGAGGTCCAGCTTGTGGCAGCCCCCGCAAGCAAGGAGTATCTGCCAGGCAAGGCGGCGGCTGTCTGGGCCTATCGCGACGGTGCCAAACCCGGCTCGGTCGGAACCGTGCCCGGCCCCCTGCTGCAAGCCAATCAGGGCAACCTGATCATTGTTCATTTTCGCAACGAGCTGCCCGTGGCCACCACCATTCACTGGCATGGCCTGCGCCTGCCAGGGAATCAGGACGGCACTCCGATTTCGCAGACCGCGATTCCGGCGGGCGGGACGTATGAGTATCGCTTCACAGCGGTGGACCCTGGCAGCTTCTGGTACCACCCGCATATCGAGGGCAATGAGCAAGTCGAAAAAGGTCTCTACGCTCCGTTCATCGTCCACGGTGGGGCAACCCTCAATACCGCCGCCGATCGCTATCTGGTGCTCGATGATGTCAAGCTCGGCGGCGACGGCAAGCTTGATGAGAAGGTCGATCCACTGGATGTCATGCTCGGCCGGCCAGGCAATGTGCTGCTGGTCAACGGCATGCAGGGCGGACGCCTAGAGGTCGGATCCTGGACACAAGAACGCTGGCGCTTCGTCAATTCTTCCAATGGCCGTTACTTCAATCTGAGACTGCCTGAGCACGAGTTTTACATCGTGGGCTGGGACGGCGGATTGCTGCCCGTGCCCTATGTGCAAGACTCGCTGCTCATTGCTCCGGGTGAACGCTACGAAGTTTTGATCAACTTCGAGCATCCACCTTCCGGGCGGCTCGCGCTTCAGAACATTTATTACGATCGCGGTCACAACGTTCCCGACCCGGGTCCGCAGGATTTGCTGGAGGTCATCTATGGCCCTGCCGGTCCACCGCCTTCGCCGCTGCCAACCGTGCTGCGCAAGCCGAGTACGGTGCCTTTCAACAGCAAGACGCTAGTGCGACCCTTCGTGCTCAAAGAGCAAGAAGATCCTGCGGGAGGCGCCGCGAACTTTTCGATCAACGGCCAGCGCTGGCCAGATATCACGCCAGTCGAAGCTAAGAGCGGCGCGGTCGAGATCTGGGAGATCGAAGCCAATCCCGAGATGGATCACCCCTTCCATCTGCACGGCATGTTCTTCCAAGTCTTGTCCGTAAACGGAGTTCCACCCGTCGTGCCGTGGGGGTGGAAAGACACCGTCAATGTGCCGCGCGGCAGCAAGCTGCGCTTTGCGGTGCAGTTAGATCCACCCGGTAGGTGGGTGTTTCACTGCCACATCCTCGAACACGCCGAGCGAGGCATGATGGGCGAGCTGGTCATTCGTTAGACAGCCATTCGCGCACAGCGAGAAAGGAGGCATCGCAGAGCACCGGAGCACGCTTCACAAGTTTCGAGTCAACAGGACACAGAAAGTGGACTTTCTAGGAGGCATCCCATGAAGCGATTGATTGGCCTTTCGGCACTATTCCTGGCAACCCTAGGCTGCGGCTCGGGTGCCGCCACTCCACCCGCCGCACCGACGAGTTTCGCTACGAGCATCCTGAGCGGTGGCATTCACATGACCTGGACGGACAATTCGCAGGACGAGACCATGTTCATGATCGAACGTAAGGATCCTGGCGGGCAGTTCGTGGATGCATACACGGTGCCCTTCAACATCACCCAGTATCACGACACTGCCAATCTGAAGGTGGGGTCCACCTACAGTTATCGCGTTCGTGCAATGTCAGATAAGGGAGGGCTATCTGGATACTCCAATGAGTCCAGCACGATGCTCAAGTAGAGCATCGGCGTGATGCCCGTATTGGCTACGCCTTGAGCTGCGCAGAGCCGGCTCTGCCTCATCAGGTGGGCAACCAGCTAGATGACGATGGAGCCCGGCTCTGCGGGCGACGTACTGAGAAAACTCGAACCTTGGGGGGTTCCCATGCACTGCTGGCAGTCACGACTTCACTCCTTTGCCTCGCTGAAGCTAATCCTTCCGCTGTCCCTCATACTGGCTGCGCTGCCTGGGTGCTCGGGTGGCATTGATCATTCCAAGCACATGCACTCCGAATCCAGCGGCGAGCCGCATGAGGACGGAGATGAGCACGAAGCTGAGCATGAGCACATCGAGCGGCAGGATCTGTCCGAACTAGACCACTACGTCTGGGAGACGGACCCGGCCTATTCATCCAGCTTGAGAAGTACCGTCCAAGGCACCGACTACACCAGCTACTTCCTGGACATGACCTCGCAGTCCTGGCGCACCGCAGCAGAGGTCGATCGCACGATCTGGAAGCACGACCTGATCATCGTGGTTCCTGACAAGATCTTGCCCGGCCCACACATCCTTTACATCACGGGCGGCGACAACAAGGGTCCAGCCGCGACGGCGCCTTCCGATGCCGTATTGTCGCTGGCGCGCATGACGCGCGCCGTAGTCATCGAGCTGAGACAGGTTCCCAATCAGCCGCTAGTGTTTAGCGATCAAGCGGAAACACCGCTGGCTGAAGACGCACTAATCGCGTTCTCTTGGGCACAGGCGATGAAGACCGCCGACCCGATGTGGTCGGCACGCTTCCCCATGGTCAAGAGCGCCGTGCGCGCCATCGACACGGCGCGCGAGTTTCTGTACAGCCCTGCGGGCGGCAGTCACACGTTGGAGAGCTTCGTCGTGATGGGTGCTGGCCAGCGCGGCTGGACCGCGTGGCTGACGGCTGCCGTTGATCCGCGGGTCGTCGGTGTCATTCCCGTTGTCAGCGATGCCTTGAAGTTGAACGAATGCATGAAGCAGCACGTTGAATCCTATGGCTTCTGGGCCAAGGGGCTTTCCGACTATCACCACAACGGCATCGCAGAGCGCTTGGGCAGCAAAGAGCTGGACACCCTCCTGAAACACGAAGACCCCTACGCCTTCCGCGATCGGCTCGCCATACCGAAGTACATCGTGAACGCGACCAACGACTCCGTCTTCTTGCCCGATGGGTCACAGAACTATCTGGCCGATCTACCGGGCGAAAAGCTGCTGCGCTATGTCGCCAACGCCGATCAGTCCCTGAACGGTAGCGACTGGCTGGAAGGCGTTGCGGCCTACGTCAGCACCCTGCGTCGCGGTCGCGATCGTCCCAGCTTCACATGGCAGTTTGTCGGCGACGATTCGATTCGCGTCGAGACAAAGAGTACCCCGGCACAGGTTCTGCTCTGGCAAGCCCAAAACACCATCGTCCGTGACTTCCGCATGCAGACCATCGGCAAGGCATGGACCCGCACCACGCTCAGTGATCAAGGCAGCGGCGTCTACGTGGGCAAGGTCACGAGGCCCCCCGCTGGCTACGCGGCCTTCTACATCGAGCTGGCGTTCCCCAGCGACCTGGCCGTGCCGCACAAATTCACAACCCAGGTGCGAATCATCCCTGAAACGCGCCCCTTCGTCGGCATCGATCCCAAGACTGCGAAGCTGGAAGGAACCTAAGCCCGAAGGATCAGCCACTCTTGGCGGGCCACACTCCCGGTCATCTCGCCGATGCAAAGGTCAGTCGTTCTCAGCCCTTAGAGTCACTTGTGTACGCCATTTCAAAATCCCACCGTTGCGTTCGCTGCGCGGACATGAGCTAACGGGCCAGGCTCGATGGGCTTGCCGAAGTTCCAGCATGGACTCCATAGCTCTCGGTGTTGCTGGGCTGGAGCCTGCCAGACTCATCCCGCTCGCTGCGCTGCATGGGGAGGCGTCCTGCTCATTCGTGTCGGGCTGCTGGTCCCTCTACCGTCGCAGCCCCCAATCCTTCCCAGCCCTAACTGACCAATTTTCACACAGGCGATGGCTTGACGCGCGGCCCACGCGGAGCAGCTCAGCGCTGCTGCAATCTGCGTGATCGACACGCCGCGCTTGAGCAGTTTGCGGACGCGCGACGGCGGTGGACCCTGGTGGCGCCGCGATGCACTTCGCAATCGATCTTTTGCAGCCAGCGCAGGACGAACTGTGAGCAGCTCGAACATCGCTGGTGCGTTCAGCATAGCAGCGGCGGGGCGAAGCGGGCGCAGAGGCTCCAGGCCAGCGATTCGGCGCTGGCCAAGAACTCGGTCGCGCCTGGCTGAAGCGCGCCGGTCTTCATACCGAAGCCGTACAGTCGCAAGCCATCGCAGGCTAGACGAGACAGGATTTCCCTCGCCCCGTGCGTTCTCTGTCGTCGGCACATGGTGCCGACGCCCACGAGTAGCTTCTGCCGCAAGTCATGGCCTCGCTGCTCGAACTGCCCTACAGGGCTCATGCAGTCGCGCAGCGATCAGCCCTGAAGCACAGGCACCCACGGTAACTCGGGCGCAAGCCGGAGCAGTTCTTCGTAGTTGCTAAGCGTGCGCGTCTGATGCTCGGCGATCGACAAGCCGGTCTTGTGCGGCATGATCGGCTCGCACATCCAGTCCTGACTCGGCCCCACTCTGTTGCTGCAGTCTCCTGTCCGAGCAGGCGCTCCAGTCGCCTGTTCTAGTGCCACGATGCGCAGCGATCACGCGCAGCGGCAGCACCTGCTCTCAGTAGGTCGAGTAGGCCAAGGAACAGCGCGTGCGGCGAGCGATCTGGTGCCCGGCTGCACCGCCAGCAGTGCTGCTCGCTGTTCGGAGCCCAGTCTGCCCGCTCTGGTCCTATCGTTTGCCCAACGAACGCGAACGCCAAGCCGCCAGCTTGCACGACTCGCAAAGCGTCGAGGTTGCTCAGAAATCTTTCTTGCTGGCCAAGCACGCCGTCACGCCAAGTCCCGAACGGACAGGCTCCTCGTAGCGAGTTGCGCGCCGATTCGTGACGGGCCTGTCGTCACTCTGTAACCAGCACCGCGCTCATCTGCGACGCCGCTTCTGTGGCTAGCTGCGACGCCAAGTCTGTGGCCACTTGCGACGCCGAGTCTGTGGCCACCTGCGACGCCATCTGCGTGGCCATTTGCGCGGCCATTTGGGTGGCCATTTGCGCGGCGCAAACGCGGCCATTGTCGAATTTTCTGAAGTGCCCAAAAGTTGGACCAAGTCGCTGAGAACACTCACGGTTCCGGCTGGGTGCGAATCTTGCTAAGCACCCGTCGAGCATGGCCGCGCAAATGGCCGCGCAAATGGCCACCCAAATGGCTACCCAAATGGCCACCCAAATGGCCACCCAAATGGCCGCGCAAATGGCCGCGCAAATGGCCGCGCAAATGGCCGCGCAAATGGCAACGCAAATGGCGGTAGCCGTGACGCAGCCGTGACGCAGGGGTCGTCACGACGTTACGGAGTTGGCCATGCCGCGAACGAGAATACTCCGTGTTCACTTGAGCGGGCGTTACCGACAGGCAGGTCAGCGACTTGAGCTGACGCGGCCACGCAGTCTCGGTGACACGCACGGGCGAACGCGAAACCAATCACGGCCAGTTCCGCAGGCTGTCGAGACGTCCCGATCGCTGCCAGCCTCGCTACCACCAACGCGCCGCGTCTGATGCTGGCATCGCAGCGGGTCGTGAGACCGTCTACGCAGTGATCACCGCAGCCATTGCAGCCAGCATCACGAAGTGGACACGCGTAACGGCGCGAACAGCCCAACGCGACGCGAAC
>JAEUJZ010000137.1 GCA_016794505.1 Myxococcales bacterium
TCGCGGTGGACGACGCCTTGGTGGTGGGCGGCGGCTAGGCCGCGGCCGGCCAGCAGGAACAGAGAGAGCACATCCCGCCACGAGCGCGGCTGGGATGTACGCAGCTTCTGCCCCAGTGTCTCGCCGATCACAAGCTCCATCGCGACGTAGGCACGCCCGGAAAACAGCCCGACATCGTGGATGGTGATGACGTTGGGATGAGCGAGGCGAGCCATGATGCGCGCTTCTCGGTCGACTCGCTCGCCCGCAAGGGAGCTGAGCTTGGGATGCAGGATCTTGAGTGCGACCTCGCGTTCCAGCCGCGGATCGTGGGCTGCATAGACGATTCCCATGCCGCCGGAGCCAACGATGCGCCGCACGACGTAGCGCCCGACCATCGCCCCCTGGGACAGCGTCTGGCTCGACGTCGGCACGCTCGCTACGCTGGCCGATGCATCCAAGCTTGAGCGCAGATGCGCCGCGGGGCTGGCCTCCGTTCGCCCGCGCGCTGCCTCGGCCACGGTGGCGCGACAGTCCGGGCAGACGTCGATGTGCGTCTCGATCGCTTCGCTTTCCGCTGGCGAAAGCATCCCTTCGACAAACTGCGCGATGCTCTGCTCGCTGGGGCAGACCACGATGGCTCACTATATCGTGGGTCCGCTGCCCATCCGCGTCGGTATGCGCAGCCTGCCGCAACGTTTTCATCCATCGCTTCAGGGCCTTAGCCAGGAAGATGAAAATTTTTCGCGATGTCCGGCGCACCGAAAGGCCCCCTGCCTCCCGAGCACCACCAATGTCTCGCTGGTGTCACATCACCATGGTCCGCGATGGGACGAGCGTACGCGCGTCGCTGCGATCGAACATCGCGCACCGCACTGCACCGGGGCACGCGGGCTGATTACTTGCTTGGAGCGGCTTGATCTGTCGGGCTGAGCGGGATCGGCGGACTCAGCTGGCTGGCTGGGGTCCCCGTCCCAGGTTTGTCCGCGACGGAAGCTGGGGTCATCTGGGCTGGGTGGGTGATACCAAGGCGCTGGCGCAGGGCTTCGTTGAAGGCCATCGTCAAGCGGCGTGCCTCAGGCGTCTCGATGGGGTCGGCGGTCTTGACCAGCCCGGCGATGAAGAGCACCGTGCCGGTAATCAGCAGGGCGCTGCCAATGCCCAGCACCGTCGCCTGCGCCGCAATGGCCCGGTTTCCGCAGCCTCCCGGTGCGTACACCGGGCACTTGCCTTCCTTGCGTGCGATATCCGTGTTGAAGAGGACCGTTGGCAGCAGCACTCCGCTGATCGCAGCCATCAGCAAGCCAACGCCTGCCCCGGTGGCGCCCCCCGCAATCAGGCCGATCTTCTGTCGCGAACGCGAGACGTACTGGCTGCGCAGCGTCTCGCCCCCGATCCGGTCATAGAATTCAGCGCGGGGAAGCGGCTTTTGGAAGATGCCTTGGCGCGGCAGGATCGAGCTGCGCAGCACCTCGCCATTCCAGGTGCTCAAGACGCGAAGCTCATCGAGGGCAATGAACTCTTGCGCGTAGGCCTTGTGGACGGGCGACAGTGTCTCGAACGGCACCGCAGGCAAGAACGACGACGGCGCCAGCGGATCCGACACCACCTGCGTTGGCTGCGGCTGCATGAGGATCGGCGACGGCAGAGTCGGCGGCGGAACGTACTGCGGCGGATACGGAATCGACGTCCCAGGCTGCAGTCCAGGCTGCTGGATCCACTGCGCGTGCGTCACAGACGGCGCCGCGACGGCCACAGCTAGCAGGCCGCCTCGCAGCAGACCGGTCCATCGAACGAACAAGATGAACGACATGCGAAACCACCCCCGAAAAACAGACCTACAGAAGTACCTATTCTAAGGCCGGTACCTCAATTTCTTCCCAGGAACTCCTTGCCTCCGCCGACGTGGTGGCGATTGGGATCGCAGCAGTGGGCAATCAGCGACGGGCGCACCAGGTTGGGGTTTTTGCGATGCCAGGCGCGATGCCGAAGGCCGCCGTGCCAGACCAGCACATCGCCGCGCTCCGCCAGAAACGCTCTGTGCTGCACGCCGCGTCGCCGCATGTACTCCACGCAGGCCGGGTCTACGAAGTACTCGGCGAGGTGCGCTCAGAACTCGTACGTGCCGCCTCATACGCCTCTTTCGTCAGGTACTTGATGACCTTGGGACGGCGCATGATCGGCCAGCGGTGCGATCCCGGCACGTACTCGAACGGGCCCGAGTCGGGATGAATGGTGTCGAAGGCGAACCACAGTGCGATGCCCGAGGCCGCCACCAGCGGATCGGCCATGTAGTCGTCTTGATGCCAGCCACGCTCGCAGCTTGTAAGCCCGACAGGTTGAAGTGCAGGGCCACGCGGTACCCGAGCATGTTTTCGCTGCGCTGCATCAGCGGCCGGTACAGGCTGAGATCGCGGATCTCTTTGAAGCTGTCGTAGGGCACCGCGTGCGGAAAGCCAAGGACGCCCAGGTTGGCGCGCCGCCGCAGATCCAGGTAGCGCTCGATCAGCTCATCGGGGATAAATCGTTTAAAGATCATGTACCCGTTTTCACGCCAGTAACGCTGATCGGCGGTTAGCCTAGACTCGTCGATTTCTTGCCGTTCGAGAGAAGACAGCCGCTCCTCTCCGATCTCATCCCCGATATGCGTTCTGAGCTCCTCAAAGGTTGGAAATTCAGTAAATGGATAGACCTATTAATGCTGCTTGGCATAGGCATACACAGCACCTGCGTGTTCGTACCCTTCGTGGCCCTTCCTGGCAATCATAGTCTTTCTCCTAGGCTTACGTTTTTCCATCCTCGTCGCTATAAAGCGCGACGCGATGGCGACGTGGCCCAAGCCATGGAGAATGTTCAGGGTTGTTCCGTTAGATATGTGCCTGCGCTGGCTGCCCTATGATCTTCGGCAAGATTTGCGCACAGCGCACCATTTCGCGCTCGCGATAAATGCGCCACTCCTGCTCTATTTCATATTCCGTATTCAACAATAGATACCTTTATCAAAATACAAATTGTCGGCGATTTCTATCCTCACATCGTAACAGCAGAAGTTAGGATGCAGCTGCCGGCTGTTTGGCGAATTGCGGTGGGATCTCAGTGGACGCTCTTGGCGCAGCGGAAGCCCAAGCGGTGCGGGCCGCGGTTCGAGGGAGGAACGCCACGCCGCTCGGCCCCGCGCATGCGGTCGGCGGTGAAGTACCAGGACCCGCCTTTTAGGATCTTTTCGTGATAGCCCGGACAGCGCCCCGGACCACCGCCGCAGGGGCCTTTGGGATCGGGGCCGCCACATTCCTCGCCGCAGGGCTTGCTGCAGCCGGCGTAGCAGTCGCTTTTCCAGTCGTTGACCCATTCCCAGCTATTGCCGGCCATGTCGTACAGGCCATAGCGATTCGGCGGACGGCTGCCCACCGACGACGTGATACCCGTGCCGCAGCCCTTGGCGCCCAGCGGGTGCTCGTAGTTGGCTTTGTCGCACGTCGCTGGCTCGTTGCCCCAGGGATAGACGTCGCCGTTGGGTCCGCGGGCTGCCTTTTCCCACTCGGCTTCCGTCGGCAGACGCTTGCCGGCGAACTTGCAGAAGTCATAGGCCTCATACCAGCTCACCGCGACGACGGGCTGCTTGGCATGCGCAAACAGCGGGTAGTACTTGATCGGCGGGTCGCACTTGCCGGCCTCGACGCAGCGGAAGTACTGCTCGTTGGTGACCTCGTAGGTGTCCATGAAAAACGGCGACACCACGGCGCGGTTGCGCGGCTTTTCGTCGGGCTTGCCGTCGTCGGCGCCGCGCCAGAAGGGACCGCCGGGAATGCACACCATGCCGCTTGGCACCTCGCCGTCGCAGGCGATCTCGGTGGTGCTGGCCCCAGAGGCCAGCTTGCTGCTGGGCTGGACGACGGCTTCCGGGCTGGCCGGCTTATCGGGGCCGCTGGCCGCGCCACTGCCCAGCTTGCCTTCGCCGACCTCGGCCACCGAGGGCGCAGCCGGCTTGTTCGGTGTAGACGGCGCCTCGGCAGGCTGGCCAATCAGCGGCGCTGGGGGCGGTTCTTCCGTCGGTGCGTCGGGCGGAACATACAGGACAGGCAGGCCGGTCGCAGTCGCCCGAGGGTGTTCACAGCTTAGGCTGCAGAGCCCCAACAGACCCGTAAGCAACGTCAAGAGACGCGTGGTCATTGGGCACCATCAAAACCCAAGGCGGCCACCGACGTCAATCCGTGTGCAAAGCAAGACGAGCTAGCGTCGGGCGCTGAGCGCGAAAGTCGGCCCGCGCACGGCCCTGGCGAAAGGCACGGCGCAGGGACGCGGGTGGGTTACAGCGAAAGCGGCAGGCTGACGCGCTTGCCATCGCGGGCGGACAGATAGATGGCGATGAGCAGCTCCAGCGAGCGCAGCCCCTCGCGCCCGTCGGTCAGCGGGTTCGCTTCGCCGCGCAGGGTCTGGATGACGTTGCCATAGTACAGACCGTGGCCCAGGCCATAGACCGAGCTTGTCTGATAGCTCGCCGCCTGCACCTGCGCATCTTCGGGGACGGGCTCGGCGAACTCCCAGTGATCGACGCGGTTCAGCGCCACGCCGCCCAAGCGCACCGTCCCGCGCTCACCCAAGACGGTCAGCGAGCCTTCGAGGTTCTTGGGGTACGTCAGCATGGTCACGTTCATCGAGCCCAGCGCACCGTTGCGCCAGCGAATCGACACGACGCCGCTGTCTTCGACTTCGATGTTGCGGGCCAGTGTGGCGGTCATGGCGTGGACGCTCTCGACGGGACCGAGCAGCCAGTCGAGCAAATCAACATAGTGACTGGCCTGGTTCATGAACGCGCCACCGTCGAATTCCCAGGTCCCGCGCCAGGCCGCGCTGTCGTAGTAGTCCTGGGGCCGTGTCCACAGGACGTTGCAGACGGCCATGTACGTGCGACCAAAGCGCCTGCTGGCCAGCGCCTGTCTTAGGCGCTGCACCGTCGGGTTCAAGCGGTTCTGCTTGACGACGAACAGATACCGACACGCCCGATCGCAGGCCTCGACCATGCGCAGGCCATCTTGCCAGCGGGTGGCCATGGGCTTTTCGGTGACCACGTGACGCCCGGCCTCGGCGACGCGAATCGCCTGCGACGCGTGCAGACCGCTTGGCGTCGCCAGCACGACCACGTCGCAGTCCATGCTGGAAAGCAGCTGATCCAGCGACGAATAGCCCGGTGCTCCCGTGCGGGCTTGGGCAGCGGCTAGGGCCTTGGGATCGGTATCGCAGACCGCCACGATCTGGGCGTGCTCGGCGTGGCGGGCCAGGGCTTCAAAGTGGCTCGGTGCAATACGACCGCAGCCCACCAGCGCAAAGCGAATGCTGCGCAAGATCGGAGGAGGCTTCATGGGGCAAGCGTTTCGCACACCCAGACCAGATCTGGCAACAGCCCTCTTGGAGCCTGGGCCCAAGCGCAGGACGCGGACAGACATGCGGCCCGCAATCGCGATACGATGCAAGGGTGGACCCGATGGATAAATCGCCCGCGTCGGCGGGGGACCGAGCCGTAGGGCGGGCCGATGCCGAGCACACGACCGAAGCGCTGCCCGTCGCTTCAACCGCGCACGCGACACCCGAGGTGACGGCGCGCATCGACGCCTACTGTCAGCATCATCAGAACGTCGAAAACTATGTGCTTCTGTACCACGTCGTGTTCGGTCTATTGCGCCGCGTGCGAATCGATCCGCAGCGCGGGGCCGGGCCGGTGCTTTCGGTGCTGCTGGTAGCGCTGCTCTTCGCCAGCGTCCCGTCGCTGGTTAGCACGTGGCTTGGCGAATGGAACGAGAACCCCATCAAAGAGTGGCTGGCTGTGCTGCTGGGATTTTCCGTCCTGACGATTTGGGCCCAGCGCCCGCTGACCCGAGCCATCGACGCGTTTCTATCGCTGCACCGCAACATCGTCGATGACGAGGGCATCCAGCGGCTGATGGAATTCGAGCTGCGCTGGTTCCGCCTGCGCCGCTCTGTGCCGACGGCGGCGGGCTTCAGCTTCGCCATCCACGTGTACCTGTACTACATCGAGATCTATCACCAAGAGCGCCCCATGACCTGGGGCACGGCGATGATGACGATGCTGCTTCTGTATCAGGTCGGCGAGATCGTCTATGCCGTGGTGCTGCTGGCCATGGAGTCGCGCCTTTTGCCGCGCTGTCAGTACGCGCTGTACCGCCCAAGCCCCATCGACACCGTGGCGCTGCGACGATCGCTGCGTGGCACCAGCCAGCTTGTGGGCCTGGTCAGCTTGGTCAGCACCGGCATCATCGTCGGCTTCGTGCTTCTGGTCGAAGACCGGCCGATCTTTTTGAACCGCGTCGGGCTTCTTTTGCTGGCTTCGGCCTATGTGTCGGCGTTCGCGGCGCTGCTGCTGCCGCGCTTGGCCATCAAGTCCATCGTCCACATCGCCAAAGAAAATCAGCTGCGCCCGCTGCAGGGACGCTTGAGTGAGCTGCTTGAGAATCCGGTCTCGTTGACCGAGGACCAGTACAAAGAGTTCAAGCGCATCAAAGAGCTTCACGATCTTTTGCGCGACGCGAGCGAAGAGGTGCTGCCCATGCGGGCCTTGGGACGACTGTTCGGCGCCCTGCTCTTTCCGACCATGACCTTTGTCGTCAGCCGCTTCGGCGAACAGGTCTTGCTGCCGCTTCTTCGTCGCTGAGTTCAAATTATGCGAACAGTACCGTAGCTATTAAACGTTCCTATTCCTATAAATCAGAACGTAATGAACGGAAAATACATCCTTATTGTCGAGGACGAAGAGCTGGTTGCCGCATCGTACGAGATGGCGCTGTCCCTGCTCGGCTTGGCTTGCTGTGTGGTCGCAAGCGGCGAGCAAGCCCTGGATCGCGTCAAAGAGCGTGCGCCGCACGCCGTCGTGCTCGATGTCCAGCTGGGCGAAGGCATCGACGGAATCGAGACAGCTCGTCGCATGCGTGAGCTGGGCGCCTGGCCGATTGTGCTGACCACGGGCGGCGACCTGGACGAGGTGCTGGAACAGACGCAGTCGCTCGGACGCATCGCATACCTGATCAAGCCGACGGCGATGCGCGATCTGGTGCAGCTTATTGCGCAGGCCGATTCGAGCCCAGGCGACGACGCGGCGACTCGGGCGTAAGCGGCGCTGAAGCCAACTGAGCACAGGTCGTGGCCCAGGCCTGCTGCGACAGCGCAAAGCAGTGGGACGCAAGCTGCTCACTGCGCGAAAGCAGGTACGCCGCGTGCGCGGCATAGCGCGGCTGCAGCGTAACAAAGGCCCGCACCGCCTGATCCGGTGGCACTTGGATCGGCGCATGCGCGGCGGGGTCTTCTCCTCGTCGCAGACCGAGCAGCGCGGCGACTTCGGCGGTTTGGATGTGCAGCCAGGTGTGAAAGTCGTGCAGCGCCTGCTGCCGTTCTTTGTCGATAGAGGAAGCGGTTGGCACGGAACACCCAAGGCGCAGACACGCTCAGTGCAGGCGGGCCGTATCTTCGAGCTCGCGACCGGCGGTCTCGGGAAAGCGCCACAGGATCAGGCCCAGGACCAGCAGGGGAAAGATCGCCGTCGCAGAGAGCGGCGTGCTCCACCCCAAGTGACCGGCCAGGACGCCCAAGACCCATGGCGAGATGACCTGCGTCATGCGCCCAATCAGCATATTGGACCAGGCAAACCCGTCGCTGCGCAGGTCGGTTGGGAACAGCTCGGTGGTATACGCGTTGAGCACCGGCAGCACCGCGCTCACGCCAAAGATGGCGAAGGTCAGGCCCACGGTGACGCCCAGGCGACTGTGCAGCTGATAGGTCATCACTGCGGCCACAGCCGTCGTCCCGAAGATAACGGCAGCGCCCATGCGTCGCCCGATGCGATCGAGCAAGCGACCGGAATAAAAGATCAGCGGCATCGAGAGGATGGCAGCGACGGTCACAGTGGCCCCGACCTGCGCGTCGCTCATGCCGCGCTCGGCCACGGCGTATTCCTTGAAAAAGGCGTGGACGTTGAACGTGCAGATGTACGTCACGCCCCAGGCCACGGCCAGATACGCGACGGTGCGAATGTGGATCGGGTCGCCGCGGAAAATGCGCAACAGGCTGGCCTGCCCGAACGTGCTGTCGCGGCTGGCCTTGACCTGTTCGAAGCGCGCGGTCTCGCGCAGGCTGCGACGGGCCAGAGCCATGACGCAGAGCGGCACGGCTCCGACGATGAACACGGTGCGCCAGCCGAGTGAGGTCTTCAGCAGAAGCGGCACGACCCCGGCACACGTGATCGAGCCGAGGCTGGAGCTGGCTTGAATCAGGCCGATGACGAAGCCGCGCCGCGCCGCTGGAAACTCTTCTGCGGCATAGATCATGGCGACGGCCCACTCGGCGATCAGAAAGAAGCGCGCCAAGAGCTGACACAGGCCAAAGCCTAGAGCATTGGGCATCAGGCTGGTGGCCAAGGAGGCCAGCGTGTACCCGACGATGGTCAGGTTCAGCACCGGCTTTCGGCCCCAGACGTCGGCCTTGCGCACCAGCAAGAACGCCAAGACCATTCCGATGTTGGTAAAGCCAACCAGCGCGCCGCCTTCGCCCGGTGACAGGCCCATGTCCCGTCGCAGGTTCGGCAGGATCTGCGTCAGCGCCAAGAAGTCATAGCCTTCAAAGAACGTCGCAACGCTCAAGAAAAAGAACAGGCGCTTCTGATACGGCGTCCATGCTTGGCTGCGCTCCGTCGCTTCCGCTGCAGCCGATGTCGCAGCCGCTTTCGCGGGCGAGCCAAGCGCAGAGCCATTCGCAGACGGGCGCGAATCAGACACGGTGCCCTCATCCTATCGCAAGCGCGGGCCGCGCAGCCGACGATTGTGTCAAGCCAGCCGGCTGCATTAGCCTGACCGGATGACGATCCCCGCCAACTCTGCGACGCTCTCTGCCTCTTCCTTGCGTACGGGCCGCTTGCCCGAACAAGGCCTCGACCGCGACGCCATACTGGCTGAACTGCACGCGCTGCGAGAAAAGGACGTGCGCTGGCACGACGGCCGTACGTTCAGCTTGGTCTATCACGTCAGCGACGATCACACCGAGCTTCTGCGGCAAGCGCACGCGGTCTTTTTCAGCGAAAACGCGCTCAATCCAGGGGCGTTCGGCAGCCTGCGCCAGCTTGAGACGCAGGTCATCGCCATGGCCTGCGATCTGCTCGGCGGTGGCCCCGATGCCGTCGGCAGCATGACCTCGGGCGGGACCGAGAGCATCCTGATGGCGGTCAAGACCTATCGCGATCGCGCCCGTGCCCGATCCCCCGAGCGCTTCATCGACGGACCGCCCGAGATCATCACGCCGACGACGGTCCACCCCGCCTTTGACAAAGCGGGGCACTATCTGGGCGTGAAGATCCTGCACGTACCCGTCGGACCGGACTTTCGCGTCGATGTGGCTGCCGTGCAGGCCGCCATCACGCCGCGCACCATTGCGCTGGTGGGCTCGGCTCCGGCTTATCCGCAAGGCGTCGTCGAGCCCATCGAGGCGCTGTCGGATCTGGCGCTCGCGCATGGCCTGGGCCTGCACGTCGATGCCTGCGTCGGTGGCTTCTTTTTGCCGTTTGCGCGCGAGCTAGGCCATCCGATTCCGCCGTTTGATTTTCGCGTGCCAGGCGTGACGTCGATCTCGGCCGACTTGCACAAGTACGGCTTCGCAGCCAAAGGAGCCTCGACGATCTTGTATCGCGATGGCGACCTGCGACGTTTCCAGTTCTTTGTCTATACCGACTGGCCGGGCGGCATCATGGCCTCGACGACGATGGCCGGCACACGACCGGGCGGACCCATCGCGGCAGCCTGGGCGGCGATGATGTCGCTCGGGCGCAGCGGGTATCTGCGCAACGCCGACCTGGTGATGCGCACCACGGCTCGCTTTCTTGCAGGCATTCGCGCCATCCCCGGCCTGCGCGTCTTGGGCGAGCCAGCGATCGGCGTGTTTGCCTTTACCGCCGACGAGCTAGAGATCTTTGCCATCGCCGACGCCATGGAGACGCGCGGCTGGCACATCGATCGCCAGCAGCGCCCCGACTGCATCCACCTGATGATCAACCCCAACCATGCGGCCATCGTCGACGAGTATCTGCGCGATCTCGCGGACAGCGTCGCGTTTGTGCGCGCTCATCCCGAGCTAGGCAGCCAAGGCCAGGCCGCCATGTACGGCCTTCTGGCCCGCTTGCCCGAGCGCGGTCAGGTTGCCGAGCTTGTGCTGCAGCACTTCGACGGCATCTATCGCCCGTAGCGTCGCTGCTTCGCTCGGCCGGCCCCGCCAGCCCTGCATCACCCGATGACGACCGGGTCGATGCACACGCCAACTTCAAGAATCAGATATAGAAGCGCGAGGGCCTGCGATTCCAGCGGGTCCCCGACGGCGCTGGTCGGCTGCGTGTGATACGTCGTGTAAAAGACGCGACCGCAGCCGTGCTGCACGCTGGCAGAGACTGGCGCTCCCGAGGCATGCACCCACACCCGCGGCGTGATCGTCACCATCTTGCCGTCAGCGTCGGGGCCCAGCTGCGGCTGCACGGATGCAATGGCGGTCCAGGCATCTTTGACGCTGGGCAGGCTGCGCGACTGCGCGCTGAGCCAGTCCAGCAGCCCGGTGTCGGCCTTGGTCACCGGCTGGTCGCCGCCGCCCGACTGACAGGCGCTGCCTTGCTGCGAGGTCTCGCCCGTCCACGTGATGTACTTGGGGAAAACTTGGCGCACGTACTCGTAGTACCAGTCCGATGCATACACGCGCCCGCCGGCCTGCACGAAGTTCTGCAGCGTCGCCTTGGCCGCCGGGTTGTAAATGCCCGAGCACTTGGGCCCGCTTCCTGGATCGCCCGTGTTGGTCGACCCCGAGCAGGGCAAGAACACGATGTGATACTTGCTGAGCTGTTTCGCGTCGGTGAGCAGCGCGTTGGGGTTGGGAAACGGCGACATCTCAAGCGGGTGATGCAGACCATAGATGTCAAACGCGGGCGCATCCTTGGCCAAGACCTGCACCTTGCCCAAGCCGCCTGTGGTGAGCGTCGCTTTCAAGCCCATCTTGGCCAGCACGACCTCGATCGGATCCCAAGCGCCGAGCACCACCGCGATCTTGGGGATGTCGTCGCCGTTTGCCTTGTCGGTGATGGCTGGCAGCGTCGTAAGCGCAAGCGGCACGGCCTGATCGCCCTCGCGCACGGTGAACGATCGCACGCGACGGAAGGCTCCCTTCTGCACGACGAGCTGATAGGTCCCTGGCCATGCCTCTAGCTGGAATTGGCCGTTTACCTGCGTCGTAGTGTGCGGCGTGCCATCTTGCAGACGGACGCACTTATCGCAGTGGACGCCGTCGGGAATCGGCGGTGGCGGAGCGTTCGTCAGATAGACCAAGGCCCCCGCGATGGGAATCGTGCCCTCGGGCGCCACGACCTTGCCGGTCAGTCGACCCGGCTTCTGCGGGTTGGGGTTCGGATTGGGATTGGGCTTCTGCATGCCCATTTTTTCGGGGTCATCTGTGCCGTCTCCACGCTCAGCAGCGACGCAGCCAAGCGCTACAGCGACGCAGGACGAAAGCACAACTAGACGCCACGTTTGAAAGGCTCGCATGGGCGCGAATATATGCTCCCAGGGCTGTTCCTTGTCAGGCAAAGTTCGCCTCATCAACGAGGCTGATCCGGCCCCCTTCCAGACGGAGACCCCATGCACTTTCGCGAGATTGAGTATCTGAGCCAAGGTGAAGTCCGCATCCTGCGTATCAACCGCCCCGAGGTCCGCAACTGCATCGGACCGCAGACGGCGCGCGAGCTTGTCGAGGCCTGGTCGATGTTTCGCGATGACGCAAGCGCCAAGGTCGCGATCCTGACGGGGGCCGGCGACAAAGCCTTCTGCTCCGGCGCCGACCTCAAAGCCGCCGAGGGACTCTTGGCCGGCACTCCGTCCGAGCGCGCGGCGCACAACCGCGGCGAGCGGCCCGGCATCTTGGGCCCGACGCGCTGGACCGATCTGTACAAGCCAGTCCTGGCGGCCGTAAACGGCGTGGCCTATGCCGGCGGCCTGGAATGGGCGTGCTGGGCCGACCTTCGCATCGCCGAAGAACACGCAAGCTTTGGCGTCACCTGCCGTCGCTGGAACATCGGCCTTGGCGATGGCGGGACCGTGCGCTTGCCGCTGATTGTGGGTTTGGGGCGGGCGATGGATCTGATCATCACGGGCCGCGTCATTGATGCGCGCGAGGCCGAGCGCATCGGCCTGGTCAACGAAGTCGTCCCATCCGGTCAGTCGCTGACGCGAGCGCTGGAGCTAGCGCAGTTCATCTGCACCCTGCCGCAGCCCGCCATCCACAGCGACAAGGAATCGGTACTGCGCAGCACCGGTCGCGCTCTGGAAGAAGCCATGCGCATCGAGGCTGCTTGCTTCAACAGCCTGATCGATGGCCCGGAAATTCGCGAGGGTCTGCAGCGCTTTCGAACCCGATCACACCCCGATCTGCAGCCCGGTGTTGCGCCCGTTACGCCCGGCTTGCCGGCACGACCGAAGCACGACTAAAGCGCCGCGCTGCGATGGGCCCGCCCGCGTCGCGGTCGTCGGCAGATCAGTTGTGCTCGACGCTGTTGCCAGGGGCCGCTTGGGTGCGCCAATCCACCGGCTGGCTGGGAGCAGACAGGAACGTATCCGGCTCTTTCAAGCGCAGCGCAGCCCGCAGCACTTGATCCATGTGCTCGACGGGGATGACCTTCATCTCGCGCAGCACCTTGGGCGGAATGTCCTTCATGTCCTTTTGGTTTTCCGCCGGAATGACGCAGGTGAAGATGCCCGCGCGGTGGGCAGCAAGGATCTTGTCTTTCAAGCCGCCGATGGGCAGCACGCGCCCGCGCAGCGTCACCTCGCCGGTCATCGCCACATCGTGTCGCACCGGAATGCGCAAGAGCGCTGATACCAAGCTGGTCACCATGGTGATGCCAGCCGACGGGCCATCTTTTGGCACCGCGCCCTCGGGAAAGTGAACGTGCAGATCGACTTTTTGATAGAAGTCGCGCTCAAGCCCTAGCGCGTCGACGCGCGAGCGGACGTAGCTCATCGCCGCCTGTGCCGATTCCTGCATGACGTCGCCGAGCTTGCCGGTCAAGACCAGCTTGCCCTTGCCCGGCACCACCGAGACCTCGGTCACCAAGAGCTCTCCGCCGTGCATGGTGACCGCAAGACCGTTGGTCAAGCCGACCTCGTCGCGCTCTTCGACCTTGTTGCTGCGATACTTCGGCTCGCCCAGGTACTTGCTCAGGTTGGCCCCCGTGATGCGGAAGCGGGCCGGCTTCTTGTCGCTGCTTTCTGGCTTGTCGGCGTCGCTCTTGTCGTCGGGCTTGCCATCGGGCTTGCCGCGGCTGTCGACCTTGCCCTTGGCGATGGGCTTGGCTTTGGCCTTGGCTGCGACTGTCTCTGCGGCTTCGCTCTCGGGAGCCTCGGTCAGCGTGGCATCGGCGTCGAGGCTGGTCAGCCCTCCGGCGTGCGAGCGCGCCACGACTTCGCGTGCGACCTTGCGGCAGATCGTCGAGATCTCGCGCTCCAGGTTTCGCACCCCGGCTTCTTTTGTGTAGTGGTGAATGATCGAGCGGATGGTATCGGCGCTGATGTCGAGCGGCACGTGCGTGATGCCGTTCTGCTCGCGCTCTTTGGGAATCAAGTACTGCTGCGCGATGGCCAGCTTTTCCCACTCGGTATAGCCGGCCAAGTGGATGATCTCCATGCGATCTTGCAGCGGCAGCGGAATGCTGTGCAGGCTGTTCGCCGTCGCGATGAACATGACATCCGACAGGTCGTAATCGAGATCGAGGTAGTGATCGACGAACGAGTGGTTCTGTTCGGGATCCAGCACTTCAAGCAGCGCCGCCGACGGATCACCGCGGAAGTCGGTCGACATCTTGTCGACTTCATCCAGCAACATGACGGGGTTGTTGCTGCCGGCTTTCTTCAAGCTCTGGATGATCTTTCCGGGCATGGCGCCGATGTAGGTACGACGATGGCCGCGAATCTCGGCCTCGTCGCGCACGCCGCCCAAAGACAAGCGCACGAAGCGACGACCGGTTCCGCGCGCAATCGACTTGGCCAAGCTGGTCTTGCCAACGCCGGGCGGGCCAACCAAGCACAGGATCGGCCCCTTGAGCTTCTTCACCAGAGCCTGCACAGCCAGGTATTCGATGATGCGCTCTTTGACCTTCTGCAAGCCGTAGTGATCTTCGTCGAGGATCGTCTCGGCTTCTTTGATGTTGAGCTTGTCCTGCGTGCGATCGTCCCAAGGCAGCGACAGCACCCAGTCGATGTAGTTGCGCACCACCGTCGCTTCCGCTGACATCGGCGACATCAGCTTGAGCTTCTTGAGCTCTTTGCGCAGCTTGGTCTGCGCCTCGCGCGACATGCGCTTCTGACGGATCTTGTCTTCGATCTCTTGAAGCTCGTTCTTAAACTCGTCGCGCTCACCGAGCTCTTTCTGAATGGCCTGCATCTGCTCATTCAGATAGAAGTCCTTCTGCGAGCGGTTCATCTGCTTCTTCACGCGCGAGCGGATCTTCTTTTCAACCTGAAGGATCTCGATCTCGGCCTGCATCAGTTGCAGCAGTCGTTCCAGCCGCCCCGATGGCGCTTCGGTTTCCAGCAGCGCCTGCTTATCAGCGAGCTTGAGCGCCGTCAGCGATGCCGAGATCGTGTCAGCCAGCCGCGCTGGATCGTCGATGGTTCCCGTCGTCGCCACCAGCTCAGGCGGGATGCGGCGGTTGAGCTTGACGTAGTTTTCAAAGACGCTGCGCACTTGCCGCACCAGCGCCACCAGCTCGGTCACGTCTTCGTCTGGGTCACGCAACTCTTCGACTTCGACTTGCAGATGATCGTCGTTGTGAAGAAAGCGACGAACCCGCGTGCGGCGCTTGCCTTCGACCAAGACCTTGACTGTGCCGTCGGGCAGACGCAGAAGCTGCAGCACTTCAGCGATGGTTCCAGTCGTGTAAATGTCGTCCGACGCCGGGTCGTTGGTGCGGGCTTTCTTCTGCGCGCACAAGACAATCTCGCGGCTGTGCGCCATGGCGTAGTCAAGCGCATGGATCGACTTCTCGCGCCCGACAAACAGCGGCACCACCATATATGGAAAGACGATGATGTCGCGAAGCGGCAAGAGCGGCAGCCCACGCGCCGCGCGCCGCCGCCCTCCAGACGACCCCGATCCCGAGGACGAGGAGTCGCCATCATTCCTAGAATTTGTACCCATAACTTCACTTTATCAACGAAGCTGGCACGGTCGAAATTAAACGCCGCCCGCCCTCGCGGGCTTTGCTCTGGACGTGGGCGTGGGAGTCGGGATTGCTTGGCTCTTCCCCGGTCTTCGCGGGGCGCGACAAAACGCGTCGGTGTCGGCCCTGCGCAACGCCCGCAGCCAAGTGACTGCGAGCGTCTTGCGGCGAAGAGTTGGACGACGGGTGGGCGGACTACTGGCGGGCGAGCTTGGTCAGCGACTCGACGATGATGCCGAGGGGAGAGCCGACCGCGGAGGCCCTGGCCGCTGCGGTGCGCCACGACTGCGGGACCGCGGTGGTGCCATCCCAGTTGACGACAGCCGCTTCAAACTCGTTGCTTGCGGTGGCCTTGGTGCCGGCCGGCGATGTCCACAGGAAGTCGGGGTGCGCGTTCTGCAGCCACTCGCCGCCGATGATGTTGCCATTGGCGTCAAGCTCCAGCGTGTACAGGTAGCGAGCGCCCGAGATGGCATCGCGCGACGGGCTGTCCGGCGTGAACTGGCTGGGCTGCGTCTCGACGACCCACTTGACGTTCATCGCCACGCCGACGATGTGCGTGGTGCCTGGCGCGCGGTACGGCTTGAACTTGTCCTCGGCGAAGTCGGCGACCGCAACCTTGGCGTACGACAGCGTCTTGTACGTCTTCTTCGTCTTGGGGTTGAAGTAGTTGTAGTCGTAGCCATAGACCGGCTGATTCCAGACCTCATAGTCAAACGTCGCGTCAAGGACCATGCTGCGCTTGGCCTTGCCGATCTGGTTGACGACGGCGAGATGCCACGTGCCGGCGTTGGTGTCGCGGCAGGCGGGATCTTTGATGCGACCGATCGAGTCGACGGCCGGCATCTTGGTGTTGCAGCGGCCCCCGATGAACTTCACGCGCGGGCTGGTCGTCGCCCAAAGCTCGCTCGCCAGCGCCTTGATGTCCGAGGGGTAGAACTTGATCTTGGTGACCCCATCGGCGGCCGTGACGGTAATCGCTTTCTGCGGGCGCGGCACCATGAACGCGGCCGGAGCCCAGCCGTGGCAGATGCCCATCCACGTCTCGACCTTGCCGTAGGTCTGAAAGTACGGCTTGCCCGTGTCCAGGTTGTACTTGGTCAGCGTCTTGTTGGCGTCTCCGACGAGCAGATCGTACTTCTCGGCCGGTGACAGATGATCGGTACTGACCGGCTGCATGTTGCGGACATAGTCCGTGTTGGCCTTCCAGTCATCGGTGATCTTGTGACCCGGATCGGCATAGCGCTTGGCCGTCGAGCCAGCGTAAAGACCCCAGTAATCGTCTGACCACGGCGACTCGTCGAGATTGACGGCGCGCAGCGTGTGCATGTCTTCCAGCTTGGTCAGCGCCAGCGAATCCACCAAGTTACGCGCCTGATCGTTGGCGCCTGGCGCGTCTGCCGTGGGGTCCTGACGAATCACAGAGTTCTTCGCCTCGACGAAGGTCTTGTCCGCAATGACCGCGTTGCTGAAGAACGGCACGGGGGCCGTCATGGTCTTGGTCGGCAGCGTGTTCAAGAACGCCTGCGGGTTCGAATCGAACTTCTCTAGATCCGCTTCGATGGCCGCGGCCAGCGCCGGGTCATCCAGAGGCTCTGCGGGCTCGCCCCCGCAGGCCGCAGCAAAGCCCACAAGGCAAAGCCCCAGAGTCATCACCCGACGCAGAGAAAAGATCGTGCGCATGTACTTTTCCTCCTAGGAAGCCGGCCCAGATGCATCCCTAGCAGCCGGCGAATCGTATTTCGGAATACAAAATCCTAGTCATTCGCACTGACAGCACAACAGCAGGTCGGCAAGCGTCCGCGCTGATTCAGCTTCTGCGGCCCACGCGCCCCAAGGGGCCAGGCCGACCGGGAAGAGTCCAGATCTCCGTCGAGAACGCGTGCTATGATGCCGCATCACGGACTGTTTGCTGGGGGGCAGAATGCGCCGCGCACGTTGGCTGCTGTTGTCGGGCTGGCTGGTCTGGACCCTGCCGAGTTTGGGCTGCGGAAGCGGAGTCCCGGCGCGCATCGTCGGCATGGATGACCGCACGATCGCCGTCGGAGAGCAGCTGGAACTAACCGTGCGCGGGACGGTTCCAGGCGAGATCTCGCTGGAATCGCCCGTCTTGGCCGATGCTCAGGTCACGCGGCTAGCCAGCGAGACCGCGACCGCCATCTTTCGCTGGGTGCCCGTCGCCAGCGACGTCGGTGTCAAGCCCCTGACCTTTGCGCTCAAGGCCGGGGGCCAGAGTGCGACCGAGTCGGTGGTTGTCACCGTCGTCCCTAGCGAAGCCGGCCGCCCGCGCTTTCTCAACGCGCCGTACAACATCCTGCTCGACCTGTCGCAAAGCCAAACCGCCACACTGCCGATCGCGGTCAAAGACGACGACAACGAAGCCATCTCGCTGGCCATCGTCGGCGGCACCGAGCTTGCGAACGCCACGCTCGATGTGATGCCCAACGGCAAGACCGCGATGTTTACCTTCAGCCCTACGCCGGCTCAGCTCGCCGATCGCTGCAGCTTTGGCACGCAGCTTCGCGCTCGCGATCCCGGCGGCTTGGAAGCGCTGGCCGGCATCTTCATCGAAGCGCGCAACGGCTGCGGCGCCGAGCCAGGCGTCCTGATCAACGAAGTCCTGTACGACCCGCCGACCGGCGTCGACCCCAACCGCGACGGCACAATCAGCACATCGGAAGACGAGTTCGTCGAGCTCGTCAACATCAGCGGCAAAGCCATCGAGCTAGGCGGCGCGACGATCAGCGATGCCGTTGCCGTCCGCTTCACCTTCCCAACGCCCACGACGCTGCAGCCCGGTGACTCGGCGGTGGTCTTCGGGGGCGGTACTCCCCAGGGCTTTCCCGCTCGTGTCAAAGTCTTCGCAGCGCCGTCGATTACGGGTGGGTTGTCGCTCAACAACAGTGGCGATACCGTGACGCTGCGCAGCTCGGACAACGCCATCATCGACAGCGTGACCTATCCCGCCGCCTGCGTACGCTGCACGGCGTCGATCGGCACATCGATCAACCGGCAGACCGATCTCAACCGCAACACGCTGTTCGTCGGCCACGACCTCGTACAAGCTGCCGTCGGCAAGTGTTCGCCAGGAGCCCGCGCCAATGGCACCGCGTTTTAGGCTTTCGGTCCTGAGCAGCGTCCTTTTCGGCCTGTGCTTGGCCTGCGGCGAAGGGGACTTGCGGTCGCAGGACCCCAGCCAGCAGCCGCGCACGGGAACCCTGCGCCTGGATCCGCTTCCCGCACAAGATGTGTTGCCGGGACTGCGCCTGCGTCTGTCCGGCACCGGCTTTCAGCCGACGGCTCGCGCCAGCAGCCAGCTTCTGTTCAGCGGCGAACGCCACAGCAGCGCAGGTACGCAGGCCCTGGATCTGGTGCTGCCCACCGAGTTTGCGTCCGAAACGCAGCTTGTTGTCCCAATCGATCCGCCGCTGTTTGCGACGCTGGCCGGCGGTCCGCTTACGGCAAGCGACAGCGTCCATATCCAGGGCACGCTGCGTCTTGAGCTGACCGTGGATCGGAAGATCTATGCGCGCACTGCGCCGCTTGAGCTCTCGCTGCGCACGCAGCTTCTGCCCGTCGTGGATCGGGTCTCACCAACGGCACTGTTTCTGGGCGACGACGTGGTTGTTATCGGCAGCGGCTTCTTGCTCGAAGGCGAAGGCCAGATGGTCCTTTCCTTGACGGGAACCTTCGTGCGGCAGGTGCTGCCCGGCGATCGCAGCAGCATGCCAGGCAGCCAGGCCTTGCTGTACCCACGCGTCGAGCACACGCTGATCCCAGTGTCCAGAAGCGAAGCCCGCCTGCCCTTGTCGGCCCGCACGCTAGGCATCCAGCCCGGCACCTTGTTTGCCCAGGCAACGCTGGAAAATCGCCAGATCACCGACGTGAAGCAGGCGGCCAAAGCGGTGTCGGTCAGCCTGTCTTTGCTGCGTACGCAGCTTGTGGCGCTCGACTCGACTGTGGTGCGTCGCGGCATGCGGGTCAGCGCCAGTGGAGCGGGCTTTCTGCCCCTCGATCTGACGGGCGATACAGCCACGGCCGTCCATCTGTTCGGCACCTTCACGCTGAAAGATGGAACGGTGGTGCCGACGGACATGACCTTGATCACCGATGTCCAGGACTCGCACCGCTTGGTCTTTGTGCCGCACCCGACGCTGGACAGCATGGGCAGGCTCACCGGTCTGGGCTCACGGGCGGGCCGTTTCGTCGGGACGCTCGAACCGGAAGTGCTTTCGGGGTCGAATGTGCAGCACGGCGTTCCCCTGCCCTGCAGTCCGCTGTGCGTCGTCGATGTTGGCTCGCCGATGCAGGTGCTGTACTTGAAGTTCCTGGCCAACTTCACCGAAGGTCTGCGGCGCTTTGGTCTGCGCAATGTCGAGCCCGAGATTCGCGAGCAGGTGCTCAAGGTCGTGCGGCGGACCTATGCCGACTGGAACGTCGATGTGCGCGACAGCCTGCCGACGGACTTCGACGAATACACGACGATCGAGATTGGCGGCCCGGATCCCAACAACGCCGGCCTGTTTGGCTTGGACAACAGCGATGCTCTCGACCGCGGCAACCTGCGCTTAAACGACTATATCGGAGGCTTCAACGCCGCCGCCGATCGCAAGGGCGTGTATGGCTTTGGCGGTGTCTTTCTGGATCCCTTCCTGTCGCTCTCGCCGCGCGCTGCAAGTCCGCTGCCCATTGCCTCGTCGCGCTTCGACGACGTGTTCGCCGCGTTCGTCCCAGAATATGGTGGCCAGCCTGCCGATCGCAGCGAGCTTGCCGCAGGCGAAGCCAGGCGCGCCGCCCTGCTGGAAGCGATTCGCGTGCTGGGCGCGCTGATCGGCGGCACGGTCGCGCACGAGTTCGGTCACAGCCTGGGCATGGCCGTGGTTCCTGGCGGTGGCAGCCACAACACCATCGACAGCGATCGCGAGCTTATGGACTCGGGGCCGTATCGATCGTTTGAAGAGCGCGCTGAGCTGGGCGAATACCAAGCCAGACCCGCCGCTTTCTCGACGGCACACCGCATGTACCTCGATCAGATCCTGGCGCGTGACTAGGCCGTCCAAGCCAGGTTCCGATCGCTAAAGCGCGGCAGACAGCTCACTTCATGTGATGGATCATGGCGCAGATCCATCACATAGTCTGATAGATCACTTCAGACGATAGCTGCCCACGAACCCGTCGGTGTTGCCCAGCGCAAGCTGACCGCTGATCGCCGCGTTGGTCGTCCCGACCGCAAAGGCGCCGACCTGCGGGTTGTCGACGATGCCGCGCACGATGTCTTCGCCGGCCGTGCCCAGCTGCGTCGCCGATTCGGTCGTGCCATCGGCAGCCAAGCGAAAGAACGCCGCGTCTTTGCCGCCTTGATACATGCCGCCAGGCAGCGCCAAGCCAACATAGCCAGCGGCCAGCACGCCGCCTTGCGCTTGTGGCAGCAGGCCGAAGATCTCGTCCTCGAACAGCGTGCCCAAAAGACGCACCCAGCGCGGCGCACCGCTGCCGGCATCCAAGCTGGCGACGAAGCCATCGATGCGACCCAGCGGAGTCTGTCCGCTGACGGCACCCGTGCTGCGTCCAGCGACGAACAGCGCGCCGCTTGTCCCCAGGGTGATCGCCTGCACTTCATCGTCCGCTGAGCCGCCGAACTGAGCCCCCCAGGTAACGCCCGTGCCCGGCACGAAGCGATACACCGCAGCGTCACGACCCCCTTGTGCAGCCTGCCCCGCCGCGACGGAATCGCTGGCCCAGCCGCCCAGATAGAAGGCGCCCTGGCCATCGCCGACAATGCTGGTCAGCGCGTCGTCTTTGGCGCTGCCAAACTGCACCAGCGCTTCCTGCGTGCCGTCGGCGCGGTACTTGACGACAAAGGCGTCGGTCGCGCCGCGCAAGGTCTGCCCTGGTAGCGATCCAGACGTCGATCCGACGGCATAGGCGGCTCCGCTGCCATCGACGGCAACGGCGACCAGATAGTCGGCGGCCGGACTGCCAAGCTGCCGCAGCCAGTCCAGCGAGCCATCGGCCTTCACGTGCGCGATCACGGCATCGCTGAAGCCGCCCGCTCGCGTCTGTCCGGGGAACGTGCCGTCGGTGAAGCCGACGACATAGACACCGCCGCTGCTGTCGGCGGCGATGCCACGCCACTCGTCGGTCCCCGCGGTGCCGATCTGCTTTTGCCACTGCACGTTGCCGCTGGCATCCAGCTTAAGGACGTATCCATCGGCCAGCGCGCTTCCGGCTGGCGCGTCGGGAAGGCGTCCCTTGGTGGTTCCCGCGGCAAACACGCTGCTTCCCGATCGCGCAACGCCATAAAGCGCGTCGTCTTCGCTGGTTCCGACCTGGCGCTGCCACAGATCGCCGACGGCAGGCTCGGGGGGCTGACAGCCCGCGGCGATACCCCACAGACTCAGTGCTGCTGCGCCCGCGATCAGAATGCGCCGGGCGCGGCGCTGCATCTCTACGCTCGTCATGTATTGGCTCCTCGTGCTGCGTCCGCTGCGATTGCGGATTCGCTGCGATTCTTCCCTGCGACAAGCCCCTCACGCAAGCCAAGCGGCGGGCTGTGCTGCAGGCTTGCCCCGTCCCCAGCAAATGCTGATACGCTGCGCCGCACCTCGGCCATGCCGATTGGGAGGTCAAGCAACCATGACGCGAACTGTCTTCCGACCGCGCTCTGCCCGCTTTGCAGCGAAGAGCGCCCTATTTTCGGGGCTTACCGTGGCCCAGCTTCTTTTGGTTGGCTGCTCGGTAGAACCCGCCCAGCAGCCTAGCCTGCAGTCGCAGACCGCGCCGGATCGCTATGTCGCGCATCGCGATCCCGAAGCGGGTGCCCCGACGTTCATCTGGTTGGATCAGCAGCCGCAACAAGGCGATGCCACGACGGTAGCCTTCCGCGTGCTGCACAGCCTAGCCAGCACCTATGGCATGGACGAAGACGCCCTCGCTGCCACGCGATTGGCCGATCTGCACGACATCGGACAGGGCGCGATCATCGCCCGTTTCGAGCAGCACGTGGACGGACTTGAGGTCTTTCGCCACAGCCTAAACATCGCGCTGTCCCGCGATATGCGGCCGGTGGCAGCGACGGGGTTCTTGGCCCAGCACAGCAAGGCGACACGCTCTGAGTTCGCGCTGGATTCCGATGCAGCAGTGGCGCGAGCCATCCGCCAGATGACCGGGGCCGAGACAACGCCCACGTCGCTGCCCAAGAGCCAGAGCAAGTACGAGACGCACGCGGTGCCCGCGTTTGCCGTCGCTGGTCAGCGCTATTCAGCAGCCACGCCACCGCGCAGCAAGCGGGTGTGGTTTGTGCAAGGTGGCCAGCTGGTACCGGCGTACTACGTCGAGCTCGATCTTTCGATCGGCGATCAGCCCGACTCCGAGCTGCGCTCGTACGTCATCGCAGCCAGCGATGGTGCGGTGCTGTTCCAAAACGAGCTGACCGCTGGGGACTCGTATACCTATCGCGTGTGGGCCGACAAAGCGCCCAGCTTCCAGCCTTGGGATGGCCCGCACGGCAACGAATTCACGCCGCACCCGACGGGAAAAAAGGACGGCACGTCTCTGAGCTTCGTCGCGTCGCAGCTGGTCACGGCCGAAAGCACGGGCTTTTCCAAGAAAGATCCCTGGCTGCCGGCCATGGCGATGGAGGCACGTGGCAACAACGCCGTAGCGTATGCCGACGTCAAGTCACCCGACGGATACAACATGGGCGACGTCATGCTGAAGCCAAGCATGCCGGGGACGTTCGACTATGCCCTGAATATCCCGATGGACGATCCGGCGAAGGACGACGTCACCAAGCAGGCGGTCACGACGAACTTCTTCTATATCGTGAACTACCTGCACGACACGTTCTACGACGCGGGCTGGGATGAAAAATCGCGCAACCCGCAGCTCGACAACTTCGGCCGCGGTGGCGTCGACAAGGACCCGATTCGCGCCGAGGCCCAGGACTATACCGGGCGCAACAACGCCAATGCATCGACCCCTGCGGACGGATCATCGCCGCGCATCCAGATGTACTTGTTCGATCCACAGGAAGACGCGCTGCGCGTCACCATGCCCATGGATCTGGCCAAGACACTGACCGTGGGCAAGGCGTCCTTTGGCGCGCAGAGGTACGACATCACAGCCGAGGTCATGCCCGCCAACGACGGCATGGGCATGAGCCCCAGCGACGGCTGCGAGAAGCCCTATGTCAACGCCATGGCGGTCAAGGACAAGATCGCGCTGGTCGATCGCGGCAACTGCTACTTCGAGGACAAGGCGTATAACGCCCAGGTCAGCGGTGCCAAGGCTGTGATCATCGTCAACAACGTCGCGGATCCGCCCGGTGGCATGGCCCCTGCGCCGACGCCGCCGCCGATGCCGGTGACCATTCCAGCGCTCATGATCACGCAGGCCGATGGCAATGCGATCCGCGCCAAGATCATGGGCGGGACTGCAGTGACTGCGTCCTTTAAGGCGACGCTCACGAACAACGACAGCTCTCTAGACGGGCACATCGTCACGCATGAGTGGGGCCACGTGCTGTCGAACCGTCTGATCGGCAACGCCAACGGTCTTTCAAACAACCAAGGCCGCTCGATGGGCGAAGGGTGGAGCGACTTCGTCGCGCTGCTCGCCACCACGCGCCCAGAAGACGTCATGAACAAGGCGAACGTCGACTGGAAAGGCGCGTTCGCAGCCGCTGCATACTCGCTGGGTCCGGCAGGAAACTCGGCGTATGACGGCATTCGCCGCTATCCGTACTCGATCGACATGGCGAAGAACCCGCTTATGTTCCGCCACATCGCCAATGGCACGCCGCTGCCGATGACGCCGCCACCTGCCTTTGGTCAGACGGGAAGCAGCAACGCCGAAGTCCACAACAGCGGCGAAGTCTGGGCCAACATGCTGTGGGAATGCTACGTCGCGCTCTTGAAAGACACGGCGCGCTACACGTTCGCGCAGGCCACGCAGGCCATGCGCGAGTACTTGGTTGCCTCGCTGAAGTTGACGCCGAACGCACCGACGATGGTCGAGGCCCGCGATGCCGTTCTGGCCGCCGCGCTGGCCAAGAACCAAAAGGACTTCGAGCTGTTCGCGCAGGCCTTCGCCCGTCGCGGAATGGGCGTTGGGGCGGTTGCTCCACCGCGTAGCTCCAGCTCGCATACGCCCGTCAAAGAAAGCACAGGGTACGGCGGCGCCATCGAGATCGAGTCCATCACGCTGAGCGATTCCCTGCGCTCCTGCGATAGCGACGGCATCCTCGACAACCGCGAGCGCGGCCAGCTGATCGTCAAGATCCGCAACACCGGCTGGGTGCCGCTCAGCCCACGAGCCCGCATCACGTCTGAGAACCCGGCGCTGCGCTTCCCACGTGGAGCGCAGATCGGCTTCCCGACTGTGCCGCCGTATCAAAGCGTCACTGGCCGTGTGGAAGTCGCGCTGGATGGTGCAGCCTCGACAACGGAGCTTTTGCTGCGCTTGAGCATTGATGCTAGCGGCCTCGCCCAACCAGGCCCAGTGGTGGCCAGCGACGCCTTCTCGGTGAACTACAACCTTGAGCAAGGTTCCTCGACGGAAGACCGCATGGACGATGCAGGCATGGGCTGGACAGCGGCGGGCGACAGCAAGCTCGACACGCAGGGCCCGTGGAAGCACGTGCGCAGTGGGGCCGGCGGGACTTGGTCGATCGCTGACTCGCCCTTGGCTTCGGATCAGTGGCTGATCACGCCGGCTCTGCAAGTTGGCAGCGGGCCCTTTGGCTTTACGCTGTTGCATCGCTATAGCTTCGAGGCCGATACCTTCACGTTCTATGACGGCGGCGTAATCGAGGTCAGCACCGACGACGGCATGACCTGGGCCGACATCGCGGCGTCGTTCAAGAGCAACGGCTACAACGCGACGCTGTGGTCGCTCAATGGACCGCTTAAGAGCCGCCGCGCCTTCTCGGGCAACAGCAGCGGGTACCCCGGCTTCATCACGACGACGGTCGACTTTGGCACGCTGTACGCAGGCAAGACCGTCAAGCTGCGTTTCCGCGTTGGCACCGACGCCGACGTTGGCGCCAACGGCTGGGATCTGGATCAGATCAGCTTCTCGGGTCTGACCAACACGCCGTTCCCACAGCGACGTGCCAACAGCGCATCCTGCCCGCTCTTGCCGACGCCATAGCCACGTCCGTCCACGGAAATTCTGTGCTCCCCGCGCGGGCTCACCGTGCAAAATAGAAAGGTCGCGCAACACGCGCCTTCCTGGGGAGACACAGAATGTCGTTGCCCGCATCCACCCCACCCAGTGGTTCCATGACACGTCGCCACTTCCTGCTGGCGACCTACTCTGCCCTGCTGACCGTCGCTGCACTGGGCGTCGTGCAGAGCGGCTGTGGTTCCGCCATTCGCATGGTGGCTCAGCGCCCCGAGCTGATGACTCCGGGCGCGCTGCGCATTGTCCTTCTTGAAACCGACGAGAACCTCATCACCGTCGACGTCTTCAACCAGACCAGCGCCCCCATGGTGATCTATCGCGACTCGGTGATGCTCAGTACGCCCAGCGGCATGCGCGCCCGCATGCGCGGCGGCGTCGGCCATGTCTACACCGTGCCGCCGGGAGGCGTGCATAAGCTCCGCGTGCGGTACGACTTGTATGGTCTGCGCCGCGGCGATCAGGTTGCGATGGTCTTTCAGAACGCGATCGTCATCAATGGTCAGCCAGTCCCCGTCGAGCCACTGCCCTTCATCCTGCAGTGAATCAACCAAACAATAGACCTGCTCGCGCATCCCAAGCGACCTAGCCCCGTATCGTAGGCGCTCATGCATGGCACAACGATTCAACTGATTCGGGGCGCGCCGCCGTCCGCGCTGCTCGAAACGATCGCAGAACTCGAAGTGCAGTCGATGCAGGGCGAAGCTGCGCTCTGGGGCAGAGCGGGACTCGAAGCGACGCTGGCCGCGCCACATGCAGGCGCTGCGATCTTGTCTGTGGAAGATCAAGCGGCTGCATACTGCCTGTTTACGATGCTGGCGGGCGAATGCGAGATTTTGCAGATCGCCACGGCGCCTGGTCTGCAGCGTCGAGGCATTGGCCGATCCTTGCTGCAGGCTGTGCTCGCGCATGCGGCCAAGCATGGCTGCGAGCGCACGCTGCTTGAAGTCCGTCGCGGCAACCTCGCAGCCCGCCGCCTGTACGAGTCGCTTGGCTTCTCTGTCGACGGAGTGCGTCGAGGCTACTACCGCCACGGCGGCGATCCACCATCAACCGATCACGATGCGCTGCTTATGTCCTGCTGGCTCGCCGCCCAAATACCGCCCACGCGCAGCGCCGCAAACACGGAAGATTCCGAGGTCTCCGACGGACAGACGGCACAAATCGCCCGCATCACTTACCCCGTAGATTGTGGAACCGCAGATCGGATAAGATGAATTTCGCAGCCGGATGCCGAGTGAAGGTCAAAATGCCGCGTCGCTGATCGGCCGTACTATCGGCGGTCGGTACACAATCAAAGCGACCATCGGATCTGGTGGTATGGGGCACGTTTACCGCGCGACCCAGGCCCCGATCAATCGCGAGGTCGCGATCAAAGTCCTGCGCGTGGATCTTGCCCACCAGGAAGGCGTCGCTGAGCGCTTCAAGCGCGAAGCGAGAGCCGCCAGCATGATCCAGCACCCCAACGCCATCACCATCTTCGACTTCGATCAGGATGGCGACATCCTGTACTTGGCGATGGAGTTTCTATCGGGCGAGACGCTGCGCCAGCGCCTGCGTCGCGATCCGCCGATGGAAATCCAAGAAGCCCTGGACATGTTCGAAGCGATGGCGGGCGCGCTGGGGGCCGCGCACAAGGTCGGCGTGGTCCATCGCGATCTCAAGCCCGACAACATCTTCTTAGCCAAGTTTGATGCCGTTGGCCAAGTCGTAAAGGTCCTCGACTTTGGCCTCGCCAAGCTCTTGGATCGCGCCGCAGACAACGACGGCCTGGTGACGGAAGCCAACCTGCGCCTGGGCACTCCGCGCTACATGGCGCCTGAGCAGGCACTGGGCATCCAACCGATCGACTCGCGCTGCGACGTCTATGCCCTGGGTCTTTTGCTGTATGAGATGCTGGCCCAGCGCGCTCCGTTCGTCGGAGACGACGGCATGGAGGTCCTTGCGCAGCGTCTGCGCCGGGAAGCGCCGCGTATCTCGACCATCGTCCCGGCCAAGAACTTTGGCGAGCAGATCGACGAGCTCTTGGCATCGATGCTCAAGCGCGATCGCGATCAGCGCCCGCAGGACGCCAACGTTGTTCTGCAAAAGCTGCGTGACATCCGCAAGGCCAACCAGGTCTTCCGTGTGGATGAGAGCGCCCAAGCCGCGGACGCGCATGCAGGTGGCGGACGTAGCCATGAGGGCATACGCCCGGTTCGGCCGGCGACTGCTGGGGCCATCGCCGCCATTCGTCCGGGCGGCCCGGCGAGCAAGCCGGCGGAAGCCATGGTGCGTCTGGATCAAGATGACTTCCCCGAGAAGCCGACCGTAGTCGTCGATCCCGGAGCGATGGACAGCCCCGCCGCCATGGCCGCGGCTGCTCTGGGTCGTTCCAGCCCCGGAATGCACGCCATGGCCTCGGCCCCATCGGGGCCACCCATGCCCCAGCAGTCTTCCTATGCTGCCGCGGCTGCCTCGCAAATGGGAGTGCCAGCGCTGCCGCCATCGGGTCAGCTGCCGTATGCCGGGGCATCCGCGGTTTCCAACACCACGCTGCCCAGCGCCGGCCTGTCCGCTGAACGCTCGCAAGCCGCTACGCCGGGGCGTCGTCGAACGCTGTTGATCGTGGTCGCAGTCATTGTGATCGCCGTGCTGGCACCAGTCATTGCGTTGATCGTCCGTTCGACCAGCAGCCGTGGAGGAGACGACCACGGCGACCCGACAGGCGGTCCCGACACGCCGCCCAAGAAGCTCGTCACGCCGCCCAAGGACCCCACGCCCAAGGACCCCGAGGTCAAATCGACGCCCGATCCGACGCCCGATCCTCCAAGCTCGGATCCAAACAAGGGCGGCAAGAAGGGCAAGGGCGGCAAAACCAAGTCAAACACCAAGCCGAAAGACAGCGGCAAGAAAGAGTCGCCCAAGAAGGAAGCTTCGCCCTTCTGACGATGTCTGCGCCCTCCGCGGCTCCTTTTCCTCTCCGCCCCACTCACGTGGCGTGATATTTGGGGAGTCATGTCGACGCCCCACGCAACGGACGCACCCAACCCATCGGTGGCCACGGATGCAGATTCCTCGACGCTTCGCCTAAGCGGCGCGGCGCTGATCCTGGGATCCTCAAGTGGCTTTGGTGAAGCAATCGCGCTGGAATTAGCGCGCCGCGGCATGGACATCTATGGCGTTCATCTCGATCGCCGCAGCACCATGCCGCACGTCGAACGAATCGTGTCGCAGATCCGTCAGCTAGGTCGCAAGGCCGAGTTCTTCAACGTCAACGCCGCTGACGAAGGCAAGCGCAAGGAAGTCGCGGACCGCGTGGCTGCAGCAACAGAGAAAGACGAGAGCCCTCGCGTGCGGGTGCTGGTTCACTCGCTGGCCTTTGGCACGCTGCGACCGTTTGTGCCTCCGGCAAGCGGCGAAGCCAGTGAGCTGATCGGCAAGCCGCACATGGACATGACGTGCGACGTGATGGCTCACTCCCTGCTGTACTGGACGCAGGATCTGCTCGGCCGAGGCTTGCTGTCGCGCGGATCGCGCATCTTTGCCATGACCTCTGCCGGAGGACACCGCGTCATCGGCAGCTATGGCGCCGTGTCGGCCGCCAAGGCAGCGCTTGAGTCCCATGTGCGGCAGCTTGCGTTTGAGCTGGCACCGCGCGGCATCACGTCGAACTCTCTGTGCGCCGGGGTGACGGATACGCCAGCTCTGCGCAAGATCCCCGGCAGCGAAGCGATGATGCGCGTCGCCACGCAGCGAAACCCTGCGGGTCGCTTGACGACGCCGCAGGATGTTGCCAACGCCGTCGCAGTGCTCAGTCATCCACTGTCCGGCTGGATCACCGGCAACGTCATCCACGTCGACGGCGGCGAGGACATCGCTGGCTAGTTCCCTCGCTCGTCCTCACCATTCGCTCTCGTCCTCCTTTGCGCAAAGCTCTCGTTGCCTCGCAAGGTGACGACAAACCGTGCGCCACCGTGCGGGCCCGCTTCGCACGTCAGCGTGCCACCGTGCGCTCGCACGATCTCGCGGGCGATACACAGACCCAGACCTGCCCCCGAGTCTTCGCGTTCTTTTTCACCACGAAAGAATGGCTCGAAGATCTTCTCACGTAGCTCGCTTGGCACACCGGGGCCTTGATCCTCAACGGTCAACACCACCTCTTGCGCAGGGGCCGCCTTCACATCGGGTACCGGCGACCGACGTGTTGCACGGACGGTGATCACGCCATCTTGCGGCGAGTGGCGCACAGCGTTGTCGAGCAAGTTCCGCAGCAGGCGGCGAATGTCCGCGCGATGGCCGACGATCTGCAGATCAAGAAACGACGCGTCGATGCGCACAGTTGAACTGTGTGCCGCAGCCGAGTCGCGCAGCGCATCATCGAAGGCTGCCTGCAGCGGAAAACTGCTGCCCTCGCAGCGTCGGGTGGCAGACTCTAGGCGAGCCAGCGTCAGCAGATCTTCAGCCAATGAGATCAGCCGCTCGGTATCGCCAAGTGCCTCACGGATCGCAGCGCGGTACTCTTCGAGTGAGCGTGGACGATGCAAGGCCAACTCTAGCTCTCCGCGCAGTGCCGCCAGCGGTGAGCGCAGCTCGTGCGCCGCATGAGAGACAAAGCGCCGACTGAGGTCAAGCAAACGGGAGAGCTGATCGATCATGTCGTTGAGATCCTCTGCCAGCGATCGGATCTCACTCTCAGCCATATCCTTCGTGTTGGGCACTCGCTCGCTTAGGTGCCCCTGCCCTACCCGTCGCGCCGTTGCTGAGATCACCTCGATGCTGCGCGAGAGATACCCGCCCAGCCACCAGCCAATGACCAGGGCACAAGCTGTTGCGCCAACCCAAACGGCCGCCATCAAACGAACCAAGTACCACGTGTCGGTATCGATATCGCTGCGGGATGCAGCCAACAACAGCAAGCGCTGACCTGGACCGCGATCCAAGTCAACGTGAACCAAGACACCGCGCAGTACGTTTCCGCGGATCGAAAATTCCAAGCCTGCTTGTTCACGCGGAATGGCCGCATTCGCAGACTTCAAAAAGCCCAAGAGCTGCAAGCTCGGCGGCGGAATACCCAGGTTTTCCGTCGCTGCAACTACGCTGCCATCAACTCGGTAGATCGCAGAATACTGCACCAGTTCATCGAGGTCGGTGGCGGGCGCTTCGGGCAGCGTCTCTTGCGCCAGGGCCTGTTCGCCATCGCGTGCCACGAGCTGCGCGCGGTGATGCGCGCGAGCCAACAGCGCATGATCCAACTGGCGTTCTTGTGCATGCCGAAACGCTTGCCAGGTAACGACAAAGGCCACGGCGATCATCACGCTGGGCGTGACGACGAATAGCAGGGCCAGCCGTCGGCGCAGCCTCATGCAGAAAGCTCCGGCAGGGCCAGGCGATATCCTTGGCCGCGAACTGTCTCTAGCGCCCCGGCGGCATCACCTAGCTTCTCTCGCAACCGACGCATGTGTACCTCGATCACGTTGCTCTCAGGATCGAAATGCATGCCCCAGACCTGATCGAGGATCTCGGTGCGCGTCACAACTCGGCCAGCGTGCCGCATGAGTAGCTCAAGCAGACCTAGCTCACGTCCAGTCAGCTCGACTCGGCGGTCGTGGATATGCAGTACGCGATGTCGCAGGTCCAAGCTCAAAGGACCAATTCGCAGCGAGCCAACTTGCGTCTCAGCTGTGCGCCGCAAGAGTGAACGAACGCGCGCCAGAAGCTCGGCCAAGTGAAAGGGCTTGGTGACGTAGTCATCGGCCCCCGCGTCGAGAGCGAGCACTTTCTCGCCGACATCGTCGCGTGCCGTCAGCATCAAGATAGGCACTCGACTGCCGCGCTCACGCAGCGCACGGCACACAGACAGCCCATCACCTTCCGGCAGCATCCAATCAAGAACCACCAAGTCGTACGCGATCTGGCTAAGCGCCTCTAGCGCCTCGCGACCCGTGCGGCAGACATCGGCGATGTAGCCCTCTTCAGTCAGCGCGCGTGAAACAAAGCTCTGCAACTTGCGGTCATCTTCAACGATCAGGACTTTCACAGCGCATATGTATCACGCTCCATGGCCAGCCGAGTTTCCCGACGCTGAAAACCACATGACGAGCTTTTCATACGCACTTCATGCTGCGCTTTGCCAGTGGCTTTAGAACCAAGTCGATTCCCACAACGCGCTTGGAGAAGCCGCATGTCGCCCCCCGATCAACACGACAAAACACGCGAACCGCAGGCCCCATCACTTCGCGCGGATCTGATCGCGGGAGCTCAGGTCGCACTGATTGCGCTGCCGCTGTGTTTGGGAATCGCCATGGCCAGTGGCTTCCCCCCGATCGCCGGCATCTTGACCGCCGTCGTTGGTGGCATCTGCGGCACTTGGCTATCGAACTCTGCGCTAACGATCAAAGGACCCGCGGCGGGCCTGATCGTCATCGTCTATGGCGCGGTGCAAGAGCTAGGACAGGGCAATTCTGCGCTGGGGTATCGCCTGACCTTGGGTGTGGGCGTGGTGGCTGGACTGCTGCAGATCGTTCTTGCGCTCTTGCGCAGCGGCGTATTCGGCGAGTTCTTTCCCGCGGCCGCTGTACACGGAATGCTGGCCGCCATCGGCGTCCTCATCATCGGCAAGCAAGCGCATACCTTGCTGGGGGTGGTGCCAACCTCGCACAGCCCGCTCGGCCTTCTTGCTGAGATCCCATACAGCGTGCTGCGCCTGAATCCCGAGGTCGCGGCCATCGGTGTGCTCAGCTTGCTTCTGTTGACCGTGCTGCCCAAAGCGCGTGCGCGTTGGGTGCAGCGCGTGCCGATGCCAATGTTGGTGCTGCTTGTCGCCATTCCACTTGGCATCGCCTTCGACCTTTCGCACGAGCACATGTACACGCTGCTGCACCACCAGTACGTCGTCGGGCAGTCGGCTCTGGTGCGGCTTCCTTCCCACCTGGCATCCGCTGTGACATGGCCCAGCTTCGCCGCGGTCACGACCGCGGTCGGATGGAAGTACATCATCATGCTGACTTTGGTGGGGTCGCTGGAATCTTTGCTGAGTGCCAAGGCCATCGACGGACTGGATCCGCAGCGGCGGCGAACCGATCTGAATCGCGATCTGTTGGCAGTCGGAGTCGGCAATCTTGTGGCCAGCTGCCTCGGCGGGCTGCCGATGATTTCTGAGATCGTGCGCAGCACAGCCAACGTGCAAAACGGTGCGCATTCCCGCAGGGCCAACTTGTTTCACGGGCTGGTCTTGCTGGTCTGTGTCGTGTTGTTTCCCGGTCTTTTGCAGCGCATTCCACTTGCGGCTCTAGCTGCGATGTTGGTTGCGGTGGGCCTGCGCTTGGCTTCCCCCCACGAGTTCGCCAGCGTCTATCGCATCGGTCGCGACCAACTTCTGGTCTTTGTCAGCACCCTGCTTGCGACGCTTGCGATCGATCTTCTGGTCGGCGTCTTCGTCGGCGTGGCGACTAGTGCGCTGTTGCATCTACGTGACCAGGTGCCCTTGCGTGCGCTCTTCTCGGCGCGCGTGCATGTGGCGCGCTGGGCGGATCGCATCGTGATCCATGTGTTCGATGCGGCCATCTTCAGCAACTGGATAAGCCTGCGGCAGCGCGTCCTGCGCGAAGCGTCCGTTGCCAGTGCTCACGGAGGTCCCCTGCCCCAGGCTGTGCAGCTAGACGTCTCACAGGTCCTGTGTGTCGACCACACCGTAATGCTCAAACTAGGTCAGCTTCGCGAAGACCTAGCGCAGCGCGGCCAACGCCTAGAGCTGACGGGACTTGAGAAGCTAGCCGCCTTCTCGGAACACCCGCTCTCGGGGCGGCGGAGAGATCACAAGCCGGTAGCCGCAGACCGCCCGCTCATGTGAACATATGCAGGTTGCTTCAGTGTGGCTGGCTTTGTCAGCGCAGCCTCGGAAGTAGTGGCGCGCGATGCCCAACGACATTCACTCTTCCTCTGACTCGCCACGGCAGTTCTCGGGTAATCGAAGACAGATATTGGCGGATGCGATTTCTCACGCCGCGCACTACCTGCCTGCCCAAGGGCCGCTTGAGGTCTTCGTCCACCACAACACGCTGCACGCGTTTGGCCACCTGCCTTTTCATCAGGCCTTGGCGGCGGCATCGCAGAAGCTCGGCGCACGCTGCTACCTAAAAGAACAGGACTATCGCGAAGCCTTTCGCTCGGGGCGTATCACCCTCGCCGACATCCAGGCGGCGCTGAAGTCGACTCTCGCCGCTCAGCCACATCCAAACGTGCCGCAGACGTGGGATCGCTTCGACGAGATCTGCTTGCGCGTGCAGCTATTCGGTCACCGTGAAGCCAGCGCGGCGGCACTGCAGTGGCAGCTTGATGAAGGCGATGCCGCCCGCCGCTTTCGTTCCGATATCCCGCCCTCGCTGCGCGAGCAGGCCCTGGGCGAAAAAGGACGGTCGCTGCTCGCCGATGAAGCCAGTGAAGCAGCCTGGATTCACGATTTATGGCAAGCCTGCCAGGAGCGTGTTCCCGACGCTGGTTCTCTATCGAATCCGCACGCGCCTGCAGCGAATCGCTCACGCTTTCCGCGCGATCTGCTGATTGCGGTCTGTGATGAAGATCCCAACGACCTTGTGCATCCAGCGCTGATTCCCCTGTGCGCAGCGTTCTTGGATCGCGGACAAGCCCAGCTACGCATGCCGCTGCGAGCTCAGGGCTTCTATGCCGCGTGGTGTCACATCGAAACGACGGGCTACGTCCTGCGATCGGCCTGGGAACGTCAGCTGGGCACGCGCATTCGTCGCACCGGGGGCATCGATGCCGAGACCGCCGTCCTGGCTCTTTTGAGCGAGCTAGGAGTCCGCGATGAAGAGATTCCCGACTTCATCGAGCACGCCCTGCTGCAGCTGCCCGGCTGGGCAGGCATGTTCCAGCGCCTGGAAGGCTCAACGCAGTTGATCGGGCTGGTGCGCGAGCAGCCGCAGGTGCGCTTGATCGACTTTCTGGCCGTGCGTCTGTCTCTCGATGTCTTGGCCTATCTCGATATTGCCAAGCACCACGGATTTTCCGGCGAGCTGCCCGATCTGATCCCGTACCTGCAGAGCCTGCCGCAGCTGTCGCTCTCTGCTGGGCGCAGCGCATACGCGCAGGCGTGGCCGCTTTTCAACGTTGCACAGCTTGCCGGTCTGCGCGGCGATGAGCTGCGCGGCGCATCTGCCGATTCGATCAACGCCCTGCGGTCCATCGCAGATCAGCTCGATCACGATACGCGTGTCCGCATCTTTCATGAGGCGTATGAGCGCAACTATCGCGACAGCGTGCTGCGAGCCTTGGTGGCACGACGCGCCGATGCCAAGCCACGCGAACAGGCTCGCTTCAGCGTCGTCTGCTGCATCGACGATCGCATGGAGTCACTGCGTCGCCACATCGAAGAAAACTACCCCGCGATCGACACGTTTGGCGCAGCGGGATTCTTCAATCTGGCCATCGCATTCCAAGGACTTGATGATCCCGCGATGTTTCCGCTGTGCCCCGTGGTAGTGCAGCCGCAGCACCGCATCGTCGAGGAACCAGCCGAGAGCGATGCCAAGCGCTTTGCCCGGCGGCAGCGCCGTCGACGACGCTGGCAGCGCGCCAGTCGCCTGTTTTCAGTCGCCTCACGTTCACTGATTCTGGGATCGCTCTTGACCGCTGTCGCCGGCTGGGTGGCGACCCTGCCGTTGCTTCTAAATGTCTTTCTGCCGATCAGCGCCGCCCGCCTGCGCAAGCGCGTGACGCGCAACCTGCTGCCCGAAGTGCGTACGCAGCTCTCGGATCGACGCACCCTCGATGCGCGAGCAGAGGCAACGGCTGGACTGTTCGATGGGTTTTCGATCGAAGAAAAAGCCAGCCGCGTCGGTACGCTGCTTGAAAACATCGGCATGACACAGCACTTCGCGCGGGTCGTCGCCATCTTGGGGCACGATTCGTCCTCGGTGAACAACCCACACTTCGCGGCGTACTCCTGTGGTGCATGTGGAGGGCGATCGGGTGGCCCCAACGCTCGCTTGTTCGCACGCATGGCCAACCGCAAAGAAGTGCGCGATCTGCTGCGCACACGCGGCATCGACATTCCCGACAGCACGCTGTTCATCGGTGGCGTCCATGACACCTGCGTCGACTCGATTCGCCTGTTCGATGAAGACATTCCCGAAGAGCGAAACGACGACGTAGCCGAGCTGCGCCGCGTCCTTGACGACGTGCTTGCCCGCAATGCACACGAGCGCTGCCGCCGCTTTGCCTCGGCATCGCCGGCCGCCTCGTACGACGACTCGCTGGCGCATGTTGAAGAGCGCGGTGCCGACCTGAGCCAAGCCCGACCCGAGCTGGGACACGCCACCAACGCGGCCGCAATCGTCGGCCGGCGCATCCTATCCGCGGGAGTGTTCCTCGATCGACGTGCCTTCCTGATCTCGTACGACCCAACGATCGATGCGTCCGGCACCATTCTTGAGCGCGTCCTTACTGCCGTAAGCCCCGTCTGCGCTGGCATCAACCTGGAGTATTTTTTTTCCAGCGTCGACAACGAGCGCTTGGGCGCCGGCACCAAGCTGCCGCACAACGTCACCGGCCTTATCGCGGTGATGAACGGCGCGTGCAGCGATCTGCGCACAGGCCTGCCCAAACAGATGATCGAGATCCATGAGCCCGTGCGGCTACAGCTCATCCTCGATGCCAAGCCCGAGATCGTCGAGAGCATCCTCGCCCGGCAGCCGCCCCTGGCCGAGCTATTTAACAACCACTGGGTGCAGCTGATCACGATCGATCCTGACAGCGCAGCCATCCACGTCTATGGCCCCGCGCAGCGCTTCGAACCGTGGATCCCCGCCAGTCCCAACGAGACGCTGCCGCCCCTGCCGCGCGCCCGCACATCGCGTGAGTGGTACTTGGCCAAGCGCAGCTTCGTCTCTCCGGCTCTGATCGACGCCGCCACACCGCGCAGCAGCGACAGTCCAGCGAGGCCCCGTTGATGCTGCACATCGACACCAACCTGTTTTTCATGGCCGCTGCCTGCGCCCCCGCGTGGCCGGCGCTGGGCACACTCTTTATTGGCATCTTGTCGCAGCGTCATCAGCGTGCGCCGGAAGGCACGGTCGTAGCCATCTCGCAGCTTGCGCTGTGGCTGTCCTTCATTTCGCAGGTGGCCGCAACCATCGCGTACTTCGTCCGCAACGCTCAGCCCGTCGATCTCACCCTCGGCTCGTTTTATCGAGCCGGCGACTATGGCTTTGAGCTGCGCTTCTTGCTCGACCAGACCTCGCTGCCGATCTGCCTAGTGGCCTCGCTGCTGGTGCTGGCAACCAGCCGCTTCTCGGCGCACTACCTGCATCGCGAGCGCGGCTTCAATCGCTTCTTTGCGCTGATGCTGGTCTTTTCCTGCGGCATTCAGTTGACCGTGCTCGCTGGCAGCTACGACATGCTGTTCGCCGGCTGGGAACTGGTCGGCCTGACGTCGGTGTTGCTCGTCGGCTTTTTCCAGAAACGAGCCGGCCCGGTGCGCGCGTCGATGCGCGTGCTGGTGACGTATCGCCTGTGTGACATCGGACTTCTGGTAGCGCCGATCCTTCTGCATCTGTCGATTCACTCGTCGGCCTTCGTCGATGTGCAGCGGGCAACCCGTGTCGCAAGCGAACACCATGCGATTCCCGCCACCGCCACCGCGCTGTTCCTGCTGGTCGCGGCCATGGGCAAGTCCGCGCAGTTCCCCGTCGGAGGCTGGCTGCCGCGAGCCATGGAGGGCCCCACGGCATCGAGCGCCGTGTTTTATGGTGGTCTCTCGGTGCATGCCGGCGTGTACTTGCTGATCCGCTCGGCTCCACTTTTCGATCAGGCGCCGCTGGCCAAGCTGCTGCTGATCGTCATCGGTCTTTTGACCGCGATCATGGCCGTGCTTTCAGGACAGGTCAGCGGCGACGCAAAAAGCGGTCTGGCCTATGCCACGATCGCCCAGGTTGGCTTGATGTTCGTCGAGTGCGGCCTCGGTCTTTCACGCCTGGCCACCGCCCACCTGATCGCCCACGCCGTCCTGCGTTACTACCAGTTCCTGCGCATTCCGTCGGTGCTACAGGACGCGCTAGAGCAGCGGGCCGCGCTGGGGGCACAGCCATCGACACAGCCTGCAGGCCATCTTGATAGCCTGACCCTACCAATTCGCCTTCTTTTATATCGTCTGGCTATCGAACGTTTCGAGGTCGAAGCGGTCCTCGACCGCTTCATCGCGCGTCCGGTGTTCTTTGCCGCGCACTGGCTGGGGCAGCAGGAAGCCCGCTTGGCCGCCCGCTTGGCCGGCGATCGCAGCACCGACGGGAAAGGGGACGCCTGATGCGTGAGCACAGCGCTCTGTTCCTGTCGCTTGTCTGGTTGCTGCCCATTCTGGGATCGCTGTGGCTGGCTGTGCGCCCGACCCTACCACCCGAGCGCGTCCGTCGACACGCCCTGGTGTTTGCTCTGGCCACGCTGGCCTTGACGATCGGTGCGGTGTCGTTTCTGGCCGACTCGACCTCGGTGTTTCTGTCGACCAGCGACGGTCCGGGCTGGGGACGCTTGGCCCGCGACTATCACTTGGGAATCGACGGCCTAAGCTCGCTGCTCTTGCCCGTGACGGCAACCTTGGCGGTCTGCGTCCTTTTCGCCAGCCCGACGGCGTTCTTGTCACCGCGCTTGGCCAGCCGCATGCTGCTCTCGCTGGGGGCCGTGCTCGGCGCTTTGCTGTCGCTGGACGCCTTGCTCTTGCTGGTTTTCTGGACGCTGTCGCTGCTGCCGCTGTACCGCGATCTCAAGCAGCGCAACCAAGCCAACGAGCGCATCACGCGCGCTCTGTTCGGCTTCATGCTGCTTGCCTGCGCGCTGCCGTTCGTCGGCTTTGTCATCGGTCTGGCCTGGCCGGGCACGCTGTCGCCAGCGGCGCTCGCGCAGGGTCGCTTTAACCTAGTCGGCCTGGGACAGCCAGGTGCCTTCGCCCATTCCAGCGTGGCTGTCGTGCTGGGCAGTCTGCTTCTCGTCGGCTGCTTGGTCCGCATCGGCTGCTTCCCGTTTCACCTGTGGATCGCGCCGCTTTCAAACCACGGTCCGGGGCCGCTCAACATGGTGACGTTTTCGACGCCGCTTGGCATCTTCGTCATCGCTCGCGTGCTCTTGCCGGTGTTCCCGCAGGTCTGCCAGCTTGCCTTTCCGTACCTGCTCTCGCTGGCTGTGCTCAGCGCGCTGTATGCGGCGGTGGTTGGCCTGGGGCAGCACGATCTGCGACGGGCGCTTGGCTATTTTTGGATGAGCCAGCAGGGCTTTCTGCTCGCCGGCTTAAGCTCGCTGACCAGCGAAGGCATAAGCGGCGCGCTCTTGCACGCCATCGGTACCGTCATCGTGCGCGTCGGCTTGGTGCTGATCGCGCTATCGGTGGTGGCGCGGGCCGGCACCAGCGACGTGCGCTTTCTGGGAGGCTTCGCGGCGCGGGCCCCATTGATGGCCACGTCTTTTTTGCTCTTATCCATCGCCGCCATTGGCTTGCCCGGCACCGCTGGCTTTGTGTCCGAAGACCTGATCGTGCAGGGCCTGCTGCGCGAGCACCCGCTGTCCGCCGTCATGCTGCTCATCACCACGGCGCTCAACGGCATCTTGTTGTTCTCGCTGTTTGTCCGCGTGTTTCTCGCCGGGTCCAGTCCGCTGCCAGGTGCGCTGAAAAACAACGAGTTCCCCGAGTTCCTGCCGCGCGAGCGCTGGGTGTCGGTGTTCCTCATCGGCCTGCTCTTGCTGGGGGGCCTGGCTTCGGCGCCCCTTTTGTCCGTGCGCACAAGCGTCATCGGTGCGCTGCCAAACCTGACCGGCACTCACTAGATCCCCGTCCCCGCGCACCGGCCACCAGGCGGCCTGGCTCGGCTCGCTTTGCCCCTTGGCCTGCCTTTGTTGCGTTTCCGTCCCAGCGAAAAGCTATCGCCTCGCGGGCTTGGCGATATGATGCGGCCCTCTTCGCTTCGGGAGGGTTTCATCATGGGCACGCGACAAAACAGCTTGGCGGCGAATCGACGATGGACACGGCGACACTGGGCGCTGGGACTAAGCCTAGTCCTGGGGATGGGCTGCGCGGGCAGCGACCCTGCGGCATGTGACAGCACAGGCCACAGCGCGGCAGAGCTTCGCGACTACGAGCGCGATGCCAAGCCCCTGCTGGAGCGCTACTGCACGACCTGCCATCGCGAAGGGGGCATCGCGCCGTTTGCCCTTTCCGACTATGAGTCGGCGCGCGTCCACGCCGCGGCCATCGCGGACTCGGTCAAAGCCGGTCGCATGCCGCCGTGGATGCCGTCGAAAGAGAGCGTGCCGCTGCGCTATTCGCGCGCCATGGCCGACGAAGACAAGGCGGCACTTTTGCAGTGGGTCTCTGACGGTGCGCAGGCCGGGGAAAAGGGGGCAGCGCCGCGGGTCAAGCCAGCGCCGGCCGATGTCTTTACGCCGCCGCGTCGCGATCTGCTCTTGGATCCAATGGTGACGTACCAGCCCAACACCGCGCTCAACGACGACTATCGCTGCTTCATCCTCGACCCGGCGGGCGCGATGGGGGGCGGCATGCCAGAAGAGCGCTACATCCAAGCGACGAACGTGCGCCCAGGCAATGACGCCATCGTCCACCACGTCATCCTGTTTGAAGTGCCGGCGAGCAAGGTGGCGACCGTGCAGCAGAAAGATGCCGCCGAAGCCGGACCGGGCTTTACCTGCTTTGGCGGCGCGGGCACCAACAGTGCCGAGTTCGTGACGGGCTGGGCACCGGGCGGCGTGCCGCAGCGCATCGAACCCGACATGGGTCTGCGCATCCGCAAGGGCTCGGTGTTCGTCATGCAGGTCCACTACAACCTGCAGCGCTATCGCGGCCAAGGCGACCGCACGACGATCGAAGTCGAGCTGGCCGCAGAAGCGCCGCCGTATCGCTTGGTCGTCGCGCCGCTGGCCTATCCCGAAGGTCTGCACATCAAAGCGGGGCACGCCGATGCCTCGCAGAGCATCGCCGTGCCGGTCTCGCTGGCCATGAAGTACCTCGGAATCAAGGGCACAGACGTGGTGATCACATCGGTGACGCCGCATATGCACATGCTGGGAACCAGCATCGCGACGTCGCTAGGAGCGCAGACGCTGGTCGACATCCCGCGCTGGGACTTCCACTGGCAGCAGGCCTATATGTTCCAAACGCCCATCGCCGCGACCGGCGATCAGCTCCTGCTGATGACCTGCATGTACGACAACAGCGCGGCCAACCAGCCGGTGATCAACGGCGTAAAGCAGATCCCGCGCGACGTCACCTGGGGCGAAGGCACGCTCGACGAGATGTGCCTAAGCTTCCTGGGCCTGCGCATTCCGCGCCTCATGGGTCCAAGCTAGATCTGCGTTCTCGACGGAGTTCCGCTCGATAGCATTCTTGACCCGAGATAGGCAGGGCGATACCCTCAGTCGAAGGAGCGGCGATGAGCCAGCCTTTCATCGCGCTCTGTCGACGACGGCTGTGACAAGGGAAACACGATGGATCAAGACAAGAAGACGATGCGCCACTTTTATTGTCGCGACGTCCTCTGGGAGACGTTCGAAGCGATGGCGAACGACTTCGATTGCTCCATTGATTATCTAGTCAACGAGTCGATGCGCCTGTACGCACGCTCGAAGAACTATCAGGTGCCGGGGGCCGCGAATCCCAGTCAGATCTTTTCCGCCACCAGCCCCGGATCGCCGCTGCGGCCTGCGGTCACCTCGTCACCGGGGCTGCGTCCGGTGGGAGGAATGCCGGTCACGCCGCCCGCGCCTCTGCCTTCGGCGGCGCCTGTGATGCCACCGCGCCCTGTCACCCCGCCAACGCCGCCATCGGCCCGCAACTCGACGCTGCCGCCCAGCATGGCTGTGCGTCCCGGCATGCCCACACCGTCGGCCAACAGCGGCGCAGCGAACAATCACCTGTCGGGGCCGCTGCAGGCTCCATCGGCTGTCTCGCCGCCGCCTTCAAGCTGGTCCCCGCCGATCGCTCCGTCGGCACCGCCGGGCTCGATCGATGCATCGGCACCGCCGCTGTACCTGATCTTTCAGGGCCAGCGCATGCTGGTCGATAAAGATCAGTTTGTGATTGGCCGGGGCTCAAAGACCGCGGACTTGGCCATCAAAGACGGCAACATCTCGCGCAAGCACGCCGTGGTGCTACGTCGCAATGGCGTCTATTACATCAAGGACCTCGGCTCAACGAACGGCATCGAGTACAAGGGCATGCGTATCGACAACAAGCGCATCGACGAGGGCGACAGCTTTTCGATCTGCGATTACGAACTTCGCTTCACATACCAGCCTGTCTAATTGCCTACCAAGAGCAGGTGTTATATATCAATATAAATGTTCGTCGTTTTTCATTTTTTAAAATAAAATCATCCCATCGAGCTCTTCGCCCGGTCGAATCCCGGCGGTCGTGTGCGTCGCAGACAAAACAAGCTCCCCGCACGCGACGGGATGAGACAAAATAGGCCAGCATGAACCGTCCAACCGATTGCGTGCGAGTCCCTGGGAGGCCTATGGCGAGCGTGCTGCAGGCTGCCGTGCTGGCGACGCTGGCCTTGCTAAGTGGCTGCGGCAAGTCCGGCATCGCAGGCGAGCTGCAGGCGTTTACTGACACCGGTCACAACGTCGCTGGCTTCAATGAGACCGATGCCGGTGCGATGGGCGCCAAGAAATGCCAGGCTGGGTCCATCGACCAGCTGGCGGCGCTGGTCTGCGAGTACAGCAGCACCGATGCCGCGGCCCTGGGGCAAAACGCCGCCGAGACCTGGGTCGGCGAAGCCGGCACCGCCGTCGTCCTGCGTCGCGGCAACATGCTCTTTGCCGCCGCCGATCGCAGTGGCAGCGACGCCACGGGCAAGACGATCTCGGCCCTGGGCAAGGTCTTCCGTCGCATCAAGAAGTAGGCGACGGCGTTCAGCCAGCGCAGCGGTTTAGATCAGACCCGGCCGCGTCGGCGCATTCTCGGGATCTTCTTCAAAGCTCAGGGGCGGCGGCGGCAGCGGTCGCCGCGCTCGCAGACACGCCGCTCGGATCGTCACAGCGAACAGCGGCCGACTGGGGGTTGACGTAAGCGCCCCTTTGCCCCGTGCAGCATCGTCGATGGCGGCACACAGCTGGACAAAGGTCGCCTCGCGATCGACGTGCTGCTCGCCAAAGATCGGCAGCCACGCTGGCAGCGGCCCCTGCGCGATCACCGGGGCATAAAAAAAGTCAGGCCCCCCGGCAAACAGCAAAGAGAACGGCCGCGTCACGATCGCCACGTCTTCAAAGCCCGCCTCAAGCGCCCACGAAAACAGCGTCAAGGGCTCGGGCCGCGTCGCCACGTGCTGTTCCAAGAGCGCCGCCTCACGCGGGCGCTGGCCGACGAGCGGGGCCAGAAGATCAAAGAACTCCGCGAAGCTGCCACGCAAAGGCAAGGTGGCAAGCAGGCTTGCTCCGGGCTTGGCCACGCGGAATAGCTCGGCAAGCAGCGCCCGCGGATCCGCGACGGCAGCCAGGCCCAGATTCGACAGCACCAAGTCAAAGACCTCGCTGTCAAACGCCAGCTTGGGCTGGCTCTCCTGCGTGCGCAAAAAGACGCGGCGACCGAGCAGCGCCCCCGCCTCTCGCCGCGCGATATCAAGCAGCCCCGAGGCGCCATCGATCGCCACCAAGCGCGCCTGCGGCGAGCGTCGCAGAAGCGGCAGTCCCGCCTCGCCGGCCCGGCACATCGCGTCGAGAATCGTGCTCTTGCCGAGCTGCGGCGCCTGCGAGACCAGCAGCTGCGCAAACGGCTGCGTCCAGACCGGCGCGATCTCTCGCTCATACAGCGCGGCCTGGCCGGCCTCGGCAAATAGCTCGGCATCCGGCTCGGTGCCCACCGGGGGCAGCGCCGGAGCGCTGGCCTCGGCCTGGGCGAGCATCGCGGCAGAGTTCATCGCTGCAGCCTGCGAAGCACGCGCAGAGGAAGGAGGAGAGACGGATGCCATGGCGGCGCCATAATATAGAGAGGCTCCCTGCGGACACAACGCGCAAGACATCAAGCTCTGCGAAATCGCAGCGCGCGGCCGGCCCATCCACCTGTGGCGCCGAGCCTGCTCTCCCAGCTCTCGACGAGCGATCCGCCCGCAGCGAGATCGAGAAAGGACGCACCCCATGGACAGTCGCTACATTGTCCTGGCTCTTCCCGTTTTTGCTCTGAGCATCTTGCTTGAGATCCTGCTCAGTGCGCGTCGACCCCAGCTGCGGTACCACCTGCACGACACGCTCGGCAGCCTAAGCTGCGGCATCAGCCAGCAGGTCCTTTTGGGCTTTCTGTCGGTGGGCGGCTTCGTCGTGTACCAGCTTGTGCAACAGCACGCGAGCCTCTTTGCCATCTCGCCCAGCTCACCGCTCGCCTGGGTCGCGCTCTTGTTCCTCGACGACTTTTGCTACTACCTGTATCACCGCGCCAGCCATCGCGTGAACTTCTTCTGGGCCACGCACGTCGTGCATCACCAAAGCGAGGAGTACAACTTGTCGACGGCGCTGCGGCAGAGCGGCCTCACTGGACTGACCTCGTGGCTGTTCTACCTGCCGATCGCCCTCCTCGGCTTTCCGCTTCTTATGTGGCTGACCATGCACACGTTCAACATCCTGTATCAGTTCTGGATCCACACCCGGCTGATCTCGCGCCTGGGGCCGCTCGAATGGATCTTCAACACGCCCTCGCATCACCGCGTGCATCACGGCATCAACCCGCGCTACATCGATCGCAACCATGCCGGCATCTTTATCCTCTGGGATCGCCTACTTGGCACGTTCGCTGCCGAGGACAAAGAGCCGGTCTACGGCACGGTAAAGCCGCTCGCCAGCTTCGATCCGATCTGGGCCAACCTGTCGGACTGGCAGCGCCTGTGGCAGATGTCGAAAGCGACCTCGCGCCTACGCGACAAGATCTGGGTGTGGCTGGCCCCGCCCGAGTGGCGTCCCGCGGATCTTGGCGGCCCCGTGACCGTGCCCGAGATCGAACGCACCGAGCAGCGCAAGTACGACGTGACCACGCCGCGCCCCCTGAATGCCTATGCCGTCTTCGTCTTTGTCTCGGCGTTGGCGGGCGGCATCGTGTTTTTGCAGTGGAACGCGGGCTGGCCGCTGTGGCAGCGCATCGCGATCGCCGTCGAGCTTCTGTGGGCGCTGTGGGCGTGGGCAGCCGTGGTCGAAGAGCGTCGCGGCATCTGGGCGATCGAGATCGTGCGCAGCCTGAGCCTGGCGCCGCTGGGCTTGCTCTTGCCGCTGTCGCTGAAGGTCGCATGGCTTGGCTTCCTCGTTGTGCAGCTTGCCTTTCTGGCCGCGGTCGCCGTGCCGCAGCAGCGGGCAGCCAGCCTCGGCAAATAACTCGGCCGCGACGTCCACCCAGCGCGCAGCCTGCCTGCGGGCGACACCCTGGCCGTGCCTCGTCGCTCGAACCTCGGCTCGATTGACAGGCGCCGCCCGTCCGCGATACGCAGCACCCTATGATTCGTGTCGGAACCGTGGGGGCAGAGCGTGCAGCCAGCATCGCGCACGCCGTACGCAGTGGGGATCTGCGCTTGTGTGCGCGTCTGATTCGCGACCTCGACGATCGTCAGCCCATGGCTCGCGCCGTGCTGCAGAAGCTGTGGCCAGCGACGGGGCGAGCCTTCATCATCGGCATCACGGGCAACCCCGGCGCCGGCAAGTCGACCGTCGTGGATTGTCTGATCGCGCACTATCGCCAAGCCGGCCTGCGCGTCGGCGTAGTTGCCATCGATCCATCGAGTCCGTTTTCCGGCGGTGCCATCTTGGGTGATCGCATCCGCATGCAGCGACACGCGCTTGATCCCGGTGTGTTCATTCGCTCGCTGGCCTCGCGCGGTCACTTGGGGGGCCTTTCGCGCTCGACGGGGGAAGTAGTCGCGGTGCTTGATGCCGTCGGCTTTGACGTCATCCTGATCGAGACGGTCGGCGTCGGCCAAGGCGAAGTCGATGTCGTCTCGCAAGCCGATACCAAGGTGGTGGTCACCGTGCCTGGACTTGGGGACGAAGTGCAGGCGCTCAAGGCCGGCATCCTGGAAATCGCCGACGTGCTGTGCGTCAACAAAGCGGATCGCGAAGGCAGCGACCGCACCGTGCGTGACCTGCGCACCATGCTAGAGCTACGCAGCAAAGAGAGCGATCTGCCGCCCGAAGCGCCACACGGCGACGTCGAGATCGTGCGCACGGTGGCCACGCGCAACGACGGCATCGCCGAGCTAGCCACCGCCATCGAGCGTCATCGCAACAGCCGCGCCGAAGAAGCCCAGGCCCGCCGTGCGCACCGTGCCCGTCGCGAGCTTCGCGATGCTCTGCTCGATCAGCTCGGCCTGCTCATCGATCAGGCGATGCACGAGCACGCGCCCTTGCTGTCGGCCGTCGAGTCGCGCAGCCAAGATCCGTATACCGCCGCCGAGACGCTGCAGCGCGCGGTCTTCGATATCTACATAGCTGCCGCAACGGCCCGGCAGTCGGTATCGTCATAAACAGCGTGCGAATTTGAACTAGTGTGCGCACAAATAGTGCGATATCGAACCTTCCAAAATTGGTGTTTGCCGCAATTCCTGCGCATTTTCCCGAGAGACTATGGCTGAAGAGGCGTGTCGCAGGGGCCGACATGGAAAAGAGTCTGCTTTTCCGTCGAACTGCGTGTTAGATAGACGCAGCGTATCGACATAAAACATGAGCACACTGCTTCTGACCGGCGCCAGCGGCCACCTGGGCGCCAACCTGCTTCTGCGCTTGCTAAAGGACGGAGCGACCGTGCGCGTGCTGCTGCGCGCAGGCAGCGACAACCGCGCCGTCGACGGACTGGACGTCGAGCGGGTCTATGGCGACCTGCGCGAGCCCGAAGCGGTCGACAAGGCGGTGCGCGGCTGCTCGCGCGTGTACCACACAGCGGCGATGGTCTCGACGCTGTATGGCGACCCCAAGCACAAGCGCGCGATCTTTGACAGCAACGTCCTGGGTACACGCCACATCTTGCAAGCGGCGCAGCGCCACGGCATCGAGCGCGTCGTCGTCACCAGCAGCCTGGGTGCGGTTGGCTATGACGAAGATCAGCCGCACCTGCCGTCCACCGAAGAGTCGCCGTTTTATCCCTTTCACCGCACCATGCCGTACGAGGCCAGCAAGGCCTTTGTCGAGCACGAGTGCCTACGCGCCGTGGCTCGCGGCGTCGACGTACGCATCGCCGTGTCCTGCGCCATCTTGGGACCGCAGGACTACAAGCCCTCGCGCATGGGACGCGCACTGTGCGACTTCGCCAACCGCAGGCTGCGCGCGTACATCGACGGCGGCGTCGAATTCGTGGCCGCCGAGGACATCGTGCAAGGCCACCTGCTGACCATGGAAAAGGGCCGGGCCGGCGAGAAGTACATCTTTTCGACGCAGTTCGCGACGCTGCCCGAGGTCATGGCGATGTGGCAAGAGATCACGGGCGTGCCCAAGCCACGCGTCAAGCTGCCGGTGCCGCTTATGTCCGCCGCGGCCGAGATCATCAGCCCGCTGCTCACGCGCTTTGCCCCACAGGTTCCGCAGCGCCTGACCCCAGGTGCGGTGCGCATCCTGCAGCTTCGTCGCCACGTCGACCTGAGCAAGGCGCGTCGCGAGCTGGGCTATCAGCCGACCAGCATTCGTCGCGCCTGCGAAGACGCGTACGCCTTTTTTCAGCGGCACGGAGCGATCACTCGGGCATAGATCCCGCGTGTTCCGCGACGGCTGCCACCGCTCCGCCGCGTTTGCTCGCTCGCTGTAGCGCCCTAGGCCAAGAGACATCCCATGAACCAGATCGATCCCAGTCCCTCGCTGAACACTCCACCGCTTCTGCGCAAAGGCGTGGCGTACGTGCCGCTTCTTGGGCACGCGCTGCAGCTTGGTCTGCGCCCCTTTGCGCTGCTGAACGAAGGGCGGCGGCAGTTTGGCGACGTCTTTTCGCTCAAGCTCGCCAACCAAATGGCAGCGATGTTTTCAGGACCGCGCGCCAACGAAGCGTACTTCCGCGCGCCCGACGATCAGTTGAGCCAGCGCGAGGTGTACCAGTTCACGGTTCCGGTGTTTGGGCGCGGCGTCGCCTATGACGTTCAGCCCGAGCTTATGAGTGAACAGTTGAGCTTCCTGTTGCCGGCGCTGCGCGAGGCTCGCCTGCGCCGCTATGTGCAGTTCTTTCACGAAGAGCTCGATCGCTACTTCGCGGCCTGGGGCAACGAAGGCACCGCCGACATCTACACGACCACCAATGAGCTGACGGTGTTCATGGCCGGTCGCTGCCTGCTCGGCAAGTACTTCCGCGATCACATGACCACCGAGTTCGCGGCGCTCTATCAGACGCTGGAAGAGAGCCTGAACGTCCTTTCATTTCTGGCACCGAACGCGCCGCTGCCGCAGATGCGCAAGCGCGATCAGGCCCGCGCCGAAGTCGCCAAGCTGTTCGCCCGCGTCACACGGCAGCGCCGCGAGCAAGGGGTGGTCGAAGAAGACTTTGTGCAGAGCTTGCTCGAAGCGCGCTACAAAGACGGCCGCGCGCTGTCCGACGAGGAAATCACCGGACTGGTCTTGGCTGCTCTGTTCGGTGGCCAGCACACGAGCGCCGCGCTGTCCGCTTGGGGCGTCATCGAAGCGCTGCGCAATCCCTATGTCCTGCCGCCGCTTCTGCGCGAGCAAGAGCGCGTTCTAGGTGAGCGCGACAACGTCGCCATGGAAGACATCAAGGCCATGCCGACGCTTGAGAGGCTGGCGCTTGAGGCCGAGCGCACGCACCCCCCGTTCTTCCTGCTCGCACGCAAGGTCCTGCGCGACTACTCCTATGGCAAGTACACGGTGCCGGCGGGGTGGATCGCCATGGTCTCGCCGTGGCTGACGCACCAGCTTCCCGAGATTTGGAAGGACCCCGATCGCTTCGATCCCGATCGCTTTGCGCCACCGCGCGAAGAGCATCGCAAGTTCAACTACAGCATGATCACGTTCGGCGGCGGGCGGCATCGCTGCATCGGCCTTGCCTTCGGCTTCCTGCAAGTGCGCGTCATCCTGAACTACATCCTGCGCAACTTTGAGCTGGCCTTGGTCGACGGCAATGTCCGCCCCAACATGACCAACATGGTCGTCGGTCCCAAGCACCCCTGCTTGGTCCGCTATCGCCGCCGCCGCACGCGCGTGCTGTCGCTGGGAAGTGAAGCCAGCCCGACTGCAGACTTTGGAGTCGCAGGCGAGTCAATGGAAGCCGTCCTCGGTGCCCAGGCAGGCACGTCGGGCAAGTGCCCGGTGGCGCATGCCGCCAAGGATGAGACTCCCATGTCTGCCGCGACGGCGATCCCTTCCAACTCACTGGGTACTTAGGAATCTTCATGGCTGCCTTTCGTTACGAAGACGCGCTCACTCCCACTCCGCCGCCGGGGTTCTTGGAAGCGCGCAACCGCCGTCAGAAAGCCCGCGCCGCGGGTCTGCATCCTGACTATTGGTACCCCGTGGCGCACTCCAACAAGCTGAAGCCAGGCAAAGCCATGGGAACCCGCTTTTGGGGTCGCCCGATCGCAGTGTACCGCGACCAAAAAGGAATCGTTCATGCGATGGAAGATCGCTGCGCGCACCGTCAGCTGAAGCTGTCGCAGGGCGAGGTCAAAGGCTGCAACTTGGTCTGCCAGTATCACGGCTGGGAATACGGCTGCGACGGCAAAGTCATCGCGATTCCGCATGAGCTGTTCGGCAAGCCGTTTCCCAAGCTCAGCGTGCCGTCGTTCCCGGTGCAGGAACGCTATGGCCATATCTGGGTGTTTCCCGGCGATCCGGCGCTGGCCAAGAAGCGCCCGCTGCCCGAGATTCCCGAGCTAGAAGGGAAGAACCGCTGGGGCATCATCCTCCTCGACGGCGTGTGGAAGGCGCACCACACCATGCTGATGGAAAACATCTGCGACTTCACGCACGGCTATCTGCACCGCGACTACCGTCCGTTTTGGGACCCCAAGCTGACCAAGTACGAGACGGTCGGCGACAAGGTGTATGTCAGCTATGACACCAAGGTCGGGGCCGGCAAGATCTTCCGTCGCTTCGTCGATGACAGGAAGGTCAACGCGAACCACATGGACCTGTGCTTCGACTACCCATTCCAGTGGTCGAATACCGACAATAAGATCAAGTCGTACTGTTTCCTGCTGCCGCAGGATGAACAGACCACGCACGGCTTCTTCATCTTTTATTTCCAGTCGCTGAAGCTGCCGTTCCTGCCGATGACCATGCCGCCGTGGCTGCTGGATCGAGTGCTGAAGATTGCCAAGCGCCTCTTCGTGCAGCCAGTCATCGATCAAGACGGCTGGGCGGTTGAGCTAGAACAAGAAGGGTACAACCGATTTTCCGATCTGCCCGTGGCTGAGTTCAGCCCGGTGGTGTCGATGTTTCAGCAGCTGACCATCCGCAAGTGGGAAGAGTATCTGGCGACGCGCAACGTCGTTCCCCAGCCCACGCTGGGAGCCTCGGCATGAGCCGCGGAAACAGCGACATCGGCAGCACAATCACGAATACTGCGCGTTCCGAATTCTTCTCGGTAGCGCCCTCAGTCCTCGTGATCCCAGCCGAACAAGGACTGGTTCAGGATTCCGGTTTTGCCCGCGCGCTACGCCACCTCCTTTCTCTGCAGAAAAAGGAAGGAGGCTGGGAAGGCGAGATGGTCTGGAATTCCATGATCCTGTCGCAGCACATCTTGGTGCAGCAGATCATCGATGGCGGACGCAGCCTAGATGCCCAGACCCGGCAGCGCATGATTCAGCACTTCCGATCATCGCGCGCCGTCGACGGAAGCGGTGGCTGGGGCATGCACCGCGAGTCCCCCGCGTATGTCTATTTCACAACCCTTGCCTATGTCGCGCTGCGCGTGCTCGGGGTTGCTGCAGACGATCCGCTGTGCGCCAATGCACGCCGCTTTCTGCATCAGCAGCCCGGCGGCGTCCTGCACATTCCGACCTGGGGCAAGTTCTGGCTTTCTCTGTGCGGCTTGTATGACTACGCGGGGGTGAATCCATTCCCACCGGAGGTCTTCCTGCTTCCGCGACAGATTCCTTTTTCTCCGTGGAATTTTTACTGCCACACGCGATACATCTACATGGGAATCGCCTATCTGTACGGGCGACGCTTCCAGGGTGACTTGGGACCGATTACAGCGGCGCTGCGACACGAGCTATTCGATCAGAATGGGCAGCCTTGGGCGCAGATCGAATTCGCCGCGCATCGCCATCACATTGCTCGAAGCGATCTGTACGTTGCACCGTCGGCTGCGCTGCGGATGACGTACGACCTTTTGTACCAGTATGAAAAGCGACCGCTGCCGCCGCTGCGCAAGGCAGCGCTCGATCGGTGCTTCGATCGCATCCTCAGTGAGCAGCGCAACACGCGGTATCAGGGCATCTCGCCCGTGAACAGCCTGCTCAACTGCTTGGCCCTGTTCGCGCACAGCCCCCATCACCGCGAGCTAGAGCCAAGCCTGAAGGCGCAGGAAGCCTGGGCGTTTTGCGACGAGCGCGAAGGCCTGCGCTATGCCGGTGCCCGCAGTCAGACCTGGGACACCGCGTTTGCGCTGCAGACCCTGGCCGCAGCGTGCGAGGCGCAGGATCGTCGCGGCGCAGCCAGCAGCAGCGCAGCGCCCATGCCCACGAATTCCACGAATCCCACGAATCCCACGAATCCCACGAATCTAAGACAGCAGGCGGCGGCCGCGCATGCGTATCTGCTGTCGCTGCAGCTAACGGAAGACCTGCCGGCGCACGAGCATGGCGAAGGAGCCCGCGATCGCCTGCGCGGTGGCTGGTGTTTTTCAGACGGCAAGCACCGCTGGCCGGTGTCGGACTGCACAGCCGAGGCACTGGTCGCGCTGCTGCACGCCGAGTCGCGCTTTCCGCAGGACATCCGCACGCCAATGCCCACCGAACGCTGCCAGATCGCCGTCGAGTTCTTGCTGTCGCGCCAAAACGACGACGGCGGCTTCGGTACGTACGAGCGGCGACGCGCGGGCGGCTTGCTCGAACAGATCAACCCATCTGAGATGTACGGCAACTGCGTGACCGAGCGCAGCTATCTGGAGTGTACGGCCTCGTCGCTGCGCGGCTTGGCTGCGGCCCGGATGCAGCACGGCTCGCGCTTTCCATCGGACCTGCAGCAGGGCATCGAAAAAGCCATCGCCCGCGGGTGTGAACGACTGTGGCAAGCGCAGCGCCCCGACGGATCGTGGCCGGGTTTCTGGGGCATTAACTTCACGTACGCCATCCTTCACGTAGTCAAAGCGATGCGCGCTCTTGGAGTTGCCGCTGCCGATCCGCGCCTGCAGCGGGCCGCGCAGTGGCTGCTTTCGCATCAACGCCCCGACGGCGGTTGGGGTGAACACTACACAAGCTGCCTGACCGACCAATACGTCGAGCATCCCGAGTCCCAGGTGGTCATGACAAGCTGGGCGCTGATCGCGCTGTGCGAGCTAGACACCGAAGGACACGCCGGACACGCCATGCGGCGACGGGCCATCGCAGCCGGCACTCGTTTCTTGCACAGCATGCAGCGCGCCGACGGCAGCTTTCCCGATCAAGCGCAAAACGGCGTGTTCTTTGGCACCGCCATGCTCGATTACCGCCTGTACAAGTCGTACTTTCCTGCGTGGGCCCTGGCTCGCGCCGCCGCCCTGCCCCCGTAAGACCCGCCAGTCGGACTTCATCCGCGCCATTTCTAGGCGTTGCTCTGCAGCGCGCATCTGGCGTATGAGTAAATCTGGCAATGAGCGAAGGAAGTCTGCTTCTGGCCTTGGACGCGGCGCGTCGCACCATCGGGATCTCGATTCCAACGGTGCTCGACGCGCTGGTCGGGCGTTATTCGCACGATCGCAGCAACGATCGCTTGCGCCGCTGGGCCAATGGCCTGATCGAGCGAACATGCACGACGCTGGATATATCGGGCATCGAGAACCTGCCCGCACAACCCTGCGTGCTGATGTCGAATCATCAGAGCTACAGCGATATTCCGCTGATCTATTCCGCCATTCCCGAGGGCCTGCGCCTGCGCATGGTCGCCAAGTACGAGCTGTTCTATGTGCCGATCTGGGGCCGCGCGATGCGCGCCTCTGGCTTCATTCCCATCGTGCGATCCGATCGCAAGAAGGCCATCGCCAGCCTCGAAGAGGCCAAGCAACAGATCGGCTCGGGCACCTACGTTTGGATCGCCCCTGAGGGCACACGCAGTCGCACGCAGAAGCTCGGCTCGCTGAAGAAGGGCGGCTTTATCCTGGCGCGCGATGTTGGGGTGCCGATTGCGCCGCTTTGCATCTCGGGATCACACGCCGTCATGCCCCCGCAGGGCTGGCGCTTGCATCGCGGCCACACCGTCCGCATCCACTTCGGCGCCCCCATAGCCACGGCTGATCGTTCGCTCGAAGACGTCATGCGCGATGTCGCCCTGGCGATCGATCCCGACCGAGTCTTTGCCACGCAGCCATCTTCAACGGGTTCGCCGTAAGCCGATCGCGATGGCCACGGTCAGCGTTCGCAGCCTCTGTGTCGATAAGCTTGGGCAAGAAAGCGGCGGTCGCAGCACCCGCATCTTGCGCAACGTCTCGCTCGATGTCTCAGACGGCGAGCTTCTGGTTTTGATCGGCCCATCCGGCTGCGGCAAGAGCACGCTTCTGCGCTGCATTGCCGGCCTGGAAGTCGCAAGCGAAGGCGAGATCGCCATCAACGGCCGTGTCGTCAACCACGTCGAGCCGCGCGACCGAGATATCGCCATGGTGTTCCAAAGCTATGCGCTGTATCCACACATGAGCGTGCGCGAGAACCTGGCGTTTGCGCTTCGCCTGCGCCGCATGCCCGATCCCGAGATCAAAAGCCGGGTGGAAGAAGCCGCTGAGCTTCTGGCCATCACGCCGCTGCTCAGCCGCTTGCCGCGCGAGCTATCCGGCGGACAGCGACAGCGCGTGGCCATGGGTCGCGCCATCGTGCGCCGCCCGCAGGTCTTCCTGTTCGACGAGCCGCTGTCCAACCTAGACGCCGCCTTGCGTCAGCAGATGCGCGTCGAGCTCTTGCGGCTACACCGCACGCTGGGCACGACGACGATCTACGTCACCCACGACCAAGTCGAAGCGATGACCCTGGCCCATCGCATCGCCGTGCTGCGTCAGGGCGAGCTTGTGCAGATCGGTTCGCCGCGCAGCCTGTACGACACGCCGTGCTCGCCGTTTGTCGCGCGCTTCTTTGGCACGCCTGAAATGAACCTGATTCCCGGCCACGTAAGCGGGGGTCGTTTCAGTGCCCAAGGCGGCCTTTTGCAGCTCGATACTCCGGGTATCCGCGACGGAGATGCCACGCTCGGAGTCCGTGCAGAAGATGTCGTGCTGAGCGCAGCCAGCGGGCTTCCACACGAAGGAAGCCGCGAAGTGGGCCAGGGCGTGCTCGATGTGATCGAAGACTTGGGCAGTGAAGCGCTGGCCCATATCAAGCTGGGCGATGCAATGGCTAACGCGGCTCGCGGCGCCCCCCTGCCGCACGGCGCATCGACGCTGATTGCGCGAGCCACCGTGGCCAGTCTGCCCGCGGTCGGCACACCCGTCCGCGTCCGTTTGCTGTCCGAGCGCTGGCACCTGTTTTCCCGCGGCGCTGCCCGCCCCGACGATGGTGCTCGACTGACCACCGACGCGGGGCCCGCGCCGATGGCGGAGGCGAGCCGGTGATCTCAGCAGGCGCGCTGCTGCTTCTTTCCCACGTGGTGGTATGGCACGCGTACACGGGTGCAGAACAAAGCGCGCTGGATCATGTCGTCCGGCAATACAATGCGAGCCAGCGCGACGTCGCGGTCGAAGCGATCGCGGTGCCCTATGGCAGCTTCGCGGACAAGCTGCAGGCCGCGATTCCGCGAGGCCATGGGCCCGATGCATTCATCGCGGCCCACGATCCAATCGGGCAGTGGAAAAGTCAGGGTCTGCTGGCACGCGTCGACGGCGATGCGGGCGTGCAGCAGACGCTAAGGACCCTGTGGCCGCAGACCGTCGAGCCGCTGCGCGAAGGCGATGCGCTCTGGGGCCTGCCGCTGTCGTGGAAGAGCCTGGTGCTGTTCTATCGCACCGATCTGGTGTCCCAGCCTCCGGCGACCACCGAGGATCTGCAGGTGCTTGCACAGCGCTTGCGCAGCCAGCAAATGCCCGACGGGCGACCGCGCTATGCCCTGGCATACGAAACGGGCAGCTTTTTCTATCACGCGGTCTGGCTGCATGGCTTTGGCGGCCAGATCATTCCGCCCGAGCGTGGCGTACCGACGCTAGAGACGCCACAGCAGCTACAGGCCCTGCGATTTCTGCGCGGGCTGGTGGCGGAGCGCATCGTGCCGGAAGACATGACCGCGGTGCTGGTCGCGCAGTTCTTCAACGAAAGCCGGGCGGCCACCGTGATCAGCGGGCCTTGGTTTGTCGGTGACATCGCTCCCGGCGTGCCGTACGGCGTGGCGCCCATGCCCAAGCTCAGCGCGACGGGTCACACCGCCTCGCCGCTGACCAGTATCGAGGCGGGCCTGCTGTCGGCACACAGCAAGCATCCGCAGCAGGCGCTGGCTTTTCTTTCGTATCTGGCCGGCCCCCAAGGCGCCCTGCCGCGACTGCGCACGGCGCATCAAGCGGTCAGTGAACAGAGCGCATGGCAGGACTCCGTGGCGTCGCAGGATCCGGTGCTGCGCGCGTTCTTCGCCCAGCTTCCAGAGCTAGTGCCCAGCCCCAAGCACCCGAGCATGCGGGCGTTCTGGGAACCAGGCGAGCAGCTTCTGCGACAAGTGCTGCGCGGAGTCGATCCACCGCAGGCGCTGCGTAGCGCCCAGGGTCTGCTGCAACACTATCTGTCACCGCCGCCAGACGCGGCATCCGAGACCCCGTATCTGGTCGCGCTCTCGCTGGCACTGCTGATCGCGACGGGACTGATCGTGCGACGGGCCCTGTCGCAGCAGCGCATCGCCCGCGCGTGGCAAGCGCGAGCTGCCTACGCATACCTAGGCCCGGCGGCCATCGCACTTCTGACGCTGGCAGCGCTGCCCATTGTCCTGGGTGCAGCGCTGTCCTTGTTTGCGCTGCTTCCCGACGGCAGCTGGCGCTTTGTCGGCACGCGCAACTTCGCAGACATTCTTTTGTGCAGACAGACGGGCTGTCTGGATCCGCTGGGTTTCTATTTCACGCTTCTCGTCACGATCTTGTGGACGCTGCTCAACATCTCGCTGCACGTCGCCATCGGTGTCGCGTTGGCACTGGCCCTGCGCGAGCCTTTTCTGAAGCTGCGCGGGCTGTATCGCGTGCTGCTGATCATTCCGTGGGCCGTGCCCAACTACATCACCGCGCTGATTTGGAAAGGCATGTTCAATCGACAGTTCGGCGCGGTAAATGGGCTGCTGACTTGGCTGGGACTTGAGCCGGTGGCCTGGTTTTCCAGCTTCGCCACCGCTTTGGCTGCCAACGTCACAACCAATGTGTGGCTGGGCTTCCCGTTCATGATGGTGGTCACGCTGGGCCACTTGGCTGGCATCCCCACCGAGCTAGAAGAGGCCGCCATGCTCGACGGGGCGACGCGTTTTCAGCGCCTGCGCCACATCGTGCTGCCGCTGCTGATGCCCGCGATGCTGCCGTCGGTGCTTCTGGGCGCGGTGTGGACGTTCAATATGTTCAACGTCGTCTTCTTGGTGTCGGGTGGTGAGCCCGACGGAGCGACCGACATCTTGATCACACAGGCCTATCGCTGGGCGTTTGCGCGAGGTCATCGCTATGGCTATGCCGCGGCGTACGCCGTGCTGATCTTCCTGGTGCTTTTGCTGCAGACCGCGCTGATGCGTCGCGCGTCCGACACGGACCGGGGGCGCTAGACCATGGCTGGAATAACGAATCAATCTTTCAAATTCAATTGCATGGTATTTGCAGGATAAATTTAATGATCAATTATAATTCATCGAAACGTCATTTGGTTATTATCCAAATAACCTCTTAGCTTTTCGCTGGGCTACCCTGGTCGCAGCGAGTCAGGATTTCTTGCAGATCGTGTTTGGCTGTTTCAAGGGCGGCCTGGCACGGCATGGCGAGCAGCAAGCGCGCGAACATCACGCGCGACCGACGCCGCGTCGCCCGCACATCGATGCGACTTTGCCGCTGCGCTTCGATGTTGCTGCGACGCTTCAAAGGCTGAATCGAGCTCTCCACCGTAAAGAACACCCGCTCGGCCGCTTCGAGTTCATCGCATAGCTTCATACGAGCCCGCGCATCGATCGTTGTTTCATTGCGCAGTCGCTCGCTCAAATGCAGCACTTTCATGCGCAGCTCATTGTGCCGCTCCAAAAGCTCCGGTGCCTCGCGCACGCGGCGCTCGTGGTGCTCGATCTCAGCGGTCAGCTTGCGATCCTGCTCATCGCAGTTGTCGATGTGTTGCTGCAGGTTCAGCAGCGCCTGCGGCCAGCCCCCCGGCCACATACGGCCGGCCAAGTCCGTCGCGGTCTTGTGCAAGGTAGAGCTGTGTAGCTCGACCACTTCCAGCTGATCGATGCTGAGCGCTCGCGGCGGTCGCTGCAGCAAGACCTGGGTTGGCTTGGCCGCCGTGCCCTTGTTGACTGAGCTCACCTGCAGCATGCGCGTTGGCCAGTCTTGACGGGCGACGATCTGCGTCGGACGTTCCAGGCGATCGCTGATCTCGGTCTTGCGCTCGGTCTTGTGGAACATCACGGTTGGCCGTTGATAGACGGCCAGCTTCTGCGTATCGAGATCCGAAATATCGGGCAGGCGAATCCCACCGCTGATGCTGGAATCATCGACCGCGTACTCGCGACCGAGCCACTCTTCGAGCATGCGATCCAGCACGTCTGAAAGCTCGCGTGCGGTGAGACGCAGCGCCGGGTCTTTTTCCAGCAGGCGCGCCACCACCTCGTCAAGCTCGGCCGGCAGATTGGGATCGCCAGAGCGCTCGGACAAGAGCGGGGGGACCACTTCCAAGTGCTGATGCAGCACGACATCGAGCGTGCCAGTAAACGGCGGCCGACCCACCAGCGCGTCGTGGAAGATCATGCCGATGGCATACAGATCCACAGCCGAGGTGATCTCTCCCGAATCGTGCAGCGTCTCCGGCGCGATGAACTCTGCGGTGCCCGTGACTTGCCCGACGCCAGTGACGCGATCCGAGTTGGCCAAGCGCGCCACGCCAAAGTCGAGGAGCTTGGCCAGATCCTCGTACTCGCCTTGGCGCACCAGCATGATGTTTTCGGGCTTGATGTCGCGATGAATGACGCCTCGGCTGTGCGCATGTTCCAGGGCACGCGCCACTTGGCTCATCACCATCAGCACGCGGTCAAGCGGCAGGGTGCGCGTGATGCTCTCTTGGATCGCCTGGTGCAGCGTCTGCCCCTCGACGTATTCCATCACCAGGAACGGCTCGCCCTGTTCACCCCGTCCGAAGTCGTACAGATACACGATGTTGGGGTGATCAAGCAGGCTATACGTTCGCGCCTCGCGAAAAAAGCGCTCCAGCGAGCGATCATCCCAAACGAACTGCGGCTTCAGCAGCTTGACCGCCATCTTGCGGCCGAGTGCGCGGTGCGTGGCGCGATACACAACCCCGGTCGCGCCCGCCCCAAGCACCTTATCGATCAGAAAGCGCCCCCCGATCAGCCTGCCGATCATTGGATCGGGTCGCGGCTCGCTTCGCCCTTCGGCACGCGACTCGCTGCGAGCCTCATGGCGACTGGCGTCCGTTCGCAGTGCGTGCGATGGGTCGATGGGCCCGTGCAGCAGACCTGAGTGATCGCGCTTGGATTCCTTGCGCGGATCTTTCTTGCCGCTCGACGTCACGGAAGAGCGGAACTTTCTGTACTCGCCCGAGATGGCTCCCGGCAGTCCCAGATCGTCCCCGCTTACACCGGGCAAGCCCCGCATCGAAGCCGCGCGACTACTTCCCGCTCCGCCGATTCCACTTGAGCGCAGATCGCGATTTGAGATCCGCCGAGCATCAGCGCTTGCGCCCGCCGAGCGCGTGCTGGCTGCACCTCCGCGCCGCGAGCTGCTCGTCGCACCGGCAACCGGACGGACCGAGCCCGACGACTCCGCGGCGGAGCTCTCGCGCTTCATGCTCTCGCTCTGCGCTTGACCCAAGTCAACCGCAGGCAAGGCAGTCGCCGACACGCTCACGCTGACTTCAACCAGACGAGCCCCATCCGCGCGACAGAAGCGTGCCTTGCCTTCGTACTCGCGCCCGCAGTCGGGACACTGGAGCTTGACGGACATGAATAGGCGCCCGCCTTCATCTTGCCGCGAAATCCAGCGAAAATGCAGCCTATGAAGGGGCTGTCGATTTGTCGCGCCGCGAAGCCTCTCGTGCCAAGGCGACCAGCTGTTCATCCGCGACTAGGTCGACGGCCTCGGCCTCATCGGCATCACGAAGCGTTAGATCCGCCAGCTCCTGCGCCGCTGCGTCTTCTAGCTGAGCACCCGCTCCCTCGGGCGGAGCCGAGTCATCCACCGATGCAGCCGAGGCCACACTCGAACGCGGCGGCAAACCTGCCATAGCGTCGGTTTTTCTCTCGGTTGGATCATCGACCGAAGGCGTAGCGACAATCTCCGCCGACTCGCCTGGGCCTGCTCGATCTCTATCTGGCTGACTCGCTCTCGCGGGCTTCGTCGGTGTTTGTGTGCCGCGTTGAGCGTGGAAGTAGGCATGTACTGCGGCAGCCGTGGCCCGCGTCATGCCAGGCACGCCCGCAAGCTGTTCCAGCGTTGCATCGCGAATCGCCCGCACACTGCCCAGTCCGCGCAGAAGTGCCGCCCTGCGCTTGGGACCCAAGCCGCGGATCTCGTCGAGTTGAGACGACAGCGTTCGCTTCTTGCGCAGCTTGCGATGAAAGCCCACCGCAAAGCGATGCGCTTCATCGCGGATGCGGCTGAGCACAAACATCTCGGCGGTGTTGGGTCGCAAGCGAATCGGATCTTTGGTCCGCGGCAAGAACACGCGATCCGGTTGTTCCTCACCCTCGCTGTCGGTGCGTTCCTTCGCTAGGCCGACGACATCCAGCTCAGCCGCCCAGTTGATGCCGACGTCTTTTAGTGCGGCCAACGCGGTGGCTAGCTGCCCTTTCCCGCCATCGATCACCAAAAGATCGGGCAGTGCCCAGCTCGATGGCGAGCTAGCCTGGCCAGCCGATCCATCGACGCTGGTCTCTTCAAGAACCAGCGCCCGCCCGACAGGATCTTCCGATCCATCGGCGACATCACGGCTGCCATAAGCCACCGCCCCATCGCGGGCGACCAGCAGCGCCGCCGCCCGCCGCGCCGCAACGGCGGCCGGTGAGTATCCCGAGGGTGCAGCCGGCGCAGCAGCACTGAGATCGGCTGTTTTGGACGCTTCACGCTCTTCGCGAGCGCGCCGAAAGCGCCGCGACAGCACTTCATACATCGCAGAAAAATCGTCGTTGGCCGCCGATCGAATCTTGAAGCTGCGGTACTCGCTGCGAGCTGGCTCTCCGTCGACAAACACCACACGCGAAGCCACCGTGTCAGTGCCCTGCAGGTGCGAGATGTCAAAGCACTCGATGCGCTGCGGCAGTCGCTTGAGTCCCAGTCGCCTCTGCAGCTTGCGCAGAGCGTCTTCCGTGTCGCGCTGCTTATTGCGCCGCGTCGAATAGTTCACCGCCGCATTCTTGTTGGCTAGCTCGACAAGCTGGCGTCGCGGACCGCGTTTGGGCACCAGCACTTCCACCTTGCTGCGACGGCTGCCGTCCCCTGCCCCACTGACATCGCTGCTCTGTTCGCTGCGACGCTCGCGCAGCCACTCTTGCTTGGCCTCTAGATCCTCGATGTCGATCGGCAGCAAGACCTCGTCGGGGATGGCGTTGCTGGCGTCGTAGTACAGGCCAACAAAGGCCGAGATCGATTCATGATCGGGGAACTCTTGCTCAGCAAAGCGGAAGCTGCGACGCCCCAGCATCTTGCCTTGGCGAATCTGCAGTACGGCGACTTCCAAAACATCGCCCTGACGGAAGTAACCAAAGATGTCCTGGTCGAGAAACTGCGCCGAGACGATGCGCTGCTCTTCCAGCGTGCGTTCCAGCGCGCGAAGCTGATCACGCAGCGCTGCCGCCACTTCAAAGTGCGTTTCTTCCGATGCTTGCAGCATGCGTTGGCGCAAGCGGTCGATCAGCTCGCCATTTTTTCCGTCGAGAAACAGCGCGACATCGCGCACCCCTTCGGCGTACTGACTGGGCGGAATGGGAACGACGCAGGGCGCGTCGCAGCGCTTGATCTGGAACTGCAAGCATGGGCGCGAGCGGCTGTTCAACACGTGATCCGTGCAGGTGCGCAGCTTGAAATGGCGATTGACCACCTGCAGCGTCTGTCGACAAGCTCCCGCCGAGTGATAGGGGCCGAAATAGCGAGCCCCGTCATCGCGGATGCGGCGAACGACCTCCAGCCGCGGATAGCGAGCCTTGGGATCCAAGCGCAGCGCTAGATAGTTCTTGTCGTCGATGAGCTTGACGTTGAAGCGTGGCTTGTGGCGCTTGATCAAAATGTTCTCAAGCAGCAGCGCTTCTTTTTCGTTGTTGGTGACCATCGTCTCGATGTCACCGAGCAAGCGATTCAGCAGGCGGATGAACGCGCGGCCATCGCCGCTTGACTCGCTGAAGTACGAGCGCACGCGCTGCCGCAGGTTGCCGGCCTTGCCGACATAGATGATCCGGCCCTTTTTGTCCTTCATCAGGTACACGCCGGGCTCTTGCGGCAGGCGCTCGACCAGCTCGTCGATCGAGACCGTCGGTGCGGGATCAGACACTTCAGACGACGGCGGGGATGCGTTGGCTTCTAGCGGCGCGTCAGCAGCGCCTTGTGCCCCAGCCGCAGCCTCAGGCTCGACTGGGGCAGAACGAGGCAGCGGGTCGCAGGGCGGATCTGCAGCAGCGCTGCCGGACTGAATACCAGGTGTAGTGGTCGTCGCTGGGCGTCGACGCGGCATGGCGCGCAGCTTATGCCGTTCAGCCCGCCACAAACAAGGTTCAGCGCAAAAGCGCCTGTGAGTAGAATGAACAAGTGCTCGGCATTTTCTTTCTTCTGGTTTGGATCACGGTCATCGCTGCACTGACCAGCCACGACCGCCAGAACCGAGCTCGTTTGCTGGCTCCTCCCGTCGAAGACGAGCTGAAAAATGCAGCCGGATCGCAGGATCACGCGTACTTAGCGCGCTGCTATCGCTTGGCTCTGTCGCGCAGCTTGCCGCTGCGGGACGAGCAGCTGATCCGCATCAACCTGTCCTGCGCATTGAACGGCCTAGGCGAACACCAGCAAGCGCTGGAGGAGCTAGACCGCGTCGCTTTGACCGAGCTTCAGCCCGCCGAGGTCGCGCTGTGGCTGAATAACCGTGCGTATACGCTGGCGTTCCTGGGCCGATCCTCGGATGCGCTCGACAACCTGAAGGATGCGACCGACCTGATGAGCGGGGAAGACAACAGCGCTCGCGAGCCGCTGCTTTCGTCGTGCATCAGCGGAACACGCGGTATTGCCCTGTTCCATGCCGGCGACCTCGACGGGGCGGAAGCCGCGCTGCTGTCCGCGCTGCGCCAAGAAGAAGAAGCCGTCACGCTGCGCTTCGATCCCGAGCTGCAAGTTGATTCAGCCCGCACCGCCGAGCGCTGGTACTGGCTGGGAGAGATCGCCCGCTCTCGCGGTCAGCACGGCGAAGCACGTCGACGATACGAGCGAGCGGCACAGCAACAAGGCACCGAATTCGCAGGTCGCGCCCAGCAGAAACTGCTCGCGTTGCTCGACCCCACGGGGGCGGCGCGCGCTCTTCTTCCAAGCTCTGCGCCGGCCAAGGCTTCGTAGAGCAAAGTCTGCTTCTTTTATCGCCAAGAAACAGGCGCCCCTTGTTCGCCGAGCGGTCTGCCGCATACGCTGCAAGCGTAGATGGTGTCGCACCGAATGGAGCCCGTCATGCATGCAACTCCCTGGACCTTGCCGCAGTCCCATCCGTATCTGCGCGGCTTCTTTTCGCCCGTTTTTGATGAGATCGACAGCGACTGCCTGCAGATCCAAGGCGAGCTGCCTAGCGATCTGCGCGGGACGTTCATCCGCAACAGCAGCAACCCGCGCTTTGCCCCCAAGGGGCGCTATCACTGGTTCGACGGGGACGGAATGCTGCACGCCGTCGAGATTGCGGATGGCAAGGCGCGCTATCGCAACCGCTGGATCCGCACGCGCGCGTTCGAAGCTGAAAGCGAAGCGGGCACGTCACTTTGGACCGGCGTCACCGAGCGACCCGACTTCACCAATCCGCGCGGCCCGTTTAAGGACTCGGCCAACACCGACGTCGTGTATCACGCAGGCAAGCTGCTGACGCTGTGGTGGCTGGGCGGCGAGCCCTATGTCATCTCACTGCCGGATCTTGCGACATGCGGAACGCAGCACTGGCCCGGCATGCCGACGGTGTCCGCCCATCCCAAGGTCGATATGCGAACCGGCGAGATGATGATCTTTGACTACAAGCCGGTGCCCCCATACTTGCGCTATGGCGTGGTTTCTTCGTCGGGAGATCTGGTCCATCACACATCGATCGATCTGCCCGGCCCTCGCCTGCAGCACGACATGGCGATCACCGAGAACTACAGCCTGCTGTTCGACATGTCGCTGATGTGGGATCCCGAGCTTCTGAAACAGGGCCAGACGCGCGTGCGCTTCTTCCGTGATCGCCCGTCGCGAATTGGCGTGATTCCACGCCATGGCCGCGGGGATGAGGTGCGCTGGTTTTCCTGCGCGCCGTTTTACATGTATCACACCATCAACGCCTGGGAAGAGCGCAGCAGCGACGGAAACACCCGCGTTGTCTTGGTCGGGTGCCGCATCGAAAATCCTTTGGCTGACGACCCAGAGAACCCCCGCAGCGAAGGCCTGGTGCCAACCATTGGCTTTCTGCGCTTGGCCCCGCGCCTACACCGCTGGACGCTCGATCTATCGACGGGCCTGGTGCAGGAAGAGACGCTCGATGACACGTTCATCGAATTCTCGCGCATGGACAACCGCTGGCTCGGTCGGCGCTGTCGCTATGGGTACAGCGGCAAAGTCCCCGCTCTGGACACCATCCGCTTCGACGGCATCGTGAAGCACGACCTGCACAGTGGACACAAGACGCAGTACACTTTTCCACCCGGCTGGCACGGCGGCGAGACGACCTTTGCCCCACCCCATGGCAGCCCGCAGGATGGCGCCGACGACGACGGCTACATCCTGACCTTCCTAGAAGACGACACGACGATGACGTCGCATCTGGGCGTGTTCTCGGCCCGCGACCTGGACCGTGGACCCGTGGCCACCATCGCCCTGCCGCAGCGCGTGCCAACCGGCTACCACACGTGGTGGGTCCCCGCCGAACGCTAGGACTGCCTACTCAACAGCACCGCGCCCCCACTCCAAAGACGCGCGATCAAACAGTGGGTTTGGTGGGACTCGAACCCACGACCAACGGCTTAAAAGGCCGCTGCTCTACCACTTGAGCTACAAACCCTGTGCCCCGCGCAAACCAAGCCACGCGGAGCGAGCGGTTCCTACCACGTAAATCGCAGAGAGGTCAACCTCTCATTTCAGTAGATGCTGCATGAAGCCGGCAGCACGCAACCGCAGCGGTCCTGACTCCGCACGTGCCTCCCGCGACAGCGCGGATCCTCGCCACTCGACGCACTCGATCCGAGCCCCTCCTTGACCTAGGGACTCGCGCAGATTAGCGTCTTTTTCATGCCGAACTCGCCCTCTGCGCCTTCTTCTGCTGGAGCCTCTAATGCCGTCAGTCGTGGGACGGTTCTTATCGCGGATGACGATCCAGAAATTCTAACGCTGCTATCCATTCGTCTAAGCAAGCGCGGTTACACGGTCCTTGAAGCCGCCGACGGCCTGCAGACCCTGCAGGTGGCGCGGCGCAGCCACCCCGACTTGGTTCTGCTCGACGTGATGATGCCGGGCAAGAACGGCTGGGAAGTCGCCCGCGAGCTGCGTGGCGATCAGGCCCTTTCGGACATCGGTATCGTGATGCTCACGGCGATCGGCGAGAAGGTAAACGAGATGACCTCGCCCCTGTACGGCGCAGACGACTACATCGACAAGCCCTTCAACTTCGAAGAGCTTGAGCGAAAGATCGCCGCGGTCATCGAGCACCGACGCAAGGAACGCGGCAGCGACAACCCACGTCGTCGTTAGCCACCTGCCCCCACCCTGCTCTTTCTGCGATCGGCCACGCGCTCGTATTTGTGCCGGGCTCGGACGTGCGCTTCCGAGTGGTCCCGCGGATACTCCCGACATGGCGCTAGATGGCTTGGCTTACGCCGAATCGAAGCCGTGACATGGCCTGCGGTTTGCGTCTACAATGAGTCTCTCGGAGTTCGCAACTTGGCCAAGCTGATTCTGCTAACCGGGGGAATCCGCAAGGAATTCGACCTTGGCGATTTCAACACGATTGGTCGTCACCCCGACAATTCTGTGCAGATCCTTGACCGCATCGTCTCGAAAGAGCATGCGCACGTCATCAAGCAGCCCGATGCCACGTTCATGCTTAAGGATCTGGGCTCGCTGAACGGCACCTACGTCGGCAACACCCGCATCCACGAGCAGATCCTCAAGCACGGCGACGAGATCACCATGGGCTCGACCCGCTTGCTGTTCAGCGATCGGCCGAGCACCGAAGAATCTCTGCACCGCGTCACCATCGCTCCGAGCAGCATCAACGAGAGCCACATCCGCCACAAGGTCGACGCCGACAAGTCCGAGCGTTTTCTGCCGGTCAAGGACTTGCCGATAGACACGCTCAAGCGCGACTACGAAAAGCTGCGCATCGCGCACGAGCTTGGGCAGGCGATCATGGGCATCCTCGATTTAGAGACGCTGCTGCCCAAGATTCTCGACAAGTCCTTCGAGCTTCTGCCGGCGGACCGCGGCGTCATCCTGCTGATGGAAGGTGGCGTGCTTCAGCCCAAGTACGTCAAGCACAAGAACCCCAAGCAGGCGCACGAGCAGATCGTTCTTTCGAACGCCATCCTCAACGAAGTGACGGGGCAGAAGCGTGCCGTGCTGTCTTCTGATGCCAGCATGGATGCACGCTTCGTTGGCTCGCACTCGATCATCATGCAGGGCATTCGCTCGACGATGAGCGTGCCACTCATGCACGGCAACGAGCTGCTGGGAGTCATGCACCTGGACTCGCAGATCGCCGCCAATGCCTTTACGGAAAAAGATCTGCAGCTCTTCAACTCGATCGCCAACCAGGCTGCCGTCGCCATCCAAAATGCGCGCCTGGCCAAGAAGATCGAGGAGGAAGCCAAGACGCGAGCGCAGTTCCAGCGCCTGTTGTCGCCGAAGCTCGTCGAGCAGCTCGTGTCTGGCCAGCTTCACCTGGAAAAAGTTGGCGAGCTGCGCGAAGTCACGATGCTGTTCTCGGATATCCGCGGCTTCACGGCCATGTCCGAGAAGGCCAAGCCCACCGAGATCGTGGCCATGCTCAACGAGTACTTCGAGAGCATGGTCGACATCCTGTTCCGCTGGAACGGCACGCTTGACAAGTACGTTGGCGACGAGCTCATTGGCCTGTTCGGTGCGCCGGTCGCGCTGGAAGATGCCGCCTGGCATGCCGTGCAGTGCGCCATCGATATGCAGGCCGCGCTGCGCGAGTTCAACCACGCGCGGCAGCAAAAAGGCATGGAGCCGATCCATGTCGGCATCGGCATCAACACCGGCATGGTCGTCAGCGGCATGATCGGCTCCTCGCGCACGATGCAGTACACCGTCATCGGTGACGCGGTGAACACGGCGGCGCGTTTGTGCTCGCTGGCCAAGCCCGGCGAGATCATCGTCAGTGAAACGACGATTGCCTCCGTCGCTGACAAGGTCGAGATGATCGCGCTGCCGGCAACCAAGGTGAAGGGCAAGGCGCAGGCTCTGCGCATCTACAACGTTGTGGGACGCAAGGGCGATCCCAGCGGATTTTTCACCAAGGAAATGACCCGGCCTGGTTAGTCCCGCGGTACGCTGGGGGACGTGAACCGGCTGAGCGTAACGTGGGTCACTGCGCTGCTTGCGATATGGGTCCTGTCGACTCAAACCGCAGCGGCCGCAGAAGCACCGCACTGTGATACGTCCTCTTCTGTCGCGTTGCTGCGCGAATTCTATGCGCTGCCAACGGGGGATGCGTCGACCCCACCAGCGGATTTGCACGCAGCCCTGGAACGCGATCGGGCCGAAGTATCGCTGCTGCTGGCGACCGTTCCCGAGCCACGCCTAGGCTTCGATGGAACGGTCGAGGCCATCACCGCAGCGCTAGGAGAAGCCGGACATACCTTGGCCCGCTATACGCTGCCCTGGGCGGCGGGCAAGGATCGCGACAGCAGTGCGTGTGGCACCGAGCAGCCAGGACGGGCCTTGTTCCTGCGCTCGTTGCCGGATGGCCGACGGTCGCTGTTGTTTCTGTACTTGGTTGGCGAGTCGCCCACCGCCGGAATCAACCGACGCGCCTTCTTGAATGCCTTGGACGACATCAATGCGCTGCGCGATCAGCTACCGCTCGCCAAATGTGTCTCGTGCAATCCGCTGCGGCTGTTGGCGCCGGCTTTCTCAGGCTCTGTCGCATCGCTCGAACAGCTTCTTGAGCAGCCTGCCGCTCTGCGCACTTCCATGGTCATCCTCTCGGGTCGAGCCACCGACGCAAGCGTGCAGACTGTTTTGGAAGCGCACAGTCGCCCCGAACGAACGGTGCTGTATCAAGCCACCGTGATTCCCGATGATGCTCTGCAGCGCGAGTTTTATTGCTACCTCACCGAGACGCTGGGTGCGCAAGATCACGAGATCGCGATCCTCGTCGAGTCATCGACTCGCTATGGCCGATCGGCCGTGGAATGGCACAGGAGTGCGCACCGCGAGTCGTCGCCCGGTTCTCGTCGTGTGTCGCGCATTGAATCCAGCAGCCCGGTTCTGGCCGGCACACGCTGCAAGCGAGCCCATCACCCACGACTGCTTCTGCCCATGCCGCTTCACATCGCCCGCTTGCACGCCGCGTGGCGACAGCAAGACAAGGGCAAAGCCACGGACACCAGAGCCAGCACCGACGTGCCGACCAGCGGGATGCTGAAGGCCCTGTCGCCGCCGCTTGATGTCAGCGAGCGCAGCGATGTGATCCCCAGCCTGTCTCCGACGACGCTCGCCAGCACAGATCGCGCCCTGGCAACCCTGCTCAGCAGCTTGTCCTCGGAAAAAGTGCGCTACGTGGGCCTGTTTTTCACGGATCCGCAGGACAAGCTCTTCCTGGCTGAACAGGTTCGTCGCTATGCCCCAGACACCGTGCTGTTCACGTTCGAGAGCGATCTTTCGTACGCTCATCCCGACTCGCTGGCGCTGCTCAAAGGCATGCTGGTGGTCTCGCCCTATCCGCTGTTCGTGCGCAATCAGCAGTGGAGCTATCCGTTCAGTGGGTCTTGGTTTCGCCAGCAGTTCGCACGAGACGTCGACCAAGGTGTTTACAACGCGACGGCCGCGCTGCTGGGGCGAACCGATCTGATGCTCGAATATTCGCAGCCGGTCGCTCATCCCAGCGAGCCACCGCGAGCCCGGCCCTCGATCTGGATCAGCGCCGTGGGCAACGACGCGCTGTTTCCGCTGACGTTCATCAGCGACTACAGCGCGGGCCGCTATGTCTACGAAAGCCCCACCGTGGAACAAGTCGCGCCGCTCTACATCCCGAACCAGCAGGGCACGTTGAGCGTCCTTTTGTTGGGGCTTGGGCTGGTTGCGCTCCTCCTCGCGCTCGGCTACTTCCGCTGCTATCACGCACCGCCCGACGAGGATTTGCACTATCCCTGGCGTCTGTTCCGTTTCTTCCAAGCCCAGGCCGACGACCCATCCACACCCAGCGATTCCAGCCACGGCGATCGCCGCTCGCTGTATGTGCTGACGATGTTCTTGCCGATGACGCTGGCGTACCCGTTTCTGATCACCATCCACTTTGTCCAGCTTCGTGACGGCAACCGCGCCGAGCAGCTTCTTGGCGGAGCCGCATGGTGGATGCGAGTTCTGCACCTCAACCGCCACATCGGCGTCTATGAAGGCCTGACGTGGCGCGTCCTTGGGATCGGCCTCGTGGCCGTGCTGTGCCTGCTCGCCATGTTGCTCGTGATGTTGGACGTCAGCTTCACCAGCAGCAGCTTGGGGCGGCGGCTTCGCCGCATCGTGGCTGGCCTTGCACAGCGACGGCGATGGCTGTTCCGTGCCGTGGCCATTTTGTTGGGGCTGCTGCTGGCCTTCTTGTTGTTTCAGAGCTTCGTCCGGCTGGTGAACTATCTGCAGTGGAACTTCAACAACATGGTCTTTCTGCGGCGAGCCGCGCACCCCGCGTATGGCTTGTCGCCGATTACGCCGCTGTGCATCTTGGTCGGCGGGCTCTTGCTGTGGGGCTATAGCGGCTTGCAGCGCCTGCGCCTGGGCGTGCGTCCATCGAACGAGCTGGTGCATCTAGTGCGCGAGCTGCAGACCGAGAGCGCGCTGGTCGACGAGCTCAAGGCCATTGCCAGCTTGGTGGCCCCGCCGCACCCGCTGGCACAAGGAGCCACGCTGCTGCTCGGCATGGTGCTCTTGGCCAGCGTCTATTCCGACATGACGTCGCTAGAGCGCTATCCACTGAACTTGACGTTCCGTGTGTTGTTTGCGCTGCTGAGTGCGGGCATGTTGTTTGCGGCGTACCGCTCGCTGCGTCTGTGGCTGACCTTTCGCGAGTTCTTGGACAGCCTGGCCCATCACCCCATCGCGATGGCGCTCGACCGCATGCCCGAGGCCCTGGCCCGATCGATCGGATCGCTATTTCTGGAATCGCTGCCCGAGCAAGCCCGCATCGAAGCCGAGCACAGCCACCTGCGGCTCCTGCAAAACCACCTGCGGCAGATCGACATCGAAACGGAGCTTCAGGGGCTGCCCGCATCGCAGGCGGAAATGCTGCGTACTCACTTCACTGCGCTGCGCAGTAGCAATCTGTACACCGAGGAAGCCGAGCCCGCTGCATACAGCAACACCTTTGCACTGCTTCTGGTCAAGCTGCTACGCGACTGCTGGCACAGTCGCCCGCTGACGGCCGCACTCATGACCGCGGATGCCACAGCACCACAGCGCAGCACCGCCGAAGTGTACGCGCGAGCGCTGCCCCCAGGTCTGATCGTATGGCTACGTCTCGCCGAAGAGTTCATCGCCATCCGCGTCGTCGCATACATCTATCGATTGTTCCCCTATCTGCGCAACACGCTGCTCTTGCTGACGGGTGGCTTGCTGGTGCTGCTGGCCGCGCTCGTCTCGTACCCCTTCCAGCCACAGCACTTTTTGATGCTGTGCATGTGGGCGATGATCCTGGGCGGAGTCGGCCTGGCCGTCATGATCGTCGTTCAAATGAACCGCTGTGAGGTCCTGTCTCGCGTCGCCAAAATCGAGCCAGGCAAGCTGACCTTTGATCGCCACTTTCTGTCCCGAGTGGTCGTCTATGGCTTGCTGCCGCTCTTGTCTTTGCTGGCGAGTCAGTTCCCACAGGTGCGCGGCTTCGCCTTCTCATGGCTTGAGACCATCCTAAAGACCCTCAAGTAGGCGAGCGGCTGCGCCAAGGTTCGCGACTCGCGCCAATGTGATCGTCGCTCCCACTAGTGCGTGACGTTCCATGCAGCGCAGCCAAGAGCGCGTTGATTCGACGGAACGGGTCGTGCGAAGCTAGTTCTATTCGGGGATTGTGTTGGAGTAGGCCGCATCATGCCGCCTAGCGCACCGACGGGGCCACCTGCACAAGAGCAGGAATGGCAGCCGCCGCTGGTCTTCGACGAATACCAGCTGCTGTGGATGCTGGGCCGAGGCGGCATGGGAGCGGTCTATCTGGGGCACGACAAGCTCCTGGATCGGCCGGTCGCCATCAAGTTCCTCAGCTCGGTGGTACGCGATCAAAAGCTGCGCGAGCGCTACCTGACGGAAGCCCGCACAGCGGCTCGCCTGCAGCACAGCAACGTCGTGACGATCCACCGCGTCGGCGAGATCGATGGGCGGCTATATATCGTCACCGAGTACGTGCGCGGCCAGACGCTCGACTCGCTGGCTAAGCCAATGCCGTGGCAGCACGCGCTGGAGCTGGGGTTGGGGCTGGCACGCGGACTGGCAGAAGCCCACCGACGCGGCGTTCTGCATCGCGATATCAAACCCGGAAACGCCATCTTGGCGGACACAGGTGAGACCAAGCTGCTCGACTTTGGGCTGGCCAAGTTTCTGGAAAACAGTCAGCCGCTGCCGAGCAGCCTGCTCCCTCCGACCGCGTCAAGCAGCAGCGATTCGCTGAAGGCCCCAACCTTGGACTTCAGTGATCCGCAGACCGGAGCAGCAGCCCAGGGGCAGCCCAGCCCACGATCGGCTCGCGTCGTCGTCAAGGCGGGACGCATCGGCAAAGCCCGCTGGGTCAGCGACGAACCGCGGCGACACGACGGACGATCAAGCGGCGGCTATCGTCGCCTGGCTCCGGCCTCCAGCATCAAAGGCACGCCGATGTACATGGCTCCCGAAGTGCTGAGCGGGATGGAGGCCACGCGTCGTTCCGATATCTATTCGATGGGAGCCCTTTTGTTCGAGCTAGCGGCGGGCGTGCCACCGCACTACGACGTGCCTCTCGACCAGCTTATGTCGGTGGTGCCGCATCGCGACGCGCCACCGCTTTCCCACATCGCGCCAGGCATCGATCCACGCTTCGCGGCTGTGATCGACCGCTGCCTGCGCCGCAACCCCGGCGAGCGCTTCGCCACGGGCGAGCTCTTGCTTGAGGCACTCGAACACATCGCGCCGAGCAGCAGCCAGTCGATGCCCGAGGGCAACCCGTATCGCGGACTGTGGCCATTTGATGCCGAGCACCGCAGCCTATATTTCGGTCGTCGCGGCGAGACCGGCACAGTCCTTGAGCGCCTGCGCAGCGAGCCTGGGGTCTTGGTGGCTGGTGACTCGGGCGTGGGCAAGTCTTCGTTCTGCCAAGCGGGTCTGCTGCCGCTGATCCAAGACGGCCTCATCGAACAAACCAGAGAGTGGACGTATGTCTGCATCACTCCGGGTCGACAGCCGTTCCGACGCTTGCTCGATGGCTTGGCTGCGGTGCTGCGCGATGGCAGGTCGCCGTCGGGTAGCACCATGCAGTGGGAACAGCGCCTGCAAGGCTCTCCTGAAGCGTTGGCTGAGCAGATCGATCAGCTGCTGCCAGCCAACAAGTCGCTGCTCCTGCTGATCGATCAGCTGGAGGAGATCCTTGCGGCGTCGACAGAAGAGCTGCAGAAGTTCGCCCGCGCCATCGGTAGCCTGCACCGCATGCAGTCGAGATGGCGACTGATTGCGTCGCTGCGCAGCACCCACATCGCCAAGCTCGCAGCCGTCAACGGCATGGCCGAGTGGGTCGACAGCAGTCTCTATCGCCTGCGCCCGCTCAGCCTAGAGCGCTTGCGCGAAGCCATCACCGGTCCCGCGCACGCCAAGGGCTTTCTGTTTCAGAACCAGGTCGTCGTCGACCAGCTGGCAGAACAGACGGCGCTTCATGCGGGCGGACTTCCTCTTCTGGCTCTGACCCTGGCCGAGCTGTGGGAGGCGCGCGTTGGCAATGCCATCAGCGAGACGGCTCTTTCGGCGATCGGTGGACTCAGTGGCGCGATCACGCGCCATGCCGATCACGTACTGGGCACGCTGCTTGGCGAGAGGCGTCTGCTTGCGCGACGCTTGCTGTGCGCGCTCGGCCGCCCACACACCAGCCTGTCCGTGCTGGATCTCGGCGCCGAGGATGCGCCAGCGCATTCGGTCCTAGAGACACTGGTGCGATCCCGCCTGGTCTTTGAGAGGGCGACACCCGATGGACCGCGCTATGAGCTAGCACACGCTGCGCTGTACCAAAGCTGGCCGACCCTGCAGCGCTGGATGAGCGACCCACGCGTGTCGGACCCCAGTCAACCGGCGATCAGCCCGTCGACGCAGTCGCTGCCGAGCGCACAGCCCAGGCGACGTATGCTACTGGCTCTTTTGGGCGGTGGCATCGCAGCGACCGCCGCGTACGGGGTGCATCACGCGCACTCGATGCGAGCTCGCGCCGCGCAGGTCGCCCAGCTCGTAAAGCAGGCACAGATCGAAATACAAGCCGCTCGTGACTTGCATCATCAGCAACAGATCCTGCGCGAGCGGTCGCTGCAGGCCTTCATCGATCGTCAGATCGACGAAGCGCTGCACTTGCAAGCCGAGGCGCACAAAGACGCGCAGAGTGCGGACCGGGCATTTGCTCGCGCCGGGAACCAGCTAGAGACCGCGCTGCACATCGAAGGCTCGCAAGAATCGCTGCGCGCGGCCTTGGCGAACGTCCTGCATGAACGCGCGATCGTCGCCGAAGCGGCGCAGCAAGAGATGCTTCTCGAAGACCTTCTGCAGCGCTTGGCGCTCCACGACGCAGACGGCAGTCGGCGACAACTGTGGCAGCAGCCAGCGCGGCTTAGCCTCACATCCAGTCCGCACATCACATCGGTGCATGTGATGCGCTACCGCGAAGCGGGCAGTTCTGCATGGCAGGAACAAAGCGCCTGGAACCTTGGCACGACGCCGCTTCCCAGAAGTGAACTACAGGCCGGCGCATATGTCTTGCGCTGCAGCGCCCCAGGATTTCAAGACCGTCTGATCGCGGTGCTGCTGAGCCGCGGCAGTGAACGCTCACTGCAGATCGTTTTGCCCAAGCAAGGAAGTACGCCATGAGCGAGTCATTCCACGGCGCGTACACCGCCATGCGGGATCGATGCATGCCATTCCAGGAGCCAGGCGATGTCGCAAACTCCTAGCACGTCCTCGCAGTGGTCACTGCCCAATTCCTTCGACGGCTATCGCGTCTTGATGACCCTGGGCGAAGGGCCGCGCAGCCACGTATGCCTTGGGCACGACACGGTCTTAGATCGCCCGGTCGTCATCCGTTTTCTCAACATCCCGGCCAGCGACACGGAAGCGCGCGAGCACTTCTTTGCCGAGGCCCGCGTGGCAGCGCGCATACAGCATCCCAACGTGATGACGGTATATCGCGTCGGCGAGATCAGTGGCCGCTGCTACTTGATCTCGGAATACGTACAGGGCCAGTTGCTGAGCACCGTGACCAAGCCCATGAGCGCACGCAGCGCGCTGCACTGCGCGTTGGGCATGGCGCGTGGCCTGGCCGCAGCGCATCGCCGCGGCACCCTGCATCGCGATCTGAAGCCGAGCAACGTCGTGCTTTCCGACGAGGGAGAGGTCAAGATCCTCGACTTTGGCCTGGTCGACTTGCTGGACACAGGGGCCGCCGCCGTGGCCCGTTCCAGCTTGTCGAATCCGCCTGTTTCGCCCGTGGATTCTGCCGGCTCACCCGCGCTTGTGCCTGCGGCGCCGCCTGCCAGCAGCCCAATCGGCAGCACATCGGAAGCCTTCCGCGCCCCAGAGCTGCGTCGCGGCGATGCCACTCCTCGCGCCGATGTCTATTCGCTGGGCGCGGTGCTGTACGAGCTCTGTACGGGCAGCGCACCGCTTCTTCAAAGCAATCAATCTCAGCGCTCGCTGGGTGATCGCCTTCCAGAGTTGGATCGCCGCTTTGCCGCGATCATCGAGCGCTGCCTATTGCCCGATCCAAACGAGCGCTACGCAAGTGGTGCAGAGATCCTCGATGCCCTTGAGCTGCTCGCGCCGTGGGCCGCCGCTGACACGCTGCCCGAGGGCAACCCGTATCGTGGCCTGCTGCCGTTTGAAGCCGAACACCGCGGCCTGTTCTTTGGACGGCGCGCCGAAATCGGCACGCTCATGGATCGCCTGCGCACCGAGGCCGCCATCTTGGTGGCCGCCGAGTCCGGCGTGGGCAAGTCTTCGCTGTGCCGCGCCGGCATCTTACCCCTTGCCACCGAAGGCGCCCTAGGCGGCGGACGTCGCTGGCGTGTCGCCTCGATGGTCCCTGGACGCCATCCACTGCGGGCCTTGGTGACGACCTTACGAACAACCGTTGGCTTCGAGGAAGCACCGCTTGAGAGCCTGCTGCGCACCGATCCATCCAGCCTGGCGCGTGAGCTTGCGCAGCGCCTGGGCAACCACTTGGCGCTGATCCTGTTCATCGATCAGCTTGAAGAACTGGTCACCATTGCCGACCGCGAAGAAGCGCAGCGTGTCAGTGAAGCGCTGGGCTCGCTGCTGTCGCGCACCGGCCAAGTCCGCTTGCTGATGACTGCGCGCAGCGACTTTCTGGGCCGCATCGCAATGCTCGAAGGAATCGGGGCCGCCGTCACGTCCTGCCTGTACATCCTGCGCCCCCTCGGTCCCGAGCGGATCCGCGACGTCATCGTGGGTCCGGCGCACGCCAAAGGCGTGGTGTTTGAAAGCCCCGACGTGGTCAATAGCTTGGTCGAGTCGACGGCACAGACCGATGGTGGCTTGCCGTTGTTGCAGTTCGCATTGTCCGAGCTTTGGGAAGCACGCGAAGGCAACCAGATCACTGCAGCGGCGCTGGCCAACATCGGCGGAGTCGCAGGGGCACTGGCGCGGCACGCGGATCTGGTCATCGCCGGCCTCTCGCCCGAACAGCGAGTGCGGGCGCGGCGCGTTCTGATGGCTCTGGTCACCCTGGAAGGCACGCGCGCTCGACGTACCGAGGAAGAGCTAGGCGGCACACGCAGCAGCGTTCACGAGGTTCTTGAGGTCCTTGTCAAAGGCCGCTTGCTGGTGGCACGCGACACGGCAGAAGGACCCGCGTACGAAGTCGCGCACGAGGCACTGATCAAAGGCTGGGGCACCTTGCGGCAGTGGCTGGAGGAGTACGCCGAGAGCCGCGCCGTTCGGCAGCGATTGGAACAAGCCACCGCAGAGTGGCGAAGATTAGGCCGCAGCCGCGAAGCGCTGTGGGGCGGGCGGCAGCTAGCCGAAGTCGAGCTTCTCGAAAGCGCAGACATCGGTCCGCGCGAGCGCGAGTTCCTTTCTGCGAGTCGTGGCCATATGCGAAGGCGACAGCGCGTGCAGAGTGCGCTGTTCATCGCGATCCCATTGGTCTTGGCCGCCGGGTACGGCACCGCGCGCTACATCGCACGCCGCGATCTGCAGCAGCGCGTGGCGCAGTCGATTCAGTCTGGGCAGCAAGAGCTCGGTGCCGCACGACAGCATGCGAGCCGCGCGGAGTCCCTTCGCGCCAACGCCTACACCGCGTTCGATACCGGCAAGAATGAAAACGGGGAAGCGCTCTGGACACAGGCTCGCGGCGCAGCCATCGATACCGACCGCGCGTACGGAAGGGCCAGCCAGCTCTTCGAAGCCGCACTGGCCGCGGATCACAACAATGAGCGCGCTCGTGAGCTCTTGGCCGACTCACTATTCGAACGAGCGCTGGGCGCAGAACGAGATCGCAACACGCATCAACTGGAAGATCTGCTGCAGCGCTTGTCGGTGTATGACGTCGAGGGTTCGCGACGCGCACGCTGGCAGGCGCCGGGCCGCGTCAAGCTGCAGGTCCAGCCGGAGAACGCCCACGTGCTGCTCGGTCGATACGCGTCCGATGCCCAGCAGAGACGCCGACTGAACGGCGTTCGCGAGCTCAATGCCGAGAGCCGCGCCCAGCTTAGTCTGCCTCCCGGATCGTATCTGCTGGTTGTATCGGCCCCTGGATACAGCGAAGTCACCATGCCGTTCGTCCTCACACGTGATGACGAGCTCCGCCTGGATCTGAAGCTCCCCAAGCAGGCGAACGTGCCGCGAGGCTTTGTCTACATCCCGACGGGCAGCGCGCTGTTTGGTTCGGCGGATGAGTCGATGCGGAAGTCGTTTCTTTCGACGGTCCCACTGCACCGCGTGGTCAGCAAAGCCTTCCTGATCGCCAAGTACGAGACGACGTACGGTGAATGGATTGAGTATCTAAACTCTCTTCCTGGACCCCAGCGCTCGGCTCTGCTCAGCCGCCCCGCCAAGGGCAACATGGGGGGATCCGTCGCGCTCAAGCAGCTACCGGATGGCAGCTATCAGCTGAGCCTGCAGCCTGTTTCGACCGAGGCCACAGCGAACGCCTCGCAGCCCTTTGTCTATCCAGCACGAAGCCAACGCGCGCAGCAAAATTGGCTGCGCTTTCCTGTGGGCGGTGTCACGCGCGACGACGCAGCTGCCTATGCAGCCTGGCTCCATGGATCGGGGCGAGTGGCAAGGGCTCGCTTGTGTAGCGAGATCGAATGGGAACGAGCCGCTCGCGGTGCGGATGACCGCGAATTCCCCCATGGCGACCAGCTAGAGCCCAGCGATGCCAACCACGACGCGACCTATGCCAGAAACAATGCAGCGCTTGGCCCCGATGAGGTGGGCAGCTTCCCCGCGTCGCGCAGCCCCTTTGGCGTCGATGATCTTGCAGGCAACGTCTTTGAGTGGGTCGTGTCGAGCTTCAACGCCGATGAAGTGGTGAGCCGCAGTGGCTCGTTTGCGACGCAAGAAGTCACCTTGCGCAGCACCAACCGCAACGTCTTTGACCCCAGCTTCCGCGATCCTGGGATTGGTTTCCGCATCTGTGCATCGCCGCCAGAAACGCCGTAGCGCCCCCTGCGGGGCTAGCGAGTCTGAGGACGGCAGACCCTAGCGCTGGGGTACATCGACCCTAGGGGTCTGCCACGCTTTGTGCTCAAGCATCGATAAACAGCCGACTTTGGGGCCGCTGGCAAGCTTTGTCGCATCTGCGATCCGTCGACAGATGAACCTGGCCTGCGCCTTGCTTCTAATTCCATGATGAGGTGACGTATGCGCTCCGCAGTTGCACAAATCGCCGCTCTCGGCCTTGCCAGCTTCATCGGCTGCGGTCAAGACACGCTGGCGGATCAGGCTGCGCAGGAAGACACAGGACAGCGCGATCTGGCGCTGCTTAACGGGATCAAATTCAACGGCATCAAGTACAACGGCATCAAGTACAACGGCATCAAGTTCAATGGCATCAAGTTCAACGGTGTCGACCTCGTCGGTGTCCGCATTGGCGCCGGCAGTCAACTTGAAGTGATCGCGAGCGATGGTTCAGTCCAACCACCCTCGCTACTTTTGGACCTGATTCTCGAAGCATCTCTTGCAGATGGCAGCGCCGCAGAGCTTCGCATCAACAGCCAGTGGCAAGACGCCACGACGGGCCTGTTCATGTACGAAGTCCTGCAGAGAGACAGCAAGAGCTCGTGGCAAGCGCTCTGCCCGGCCAAGAAGAACTCGCCGACACCTGCACTGGCTCTCTATGGCACGTACGACGAAAGCACCGGGAGCTACGCGCCGAGCCCTGAGCTGTTTACGTTCGCATGCACCGATGGAGCGCTGGGCAAGTGCGCAGCGTGGGGATATCGACCGTGGAAGGCAATCACCGAGTGCGCAGGATCTGCCTGTCGGGCGCAATCTCTGCAACCTTGGCACCTCGCCTGTACGCGCATGGTCCGCGCCGACTATTGCGGCGATGGCGTTCCGCACACTCGCGACGGTACGCCCATCAATATCTGGGATAACTTGAACGTGTTGCAGCCCGATCCCAGCAGGTGGAGCTTGGAAGCTGAGTGGACGGCAAACGGTGCCCGCTGCATCCGCCACACGCGCTGGCGCCAGGCCGACAAGAAAGCCTCATGGACCGATCTTGAGTACGTTCAGCGCACCTGCCCTGAGCGTCTCGCCGCAAACCAGCCCGCATCTGCTTGCACCGACAGCACGTCTGACTTTTTCACAAGCTATGGGCTCCACATTGAATCGATGCAGCGCCGTGTCCTCCGCAACCAGTCCGAAGGCTGGCTGAAGAGCTTGGGCGACGCCAAAGACTAACCCCCCTCGTTCGCTCTGCGCAGGCTCTGCGCCGTGCTACCGACAGCACACAACCAGGTCCGCAAGCAGACGCCGAAGCGCAGCCTACGCGGGCTCGCAGATCGCTAGCCTGCGAGTCGATTCAGGTTGTTCTGAATCGACTGCAGCAAGGTCTGCACTTCTTCCGAAAGCGGGCGATCGTCTGGCCCAGGCTTGATGAAGCGCTGCACAAGCAGACCGCGCGACCAGTGCTTCCACTTCTCGGCAACCGGCTGATTTCCCGCGTTCCAGTGTGCAATCAGCTTGTCCAAGTCAGCCACCGCTTGCTTTAGCTCTTTGCCGAGATCACTCGCGCTGCTGTTACCAGCAAGTCCGCCCAGCAAGTAGGTCGAGTTGCTGATCCCCATCAGCGTGACTAGCTCATTGGGCAGCTTGGGAAACGAATAGGTGGAAGCGACTTCCCACGTGACGATCGACGCCGATACCAATGTGAAGATCAGCATTTGAAACTTGAACACGCTCGGCGCATCTGCACTCGCGATCAAGTCCCAGGGGCCTGCCAAGCGCTCACTCTTCACCAGTCCCTCTAGTCCCGCCGGCACAGACGGCTTGGTCAGGCGCGCCAGCACCGCGGTGCCGCCCCCGATGCCCAGCAAGGCCAAGAGCTGCGGCGTCAGCTCCACCACTTCACCGGTCATCGTCCACACGTACGCCAAGCTGAAGGCCGCGACATGTGTCCAGATCATGACCTGCAAGCCGGATAGGCTGAAGCGATCGGTCGAGGTGCAGCTTGCGCCCAGCAGCACATACCAGAACTTCTCCCCTCGACTCGGAGCCGCCTGGCCGCCATCGTTCTGACGTCGGCGCAGCTGTCCAAGTCCGATCAGGCATGTGCAGAGCATCGAGACCAACAGCCCAAGCACGCCCCAAAAAATGCCGCGCAGCCGGTTGGTAAACGCGGGGTGCAAGGTCACAGTCCGCCGCTCGGCAAGCTTTGGATCCTGCCCCTCTGCGACGGACACATAGCGGATAAGCAGCGTCGCCGACTGGCTGCGCCACAGCGCATAGTTCTGCTTCCAAATGGACGGAGCTGGATTGATGGGCTCTGTTGCTTGTGCGAGATACCGACGGTGCAGGGCGATGTGTAGCTGCGAGCTCGCTGCGTCCAGACTTTGATACGGTGTCAGATCCAGCTTGCGTACGCGCTCCGGTCGGCTCGATGTCGCCCGCTTTTTTGCATCGTCGTCTTCGCCTTCGTCTTGCTCATAAAACAGCTCGACCTTTTCGACATAGATGCGCTGCTGCTCGCTGCCGCGCTCGACCCGAATGAACAGGTCTTCATCGGGCAACAAGCGTCGATGCAGCAACATGAAGCGATCGGCCTGGCCCACGATAGGCGGAGTCGCGCTGCCCGTCGCTGGATTCAACCCCTTGGGCTGCCCGGCATCCGATGTCGCGCTGTCTTTCTTGCCCTCGCCGTTCCCCGTGACCGGACCTGCGGGCGGCTGTGCGGAGGGACCCGCCGATGGACTGGCAGGCGGCTGTGCGGATGGACCCGCGGGCGGCTGCGGTGGGCTCACGCTGGGATTCACCGCGGGGCTCGCAGGAGGGCGCGTGTCGCGCGGCGCAGGAGCGGACGGCGCTGCGCTGGGCGGCGCAGCCAGCGGGTCACTCGTCTTGACCGCAGGATCGCGCTTGATTGCTTTGCCCTTGATTACATCGCCTGCGCGCCCCTCCTCGCTGCCGCCGTCTCGATTTGGTTCGGATCCGGTCTCGGCCCTGACATCAGCGCAGAGCATCGCAAGCCCTGCGAGCACGATGGCGCCGTACGCGGTCGCGCTGCGCTTGGCTCTTCGATGGTTTGCTGAAATAGCCGCCCTGACTTCATTGCGTCGTTGCATGGAACTCTCCTCTGTCCCGCGCGAACAGACCTGCCTTTGCAGAGTCGATCACTAGACATCCCAACGATAACGCCCTCGATGCTGTCGAGAATACACCCGAGCTTGGTAGCGAGATCGTGTGACTTGGTTGGCAGCGATGACCAGGTCACGGTGTGCATGCCTTGGTAAGCGGAAGGCGCAAGGAGAACGAAATGACCGCCGACGATTTCTGGGCATACGAGAGTGATGCAGACGCGCTGAGCGACGCCGATCAAATGGATCTGTCTGAGCTCGACGACTTGGACGCGCTGGACGGATTCGAAGATCTAGACGAGCTAGACGCATTCGAATTTGAAGAGGATGCGCTCGACTCGCTGAGCGATCTGGCCGATGACGATCAGCTAGACGAAGCCTTCGATCTCATGGACGAAGGCTTCGAGCTAGATGACCTGGATGATCTTGAAGCCGATGAGCTGGATGACTTTGCACAGCGGCCGGGAAGTGCTCTGTATCTGCCGCGCACTCCCTCGTTGGTGACTGGCCCCGCTGCGCTAGCGGCAGCCCGGCAGCTCAATCCGCTGGTGCTGGCTTCGCTGCGCGGGGATGACGCCGATGCCTTGGTCCGTCGTCTGCGCAACGTCGCGCGTCGCGCTGCTCGGCGATTTGGCGTGGGCCGTATTCTCGGACGCGTGCGCCGCGTCGCAGGTGGGCTGGTTCGCCGCGTGGGTCGGGTGGCCTTGCGCGCACTGCCCGTCATTCAGCGCATCGCTCGCGTAGCGGGCCCATGGGGAACCATGCTGTCAGCGGGCATCGGTGCCGTTCGCGGCTTGGCTTCGGGGGGTGGGCTGCGTGGCGCGCTGGCCGGTGCGGTCGGGGGCATCGTGCCCGGCTTTGCTGGACGCCTTGCATCCACGGTATTGCGCGGAAACGGTGCGGATCATGACGCGGCCATGGATGCGCTGGCGGACATGGCCGATGCGGGACAGGCTCCTGCCGCGGTGGCGTTGCCCGTGGCGTCTGCCTTGGCAGCCAGTACGGTCGCAGGCCAAGGACTGCAGCGCGCGGGCGTGCTTGCGCCTCGCACCGCGTTGGTGCTGCCTGCCACCCGAGCGGCCGAGCGCATCTTCTTGGCCAGCGCGGGCGCACTGCCCGGATCGGCAGGCCAGCGCGTACGCCTGATGCGCCTAGCCGCTCGTGCAGCGGCGCTGCGCTTGGGTCAACAGGGAAGCCCAGCGCGCACGGCGCGAGCGATTCCGACCGCAGCACGCCAGGCCGTACAGCGTGTCATACAGACCGCACGACGGGCACCGCGGCTTGGCCTTAGCACGCGCATGGCCGCGCTGCGTCGCCTGCTGCTGCGTCAGCGCTTGATCCGTCGCTGGATGCGACAGATGGGCATTCCACAGCTGGGCGCGGCCCGCCTGGACGCCTAAGGACCTTAGAAAAAACAGACACGGGAACGCTGGGTCGATCGCGGCCCAGACGTTCTTCCCACGCGAAAAAGGAGCACGGCAATGCAGACCCCATTTGATACCGATCTGTTGGATGACGCGGCTGGTGACGAGCTGGATACCGACCTCGCTGACAGCGAAGGGTTCGAAGACGATGCGCTGGATGCCCTGGACGAAGGCGACGACAGCGAAGCGTTCGACGAATTCGACGACGACAGCTTCGACGGCGAAGGCCTGGATGACGACAGCATGTCTGCCGATTCCTTGGATGACGCGGGCGACGAGCTAGACGCCTTTGCAGAAGGCGACGATGAGCTCGACCTGGCTTCAGACATGGATGCCGGGGATGCCTTCGAAGACAGCGCCATGGATGACGAAGCGCTGGTCGATGCGTTCAGCGATGCCCTGGACGCCGACGATGAAGAACAGTTCGTGGGCGCAGCGATCCGAAGACTGCGTCGCGCCGCGCGAACTCCGCTGGTGCGGCGCCTGCTGCAGCGCGCCATGCCGGCTGCACTGCGCCTAGCCCGACAGGCGGCGCCGCAGCTAAGCCGCGGCATCGGTCAGCTACGCGGCATTCTGGGTTCGCTGTCTATGGATGCCTTCGCCGATCTGGCCGCTGACTACGGCGACGAAGCGATGGATGCGTTTGCCCCGGTGACCGCTGCCATGGGCGCATTCCGCGTGGCCCGAGCGCTGCGTCAGCGTCAGCCCGGTCGCCTGCCGCGTCCCTTGGCTCGCGGCATCATGCGGGCGTCTCTGAGTGTGGCGCGAGCGCTTTCGCAGCGCGTAGGACCCAACGCCATGCGCGTGGTGCCGCATGTTCTGCGGGCCACGGCCGGACTGATCGCTCGCGGTCGCGTTCGTCCACGCCAAGTGCCTCAGGTCATTCGTCGAGCCGCGCAGCGGGTCGTGCGTAGCCCAGCCGCGATGCGTCGCTTGGCGCAGCCAAACCCTGCGGCGCGTCGGCTGCGGGCTCGCGCCCGCTTGGTGGTGCGTCGTCCCAGCGCTGCGACGGCAGGACCGCGCCCGATGACAGCCCGGCCGGGCCTGCGCCCACCGCTTGCCCGCCGCTATTTCCGGCCGGTTCCTGGGCGCCCCGGAACCTTCGATATCCGCGGGCCGGTGCGTCTGCAGTTCCGCCGCTAGTCCGCGCAATCCACGCCACAGGCAGTCCACCGAGAAGAACATGGACCCAGGGCTTCGACAGTTTCTGACGGCCAAAGCGCGCAACCTGATGTACCGAGCGCGCCGACTGACTCGCTTGGATCAGCACTCGCTGGGGATCCGGCCCGAGGACCGTCCGTTCGTTCCGAGCGATGCCCACTTTGTCGCGGCCAATCGACGCTTGTCAGACATTGATCGTGATGTGCGCGCGGCCCTGTCTGCGATGTCGTCTGCCATGGCGCGACCCGACAGCAGCGCGCAGCAGATCTTGGCGCAGTGCGCCTTGGTGGAACGCCAAGTCGATCGAGCCCGCCGCGCGTACGGCCTGTTCTTTGAAGTATTCAGCCAGCGCGGGACCGCGTTTGCGCGACCGCTTTCGGCCTGTGACACCGTGGCAGCGGACTGCTTTGCGGTGGTGCGAAAGAACGCGCCGGGCCTGCTGCAGATGCCGCTTCTCAAGCCGGTCACGTACCTTGAGCACAGCTTTTCTCCAGCCACCTTCCGACGCGGCGTGTTGCTGAGTCGCCTGCTGGGCGAACAGAACCCATTTCCCTTGGTGCGCATTCCATACGAGCGCATCGAGGCGCCGTGGGGAATGGGCGTTCTTCTGCACGAAGTCGGGCACAACCTGCAGTCCGACTTGGGAGTGTGGCACGAGACGCGCCTGGCTCTGCAGCGACGTGTGCTGCTGATCAGTCGCAATGGCTGGCTGACCCGCATCTGGTCGCGCTGGCATCGCGAGATCTTTGCCGATCTCTGCGCGCTGCTCTTGGGCGGGCCGGCTTCGGCGCGGGCGATGAAGGACTTTCTCGCGTACCCAGCGGCGCGTGTCCTTTCGTTCCGCCCGTTGGGTGTGCATCCGACACCGTATCTGCGCATCTTCATCCTGGCCGAGATGCTGCGGCGCATGGGCTTTGCCGATGATGCGCGGGTCTTGCGAGCGGTCTGGAATGACCTGTATCTGCCGCATGTCTCGACGGCTCGCGTGCCGCAGGGACTGCTGATCACCGCCGAGCGATTGATCCCACACGTCGTGGATGAAGTCGCGTTCCAGCCGCGCCGCGGGCTGGCGCAGCGGGCCTTGGCCGACATCATCCCGTTTGCCAAGGAAGACGAGCGACGCATCCACCAGGGTGCGCGCGAGCTTGCGCAAGGACGCGTTCCCAGCGCGCTGCCACCGCGCTTTGTGGTCAGCGCCAGCCGCGTGGCCTTCGAGCAGAAGTGGGCCCCGCCTGGTGTGATTGCCAAGACCGTGGTGCGTCACTTGACGCGCCAGTTGTTACCGCCAGCACCGCGCACAGCCCACGCGGCCATTCCACTTTCTGCGTGAACCAACGAGGGGACAGACCATGAACGGACGACCATCGACCGTGAACCTGAATACGACCCCGCTGCGCCCGACCACTGCGGTGGACGATGTCTCGCGCAGTGTGGACGAGCTTCTGCGGCGCACGCTGCGCATCGGCGATCCCAACAACCCCGCCGAGCTTGCGGATGCGCTGCGGCGACACTACAGCGCGCAGGCGGCTCGCTTGGATCAAGAGTCGCTGGGCCTGCCAGTAAGTCCCGGCGCGACGCTCGATCTGATGATTCGCGCGGAGGCTCCACAAAGCGGCGCAAGTCCGATCGAGCGCGAAAGCGAGCGCGTACGCTGCGCGCTGGAGACCGATCTTGACTACCTGATCAACCACGCTGCCAATCGCGAATGGCGCCCCGAGCTGCAGGGCTGGCGCTCGTCGATTCTGCGCGAGTTCGCCGACGCTACGGCTGCGGCGGGCTTCAGCCAAGATCCGGCGCAGCGCGACCGCGCGATGCTGGGCGTACGCAAGCTAGCCGAGTACGCGCGCATGTCGCGCTTGCTCAGCGTGCTGCACTATGAGCTGCGCCGCGAGTATCGTCGCTCGGCGACAACCTTGGACGAGTCCAGCAGCACGCTGCGCATTCGCATCGGCCAGTCCTTGTACAGCGCGGGACTCAGCGAAGGGGGCTTGCTGCTCAACGTCCCCTTGATGGATCTGCGCAACCGCAGCACCGCACTCATCGAATCGCTGCGCGCACTGACGGAGGGGACCAGCACGCCGCAGGTGGGAATTGAAGACCGCGGCAACCGCTTCGTCGCGTATCGCGAGGTGCTGAAAGCCATCGACGATCAAGGCGCGGCAGAGCTGCGTGTGTATCTGCGCGAAAGCAGCCTGCAGCAACACCTGGACTCCATCTTGGATGGAGTGGGCAGTGCCAGTACTCAGATCTCAGCCGAGGGGCTGCGCAACTTGGCATCGACCTTGCCCGCCGAGATCAGCCGCATTCAGCGACTGTACGAGCTGGTCGGCGGCGTCGTTGCTCGCTTTGCCAAGGACTGGCAGAGCATGGCCGAGCTGAGCCGCTTTCATCAAGCGCTGGGCCTGTTCATTCATGCGCTGATCTCGCTGCGATCCGGCGAGCGATTGGTGGACTTGGCCGTGCCGCTGGCCATGAACACCCGACAAGTCCGACAAGGCGACGAAGGGCGCGAGCGCCTGCGCAAGCTCGTCGCATGGCGCGCCGAGTTCGCTCGGCAGGCCGACACCCATCAGGTTTCGCACGAGAACACGCTGGCCAACCGGATGCTGCAAGCCCAGATCGATCGCGCCTTGTTCGACTTCGACCGCGCCATCGATCTGTATGCGCTGGGCTCAGGATCCACAAGTCAGTGGGGCCAGCATGAGATTCATGCCGTCTCGGCGGCAGAGATCTTCGAGCACCTCGTAGAGAAGCTAGCCGATCGGAAGAACGATGCTGGCTTGGCAGGCATCGCCTCGTCCGCAGCCAAGCTTTTGTCGCAGGACATCGAGATCTCGGATGACATGATGACGAAGCTGCTTGAGCAGCAGGCGACGACAGAGGCGCACTGGCATTCCATCACCCGCAAGCAAGCGCCACCAGCCAGCGGCTCAGCCGACATTCGCCAAGCCTGTCTTGATCTGATTCGCGGCGAGACGCGGAAGAAACCAAAAGATCCCGAGTGGCCCATCCCCGACGATCTGGACTCGCAAGGCCAGCCAATCAACGTCGACCGACGAAGCACGCAGGAGCCTGCCGTGCCCATGAATCGCCTCACCCCGATCGTTGCGATGCAGGACATCCAGCGGCTCAGCTCAGATCTGCGCGATACGTTCTGCTTTCTCAACACGGCCATCCTGGCGTTGAGCGATCTGCAGTACGCGCTCAAAGATCCCACGCAGCAAATCACGACTCGCTGGGACGCATGGCATCTCCTGCTAGCCGGCGACAAGAACAACAAGAGCGACAAGGACAAAAGTCCTCCCAGCAAGACCGAGCCCCAGGGACTGCCGGGCTTTAAGCCCTGGAGCGAGATCCAGAACAACGTCAAACCGGACGAGGTGAAAAAACATGTTGGGAGCTTCCTCCTGTGGGAGCCAGGGGATGCGGCGGAACAAGAGATCCTTCTTTGGACCAGTCGCTTGATCTACTGCCTGACGCTGATCCTTTCGGAACCCCAGAAGGCCATCGGATATCCACCGTTGGGGTCACCGACGACGACAGCAGAGCAGGCTGCGTCGCCACAGACCATGCAGTCCCCGGCGGGGAATCCCAAAGGCACGGCCCCCCCGACCAAGTGAACACGTAGTTCGTATAGCTGCGAAGGAGACTCGCAATGAGCCTTAAGACAACAGAGACACTACGGCGTGGGCTGGCGCAGTACTTTCGGGAAGTTCTTCCGGGGCTGCCGCCAGAGCAACGCGACGCGTACCAAGCAGAGTTTCAGAAGCGGGCCGAGAGCCTGCTGCAGCGCGCGGCAGAGACCGGCGAGGCGACGTCCTTTCAGGATCTGATCGGCCTGGGCGATTCCGGCATGATGCCGTTCGATCAGGTCTCGGTACCTCGGCTGAAAGACGACTTTGACGAGTCGGTCATACCGACCCAGCTTCACGCCGCGGCCGAGCTTTACTTCATCTATCAGTACGAACGGATGAAGGTGTTCCAGGTCGTCAGCGTGCTCTTGCGCCTGTTCCACGAAGGGCGCATGCGCATTCAAAGCGGCCCCGGTGCTCGCGCGCTGTACTTGGTCGAGCGGCACCATCCGCTGCGCTACAAGACGCGCGATCGCGCGCTGGCGTATCGTCGAGCGTTCAACTATGGGCCGCAGACTGCGACGGATCGCGCGGTGGTGTATCGCGGCTTCCATCGGCAGTTCGTGGCGTTGGTGTCAGCGATCGCCCAGTACTTCCGCGATCTGTTGATCGGCGAAGTGATCCGCGGCGGTCACTTGATCAATCAGCGCCCGTTCGGCAGCCAGGCGACCATTCAGCGCCTGGGGGCTGATCTGCGCTGGCAGATGGATCGCGCAACGTACGGCAACATCGTCTCGCTAACGATGGAGACGAGCCAGTACCTAAAGACCATCCTCGACATGCTGGAAGCGCCGGACATCAAAAAGGCGTTCGATGCCAACAACAAGTGGGATGTCATCGAAGCTGTGTCGCAGCGCTATCTCGGGGGAGCGGCTGAGCTTGCACAGCGTTCGAAGATGGCCGACGCGGGGCGACGCCTGCTTTCGTTTGTCGCGGACGAGCCGTTTAACGAGCGCGACTTCAACCTGTTCCAAACGCAGGTGCAGCCACTGGGAACGGTGGCCGAAGAGTGGATCGCCGCGTATCGCATGACCCCCGATGGGCGCAGCTTCCGTGGCGTGGCGCCGACTTTGTCGACGACAGTGGGGCTGCAGCGCCCGGCCAGCGCGGCCTAGATCGATCACGAAAAGAGGTCCGCGATGCATGCGACCCGTCTCACTGCACGTCCCGCGCAGAACCAGCGGACGCTGCGCTTTAATCGCGATCAGCTTGTGGCGGTGAGCTTGGCCGGGCAGATCGCCAATCCGCTGGTTCGCGCATCGCCCTATCGCATTGGTCGCGATGGGGTGCTGCAGATCGTCCCTGGTACTGGGGGAATCGTACTCAATCGCCGCGTCGGCGATCGCGCCATCGGCCTGGCCGGCGATCACGTCGAGCCAGGCGTGGCGCTGCGCAACAACGATCGCGAAGCGCAGGGCGGACCCGGCGCCGCCAACCGCGCGCTCTTGGCCTTGTCCTGCATCGGCAATCGCGTGCAGGTTACAAGCGGCCCCGCGATGGGCGCGGTGGGCACGGTCACGGGCAAGCACGGCGGCATCAACCATGTGCTGGTGGACTTTCCGCCCAACATCCTGCGTCGCCTGCGCATCGGCGATCGCATGCAGGTGGTGTCCTGCGGTCAGGGCATGGTGCTGCTCGACTTCCCGCAGATCCGCGCGCTGAACCTGTCGCCGCGGCTGCTCGCGCGGTGGGGCCTGCGGCCGCATGGCAGGCACCTCCATGTGCCGGTGACGCACTTCGTTCCAGCGGGGCTGATGGGCTCGGGGCTGGGCCGCTCGGATGGCGTGCTCGGCGACTGTGACATCCAGCTTTCAGACGCCAGGCTGCGACGTCGTTTCCGACTGGATTCCCTGCGCTTTGGCGACTTGGTGGCCATTCGCCCCTTTGACAATCGCTTTGGCCCCAGCCGAAGCGAAGGCATGGTGACCGTCGGCGTGGTGGTGCATTCCGACAGCTATGTCGCGGGGCACGGACCGGGCGTCACGCCCCTTCTGATCGGCAGCACACAGCTTCTGCGCCCCTATCTCTCGCCGCAGGCCAACATTGCATTCCTGCTGGGGCTGCGCAGTTCTGAGACGTCTTCGCTGTCATCCCCGCCGCTCGCTTCGTGATCTCCATCCAGACGACCCATGATCTCGACATAGCGCGAGACCATGGCGGCCCGTGTATCGACGCGCAGCTTGGAAAAGATGCGACGCAGGTACGTTGAGACGGTCCACTCGCTGATCTGCAGCGTGCCGGCGATCTGCTTGTTCACCAGGCCGCTTGCGACCAAGCGAACGATCTGGGCTTCGCGAGCGGTTAGCGCGCTGCGTACAGCGTCTGGTTTGCTGGTTCGCACCAGCGGCGCTTCGGGCTGTCCGACGGCGCACGTCTGCGATGGCGAAAGGACCGGAACCAGCGCATAGCGCTGACCATCGATGACGATCTCGCTGTGGCAGCGCGCCAAGCAGGGAGCACTGCAGCCCATCGCCTGTTCGATCGCCTGCGCCTGAAATCCCGTCTCGCACGCGGCATGCGCGTGGTCTTCGGCTGTGCTGAGCGACGCCGCCGAGAGCAAGCGAGGTGAGCTGATCGGCATGGAGGTCAGGGCCTTGATTTGGATCGGCATCGTTTCGTCCTTTCCTAGGTGCGTGCCTTGCGTGACGTCGAACGCGGGCTGGTGCTGGCTGCGGCCACAGCCGGCGCGGCCAGATCGTGAGACAGGCGAATGAACACGATGGAATCGGCGAGCGCATGCTGATCGGTGCTGCGCAGGCGCGCTTCGAGCGTTGACAAGAGCGCGACATCCTCTGCGGACGCAGCATCGCTGCCCGAGCGCTTGGCTGAGCTGGGCGCAAGCCCTTTGAGCAGCGCGGTGGCCGCCGTCCCGAGCCGCAAGCGAACCCACACCAAGCCCGCGAGCAGCCGGCGGGTGCCCACAGCCTGCAGCCGCTCGTCGAGCGCTTCGCTGCCTTCGGGATCCAGCGCGGATAGCGCGGGCGCGCAGACCTGACTTAGGACCGCGCTGACTTGCGCTCGCAGCAGTGCATCCTTGCCCAGCGCGCGAGCAAGCAGCGCAGCCACGCTCGGATGTTCAAGCAGCCGCAGCGACGTCGATGCCGCCCCTCCCGCGGCGCGCGACCGGGTCGGCGGCAGACCCGGCAGCGTCAAGCTCGGCGGCTCGTCAGCGGACCCCAGAAAGATGCGCAGACCGAAGCCACCCAGCAGGCGCTCGTACGTGCTGCTGTCGCGCTCTTGCAGCTCGGCCAGCATCAGCGAAAGCGCGTCGAGCGGCTGGCGAAACGCCCCCCAGCACAGGCCCTCTTTGCTTGAAAACAGGGCATCCAGCGGTGCGCCAAACCAGGCCGCAAGGAAGTCCAGCGCATGGGCCAGCTCGTCGCTGGCTCCCAGCTCTTTGGCCAGCGAAAGCAGCACCGGCCGCGGTCCGCGCGAAAGCCGCGTGCCGCGATGCAGGTACACGCTGCCTTGTCGGTGCAGCAGGATGGTCTCGGACGCGTCGGCGGCCCCAGCGAGCTTTGGCATGCGCACCAAGACAAGCTGCGGCCCAAGCGGCGTGACGTGCAGCGTGGAAAGCACAGCCGCATCCGCAGGTGCCGATGTTGTCGAGGGCTCTGCTTCCGGTCCCTGCTCAGCGGCTTGTTCGACAGACTCGGCAGCAAGCACCTGACCGCGCAGCGGCTCGGCGATCGCAGGGGATCGCTGCGTGGCCTCGCTCGTCTTGGCCACAGACTCCTCGTCGCTGGAATCCACCGCGCGAGGCGCTCGCTGACGGCTCTCGGTCTTGCGCTGTGGAGCCTGCTCCAGCGACAGAACCCAGCGATCCAGCAGGCGGTCTACCCGGCTCTCCAGCATGCCCTCTGCCCCCCCCTTCGGTCCCGGCTTCTGCTGAATCGATGGCTGCATGCGTGTTCCCCTCATGGCTCCCCTTTCTGAGCCGCCGCGCGGCTGAGCCAGCAAGTCCGTGTTAAACACCTTATCTTGGTATTCAGGCATGTTCGAGTGAATGTAGTGCAAAGACTATGCGCTGCATGCATGGATACATTGCGTCACTGTTTCTCAATCTCCATGCCATCCAGCCAACTGCAACGGTTCATTCGCGTGTTTTCTGATGCACGCGTTTCCTGATTCCGCTCCCACACTGCGCATTAAGCAGAACTCGTGCCAATCTTGACACGCTGTCTCGCCGCCCGCTGGCGAGCTTTCACACGCAATGGATGGGTTCGCTATCTCTATGCCTTGTGCTGGTTTTTTTATAGTCGAGTTCGCTATATGCGCCAACCTCAGCTTGCTTTTACAGCGCGCAGAAAACCGCTCTGGTCGACGGAAGGCATTTAAACGATGCGCTCACGAAGCGCGCGGCGGCAGGAGGTGCGCGATATACCGCCTGCGGTTGCCCACGCGCGGAGACTGCCCTATGACATCCTCGAAAGAAATGCGCCATGCGTGCGGAACACGCTATTATTGCGCGCTCGATTCACGCAATAGATCGCCCGATATCGTGCCTATCATTTCATCGCGCTGGGCACACTTGACCCACGCCGCATAGTGGGCAGCGCTTGGACGTTCTATGCATTCAGGGCAATCGAATGGCACAGCTCGCTCTGTTCGTTTGACTGCCCTGCCCCATGCAGCGTTACCGTCTGCAGCAATGCTGATATGCGCAGTCGCAGCAACGCGATATGCCGGGCATGCCCGCGCGCCCCACGCAACGTAGCCACGAAGGCCTTGCGCCCCGCAAAGAGGACACATGGCGCGGCTACAGTCGGACGAAGCCCAGCAGCTTTTCCAGACCGACGAGCGGATAGTCGAAGCCCTCGACCTTTGCCGTCTTGTTGCCCTCGATGACATACAGGCGCCCGTTGCCGGCGTGGTGGACGATTCCCGTGTGACCTTCCCAGCTGTCGACGCGGTTTCGCCACCACACGATCAGGTCGCCCGGCAAAGGAGGCGTCGTGCTGGGATTGTCGTACGTGAACAGCTTCGCCCGTCGAGCCTGCTTCAGGATGTGGCGGGCCGCGACGGTATAGGGGAACGGCATCGGGCCGCTCGTGCTGATGCACCAGCAGACGAACGCTGCGCACCAGTTGGCCGGCGGCTCGACGATGCCGTTCAGGTACTTTTCGATGTCGGGTCCTTGGTTGTTGCCGCCGCTTTCACCGCGACCTGCGACGGCTTCAGCGACAGCCTGCTGCAGCACGGCACGGGCCCGCGGCGAGCCCCCCAGGCGGATGTCCGGTAGCTGCTTCCACCACTCGCGGGGCTCATCGGCCAGGACCAGCGGATGCGAGGCCGGGTCGGGCCGGTTGCCACTGACGCGCCGCAGCGCTCCCCACGTCAGGCCACCGACGATGCCATCGACCACCAGCGGCTGACCAAAGTTGTCGACGTTGCTCGCCTGAAAGGAATACACGGCGCGGTAGGTCTTCTGCCCAAAGTCGCCGTCTTCCAGAAGCGGCGTCGCGCCTTCCTGCAAGAGCCAGCGGTTGAGCAAGCGCTGCAGCGTCACGACGAATTCGCCGTGGCTGTGTCGGCGTAGCTCGGGCTCGCGGCTCGCCTCGGGAACGGGCGTGGGATCGCGGCGCGGCGCGGCGCCCTCTAAGCGGAAGCTCCAGGAACGATCCGCACCTTGCGCCTGACAGCGCTGCCACGATCGCGCGGGCAGACCACACAGGTCTTCGTTCGTCACGAACTGCTTCAGCGTCCAGTCGGAATAGCCGGCCGACTCGCGATAGCCGGTCGACTCGGCCAGCCAGGTATGGGTGACCAGCCCGGCTTCTTTCAGACGGCGACAAACATAGCCGCTGCCATACACGCCGACTTGATAGACTGGCTCGCCTTGCGCCGCTGCGACCAGCCCAGCCGCGACGCCTTGGAAGTACGCCTGGATGGCCCGCAGGTCGGCGGGCTTCGCGTCGTAGTCAACGGCGAAAAAGATCGTCGTGCCCAGCGGCTGCCCGTTCTCGCGCCCATAGGCAAAGGCAAAGCGTCTATCTCGCTCGCCGGATGCGCGACTGAAGTCGTCGACCTGGGTCTGCCGGTCTTGATAGACCACGGCGATGCGCAGACCCGCTGCATGCAGCGCCTGCGCTTCGTCGGGAAGCAGGCGCTTCTGGGACTGCTTCGTCGTTTCCGAGTAATAGCGAACGACGAATTCGACGCCGCTCTGAACCAGGCACGCAGCCGCCGACGTGCAGCGCCGATTGGTAGACAGTCCGTTCATGGTGAACACACTCACGGGAAAGAGGTTCTGGGGCAAAACACCGCTGCTCGTCGAGCGGTACGCACAGCACACGTTGCAGCACGCTCTTGTCGGACGCTGGGCCCGATCCGGCCACTCGATGCAATCTGCCAAGTCCGCATCCGACGTGGTTGCAAGACCACGGATGAACACGGGGCGTCAAGCACACGATCGCGCTCCCCCGTTTGTGGTTCAAGGCACGCGGTGTTGGGATGCCAAGGACTCAGTCGCGAGCGATCTTTCGCGGTGAAGACAGGCTCGCAATTTTGTTTCCGGCTCGTTAGTCTGCGCCGTTCGCGCTTCCCACCACTCGGGCGGCGCCGCGACGGAACAACGTTCCCAGATGACCCTGATGGAGATTGCAATGAACCGACGATTCCTTGTCCCCTTCGTATTCGCAGTCCTTGCCGCCGCTTCGTACGGTGCCAACTTTGGCTGTGCCTCTTCGCAAAAGGCTGAGCCAGGGACTCCCGGCAAGCTCAGCGAAGTCGAAGAAAAAGTGCTGACGCAGGCCGCGTTCGATCTGCAGTGCGATCGCGCCAAGCTGCAGATGTCGCGCATCTCGGAAGACGGCAACATGATGGGCGTCAAGAACGAGACCTATGGCGTGCGCGGCTGTGACAAGCAGGCCTCGTACAAGACCTCGTGTGGCTGGGGTCAGTGCAGCGTCTTCAACATGGCGCAGGCTCAGTCGACGACGCAGAAGATGTAACGCAGCGACGCTGGCCGCCGATCCCCGCGTTACGGCGGGGTCACACCGCGCGCCATGTTGATCTGCTTGCGCGCGGTCACGCTGTTCTTCGCCTGATTCGTCGACACGACATCGAAGCCCTGGTTGTAATAGGCCTTGATCTGCGCGGCCGAGATCAAGCCGTTCGAGTCATAGATAAACGCACGCACACCGGCCGGATGCAGCCGCGTCGTGATCAGCGAGCCGATGGCCACCCCTGGATCGATCTCGACCATGAAGGCCCGCGGGTTCTTGATCGTATCGAGAAGCACGTCGATCTCGGCCAGGTTGCTCTCGACATTGATCAGGTAATAGACGCGATCGCCGCCGCGCAGAGTCGGGATCAGATCGCGAAGCTCGCGCGTGCTGATCTCTAGATACGCGAAGTCCTCGGCGCGGCGCGCGATCACTTCTTCGATTGTCCGCGCATAGTCAGCCGACTTCTTGACGGTCAGCTCAACCGTCATCTTGCCGCGCAGATACTCAAGCACCTCGTCCAGGCGCTGAAAGGTCTCGGTGCTCGACGGAACGCGGTGGCACTTGGTCACCTGCGCCGCCGTCATGTCTTCGATCTTTTTGTTGGCGCAGTCCAAGGACTCGTACACCTTGATCGGGCTTGAGTGCGCGATCACGGGCACGTTGTCTTTGGTCACGCGCACATCGATCTTCACGCCGTCAATCCCCTGCGCATACGCCGCCGCCAGCGCAGCATTCGAGTTGTACGGCGCCCCCAGCGCGCTCCACGCGCCACCGTGTGCGACTGCAAGTACACGCTTGCACCGCGCATCGGTCCAGCAGATCGAAAGCGAGTCGCGATGGCTGGCGGCTAGGCCCTGCCCGTCCTGCTGCAGCGCGGCACGCGTCTCGGCACGCTCGGGCGCATCCCCGGCTGCGCTCTCTTCTGCGCTGAGTCCTGGCCCACAGCCCAGCGCCGCGGCCAGCAGCGCCCCTGCCCACATCCTTGGTGTTCGAAATCGGGTGCCCATGATCGTCCTCCTACTCGGCCGATTGCAGCGACCGACTACATGCAAGAAAAGGCCACGCTGCCGTCGCGGTGACACTTCAAACACAGGCGAGGATTGGCGCTGACTAAGGCACGGCAACGACCGCTCGTCAGCCAGTCCACGGGGTGCGGGTTGGCGCCACCGGGTACGCGCGAATCCTGCAGGGTGCTGTGGCAGGCCAAGCAGGTGTCTTCGCGATGGCAGGATGCACAGCTTCGCTGGTTGCGCCGCGCCTCGGCTGCGTGCTGGTTGGAAAATGCGCCACCGCTGATGCTGGCCCAGCCTTCGGGGTGAAAGCGTCGCGGCTGTGCCGGGGAAAAGGCGCTGATCGGTGGGCGTCCCGGCAGCGTCGCATGGCTGGCGACGGCCAAGCGCTCGTGGCAGCCAATGCAGAAGCTCTGCTGACGATGACAGGTTGTGCAGTCGGGCTGGTTGCGCCGCGCCTCGATGGCATGACGCGCGACATAGTTGCCGCCGTGGATATCCAGCGGCTTGGCCACCGCGTTGTGACAGCGCATGCAGTAGCTCTCGCGATGGCACGACCCGCAGTAGTCAGGCTCCGACTGCGCGATGGTGCCGTGGCTCGTACGATAGCCGGCCTCACGATGATCATCGCCACGCAGCGAGCCGCTGGGCATGAGCACGCCGCTTGCGAACTGCACCTGCAGCAGCCCGCTGCTCACCGTTGGATGACACGCACTGCAACGCTCGGAAGGCGAGCCGGCTGGTCGCTGATTCTCGCCCGTGCCCTGCCCGGCGCTCGACTGGAGGGTCTTCATCCGTCGCGAACCTCCATCGTGGCAGCGCAGACACTGCCCCATGCTGGGAAGCTGCGCTCGGCCGGCCTGATCGACCCGCGATAGATCGCCATGGCAGACCGCGCAGTCAATGCCCTGGCCGCCATGCAGCCGGTGGTTGAACTTCAGGTTGGGCGGCGCAAGGTCGACGCGAGCGATGCGCGCCGTGATGTCACTTCCCGGCGCCAGCGTTGGCTGACCGCTTTCGGCAGGCTCGCTGGGAAAGCCGATGTGACAAGCGGCGCAGGCGACAGGCGGCGTGCCAGGTGGACTGGCCGAAAACAGCGCGCCAAAGGGCCGACTGCGATCGATGGCGTGACAGGCGCGGCACTGCTCTTCGCGCGGCAGCAGGTTGTCGCGCGAGCTCGTCGACGTCAACGCGATGGGATGGCAGGTCTCGCAGACCGCTCCGCGAGCCAGGTGGCGGCGATGCGAAAAGTGCAGGGGCACGCGCTGGGGTGGATAGACCACGGCCGACGGTCCGTCTCGGCGTGGCGCGCTCGCAGCCGGTGGCGACGCTCGTAGCGGCGCCCATATGTCGACCTTGGAGGGGAGGTTTTCCGACGGTGGACTCTGCGCCCAAGCCAGCGCGCCGAAGCGTCCCAAGCACGCCACGGCCCCCAGAAAAATCAGCGCCCATCGTCCGAAACCAGACGCCGCGCAACGACGCACAGACCCTGCGATGCGACCGCGTGTCATGGCAGAAGTCCAGGCAGCGGAGAAGAAAGCGGTGCGTCGCCAAACCCGGCAGGCAAGAAGCCCGGCGTGCTGCGTGCGCCGCTCTGCGGTCCCAGTGCGTACGACAGATCCAGCGTCGCCAGCAGCCGGACCTGCGAGCTAGAAAACCGATCGATGCTGTCCTCGATGAGGACATGAATCAGTGCCCCGCGAATAAACGCCCAGCGCACGCCGGCTTGCAGGGCGACACCATGACTGTGGTTGTTTTCGTGCATGCGATCGGCCCAATACGTGTACAGCGCGCGACCCTCTAGCGAGACCGTGTCGTAGTGAAGAGCCCAGCGCCCTGCGACATCGCCTCCGCCGCGCAGTCCGCCAAAGCCGTCGTCGAAAAAACCGTCCACTCGAATGTGGCTGGTGGCCCAGCGCAGCAGCAGCGAAACGTCGCCGCCATAGGCAAGCTGCGAAGTCAGGGTGGCGGGATCGGGATCCAAGGATCCCGACACGGGGCGCGCCCGATCGATCCACACCCGCCCCCAACCGCGGGCTGACCAGACGATCTCGCGCTGCTGTCGGGCCGGCGATGGACCGTTTCGGGGACGCAGCGTCCGTCCCCCGTCGTAACGAAGCTGAGCGTGATGGTACGGATCGGCGCCAAAGACATTCCAGATCGCATCGCCGTCCCAGGTCGGCACGCTGTATCGATAGTCGGCGCTCAGCGCGTGACGCGTCGCCGTCCTTTCCGGCGCACCCGATGGCGCAGACGACGAGGCGGACGGCACCGCCGAAAACGTGGTGCGCAGGCTGGCTTGCGCATCGTCGACTCGCGCGCTCAAAAGGTCATAGCGCAGCGCTGTCCACGCCTGCAGTTTTCCGTCGAGGAGTCGGCCGTGAACCGTCCCCGCGATGCGGTCTTCGATCTGGCCCCAGGCCGGAGCGCAGCGCTGCCCCAGCGGGCAGCCAGGTAGCGCCGCATCTGCCGTTTCTGACCAGGTTCGACGATAGCTGAGCCGCGCTTGCAGATCGCGCAGCCCGACGACGCTTGCGGAAACGCCCACCGTCGGCTGCAGCGCGCGGTATTGCTGGCGCGGATCGTCGGGGCTGCGCGTCGGTGCTCGGCTGGTGCCATCCAATACATACAGCGATGGATCGATGGATAGCGCGCCGTTTTGCGACAGTCCGCCCCAGGCATCGATGCGCAGATGCAGCGGTGTGTGCAGCGACACCTGCGCCCCGTCGAGCCCACGCAGATCGAGCAGATCCCAGGTCAGCTGTCGTCCCAGCCGCAGCGTCAGCCAGCCAAAGAGCCTGCGCCCCTCGACATAGGCGAACAAGAGCTCGGGACGATAGTTCGCAAGCTCGGGATCGGTGCGCACGCCGCCAGAGCCGCGATCCAAGCAGGTAAGCGCGCTCGACAGCGTGACGCGGCCGATGCTGCACAGATAGTCCCCGAAGTCCGCGTCGATCCGCAGCTCGATGGCAGCAGCTAGCTCGTTGCGCAGAAGCGGCTCGTCGGATCGCGGGCGCGGCCCCAGTGAAATGTCGTCGATGCGCAGCGCCAGGTAGTTGGTCACACGGCGTCGCGAGACAGACGTCGACAAGGCATCAGCCGTAGAAAGCGAGTACCCCTGCAGAAGCGATGTGACCTCGGCCTCGACGGAATAGGCCTGAGCCGTCCCGGTTAGCCCAACAATTCCAAGCGCGCAGAGCGCGGTGCGACGACGGAAGATGGGGACGGGCACGGCCGGGCATCGTATCCGGCAGGCGCCCTCTGTCAACGCCCAATGCCCAGCCCTTAGCGCCCGACGGACGATCGACGTTCGCGGCTATCGGCGGCGCGTAAAGTGCGGGGCGGCGGTGAGGCCGGTGAGGTATTCGAGCACGCTCTGGTCGCCGCTCTGCATGTTGGGGCGCAGCTTGCCGATCAGACAGCGCGGCTGGCCTTCGCTTAGGCCATAGGCATAGGCTGCCATCATGTCCGCGGCACAGCTGCGCACGTCGTCGCGACTGGCTAGCTTCTGCGCCAGATCGGCCTGACCGGTCGCCTCGATGCTGACTTGGTCCGTCGCTGTTAGCGCGCGACCGCTGTCGTTTATCGGCAGGCCCTTTTCGTCGTTGCGATAGCGGCCGACTTCGTCGAAGTGCTCGAACGTAAAGCCGATGGGGTCGAACTGCTTGTGGCAAAACGCGCAGCTTCCGACGGCGTGCTGCGACTCGTAGCGATCGCGCGTCGTCTTCTGTCCCGGCATGATCGGCGGCAGGGGCGGAATGTTTTTGGGTGGCTCGGGTCGCACATTGCACAAGAGTTTTTCAAAGACCAGCAGCCCGCGCTGCGTCGGAGACGAGCTCTGCGCCTGCGCATTCGCCGCCAGAATCGCCCCCTGAGCCAGGACGCCAATGCCCCACTCGGGCGGGCGCTGCGTGCGGGCGAAGCCACCGCTTGCCGTGCCATAGCCATAGTGCGTGACCAGCGTCGCATCCAGGAACGTGTAGTTGGCCGTCAAGAGCTGGTTTAGACCCCCACGGTCCGATAGCACCACCTGATCGATGAAGCGCTTGGTCTCTTCCACTAGCGAGTTGCGGACGTTGAAATAGTTGACCACATCCGGCCGCGTGACCGTCGCTGCGCGCTCGTATCGGAACCAGGATCGGAATAGCTGGCGCACCACGTCTTGCCCGCGTGGCGTCGCGATCAAAGCCACGGCTTCCGCATGCAGAGCCTCGGGGGTGGCAAGCTCGCCGCGGTCGGCTTTGTCCAGCAAGGCCACCGTCGGTGTGGTCCCCGAGAAGGTATATGCGAGCTCGCTGGCTAGCTCGTGCTGTGACAGCTTGTAGCCGTCGCCATCGGCCACGCCCAGCTCGGACCGATAGATCGAGTTCGGCGACTGGATCATCGCCACCAGCGTCCACTTGATCGCCGTCGGGAAGTCGGCCTTCTGCTTCATGCTGTCGTACAGGCCCAGGTATTCATTGCGCTCGGCGTCCGAAAGCGGGCGACGGAACAGACGGCGCCCCGTGTCACGCACAAACGTCGTTGCGCAGGTGCGATCGGGCGTAAAGGTCGAGCAGGGCAGCACCAACGGCAAGATGCCCGCGTTTGTGACATAGCCTGCGACATCTTCGGCGGTGTCGAGGATCTCTTGCGCGGTCTGCTGGTTCACCTGCAGCACCTGCGCGTCGTTGCCAAAGCCCATGTGCGACACCGGATCGACGCCCAGCTTGCCTCCCGCCCAGCCGATGGCCTTGATTGTTGGGAAGATATCGCCAAGCGAGTTTTCGAGCTCGCGACCACTTAAGCGGCGCAGAAGCGGCGGCCCCACGGTGGCTTCGGCGCAGATCTGTTCGTCGCTGCTGCTTGGCTGCGTCGGCTCGTTGCTGCTGCAGGCCAAAGACAGCGACAACGCCCCCGACAGCACGACCGATCCGATGCCACAGGTGCTGGATTTCCGACGGCGAGACGGCGATTTGTGCAGTAGAGCGCTCATGCTTTCACCTCCGCGATGCTGCTGCCAAAGGTGTTCTGGGGCACCCCAGCGATCTCGCTCAGCGTGAACAGCAGGTCGCCGTGCGAGCGGTTGTTGAAGTCAAACAGCTTGCCGGTCTTGATCGCCCCGGCGCCGCCGCCGATCGTGACCGCCGGCAGATAGCTGACATACGGCTTGCCCGACAGCCACACCGTGTCTTTGTTGCTGTGGTGGTTGGCGCCATCTGACACCTCGCTGAACAGATAGATCAGCGTGTTGTCGAGCACCGTGCGACCTGGCGCCGTCGTGTCCAGTGCATCGGGCGTCTGCAGCGCCCGCACGAGCTTGTCGACCACGTGCTGCACAAAGAACTTCTGCACGCGCGCGAACTCGGCCCGACCCGCCGCATCCCACGAGTGCGAGACGGGATCGTGGTGGTTCTTGGCCACGCCCATGAAGCTGAAGTTCACGTCCGACGTCGCCCACAGATTTTGGATGGTGATGACGCGCGCCGCGCCGCAGATCAGCGCCTGTGCAGAAAGCTCAAGCTGCGCATCCAGCACGCGGGGCAGGTTCATGGCATCGGTGACGTTGGCGCCGCTGGTACGCAGCGCTTCCACCGTCGGCAGGCTCGGCTGGCCCATGCACATATTGCCGCTCTGACCGCCGGCTTTCAGCGTCCGCACCGCTTCCAGGTGGACGGTCAACTTGCTCTGCTCGCGCGACAGGTGCTTGACCCCGGCGGCCATCGCGTCGAGCTCGCGCTCGGTCAAGCCCAGCGCCAGCTTGCGAAACTCGGCATCCGACGCCATCGTCCCCGTGGTCTTGGGGAACAGGCGGTCGGCCGCCGCCATGGGGCTCGGCTCGGGGCGAATCCACGTCGCGTCCTTCATCAGATACATGTCAGATCCGAAGTACGTCTGGAACGGTACGACGCCCAGCGAGACCGCCTGCGTGCCCAGCCCCTTGGCAATGGCGCGGTCGATCGAAAGCGGCGCGTTTTCGTTGCCGGTCAGCGTGTACCGGATCGCGGCATGGTTGCTCATGTCCTTGATCTCCAAGCCGCGGTACACGTTCACCAGCGCCTTGTGCGGCTCCAGCGGAGCCAGCACGCTCTCGCCGCTCATGTTCAGCGTGAAGCTGTCCGCCGAGCCTTTCGGATCGAAGTGCTCGACGGGCAAGCCGTGCGGCACATAGAAAAACAGCAAGCGCAGCGGCCGCGGTCCAGGTGCCGCCGTCGCCAGGCGCGACATGCGCAGCGCCAGAGGCGCCGCAAGGCCCAGCGAGAGAGCCTGAAGAAACGTCCTTCGCTGCATCTCGTTTCGTCGCTTCATCACATCCCTCCAGTGGTGCGGACTTGTTTGCCGACGCATCGCGAACGTCGCCGCAGAAAGCGGCGTGCGCTCGGCTTCATCCAGTCACTGCCAGCAAAGAGGGGCGCCGCCAGCAAAGCGGGTCAACGACCACCCCAAAAAAATGCACTCAGGATTCCCGCGCCAGCCACCCAGCCCATGGATCGCGCTGTCCGCTTGGGCGTATTCCTGCGAAGTCGTTGCGTTCTCGGCAGGGATTTCGCGTTTTCCGCTGCAATCGCGACCCTTCGCGAGGTTTTTGCGCCGTCTGCAGTGCCGGCGTGCAACATCGCGTCTTTGCGCGCGTAGGATAGTGCCCGGAGGTCTTCGATGCCCCGCACTCTGCTTGCGACCCTCGGCGTGGCCTGCGCGCTTCTTACGGGCTGCCCGTCCAGCGGCGATTCCGTCAACGACATGAGCCTGTCGAACGATCTGTCGACGCCCGACATGGCCGGCTGCCCCAGCAACAAGCCTCCGGCGGCCACCATCACCGTCAAGGACGACTACTACGAGCCCAAGGAAGTGACGATCCCCGTCTGCGGCAAGGTCCGCTGGAACTTCCAGGCCGGCGGCACCCATGGCGTGTTCCCGTGGGACATGAGCTTCCCCGAGAGCCCGGTGCAAGCCACCGGCACCTTCGAGTACGTCTTCCCCAAAGCCGGTGTCTTCGAATACGGCTGCGCCATCCACGGCCGCAACATGCCGGGCAAGGTCACCGTGCAATAGGCATCCGGCTCCGCGCCGATGGAGGCCTTCGCACCATCACGTTGCCGCGTCAACAGCAACGGCTTAGGCAGGCGACCTCAAAGCGAGGCCACGACCTGCCCGCGATGCGCGTGCTAGCCGCAGGGCCCGCCGGGAGCCCGGCAGGTATAGCTGCCGCCGCAGTCCGTGCAGACGAGCGTGGGTTCGCAGTCACCGTCGGGGTTCTTGGGCGTGCAGATGACGCCGTTTTTGCCCAGCATGCAGACGCCACTGAAGCTGTTGCACTGGTTCTTGCACTCCGCATTGCGCATGCAGGGCTTGCCATCGTCTTGCTTGTCGATGCACGTGCCATAGACCTGGCTGCAGACCAGCGGGGCTCGGCAGTCGCCATCATCGCGGCACGGCGTCGACGATCCACCGGGAATGCACAGCCCGCTCTGGCACTTGCCGCTGATGCAGTCGCTGTTGAAGTCGCAGTAGTAGTCGTTTTCTAAAGGACCGCACCACGACTTCGTGGGCAAGCAGCGCATCGCCCCCAGCATGTCGCTGCCGCAGTCGCTGTCGCGAAAGCAGTACTCACCGCGGGCGCGTTTTTTCTGACAGGTGCGGCCGTTGCAAGCGAGTCCGGTCTCGCAGTCCGCATCCTGTGCGCACGCGCAACCGACCACTCGCTTGCCGCTGCCCAAGGCCAAGCAGTCCGTGCAGGTGCCGGCCGCTGCGCCCTCGGGGACGTCGCAGACGAGCAGCCGCGTGTCTTCATCGAAGCGCGTGCACTGCGTGTTCAGCGTGCAGCCGCAGCCAATATCGCCGCCCATGTCGCCCGGCACGCACAGCGCTTGGGCTCGACTTGAGACGCGGTCTCCCTCGGCACCGCAGCCCGTCATGCCCAGGATTCCTCCGCCCAGCCCTCCCCCGACGACTCCCAACAAAAACAGCGTCGTGGTCCAAAACCGCAAGCTCTGCATGATCTGCTCCTGTCCTGTGCCCGGTTTGTCGCGTCGGCCATTCGTTTCGGCGTGCTGCGATGCCAAATGCCGGGCCGCGCGGCCAGCCGCACTTTAATACGTCCGCGGCTCTCGCAATAGCGTTCAGGCGTGATATGACGCGTTCACTTGCTGCGCGGCTCTCTCCGCAACGCAGGTCACGCCCACGTCAGGAGCCCCGCCATGATGCCCTGCTCCAGTCTTTCCTTGGTTCGACCAAACATCACGTCTGCCCATCGATCCCGTCATCCCATCGCACTGCTTGTCAGCGTGGGCCTTAGCTTGGCAGCGCACGATCTATGGGCAGCGGTTTGCAGCGTGCCAGAAGCCGCGCACCCGACGATCCAGCGCGCGTTGAACGACCCACTGTGCAGCGAGATCGAGCTCAAAGCCCAGGTGTACACCGAGCAGCTAAGCATCAACCGCCCCGGTGGCAGCGTCATCATCCGCGGCGCGGGGGCCGGACGCACGGTGCTGGTCAGCCCCACTCGGCGCGTGCGTTCGACGATCGCGACCACGTTCTTGCGCGGCTACACCTATGTCGTTCAGGTCGTACCGGGCAGCAGCGCAACCTTGGCCGACCTCACCGTCGACGGAGGGAGCTCGATCCGCTGTGGCGAGCCCTATATCGGCCTGCGCGCTCACAACAGCAGCCTCAGCCTGGAGGCTGTCGTCATCGAAAACGTCCGGGGACGAGCTGCGGACTTCGGCTGCGCCAACGTAATCGCTGCAGCCGCCACATCGGAAGGCGCGGGCAGCGCCAAGCTGACGTTGGTTCGCTCCACCGTCCGCGCCTTTCAGCAAATTGGCCTGCTCGCTCGCGGGGTCAGCAGTCAGCTCTCTGCAAAAGACACGCTGCTTCGCGGAGCGGGCGAACAAAACCAACAGGTGCAGACGGGCATCGAGCTTCGCGACGGCGCCAAGGGCACCATCGAGCGCGGCACGATCCGTGACCTGCGCTATAGCGGCGACCCGTGCAAAGGCGTGGGCACAGCTCTGCGCTTCAGCGCCGCCGGAACCGGCACGCTCAGCAGCAGCGTCCTTGTCAACTGCGACCGTGGCGTCGAGCTCGCCAAGAATACCGCCGCCGTCGACATCACCGGAAACCGCTTTGTCGAAAACCTGTCCGGCGTCTTGGCCCACGACAGCAGCCCTGGAATGAGCCGCATTGTGGGCAATGGCTTCGTCACCACGCGTCGCAGCAGCGCGGCAACCACGGCCATGTGCTTTGATGAAAGTGGCGACGCCGTCGCAGTGCGCGCCGAAAAAGATGCCTTGGTGCAAAAGAACAGTGCAGCAGACAGCGCTCGCTGTGCCATCGAGCTCTTGGCCGGCACCAGCCACGTCGATGTCAGCGAGAACCAAGCGGTGCGAAGCGGGCGAAGCGACATTGAAGATCGCGGAACCGGAAACCTCTTCAACAAGAACCTCTGCCTTGCAAGCACGCCATCCGGCCTGTGTAGCGGAACCCCGTGAGAGCCTGCGCTCGCCAACAGGCCTCCGCTTACTCTTCCTCTTTCGACGCTTCTGCGGCGGGTCGTTCTCGTCGGGCTCGCTCAGCCTCGCAGACTCGCCCTGTCGGCGACGCGCGTGTCGACGCCCGCACTGAAACGTAAGCCCCCTGCCAGGTTGCAAAGCAGCTTACAAATGCTGCTTGCATTTTGAGACAAGGATGCCCATTTCTTATCCCCTGCCCCACCACAAGGTGATAATCTAAGCGCCCGGTTCATAGTGCCTTCGTCTCACGCTCGGATGCCTTGAGGGAGCCTAATCACAATGAGTAACGGACGTCACTTTACGCCCCCCACCCCGGCCTTCCGTCCGGTGGACCCGTTCGCGCCCATGCAGCCCCGATCGGCCGAGCGCGTACCCTCCTGCGAAACCACGCAGCCTCTACCTTCCCGGGTTCGCCCCGTGCGCGTAGACAACTCGGCCCCTGCGTCATCCCCCGGCAAGTCCGGGGCCTCGGCGCCAGCCGTCCCCAGTGCGGGATCAGCGGCCACGGCTTCCACGCCCGCCGTCGACTCGCATGCCAAGAAGGCTCCGGCCAAAGCCGCCGCCCCCGCTGTCAGTGAAGCACGCCCCGCCCGCGACTCCACACCGCCCGCCGTAAAAGCAGCGGCCAAGGAAGTAGTAGCCGCCCGGTCCGCGGCACCGGCTGCGAGCGCACCAACCGACGCAGCAAAGGGGAAGAAGGCCGCCCCGGCAGCCGCTGAGGCGCCGGCTGTCGTGCCCGCTGCTGGCAAAGCTTCCGCGGCCGAGCCCGAGGCCGGTGCCAAAGGCAAGAAGGCTGCCGAGCCCGCCCCAGCCAAGGCCAAAAAGGACGAAAAGCCCGTCGAGCAAGCTGCGGTGGTCCCCGCGAAGGCCAAGCCGCAGGAAAAAGTCGCAGAAAAGCCCGTCGAAAAATCGGCGAAAGCCAAGGCGACCGCCCCTGAGGAAACACTGCCAAAGGCCGGTAAAAGAGGCGCAGAAAAAGAAGCCCCCAAAGCTAGCGGCAAGACAGCGGGCAAAGTGACTGCGGGCAAGCCCGGCAAGTCAGCGGCTCAGGCTGCGGTGGTCCCGACCAAGGCCGTCAAGAAGGCTGCAGAAAAAGGCAAGATCAAGAAGCTCGCCGCGCCAGCCATTGCCAGCAAGAAGAACGCTGCCCCGACCAAAGCCAAGGCAGAAAAGGCTTCAGCGGGTGGCAAGGGCAAGCGCGGTTCGTTGACGCCGCCCCCAGGCGTTCGCCTAGGCCCCGGCGAAGAGCTGCGCGTGTGCGAGTGGGAACGCTGCAAAAAGACGTTCGTCGTCAAAGCCAGCGGTCGCAATACGGTGCGCCGTTTCTGCTCAGGCACATGCCGTGGTCGTGCTTCGGAAGCCCGCACCGGCAAGCGCTAGCCCCGTCCGTTGATTCTGCCAGCCCGTCAGTTTTCTTCCCTCTAGCACCGCCATCGTTGCCCGCTGTCTGCTGCGGATCATCGTTCGACTCCGTCCGCGGATCGACGCTGCGGTGGATGCATTTGCCGACTCGCATCGACCCACTTCCAGGCTTCTGCCTCGCAGCCAACAAAGGCCGTTCGCAGCGGTGTGCCCGAGATCAATAGCGCCGCGCGCTCGACGAGCTGGACCATCGTTCGCAAGAGCAGGCTGCCCGTAATCACAACGGAATACAGCCGTTGGGTGTCGATTCGCTTGCCGCGCTCGGCCAGGAACTTGCGTACCTCGGGCGAGGGCATGCTCGCATCGCGGGCATCACACAGCGTCAGCACGCTCGTGTACTGCGCAAGCAGCTGTTCCTGCGGCAGCAAAAGCTCGGCGAGCTCAGTCAAGCCGATGGAACCGTGAAGCTCCATCACAAACAGATTTCCTTCCACGCAAGAACGATGGGTTCCGACGGACTGCCAAGCAGGCATCTCGATTCTTCCTCGCGTCAGAAAAGCCAGTCGTGCGGTGCATTCGATCTACGCAACCAGGCGGCCTTGTCAGAGGCGGCGACAGTCGATAAGCCGTTTGGGAACGGCGATGCCGGACCGACTTCACGTGCGCCAAGACCTGGACTAGCTGCCCTTCTTCTGCAGAGCCCCCCCTAAAAAGTTGGGATCGCGCTTGAGCTTATTCAGATGCTCACGCACATCGGCTGAACCTTGGGCCTCTATCTGCGCCAAGGCCTCGTCGATTTTCTTTTGGGCTTCTGCTTGTGCCATGGCCATCGCTTGCCGTCGCTGTGCTTCCGCCAAAGCGAGGCGTCCAATGGTTGCGGGATCGGTCATCGGCATGCTCGATGCGATGGTCCCTGTCATGTCCTCCAGAGGCAATACATCCAAGTCGATGCCAGTCTGAGCGTAGATCCACCATCGCTGAAGGGGCGTCAGCGCAACCAACGTGCGCCCCTTCTTCGCTTCCCCTGCCTGCCCCTGCTCTTGCGCTATGAAACGGTTCGTCAGGTCCTGAAGCTCTTCGGCCTGGCGCTGTGCGTCGCGTGCCAGCCGCGTCAGTTGATCGGGGCTAGCGTTCTTGTCGGCACTGACTCGCTCGACCGCCTGCAAGAGCGCCTCTTGCTTTTGCATCAAGTCGCCGATCTTGATTGCATCGCTCCCCGCACCGCTCGCTTCGGCTGCGGTCTTTTCACTGGGTGCAGAACCCGCCCCTACCACCCCGCCCTGCGCCTCAGAATCAGAAGTCGCCATAGTTGGTAGCGTACCGTGCCGGGCGCAGCGCAAGCAAGGTGCGCACAGCCAGTGCAGCCGGTTCGACTAGCTTGCGGGGTTCGGGCGAATCGCAGAGATGGTGGTGAGGATGGCGTTTTGCTGGATGGTGTCGTTGACTTCGATGGGATAGACGATGCCGTTGGCGCGCAGGAAGACCATGTGTTGTTCCTTGCGCATCCAGCTTCGGCCAATCAAAAGCGCGATGGCGCCGCCCAGCGCGCTGAGGATACCGATGATGACGTTTTCGTTCAGGCTGGGTAGGCCAACGCTGATCTCACGCGCTTTCTTCAGACGCTTGTTGGCCTTTTCACGCACGCCTTCTTTGCCCGCTTTGTCTTGCTCAAACGGATCGTCGTCTTGGGCGTCGCGGCCTTCGATGCCATCGCCAGAGTCGCCTTCTTCCGTTGCCTCCGTCGCGGCGGCTGGCTTCGCGGGTGGCCCAGCGTACAACACCTCGGGCAACACTTTGACGATAGAGACGATAAGAAGCACAAGGCCCAGAATGATGGCTCCCTGTCCAAGCACCTTGTTCGGACGCTCTGAGTTCCGCCCAACGTGCTCGATCTTTTCGACCGGAAACTCGGCGACCGGGAAGTTGCCGTCGACCGCGAATTGCAGCACGCGCTTGTTGGTGATGACCAGCTTCTGGTGCTCAGTCGGTACGAATGGAGCGGGGAAGAGGACGCTCTCGCCAGCCTGGGGTTGGAAGGGCATGCGTGATTATAGCGCGAAGAAGCAGGCCTTTGCGGGCGTCCGCGCCGCACTTTTTCCGACGGACACATCGGCCATTGCCGATCGACCAGGCAAGCGAGTAAAGTGGGATGGGGGTCATGCTGTGTTTGCCGGCGCAGAAGCGCTCGGGCATTCGAACGTTCGCAGGGAAGCGTAGGAGCTCCGATGTTTAGGCACGATAGAACGTCCAGTTCCGGACAGGTGTCCGGCGCCAACCAAGCCAACATCCGCATCGGCATCGTGACCGACAACGTGGACCCGAAAGGGGACTACCGCGTCAAGATCAAGTTCCCGACGCTGGCTGCCGCCAAAGGCTCGGGACAGGACGAGGATTCGTTCTGGTGCCGCATCAGCACCTTCGGTGCCGGCAAGGGCGGCCGCGGCATGTTCTCGTTGCCTGAAAAAGACGACGAAGTCCTGGTCTGCTGCGTCGACGGTGACATCAACCAGTCGGTGGTCATCGGCACCATGTGGAACGGCGTTGACAAGCCGTCGATGTCGAACAAAGACGCAAGCTCACCGACGCAGCGATTCAACAAGGATCACGGCGACTATCGCGGGCAAGCGGATGCCAAGAAGAACGACATCCGTTCCTTCTCAAGCCGCGCCAACCACGAGCTGATCTTTAACGACAATGCGTCGAACCCGCGCGTCACCGTGATGTCGGGATGCAAACATCGCATCGTGCTCAACGATGAGGGTAATCAGCCGACGAAGATCGAGATCTACGACGGCAAGGAAGAGAACTACATCCTCATCAACACCAAAGAGAAGAAGATCACGATCGAGAGCAAGACCGGCGACATTTTGATCAAAGCCAAAGAAAAAGTTCGCATCGAAGCGAAGAATATCGAGACCGACAGCCAGCAGGCGACGACCTGCAAGGCGGGTACGAATTACAAGATCCAGGCCTCTGCCAACGTCGAGATCAAGGCGGGCGGCAACATGGATCTAAAGGCTGGCGGCACCATGACAGAGAAGGCCGCCCTCATCCTGTTGAACTAACAATGCCGCCGCAAGCACGCGTCTCAGATCTGTCCTTCTGCCCAGCCGATGCGCATGGTTGCCCAGCCTGCCCGCATCCCGTCATCGGCCCGGCAATCGCGGGCTCACCCAACGTCCTGACGAACGGTCTTCCGTCAGTACGTGTCGGAGATCCGGGCGTTCATGCGGCCTGCTGCGGCCCAAACAAGTGGAACGCCAAAATGGGCAGCAGCACGGTGTTCATCAACAACAAAGCCGCCCACCGTCTGAGCGACATGGTCAAGCACTGCGGCGGCGTTGGGAAGACCGTCACTGGTTCCCCCAACGTCATCACAGGCGGATAGTTCCATCGGGGTTCGTCGCAGCGCGCCATCGCACAGGTTTCTCCGTCGCTGTTCTTGACATCGCTCGGCCCACAGCCTCCCCGCGAGTCGATCGAGACGCTACGTCGCGACCCGGATGCCTCCTGCGTCTTTTTCGTGCCGTGGCCGTGGTCTGTGTCCTTCTGTGCAGCACAGGTTGTCTGGGACGCCTAACGCCGCAGGCTCGACGGCAGTTCGCAGAACAGATGGCGAGCCGCCGCGCTCTTCGCATCGATCCGCCTCGCGCTGACTTTGGACCTGCAGTGTCCTCTCGTGACGCACGAATTGCATCGATTGGCCGATTTCCAGTCGGCAGTCACGCTGCGCTGGGCACGCTCTCGTCGCTGCCCTTGGTATGGCCTGGCAGCGAAGTACGCCTGCAGTTTTCAGGGTCTACGATCGCGCTCCGGCTTCGTTGCTCAGGCGAGGTCCACTTGGACTTCGAAGTCGATGGCGCGCGGTACCTTTTGTCGCCGCAGTGCGACCGTGAGCATGACTACGCATTGAGCGATCTGCTGCCGGGCTTGCATGCGCTGCGCCTGGTGAAGCGAACCGAGGCTGCGATCGGTCTTGTCGAGCTCGTTGCAGTCTATCCGGCACACGATGGCGAGATCGAAACAGCGCCCCCTTTGCCCGCACTGCGACTGGAATTTATTGGAGACTCGATGACCGTCGGAGCGTGCGCCTACGACGACGGAGATGAGCACTGGGATCGCCGCGAGACCCACGATCACCGTGCGTCGTTCGCAAGTCTGGTCGCGCAGCGGTTGCAAGCCCAGCACCAAGCCATCGCCGTAAGTGGCTTGGGGGTCAGCAAGTCGCTGGTTGGCGTTCGCGCGCACCAGATCTTCGATCGTGAGCGCCCCGATCCACAGAGCCCTGCTGCCGCTGCCGCGCCTGCTCCTGACGCGGTGGTGGTGCTGCTCGGCCACAACGATGTCCTTGCCGCCCGACGTGCGGGGGAAGCATTTCCAGCCCACTTCACCCCGGACTATGTCCAGCTAATCCGCGCGATTCGCCGTCGATACCCCGCAGCCTGGATCATTTGCGCGACGGGGGGCATGTTTCACAGCGTGCGCTCATGCGCCCTGCGGAGAGCCTGGAACGCCGCCGTGCGTGTCTTGCAGCAGACGGACCGGCGCGTTCTGGCCCATCGCTTTCATGGCTGGTCGTATCTGCACCCGCGCACGCACACGCACGCCCAACTCGCCGACGAGCTAGTTGGCCTCCTGACCCGTATCCTAGGCTCGCCGCCGCCATGACTCGTTGCTCCATCGGTCCGTCGGGCTTGAAGTCGATCGCGCGCGATCCGCACCGCACCGAGCAGCTTCTGGCATGCGGCGGTCAACGGGTAGCGGACAACGCAAAGCGATGGCCTTCGCTGATCGCGGGCGCAGCGAGTGTGTTCGCCCGAACGCTGGCTCACAGCGCCGGGGGGCAGACGGGGAGGCGGCGGCGCCTGGCAGGCGTTCTTGTCGACGACCTTGACAGACGAGTGATGTGGCCGGCTCTCGTCTGACGACTTGCACGGCTCCCCTGGATTTTCTTCTTCGGGTCGTGCGCTGGAGTCGGCCGCGCAACCTTGAACGGCTGACCCGCCGCTTGCGGCTCCGCACCACGACCCGACGCCGCCGAAGAAGAGGCTCCCAGAAGAGTCCCCAGCAACAAAGAGGCAGAAAAGAGAGCCACGCCACGCACTGAGCGAAACATGGATACTCCTATCCAATCGAGAGTGAGTGGCAGTGTACGCCGTCGCTCCCGAGCCAGCCAGATGGCAGGCCAAGGGGCCTACGTCCGCTGTTCTTTTCATCGCGTCCATTCCTCAGCAAGACCCCGAGCCCGCTGCACCAAAGAAAAAGTGCCAAGCCGGCAAGAAAACGCTTGACCCTATCGGTCGTTGCGATAGATTTCTGGGCGTCTCGCGGGAGTAACTCAGTGGTAGAGTGCCACCTTGCCAAGGTGGACGTCGAGGGTTCAAGTCCCTTCTCCCGCTCTCTGTTTTGATATGAAAAAGGCCAGTCTAGTGACTGGCTTTTTTCATTTCTGGCGCATCGCAGCGCATCCAGCCTCGCCCGACCGTGTGGTCTCTGCCGAGCTGATTTCTTGCTTGGCCCCGTCGTGCCGCCGTACGCTATCCGCTCGGAGGCGAGAGCGTGAGCGCAATCTGCGGCTGGGTGGGTGACCTAGCATCCCCGTCTGAGACACTGGAGGCCATGCTGGCCGCGGTGAGCTACCGTGGCAATGCCTCGGACCGCTTCCTCGGTGACGGGATCGCGCTCGGATACCGCTTCTTCGCCGAGCGTCCGCATCGCTCGTCGGCTATCGAGCAGGGGCCACATGGGCTGTGTGCTTGCGCTGGCACCTTGGCCCCGGCGCAAGCGACTGACTCACCAGCCCGCTTGCTCGCCGAGCGCCTGCATGCGCAGTCCCACGCCAGCCAGGTCAGTTCAGCCCTTACCGACCTCGACGGCGCCTTTGCCGCCGCAGTGTGGAATGCATCGACGCGCCGTCTGCACCTGATCCGTGACCCGTTCGGCGTGCGTTCGCTGTATTACCTGCAAGCCCGCGGCGTACTGTACTTCGGAAGCGAACTAAAGCAGCTTCTGGCCATTCCGGGCTTGGATCTGGCCCTCGATTTTTCGGCGCTGCACAAGTACCTGACTTTCTCGTTTGTCCCCGGCGAGGCCGTGCCGATCAGAGGGGTGCGTCGCGTGCTGCCAGGCCACGTGCTTTCCTACGACCCTCAGGCAGAGCACCTGCAGGTTGCACCCTACTTCGCTCTGGTCGAGGCCCTGCCGGAGGCGGCCGCAGACGACAACGAGCGCCAAGTCGAGGCCGTGCGGCGCCTGCGTCGCCTGGGACGAGAAGCTGTAGCCCGCCGTCTGAGTGGCGAATCCGAGGTTGGGCTGTACCTATCAGGCGGCCTGGACAGCTCGGCTGTCGGCTATTGGCTGCACGAGTGCGGCGCACGGGTTCGCACCCTCAGTCTGGACTTCGGCGAGCACAGCGTCGAGCGCGAACAGGCCGCGGAGGTGGCCAAGAGCCTGGGTCTAGACTTTGAGCTCATCCGCGTTGGCGGGGCCGAGGTTGGGGCGGTCTTCGACGACCTGGTGTACCGACTGGATCTGCCCTTCGGCGACGCCGTCACCGGGCCGCAGTACCTGCTCGGCCAAGCGGCGCACAAGGCGGGGCTGCAGGTGATCTTCAATGGTGAGGGCGGCGATCAGTTGTTCGGGGGGTGGACGAGCAAGCCCATGATCGCGGCGGCTCTGTTCAGCGGTATCGTGCGCGAGGCGTCCCCAGAAGAGCTGTGTCTGCAGTCGTATCACCGCTTCTACGGCCGCGAAGAGGAGCTGTACACGCCAGAGTTCCAGGCGCAGCTTGGCGGGCCGGGGCAAAGGCGAGCACTTCTGTCGCCGTACCTGGGCAGCCCGCAGGTCGGTAGCTTCCTAAACCGCGTGCGCCTCGCCGACATCGCACTCAAAGGCTCGCAGAATATCTTGCCGCGCGCTGAGCGCATGTGCAGCGCCTGGGGCCTGGACATCCGCACGCCGCTTTTTGATCGCCGCTTGGCCGAGTTTTCGTTCGCGATCCCGCCGCACCTCAAGCTGCACGGCGCCTGCGAAAAGTATGTGTTCAAGCTGGCCATGCAGGGCCGGCTGCCCGAAGACATCGTCTGGCGCCCAAAGTCGGGCATGAGTGTGCCCATCACCGACTGGGTGCAAGGGCCGCTGCAGCCGCTTATCGATGAGCTCTTAAGCCCGGCCTCGCTGTCCCGCCGCGGCCTGTTTCGTCCCGACTATGTCGAGCGCCTGCGCCAAGGCCAGGATGAGCCAGGCGAGACGCGCCGCCGCCGCATCGGCGAGAAGCTGTGGGCGCTGGCCATGCTCGAAGCCTGGCTGCGCCGCTTTTATGACCGCCGCGGCACGCCCCCCGACGCTCCCGCCGGAGCTTCCCGATGAAGTGCATCCATTGCCTGCGTGACTCAAAAAAGAGCGAGCGCATCGGCGGCATCTGCCCCGGCTGTCAGAAACCGTTCGCATTCGAGCCGACCGTCGGCCAGCCCACCGACGCAGCCTTCAAAGCGGCCCTCGATCGCGTCTCGGGCCAAGGCAGGGTGCGCTTCACCGCCGAGAACGTGTACTTCGAGATGGAACGTCACTTCGGACGCAAGCCAGGGGAGAACCCATACTACCTGGCGGGCTGCCTAATGATCCCAATCGCCTCCGTCGGCGGCATGCTAGCCCTGGTGATAGGTGCATGGGCGCTGCTTTTGAGCGTGGTTGCCGTCATCCTCATGCCCATGTACCTGATTGCCCGGAAAGGCAAGACCGTGCAGCTGTCCGAGGTGACGTTCGACACGTGGCTGGGTCTGTGGAAAGGCACGCACGGCCTGCCCGCCGGCCTGATTGAGCCGCGCGCAGCCTTGCCATCGGCCGAGTCAGTCGCGGCCATGCGCTCGGAGCTTGAGCACTACTCGTTCGACCGCGCCGTCATCTGTGATCGTCGTGAGACCGTCGACCTCTTGCTCGCCAACAACTTTCACTTTGAAAACAACTGCGCGGTGCTGTCGATCGATGGCTATCCAGCGTCGGTGTTTGACCTCGTTCGGCAGATGCTCAAGCGCAATCCCAAGCTGCACATCTTTACCCTGCACGACGCGACGCTGGAAGGCTGCGCAATGGCCCACAATCTGGCCACAGACCCGAGCTGGTTCGTCGGACAAGGGCCCATCTTTGACATTGGGCTGCGCCCTGCCCATGCCGAAGCGTTCAAGGGCCAGTGGCAGGAAGCGTTCCCGCAGGACCGCGCAGCCTCGTGCCCGCCGGGAGTGACCCAGGAAGAGTACGCTTGGCTGCGGCGCTATCGGCTGTCCTTGGCCGCCGTCCGACCCGAGCAAGTGATCAAGCGCTTGTTCCGCGCGATCAGCGAACGCAAAGCCGACAGCGTAGCGCTCAGCAAGCCGGACGAGAGCACGCGGGTCAGCCACGTCGACGTCGTGATCTTTAGCACCGACGCCAGCACATCCGATGGCGGCGGCGACAACTTCGGCTAGGCCATGCGCTCGTTCCCTTTTCTGCGATGGGCGCCGCTGCGTGGCCGGGCCGTTCCTGTGCGCCACAGATGACGGAGGATCGAACATACCCCGTCGTGCGGGCACAGCCGGGACCGCCGTTTGGCAGCCCCGCGCAGCGCTCACGCGAGCACGGCCGCATCGGCGGAGCAAGCGGTCGCGATGCCGCTCGCTTGCTTTCGCGCCTGCATCAAGCGCTTGGCCCGACTGCGACGACCCTGCGTGCCGAGGACGCCGCCGGCCTGCGCATGGTTGCCGACTGGGATGCCTGCACGATCGAGGGACGGCCCATCCCAGACCTTGCGACGTGGCGCGACCTCGTCGATCGCGATCGCTTGGCCGCCGTGCAAGGCGCCTTCGTCCTGGCCTGGGTCGACGCCCACGGCCACCTGTGCCTGGCGCGCGACGCCATCGGCCATCGCTCGCTGTACTATGCCGCGCTGCCCGGCGGAGTCGTATTTGCCTCGACGATTCATGCGGTACTGGCAGCACTTGCAGAGATCCACGGCCCAGCGCGCCTGCACCTTGCGGCCCTGCCCCGCTACCTGTCCTGCGCCTATGTGCCAGGGCGACAGACGCTGGCCGCGGGAGTCTGCAAGCTGCTTCCGGGCGAAATCCTGCGCTTTCAAGGTGCGCAGTCCCAGTCGCTGCGTTTCGTTCACATGCCGTCTGAACCAGATCCGGCGAGCGTGCCCGATGAAGACACGCTGAGACGGCGACTGCGCGCAACGCTGGAGGAGACGATTCGCGACCTGCTGCCCGTCGACGATGAGACTGCGGTGGGCGCGACCCTGTCGGGCGGCATCGATTCCAGCCTGGTGGTGGCACTGGCGCAGCGACAGCTTGGCGGGCGCTTGCAGACGTTTTCTCTGTCGTTTGGACCCGAGTACAAAAATGAGCTGCCATATAGCTCGCTTCTCGCCGCCCACTGCGGCACGCAGCACCGGATTATTGAGCTGTCCCCGCGCGTGGTGCTGGCTCATCTCGACCAGACGATCGGCCTGCTCAGCGATCCCAACGGCGATCCCCTGACGGTGCCCAATGCGCTGTGCTTTCGCGAGGCCGCCGAGCATGTCGGGATCGTTCTAAACGGCGAGGGAGGAGACCCCTGCTTTGGCGGTCCGAAAAACGTGCCGATGCTGCTCGCAGAGCTTCTGGGCGACGGGGGCGAGCCTTCAGGAAACGAGACGCGGGCCCGCGCCGGCAGTTACCTGCGCGCCCATCAGAAGTGTTACGAGGAGCTGGGCGACCTCATCCACCCGGACGTGTTGGCCGCCTGCAACGTCGCCGCGCTTGAAGCCGAGGTCGCAGAGCACTGGTCTGATCCGCGCTGGCATAGCTTCGTCGGCAAGCTGATGGCGCTGAACGTCCTGTGGAAAGGCGCGCACCACATCCTGCCCAAGGTCGATGAGCTGTCGGCGCCGTTTGGGGTCGTGCCTCGTTCGCCCTTGTTCGACCGCCGCGTCGTCGACATCGCCTTTGAGGTTCCAGCGCGCCTGAAGCTGCACGGCAGCGTCGAAAAGTACCTACTCAAGCAGGCGGTGGCCGATGTCGTGCCCGCTGCGATCTGTGATCGCCCCAAAAGCGGCATGCTCGTCCCCGTCGAAGGCTGGTTCTCGGGCCCGCTCTTGCCGCTGGCTCGCGAGCGGCTGCTTGATGGGCTACGTCCGTACCGCCTGTTTCAGCCGGCCTATTTGGAACGGCTGCTCGACGGAAAACTGCCCGGACTGCGACCACGGCGCGGCGTAAAGATCTGGCTCTTACTGACCTTGGAGGCCTGGCTGCGCCAAGTGCTGTCACCGACGCTGCGCAGCGAGCCAGGCAGACCTCTCACCGAGGTGGGCGGTGATAGGATGGAAGCCATGGCCGACCCTTCGCAGAAGAGCCGTGATGCCCAGGTTCTAAAGCGCGCCATTCAGCTTGCCGACCGAGACCGCGAGCAGGCCGATGCGCTGGTGCAAAAGCAGGTGCTGGCCGAAGCCGCAGAGGAGCTTGGTGTGCCGGCCCGCTATGTCGATCAGGCGGCAACCCAGCTTGCACGCGAGCAGCAGCAGGCGCGGGCCACCCGTCGCAAAGCGCTGCTTGTCGGCGTTTTCGCCACGACGGCATTGGCCGCTGTGCTGGGCACGCAGGCGCTGCTGCGACCGCGACCGCCGGTCCGCTATTCGATGGCGCCACAAAGTGGAAACTGGGCGCTAAACAAGAACGCGGAGACGCAAGCCCGCCTGCGCTTCGAGACAGCCGATGGGCACGAGGCCGCGGTGGTGCAGATCGAGCGCTTTGCCCCCGACGAAAGCGGCAAGTATCACGCCAACCTCGACGCCAGCCAGTCCGTGCCCAAGGTCGAGGACTATCGCAGCGTTGTGTTTTCCAGTCGCGGCCACGGACTCGGCCAAGTGCGCTTGTTTCTTGAGGTCGGCCCGCACGAGCGCTTTCGTTCGCCGCCGATCGCGTTGTCGCCGCAGTGGGTCGAGCACCGCCTGCCCCTTTCGCTGTTCGAGCCTCAGCGCCGCAACGGAGAAGCCTGGCAGCGCGCCGCAGCCTCGTCGCCGCATGGGGTACAGCGCCTCTCATTCAAGCTGGGCCACTTCATGAACGATGCGACGGCCACGGGCGAGGCCGCTATCTCGGGCCTGCGCTTTGAATAGCGCGGCTTCTGTTCCGACGGACTCTCCTGTGCTCTGCGATGCCAGCTGACTTCTTCCCCATCCAACTCACCCACGGCTTGCTGTTCGATCTACGCGACAGCGAGTACCCAACGCAGGTCTTCGGCGTGGCCCAAGGGCCGCTCGCGCTGTCGGAAACCGACACGCACTTTGGCCTGGTCACCGATGGAGAAATCGCCCTGACGCGGGGCCCAGATCGCTTCACGCTGCGCAAGGGAGCGTTCTTTGTCGTACCCGGTGCTGCGGATCTCGATGGAACACGCGGGCGCTGCCTGGTGATCAGCCGCCTGCGGTACCAGGGCTTGTTCCAGATCGGTGGGCCGCTCGAAGCTCGGGGGCGCTTGCGATACATCGACGGGTGCAGCGACACCCTGTTGGTCTGCCCACCGCGCTTGGGCGAGCCTTGCCTGAACCACCTGCACATTCCACCCGGCACGCATCAGTCGGCGCACAGCCACCCGTCTGAGCGCATTGGCGTCATTGCCGGTGGGCACGGAACCTGTGTGACGGATTCGGGGCGCTATCCCCTGTCCCCTGGCATGGCCTGGCGCATCCCAACCGGCAGCCGCCACTGCTTCGTCACAGAGGACGAGCGGCTGGATGTCCTGGCCTGGCACCCCGACACGGACTTTGGCCCCACCGACGAAAACCACCCCATGCTGAACCGCACTTTTTTGAGCGCATCCGCCACAGCCTCGCCTGGGAATCGCTAGGCAGGCAGGTGGCCTGGCGTGATGGTTCCAGACCGGCTCACATAGGGCGTATTCCCGTCGCTGAATCAGCGCACACGCCGGACGGTTGACGTGAGCAGGGGATCCGCTTCACGCTATCGCATCCGCTGCGGCCGGGTCTGCGCTGCGCAGGGTACCGGCGCACCGGGGGGGGAATCAGGAGGAAGCTGTCCTATGCGTGACCTGTTCGAAGCCATCGAGAAGCTGACCGTGGTGCTGGCGCTGCGCTTGGAAAACGCAGTGCGCAAGCGCGGCTGGGCCGGCAAGCCAATCTGCGAGCGCTTTGAGGCCGACGGGCCCGGACGGACGATCTATCCGCAGCGCATCGATCTGCCACTGCCCAGGGGCAACCGTGTGCTGTTTCTGCCCGATGCCGCACCCACCGAAGGGCAGACAAGCTGGCGCATTCAGGTCAAGCGCAACGACGGCGTAGTCCGCCGCAGCTGGAAGGACGGCTTGAACGTTCGCCCCGTTGACGGTGGCTATCAGCTGTTTCTGCGCGACGAGGTTCTAAGCGAGCCGGTTTTCAAGCAGCTTCTCGACGAGCTCGCTGAGTCGGGGCTGTCGGGCCATGCCTTGATGATCGCCAAGGCGTACACCTCGCGCTTCGCCAGCGTCCCCGCCGAGGTCTATGAGGCCCTGCTTGCCGCGCAGTACGTCGAGCAGCTAGAGCAAATGCACGAGGCCGTCCTGACAGGTGCCTCGCAGCTCGATGTGCAGACCGAGCTGGCTCGCCTGTCGCGCTTTAAGCCCGAGAACTCGGCCTAGAAGCAGAAGTTGTCTCCGGCAAGCCGCGGGTAGTAGTAGATAAATGCGTTGCAGTGCTCGCTGGTCTCGACGGTGGGTCCAAAGGTAAAGCAGCAGCCATCCTGTGGGTTGCCGCACAGATCAGCCGGCGCCGTGAACTCGCAGCGATACAACACACCGCCTTTGTCGGGAATCGGCACGGCAAGCTCGCGGGCCATCACTGGATCGCTCCACGACGTGTTGTCGTAAAACTGGCTGCCTTTGCCGTTGGTCTCGTCCCACGCGAACATCGAAAAGCGCGTGCCACGACTGTGAAAGTGGCCGTTGGCGGCAACCACCGTAGCGGCGTGACCGAAGCGGCAGACCTTTTCAAAATACTTGGTCTCACCGGGGCAGATGCGCAGGTTCTGGTTGGTGGCAAAGAACGTGCCCAGCTCGGACTTCACGTCGGCCTTGGGCATGTACTCGAAGTTGATCCAGGCCTCGCCGCTGTCGGGCGTCACCTGCGTCGTCGCATTCACATAGTGCGACTGCACCATCAAGAGCTCGCCGGGCAGGAACTTCTGTGCGACGCCCGTGGGCAGGGCGTAGTCGACCGTCTCGTGGCCAGGATCGGACGACTGGCTGTTTATGACCAGCGGCCAGTCCGACCAGTTGCTGCTGACCCAGCAGGGGTTCTTTTGATCGTTGCCGCCTTTGACAACCTCGCCGTCTTCGCCGCGCAGGTTCTTTAGCGTCCCGACGCGAAACACGTTCAGGTGGTGCGATCCGGTGCGCTGCCGCAGGACCATGCGGTGGACGAAAACGTCCTCGCTGGACGGAACGCGGAAGAAGTAGCAGTCCTGGTTTTCCTGCCCAGCCGACACGGTGATCGGCAGAGTCTTCAGCTGAAATCCCTGGCCGGCAGCCGGTGGCGCTAGCGGCTCGATGGGCGGCGTCGGCATCATGCCAGGACAGCCAGTTCCGACGCTGACCAGGCACGCAAACAACGCGATGATCCGGCGCGACAGGCAGCGCGCCGACCCGATGGAGGACGAGGCTGGATGGGCTGGCATGGGGTACCTCACTGACAGCGATTCTTGGATCATGACATGCATCCTTGCATGCCGGGTGCCAGCAGTGAGAACACCCGACTGCGAGAGAGCCCCTGCGTCGCCACATCAGAAATCTGTGACCCATCGAGTTTCATACGAGAAGCTAGCCCCCGGATCGACGCAGCCAGGCCTGCACGGTCTGCCCAAAGGGATCGGTCGGGCGTCCAGGGTCGGGCGGGTTGTTCGGCAAGACCACCGGCCCGCCGTTCCCCCCCAGCGTCAGGTGCGGCAGATCGCCTCCTGACCAGGCCAGGCTCGACAGTCGCCGCTCATCGATATAGGCCTGCAGCGACAGCAGCCAGGCGCGAGCCGCCGCCTTGCTGCCGAGACCCACCGGCATCTCGTTGCTCTCGTCCGCGCCATACTCACCGACCAGCACCGGCACGTCGCGAGCCACCTGGCCAAAGCGCACATCCCACTCGCTGGCCATGGCCGGAGGCGACGTCTTCCAGGGATACGGGTGCGTGGCATAGATCACCGGCCCCAGCCCCGTGATGCGATGTTCAGGCTCGGCCAGCGGCGACAGATCGTATGCCCAGTCGAGCCCGCCGACGACGACCAGTGTCTCGCTGGCACCCGCGCTGCGGATGGCGCCCAGGATGCGCTCGGCGTTGGCCTTCCACGTCACCCATGAGACGCTGTGCGGCTCGTTCCAGATATCGAAGGCAACGTGCGGCTCACCGCCAAATGTCCGCGCGATATCGGCCCACAGCGCGGGCGTCGTAGCCGGGTCGGGTTGGGCGATGTTCAGTCCATTTGCGTCATAGCCATGCAGGTCCAAAACGACGTACAGGCCCAGGCTCTTGGCTGCGGCGATGATGTCGGCGATGCCCTGACGGTACTTGAGCGCCTCGGCGTACGTCGTGTAGTAGCTCTGCCCGAACGGCAGACGGATCACGGTGACCTGCCACTCGTCGCGCCAGCGGCGAAGCTCGGCGCTGGGATCGCTGCCAAAGCCGGCTGGCAGCAGACCATTTTTGTGCTGCAAGCCCGAGCGATTGATGCCCTTTAGCCACACCGGCCGCAGGACATCGCCACAGCGCACCGCAAGCTGTGCCCCAGCGATGGTCAAGCGCGGCAGCGAGCCCGGCGCTGTCGTCGCAGCGCACTGCCTTTGCGGATCCGTGATCACATCCCGTGCCGGATCAGGCATCGCATCTTCGGGCACGGTCCCGCCGCAGGCCCAAAGCGCCAGGATCGACAGCAGCCAACACCACCGGGCCACCTGCGCAGGAAGGATCATGCATACAGCGTATCGCGACTCGCCTGCCCTCTGCTGTCGCTGTCGCCCCCCGCAGCAGCGACTCGCCCACGCTAGTACTGGTAGCGCACGCCAAGCTGCACACGCAGCGGCGTCTGCCGATTCAAGACCGCCCCATAGGTCGCCGCGTTGTTCGATTCGAAGCCGGTCGGCACCGACAGATCGAGCGCGTTGAAGATGTCGGCGATGAACGACAGGCGATGGTTGCCGACGCGGCTGCGGAACGGATCCAGGATGTCGTACTGCGCCCGCACATCGATGGTCAGCGTGTCGGGGTTGCGAAGCTCTGTCCACTTGCGAATGTCGTTGGGATCGGCGTTGGGATCGACGCCGCGCCAGCCATAGCGCGCGACATAGCCGTTCGGGGCCAGGTACAGCCGCGTCGCCGGGCCGCCTGTGAAAAAGGCCAGGTTGGCACCCAGCGTGAGGCCCTTCCAGGTATAGCTGCCGTTGGCCTTGACCGCGTGCCGCCGATCGTCGGGAAGGTAGCCATACAGCCGGAAGTCGCGCGGGGAGTCATCGCGCAGCGTCGTGATCTGATCGTCGTTGGTGCCATCCAGCCACGACAGGGTATAGGCGATGAACGCCGACCAGTTCGGGCTGGGGTTGCCGCCGATCGTGAAGTCCAAGCCGTGATAGCGACGGAAGGCCTCCTTGGTCGGGCGATATGCGTAGATGCTGCCATAGCGCTCGTCGCCATAGTCGGCATAGGCGCCACCGTCGAGAGAAAAGCGCGCATTGAGCTCGTAATCGTCCCACATAAAAGACAGCATGCGGTACGTATACGTAACATTTGCAATGACGTTCGCGACCACTTCGCGATCGATCGAGGCGGTCACGAAGTCGGCGCGCGGCGGCGTCAAGGACAGGCGCGCATTGCCGCACTCCGCGAGAAGCTGCCCCTGGTTTTCACCATCGGTGCAGCGCCCGCGCAGGTCATAGCCAGACTTGCCGCCCGATGAGCTGACGAAGCGATCGAAGCGTCCGCTGCTGCGGTTCCACTGCCAGGTGCTGAGCTGCTGCCGAGCATCCGCCGACGATGCGGTCAGAAGTGACAGCGTCTCGTTGGCGCGGCCGTATGCGAACTTGACCACGGTCTTGCCGTCGCGGGTCAGATCGACGCTGATGCCCAAGCGCGGACCAAAGCCGAGCAGGTTCTGCACCACCTCGCCCTGTGAGTTCTTGGTCACGCCATAGTCGATGCGCATGCCGGGCACGATGGTCAGCCAGCGCGTCGGCTTCCACAGATCCTGAATGAAGCCACCGACGCCAAAGCCCTGCTGCCGCAGCACCAGCGCCGGGTCGTAATAGGTGGCCTGAAAGCACGGCGTCGCCAACGAGCCAGCCCGCGGGGTGGGCTGCAGCGGATTGCAGCCGAACGGCCGATCGATCGACGTCGCGTCGCGCACCAGGGCGCCGCCGTCGCCGGACTGGTTGGTGTCGTCGGTGTACGTCGAGTTGCCGCCCGTGGCGATGTAGCGATAGCGATTCAAGAACGAAAGCTGCGCCCCCGCCTTGAACGTGTGCTCGCCCAGCCAGCCCTTTTTCACCCAGGTCACCGTCGGATCGAACTGATATCGCCAGCGCTGATCGTCCTGCAGGCGCGAAGCCTGCGCCGCGTTCCAGCGAATGGTGCTCGCGCGATCGAAGTAGTTCGAGCTGACGTAGTCCTCGTTGCCGTGCGAGATCTCAAGCCGCTGCACCGACAGGCCGGCTTGCACGCCAAAGATCAAGTTGTCGCGAATGAACCAGTCATAGTTGAGGACGCCGAACAAGCCGCCCTGCTTCTGCGTGTACTCGGCTTCGTTGGTGAACGTGTTGGCCTGCTGCGCGTTGTTGATCGTCGCGGGATCGCTGTTGAACGACAGCTCCAAGCGATGCCGCGCTGCCGGTTGAAACGTCAGCTTGATGCGCGGATACACGCCCAAGAACACGCGCGCGTCATGCTGCGTATTCAGCGGCGGCCCCGGCACCACCGAGCTCAGGTTGTAGCGAACCTCCGTCGCCAGATAGAACCACAGCTTCTGCTTGATCAGCGGCCCCGACAGGTTGATGTTGCCCTGATACTGGGCGTTGGGCGGACGCGGGTCGCTCTGATCGCTGAGCTTGCCTTCGTAAAGCTGCGATCCGGCGCGGGCTCCGGCCGACAGCGCCTGATGGTTCAGGTAGAAGCTGGCGTCGACGTGAAACTGGTCCGATCCGCGCTTGGTAATCAGGTTGATGACGCCGCCCATCGAGTTGTACTGCGCGTCCACAGCCAGCAGCTGCGCGTCGACCTGGGCGATGGCGTCGAAGTTAAAGTTGGTGCTGAACGTGTTCGTCACCGGGTCGGTGACGTCCATGCCGTCGACTAGGTAGCGATTGTGGCGAAAGCTGCCGCCAGCCATGACTGGGTTCCCGGTGCCGATGACACCGGGAAGCTGCTGCACGATGCTCTGATAGCTGCGCTGCGTCGCGATCTTGCCCTGCTGCTCGGCCGTCAACACCCGCCCCGTCGAGACCTTGTCGGTGTCGATGCGCTTGCGCTCTTCGACGATGGTGGTCGTCTCGCTGGCGGCCAGCTCGGCAGAAAACTCGATGCGAATGTTCTGCGTCTCACCCAGCTCGACCCGCGCCTTGCGCTTGATCGGCCGCATGCCTTCATACGCGACGGTGATCGTGTATACGCCGTGCGGCACGCTGGGAAAGTCGAAGCCACCTTCTTCATCGGTGACCGCGTTGCGCTGGCCGATCATGGCATCGCTGCGGATGGTCACCTTGGCCCCCGGAAGGGGAACCTGGCTGCCCTTTTCAATCACCGCGCCACGCAAGCGGCCATTCTGTTCACCGACGGCAAAGGCCGACTGCGGCGCCGCAAGCTGCACGGCCAGACCGGCCGCCACAGGCAGCACGGCCGCCGATCCCCAGATAAGGCGCGTCAGCCGCGTGGCCCGCCGCATCGCCGATGCTCTAGACCCCCTCGGATCCATCTGCACTCGTTGCCTCGTCATGGCGCCACCACTTGGCTACCGGCAAAGGGACAGTCCAGCGAGCCGTCTTTGTCGAGGGTCTTGCACACCAGACAGCTCGACAGGTTCTCGGTCTTCGTCGCCGTCCGCATCAGCGGATCCATCGCGTCCGTCGGCGGCATGGTCCCCGCCGGAAGCTGCAGCGTGTGGTCGCGGCAGATCGGCGAATACGCTGGCCCAGCCTCGTCGGGCTGGCCAAAGACCACAGCGCCCAGGCTCATACCGGCGGAGCTGGTCAGGCGGTACAGCGCCATGGCGCGAAAGGCATTGCCATCGGGCTCAAGCGGCACAGGCCCCATGTCGATGTACGGCACCACCAGCTGGTTGTAAAAACCAAGCTGTGCGGGCAAAGGCGGGGTCGCCGGCAAGAGCACCGGGTCGACGATCTGCATCAGGCGGTACTCACGACGCACCTCGCGCAGATCCAGGCCCATGCGGCCTTTGACCGTATCGGCGCGCTTGATCGACTGACATGGAATCGCGCCTGAGCCAGCCAAGTGAACCACTTCGACGACGGCGCTGTATGCCCCTGTGCGCCCGGCCCGGCCGCTGTTCGTCGACAGCACTTCGGGGATGTCGGTGAAGATTGGGTATTGTCGATCCAGATGAATCAGGTCAAAGCGCTCGTCGTAGGTGTAGTTCGGCGGCGCCGCGCAGCCCGTATCGAGCTGATAGACCGTCTGAGCGCTCGCGCGATCGAGCGGCTGCCGCTTGCCGGCGTTGGTCCAAAACGGCGCCGAGGCGGGCGCTGTGCTGCTGATCGCACGACTGCCCTCGCTGCCGCGCGTCGTAGCGACCACGGTGTACGGGGCAAAGTCCGTGGCACCACGACCTCTGCCGACCGCAGGCAGCCGGTCAAGGGTCTTTACGCCCGCGATGAAGTTGGCGGAATACACCACTCCAGCTAGGAACTCGCCATCGTCGGGATACGGACTGCAGGCCGCCGTCGATAGAGCGACGGAGCCAAGCAGCCAGCCCACAGGAGGCCACACGCGTGACCGAGACGTTCGGAAACGACTCTCCGCTCTGTCCGCTGGCGGTCGCAGACGCCGCAGTGGTGGATGAACATTCGCCCCGCCAACCGACGGAGAACTGGATCGCATGACCGTGCCTGACATTGGGGCGGAATATTCCTAAAGGTCAGGCGGACTTGGCAAGCGAGAAACTCAGCCGGGGAGCCCGAGCCTGCGATTCCGGGTGCGCAGCGCCTTCCCTGCCCTCGCCCCGGCCCCCGCCCCTGGCGTCGCTGCCGCCTCTCGGGAACCAGACGCGCTCGCCGCGACTTCGATCTGCGCTGCCCAGCCCACCCCTCACACGGAGATGTGCTTGCACTGACCCGTCGAATGCGAGAACCTGAACCATGATGCCTCCTTCTATGCCCCCGTCGTCCCCCAGCGCTGCGGACTTGCGTGCCTTGCGGGCGCGCCTTTTGGAAAAGCTCGGTGCGGTCAAGGCGTACTTTGAAGCCACCAGCATCAACCTGAACCTGCGCTCGCCTTACTGGGGGGCGTTTGATGCCCTGCGTCGAAACCAGCCGCTGGCCGAGTCGTTTGTCAGCGATCTGCAGCAGCTGATCGCGTTTATCGACAACGACCTGGTACCCGCCCTGAGCAGCCCGCCAGGAGCCGCCGCGAGTGCGTCGCAGCCAGCGCCTGCCACGTCGGCCTGGCGTTCCAGCGATCCGGTGCCGAGTGCAGCCGGATCCAGCTCGATCAACGACGAGCAGACACGGCTCTTGACCGATCTCGCGATCGAGCCTCGACGGGAGCTACCGGGGGCGCGTCCCGCATCGCGTGGCCTGGCTGCGCCGATCATCGATCTGGATGCCCGGCCTGAGCCGCGCCGACGGTCCGACGAAGCGCGAGCTGCCTTTCTGCCCGAGTTTGACGTCGAGACATCCCCGATCGAGCGCCTGCCTGAGCCTGCCGCCGTGCGCTCCGCACCCGCCGTAAACGAGCGTGGAAGAACATCGACTGCCTCAGAGAAGAACCGGAAAGCGCCACCGGCTGCTCCCACCACGCCGGCAGCGCCCGCCGCAGCGCCCGTCGCACCACCGGCCATCCCGCCGAGTGCTGCTGAGCCCGTTCTGTCCGCCCGCGCCGCCGCGCTAATGGCCGTCGTCGCGCCCGAGACGCCCTCGCGCAGTGAAGGCACGACCGCACCCAGCGGGGCCAGACCCTCGCAGCTGCACAAGATCATCTCGCTGCCGGCGGTGCCGCAGGCTTCCTCGATCGTCACGTCCGTCGCGGCTTCCAGCCCACCTGCGCGACCTTCGACGCAGCACAAGATCATCAGCGCAGAGAGCCAGCCCTCGCCCCCCGCAGCAGCTACGCAGTCCACACATGCAAGCACTGGGGGAACCGCGCATACTTCAGCTCCTGCCTATCGCCCGTCCCAGGCCATAAAGCCCATCAGCGCCGCCGAATCGACGCCTGCGGTCCCTGCCCACGCGGTAAGCCCCGCGCCGAGCAAGCCCGATGTCCGCCCCAGCAAGCCGGCCAGCCCCGACGGAGCAAGCCGACATTCGGTTGAAAACAAGCCGACGCAAAGCGCCGCGAGTACACCCCCTGGCAGCCCCAGCGCGGCCCTGGCCGCCCCGATCCCAGTGAGTCGTGCCGCGACCGTAAGCGGCAAGCCCGAATCGAGTGTGGATGCAGCAAGCAAAGCCACAGCCGGCAAGCCGGTGAGCACCACGACTGCTGCTAGCAAGCCCGCGGCAGAAAAACCCAGCGTCGCGAAGCCCAGCCCCGAGCCTGCTGCCAGCAAGCCCGCGGCAGAAAAGCTCGTCGCAGCCAAGTCGTCGACAGAAAAGCCCAGCCCGCTGAAGCCCGCGGCAGAAAAAACCGCAGCAGAAAAACTCGCGGCGCAAACCGCAGCCAAGGCCGCCCCCGCGCCCTCACCGACCCCTGTTCAGACCAGCCCAGCGGCAGCCGCCAAGCCCATTGCCACCTCGGCTGCCGTTCCGGCTGGCAAAGCCATCGCGGTGGCCAAGCCCGCGGCGGACAAGGGACCGGCCAAGGTCGCCGTCGCAGCCAAGCCAGCCGCGATCGCGCAGAAACCGACGGGCCCGGCCAAGGCAAAGAAGGCGCTGCAGTTCGACGAATCGGACGTCGCGCAGCCTCAGACCAACGAATCCCCGTCCCAGTTCTTCCGCCTGCTGGATGCCCGCCTAGACGACGAAGAATAGGCCCGCAGCGCGATCCTTCTCGCCCCCGGCTGTCAACCCTGCGCCCTCGGCTCGTACCACTCGCGCAGTTCTTTTTGTCGCCGTGCGGGCCTGTGGCACAGTGCGAACCATGCCACGCAAACGCCATGTCGAGCCGTCGCAGGACGCGTCTGGCCCACTGCCCATCACGCACAGTGGCCCCGTCGCTGTGCCTGCCGCGCGCTCAGAGGGGGCACCGTCCCGCCTGCCCGATTTGGATCCGTCTGCCGCGCACCGCGAGGACCCGTTTGATGCGGCCCTGCGTCCGCGCAGCTTCGACGAGTACATCGGCCAGCACAAAGTTGTCGACAACCTCAAGGTCTTTGTCGAGGCAGCCCGCCGACGAGGCGAAGCACTGGACCACGTCCTGTTCTGCGGTCCGCCTGGCTTGGGCAAGACGACGCTCGCCCACCTGATCGCCACCGCGCTCGGTGTCAACCTGCGGCCCGTCGGTGCGCCCGCCATCGAACACAAGGGCACCCTAGCCAGCTATCTGACGAGCTTGGGCGAGCGTGACGTGCTGTTCATCGACGAGATCCACCGCCTGCAGCCGGTCGTCGAAGAGTATCTGTACCCCGCGATGGAGGACTATCGCATCGAGATCCCCGTCGGAGAAGGCCCGGCGGCGCAGCTGATTCACATGAAGCTGCCGCGCTTCACCTTGGCGGGTGCCACGACGCGCACCGGCCTTTTGACCTCGCCGCTGCGCGACCGCTTCGGCATCGTGCTACGCCTCGACTACTACGCTCCGAGTGAGCTCGCCGAGATCGTCGCGCGCTCGGCCGATCGCATGGGCATCCGCATTCGTCGCGAGGCCTGCTTGGTCATCGGCCAGCGTGCTCGCGGCACGCCGCGCATCGCCAACCGTCTTTTGCGCCGCGTTCGCGACTTTGCCGAGGTGGCCGGCGCCCGCGAGCTTCTGCCGCAAACCACCGGAGAGTGGCTATCGCGCTTGGGTGTCGATGCGCTCGGGCTCGACGATATGGATCGCTCGCTTCTGCGCGGACTCATCGAGCGCTTCGATGGGGGGCCCGTCGGTATCGAGTCCCTCGCCTCTGCCGTCGCGGAGGAGTCCGATACGCTGGAAGACGTCTACGAGCCCTACTTGATCCAAGAGGGCTTCATCATGCGCACGCCGCGCGGACGCGTTGCGACACGACGCGCATACGAGCACCTGGGCCTAAAGCCCCGCGATCCCGCCGCCCGCACCGGCAGCCTCTTTCCCGAGTACGAAGGCTAGAAGCCAGTGAAGTCGCTCATTAATAAATCAAAATAAATAGGCACGTAATTTTATTACCATAAAAATTTCGCTATATATTTGTAAATTTTGATTTTTATATTGAATCATTGTTTACCCCTTCCTCCCGCAGTCTGTGAGCAGGGGCTCGGCGCGGCGTGTACTGCCGATGGTCGCTAAAGTGTCGCGGGATCGATGGCCTCGGGGCGCTCGATGCGCACGTACGTTCGCGCTCGGACATCGCGCAGAAAGATCGGGCCGGTGCGCGCCGTGTCAATGCCGTCTGCGATCAACCCCTGCTTTTTTATCTTCAGCGTGTCGGTGGTCGGCAGGTCTTGCACGATGCGAATGAAGCGCGGGCAGGCGGGCTGCGGCAAGTCGCGCTCGCACACCGCGTACAGCGCCTGCACATCCAGCGTGGCTCCGCTGCGCAGCTGGATCGCCGCCATGCCCGCGCGTCCTTCCTGGCCCGGCACGCGCACGCCATAGACCGCCGACAGCGCCACACCCGGCAGTTGGTTGATCACGCTCTCGACCTGTTCGGTCGATACGTTTTCCCCTTTCCAGCGGAAGGTATCGCCCACGCGATCGACAAACCAGAAGTCACCATCGGCGTCTTCGCGCAACAGATCGCCGCTGACAAACCAGGCATCGCCGCGGCGCTGCACGTCCCGCAAGATCTTGCGCTCGGTGGCCTGCGAGTCGGTGTAGCCATCGAACGCCGACAGCGGATTGTGCGCGCTGATCTCGACGAGCAGCATGCCCGGCTGACCGCTCTCGGCCCCCTGCACAAAGCCGCGATCATCGCGCACATAGTCTTGCCGTACCGGGTCGTACTGAGCGAGCAGCGTTCGCACCAAGCCAAACGGCACCCGACCGATCGAGCCGATCTTTTCGCCGGTCAAGTTGACCATCAGGCCGTTGCCCTCCGTCGAGCCATAGAATTCGAGGACGCTGACCTTGCCAAAGCGCTGCAAGAGCTCGCGCCACACATCGGCGCGCAGCCCATTGCCGACGAACAAGCGCACGGCGTGGCTCTTTTCCAGCGGCGAAGGCGGCGCGGCGACCAGATACCGGCACATCTCGCCGACGTAGAACACGACCGTGGCACCGACGCGCCGCACGTCTTCCCAGAAACGGCTGGTGGAAAAGCGCGGCGCGATGGCGAGGCGGCTGCCGGCGACCAGCGCTCCGCCTACGGCGAGAAAAAGCCCGGTGCCGTGATGCAACGGCAAGCTGCAGTACACCGTGTCGGTCGGAGTCAACGCGCAGCCTGCGCTGGCCGCGACGGCCGCCATGACAAAGCGGCGGTTGCTGATGCGCGCGGCCTTGGGCTTTCCCGTGGTACCCGACGTAAACAGCAAGCAGGCAAGGTCGGCGGCACAGCCTGGGTTTGCTGTCAGGTCGCTGGGCCAGTCGGCGCGCAGGCCATCCAGCGACACACCGTCCTCGGCGTCAAGCGCCGTCTGTGATGCCCGATCTGGCGGGCCCGATCCGATCAGCAGTCGCCGCAGTCCCCCGGTATCACGACGCGCGTGGCTGGGGGGACCCAGGATCAGATCCCGCACGCCCGTGACCGTCAGCGCGTGTGAAAACGCCACGCCCTGCGCCTGCGGGTTGAACACCACCGCGACCGCTCCCAAGCGACTGAGCGCCGCCAGCGCGGTCAGACAGTCTGGGTGGTTGTCCATCAGCAGACCGACGAGCTGCTTGGGTCGCACACCGCTGGCGTATAGCGCCGCGGCAATCTGCGTCACACGCTGGTTGGCCTCGGAATACGAATACGCGCGCTGTTCCCACAAGACAAAGGTCTGCTGCGGCAGCGCCCGCGCCTGCTGTTCCAGCAAGCGACCGATCGAAAGCGCAGCCCCATCCCAAAATGGCGCCAACGAAACCAGGTGCGGAAGCTGCCAGCGCGTCCAGCGTGCCGCGCCGCTTAGCGACAGCCCAAGCCGGCTCGCGGTCTGCCACAGCGACCGCTGTACGGCATGCGCCAGCGGACTCAGACTCGACGGTTCACGATCGCTCTGGCGCGGACCGAGCACGTCGCTGCCCATCGTCGGCTGCAAAAGTGGCGAGTCGGTCTGCCGGCCTGGCTTGCCTTGCACCCAGGCATGCAGTCGAGGAAAGACCTCGTCGCGCGCTTTGGTCCCGACGATCAGGCCCAGGTGTCCGGTGTCGATCGCAAAGCCCACGACATCGTCGTGCGGCACAACCTTGGACACCGCGTGAACGCTGGCCGGACGCGCGAACTGATCGCGGCGGCCGACGAAATAAAGGACCGGCACCGAGATGTCGGTCATCGACACCGTGCGGCCCGCCACCACCAAGCCGCCCGTCAGAAGGCGGTTGTGGACGATGAACTCTTCGACAAAAGCGCGCAGCGCTGGGCTCGGCCAGGCGATAAAGCCCTCTCCTCCCAGAAATCGCCGAGCAGGTTCCAGACGCTTTAGAGCTTCCTCATCGTCGATGAAGCGCAGCATCTCAACGAAGTGCTTCAGCTCTTGCCGCGGGCTGGCCAGCTTAAAGACCCAGCTACTCAAGCGCGCCGGAACCGGTGGCACGTGCGCCGTCACACCGCGGATAAAGTCCACGCCCGCGTGCATGACATTGGAAAACACGCCGCGATGCAGCGGGGCCGGCAGGTTGCGCAAGAAGTCCACCGGGCTGCCCATCGTGATCAAAGATGCAATTCCCTTGCATTTTCGAAACGCCGCCGCCTGGTACACAAACATCCCGCCCTGCGAGTAGCCAAGCAGATGCACCGCGGCCTGCGTCTGCGCCGAAATATCGTCGACGGCACGGCTGACCGACAGGATGTGATCAACGAGATCTTTTTGCAGCGCGGCAGCCTGCTCGTCACTGCCATCGGTCTTCCGCGCCGGATCCTTTGCGCCCGGCACGCCAAAGTCGATGACAAAGACCTCGTGCCCATGCTCGCGCAGCCACAGCACCAGGCTGAGATCTGGAGCCATGTCATAGATCTCGGCCGTGACCATCAGCGGCGGCACCAGCAGAAACGTCGCACCGCGTGTCGCGCCGGCAGCTGGCTGAGTCCGCTCGCCCAGCTCGTGGCCATAGTGCCGCAGCGTGTAGTGCGCGGTCTGTTTCACCACGCGATACGCCGTCTGATACGGCGCGGTGAAGCGATTGCCGCTCACCAAGCGAGCAATGTTGCGAAGGCTGGTCTGGGCTCGTCGGGCCCGTCGGCGCACCTGCCGAAGAGGCGGTTCCATAAGGCACATCCACTGCGGCCGCACGATGGGCCGAACGGCTCCAGCCTACCGCGGCGTGGGGGTGCGTGACGAGCCTTCTGCAGCCGCTCTATGCCAGACGACGCGGCCGCCGCGACGCGGGGCAACCGAAGCCAGCCTAGCCCACTGACACGGGCTCGCTTGCCTGCCCACCTACGCCACTGTCGTCGCTGTCATCGTTCCATGGCGCCAAAGGATCGGGAAAGCGCAGCCATGCCGTGGGACCACGCCGCCACTCGGCATCGGTCAGCAAGCACGCATCCAAACCAGCCCGCAGGGCTGCCTCGTCCATGGCGATGCCGATAAGGACGATCTCCTGCCGACGATCGCCGAATTCCCCGTCCATAGCGCGCTCGATCTGAGCGCGCTCCTCAGGATCGCTGGGCCACTCATCCCGGTGTGTCGCGGCCCACCAAGTACCGCCTGCTTCCAAGCTGCACGTGACGCCGGCTTGCGACCACAGACCGACCCAGTCAGGACGCGTCGCCAACCACAAGAAGCCTTTCGATCGCAGCACGCCCGGCCACTCCTTCTGGACAAATGCGGCAAAGCGGGCCGGATGAAAAGGGCGACGGGCGCGATAGACAAAGCTTGCGATGCCGTACTCGACGGTCTCTGGCACGTGCTCGCCGCGCATCTCTTGCAACCAGCCCGGAGCCGTGGCCGCGCGTTCGAAATCAAAGCGGCCGGTGTTCAAGATCGACTGCAGCGGCACCTGGCCCCGCGTCGATCGAAGCAGCAGCGCCCCAGGGTTTAGGTGTCGCAGGATGCCTTCCAAGCGCGCCGCTTCGACATCGCTTAGCAGGTCGACTTTGTTCAGCACCAGGACATCAGCGAACTCGACTTGCTCGATCAGCAAGTCGACCACATCGCGCTCGTCTTCCTCGCCCAGCGCAAGCGAGCGAGCGGCCAAGCTGTCGCCGCTGCCATAGTCGTCCAGGAAGTTCCTGCCATCGACGACGGTGACCATCGTATCCAGGCGCGCCACATTGGACAGCGAGGCACCTTCCCCATCGGCGAACGTGAAGGTCTCGGCAACGGGCATCGGCTCTGAAATACCGGTCGATTCGATCAGCAGGTAATCAAAGCGCCCTGCCTTGGCCAGGCTCGCAACCTCGGTGAGCAGATCCTCGCGCAGTGTGCAGCAGATGCAACCATTTTGCATCTCGATCAGTTTGGCTTCCGTACGCTTTAGCCCTCCTGATTTCACAAGCTGCGCGTCGATGTTGATCTCGCTCATGTCGTTTACGATCACTGCGACGCGCAGACCTTCCTTGTTGTTGAGCACGTGGTTCAGCAGCGTGGTCTTGCCGGCCCCCAGAAACCCCGAAAGCACCGTAACAGGCAGCTTGTTCATTTGCGCAGCCATTCGCGGTGACAAGCTAGCGAGCCATCTTCGGCGCGTTCGTCGCTTCGCCACGTAGGATCAGGCCTTCGGCCAAGATCGCGTCGACCCCTTTGCGATCGATCGTCCGCATCGCTCGCGTCGACACCAAAAGCGTGATGTAACGCCGCTGCTTTTCAGACCAGAAGCGCTTCTTTTGCAGGTTGGGAAGCTGGCGATGCTTGCTCTTGATGTTCGAGTGCGAGACACGATTTCCCGTCAGGGGTCTCTTGCCTGTGACTTGGCAGCGCTTGGACATGAAGATCCTCCGTGTTGATCAACTGCGAACAGCGGGGTGGCGACGAGGCCGTTGCGGCTTCATCGATCCTGATCGTGATGGTTGTGCTGGTTCGGCAGTGCGAAGCCCAGCCCGATCTTGCTTCCCGTTGATGTCGCTTTGCTCGACCTACATCCGACATCAAATGCAACCCATTTGCATCTATGATCTGCGGCCAGATCAGTCAAGCACAATCGCGCGGGTGCAGCAGGTTGCGTGAATTTTATTGCAAAACATTTGCATTTGATAAAACGATCCAGTGTTCACATTGCGCGGGTCCGCAGCCTGCTGCCGTCCTTCCACGGCCTACGCGCCTCGCGCCTCAACGGCTTAGGTGTCCATATGACTGCTCTGGCACGTGCCCCTGTGATGCAGCCTCTGCCCTCTCGAACTGCCCTTGCCACGGGTCCGCGCGCTGTGTTCGTCCCGACCATCGCGGACCTGTGCGCCATCTATCAAGAGGACGTGAACCTCGTCGTGCTCAGCCGCACGCTCGCGCCCAGCGTGCAGAGCGTCGTGCGCGAGCTTGCAGCCGGCCCTGATTTCACAGCCACGTTGCGTGTGTATGCTCCGCAGCCGGATCTGTCGTCGCTGCCCTTTGCGGATCACGAGCGCGCCGCCCCGCTCTTGGCCGACATGACATGTTGGCTCCAGGCATTCTGTGAGCTCTTCGATGCTGAGCAGGTGGGCCTGCGCATCTGCCACAGCCGCAGCGTGATGTGCCCGCGCTTTCACATCGATCGCGTGCCGGTTCGATTGGTCTGCGCCTACAGCGGCCCCAGCATGCAGTGGCTGGCCGAGCCCGATGTCGACCGCAGTCGCCTGGGTCACCGCGCAGGCGGGCTGTCAGACGAAGAGTCCGGCCTGATTCGCCGCAGCGATGCCATCCAGCAGATCCCGCCGCAGGCGATCGCGCTGTGCCGCGGCGATTCGTGGCCTGGACGCGCAGGCCGTGCGCTCGTGCATCGCTCGCCAGCAAACCTTGGTGACGGCAGCGCTCGCATGGTGATGACGCTCGACATGCTCTAGGTCACATCCTCTTGCCCAAAGCAGAAGCAGAGCCCGACGCGCCATGCTGACCAGGCACACGGTCGCAACACGGATGATCACAAATGCAATGCACTTGCATCTTTGTCTCACGCTCAGACTCATGCTGAGTCTTTGCTTGCTCTTCCACACAAGTGGACTGCAGGCCGATCAGCCCCCCCAGCAGACCAGGCCATCGATCTCAAGTGAAGCGCTGCGGACAGCGCGGGCGGGCACGGCAGCGACTGCCGCTGCTCCTCGCGCCCTGCCTCGTCGCGCTCGCTATGTCCTCATCGTCAGCGAAGATGGCATGCACCCCGCGCTGATCCGCGAGCAGCCGCTGCCCAATCACGAGCGACTGTACAAAAATGGCGCCTACTCGTTTCGAGCCCGGACGATCAGCACGGCCTCGACCTTGCCTTCGCATGCGTCGATGCTGTCCGGGGTCGATTCGCATGAGCACGGCTTGCGCTGGAACAACTGGCGTCCCGAGCGAGGCTACATCCGCGCGCCAACCGTCTTCAGCTTGGCCACGCAAGAGGGTCTTTCGACGTCCGCGATCGTGGGCAAGTTCAAGCTGCGCCACATCCTGCCGCAAGGCACGGTCGAGACCTTTGTTCGCCCTGGCTATTACTGCCGCAAGGTCAGTGAAGAAGCGGCCCGTCGCATCGAGGCCGATCAGCCGACGCTGATGTTCGTTCACTTTTCAGACCCAGATGAAAAAGGCCACAGCGCAGGCTGGTTGTCCGATGCGCAGCGAGCCGCAGCACGTGAGTGCGATCGCTGCTTGGGCACCCTCTTAGAAGCCCTGGATCGACGGGGCACCCTGCACGAGACGCTGATCATTGTCTCGGCAGATCACGGCGGACACAGCCACGGACACAGCGGCATCTTGCTCAGCGATCTGCAGATCCCATGGATCGCGCACGGTCCCAAAGTGCGGCGTGGCTATGCGATCTCGGGTCGCGTGTCGACCATGGATACCGCGGCGACTGTGCTCTTCGCGCTCGGCTTGCAGGCGCCGACCAACCTGCGCGGGCGCCCGGTGCATGAGATCTTCGCGCGCTCCGGCGAAGCCGAGGCCCGGCCGTGACCCACGAATTCACCACGCCGCGTGCATCGGAACACACAGCGCAGCCGCTCTATCATGCGGTCCTTGCACTGCTGCAGCAGAAACCTGGCGCCGAAGCAGAGCTGCGCAGCCTTGTACAGTCGGCGCGCTGCGACGGTGGCCCGACGCCGGATGTGCTCTGCAATCTGGCACTGCACATGGTGACCACGCACGGACCTGTCTCGGGTCTGTCTGAATGGGCTTTTGAGGTCCTAGGCAAGCAGCTAGGCATCGGATTCTTCTTCGCACTCTCGATCGCGGCCTCGCATCAGCGAGACGTCGCTGGCTGCCAGCGCTGCGTGCGGCTGCTCTGTGAGCGGGCCCGTTGGCGGTGGCGTCCGTTTCAGACCTATCGCCAGCTCGCCAAGCAGCGCGGCCTGTGCCTGCGGACCTTGCACCCCGTGCTGCCGCGACTGGCTGAAGCATCCCCGAGCGCTGCGATCGCGACGGTCGCAGCAACGGACTGCAGCGCAGTGCAGCGCCCCACTCCTGGGAGTCCGCGTGACTGGCGAACGCGTCGACTGTTGTGGAGCCGCTTGGCCTGCCAAGGCTCCGTTGATGAGCTGCTGACACAAGCCGAGCGCGAAATGAAGCGCAGCGGCCAGCCACTCAACGCGATGGATCTGGCGTTTCTGCTGCGTGCAGCGCGGCGCACCGGCACATCGGCCCAGCTTGTGCGAACACTGCGACTGGTTCCGTCGTCCCAACAGGCCGCCGACAGCGTCCTTTTACAGGAAGTCCTGTGTGCCCTGCGCCGCCTGCGCCAGCCGAGTGCAGCCTGGCAGCTTGTCGACGAAGCAACGCGTGCCGGGCAGCGCCTGAACTGCTTGCACTACACGACGCTCTTGGCCATGTGCGGCGATCACGCGGATCACCTGGGCGTGCTGCGCATCCTGTCCGATATGCAAGAGCTTGGAATCCCCCAGGATGCGCTCTTCACGGCCACCCTGGCTCGTTTGCAGGCTTCACGATAAAGCAGGCGCGCAAACACTACATGCAAGCAACTTGCATGTAGTGCAAGCTCAGACGTCCCAGCAAGCTACACCGCCACGCGCATCGCCAGCCAGCAGGCACGCGGTCTGCGGCTGCCAGGCAAGCGCGGTGATCTCATCGTCCAGGTAACCGACCTGCTGAGCGATCCGACTGCGTCCGGGATCCCAGACCACGACGGCACTGTCTTGTCCACCACTTGCCAGCCAGGTCGTGCGGGGATGAAACGCAAGCTGCGTACACAGCGCTGCGTGATAGCTAAGCTGCAGAGGCTTGCTGCCCTCAGGACCTTTGCCGCGAAACGGCCAGATCGTAACCGTCGAATGCCCCGAGGTCGCAAGCAGCGTCGATGTGGCATCCCAAGCCAGAGCCTTGGGCTTCATGGGATACCCGCTCATCTCAGAATCTCGGCCGGTGTTCAAGCGCCAGAAGTGAACTGAGCAGTCTTGGCTGCAGCTCGCAAGGACTTGGGCATTCGGGCTCCACGCCACCGACAGAAGAGATCCTTTCCAGCGCAGGTGACGAATCGCTTTGCGGTCCTCTACTGGGCAGATATAAACACCGCCATAACCAGCCGCCGCCACCGCCGATCCGTCGGGATGCCAGGCCAGGCCAGCCACTGTGCTCGGCAGATCGTCCGTCTCGCGCAGCGGTACACCCTGCGCCGTCCACAAGCGCACCCGTCGCGCCGATGCCGTGGCCAGCACGTCCCCCGTGGGAGACCAAGCGACCTGCTCGACCCAGCTATGCCCGCCAGGAAGCTGGGCACACAGCTCACCGCTTGCGTTCCACAGCTTTGCGCTTGCGTCCTGGCCACAGCTTGCGATGTGCAGTCCGTCGGGGGCAATGCTCAGACTCAGCAGCCCGTGTCCATGCGCGAGCTCACGCCACAGCACGCGACCAGACGCCGCATCGATCAGAAACAGCTCGCCGCTGCCGTTCCCCAGCGCGCAATAGCGACCATCTGGTGACACCTTGAGCGCCGTCACATAGTCAGCGACTGAGAATCGAAACCGGGTCGTCAGCGTGTGCGGCTCGACGGGTGGCTCGGCACCTACGCGTGGCATTTTTCAAACCCTTGCTGCAGAGCCACACGATCGAGACTGCGGCCGATGAACACCAAATCGCTGCTGCGCGCCTCGCTTCCCCAGGGGCGATCCTCGCGGCCATCGAAGAGCATATGCACGCCCTGAAAGACATAGCGCTTGTCTTTCCCGTGAATGTTCAAGATGCCTTTCATTCGGAAGATCGCGGCCCCCTGCTCGCGCAGCAGCTTCGAAAGCCACTGGTTTAGGCGCTCGCCATCGATCGGCGCATCGCTGTGTAGCCCAACCGAGGTCACGTCCTGTGCGTGAGTATGGCTGGCGGCGAACTCTTGGCTGTTGCGTGGCGCAAGCCGAACCTGCTGGTGCTGCAAAGAGAGCTGAAACTCCGTCGGAAGGTGCTGCGTATACAGCGCAAAGCGACCGCCGCTAGGGCTGTGCAGGGGATAGCGCATGGACCCGGCGGAAGCCAAGTCCAGCGTGACTGGCTGCGGCAAGCCAAGCGCAATCCGACTGCCTGGACGGCAGCGCAGCGCGGGCTGTGACCACACGCGCAGCGCACGCTCACACAGTGCTGGACTGGTCGCGTCCTCATCCGCGGAAAGCGCGATCGTGACAAGGTCCATGCTGGCATCAGGACCCTCGTCGAGGGACAGGATCACATCGCCTGCCGGCAGCTCAAAGGTCGCGGCCCACTCAAAGGGATACTCCGGCGTCAAGAAGCCTGGCTTGCTGGCCACCGCGCGTTCGAGATCGAAGCCGCCGATATCCAAGACCGACGAAAGCGGGACCTGTGCATGAGAGCTGTGCAAGACCTTGGCCATGCGGTTCATGCTGCGTATGCGGCGCTCGACCTGCGCGAGATCCTCGGGACGTACCAGGTCGATCTTGTTTAGGACCAGCACATCGGCAAACGCGATCTGCTCTTGGCACTCGCGCGAGTCGTCGATGTGCAGCATCACATGCTTGGCATCCACCAGCGTGATGATGCCGTCGAGAGAAAACATGTCGCGCATGTCGTCATCGACAAAGAACGTCTGTGCGACCGGACTGGGATCGGCCATGCCGGTGGTCTCGACCAGGATGCGGTCGAACTTGTCACGACGTTTCATCAAGTTGCCCAGGATGCGGATCAGATCGCCGCGCACCGTGCAGCAGATGCAGCCGTTGTTCATTTCGAACACTTCTTCATCGGCATCGATCACCAGAGCCTGGTCGATGCCAATCTCACCGAACTCGTTTTCGATCACCGCAATGCGCTGACCGTGGTTTTCCGACAGGATGCGATTCAGAAGGGTGGTCTTGCCGGATCCAAGGAAGCCGGTCAGGACGGTGACTGGAATCTTCTTCATGTTCTCCTCAGCGCAACAAGCAGAAAGGTCGCCCCCAGCCCCAGGTTGAGCAGGGCTGCCAGCGTAGACAGGCCGCGCTGCCACATCGGCGCTCGCTGCGTCCACAGAAGCGGCGGAGCGATGAGCACCGTCAAGAGCACCATGCCAGCGATGGTGCCCGCGCCATACAAGACCAGATAGGCTACGGCCCACTGCTTCTCAGAGATCGTTGTGCTCGCCACCAGAGCGATCCCGGCCGAGCCAGCAAGTCCGTGGACAAGCCCCACCAAGATGGGACGCACTGCCGACCAGCGGCCCAGTCCACCGCCTTGCGACGGCGCGCGTGCTGCTTCGGCGTGGCTCAGCAAGTGCCAGGCGCCAAACACAAGCAGCATCAGGGCCACCAAGATCTCGGTCAGCTGCTCAAAGCGCGGCGGGACGCGCAGGTCCAAGCAGATCAGGCTAAGCCCCAGGCACAGAAACGTCAGGGTATGCCCCAGCCCCCACAGCGTCGCGATCCGCGCTGCGGTCAACAAGCTTGGGCTGCGCTGGATCAGGCTCGACACGACAGCCACATGATCAGCGTCTGAGGCGTGGCGCAAGCCCAGACCAAATCCCACAACCAGCGCAGACCACGTGTCCATGACGAGCTCTTTTCCTGGATGCAGATGCAATCCATTTGCATGTTCTGCATGGATGTTTCGGTCAGTTCAGCTGCGCTGGAAGTTCTTCCAGTGCTTTTTGGAACCAGCGCCGCACGGCTTGGAAGTGTGCTTCGCCGTACAGTCGTCGGAAGTTCCGGTTTTCGTTCGATTCTGATTCTTCGAGGCTGCATAGGCGATCTTCGAGGTAATTGCGCGATAGTTTGATTCGACACTTCACCGTAATGCACTCGCGCCACTGCGCATATGTCAGAGGAATTGATCCATGTTCGGCCATGCACAGACCGTAGTCGTCCACGGAATTAAATGCAATTTATTTGCATTTGATGAGTGACCGTTCAGGACCAGCCAAGACGCGTCGTGCAGTACATGCAACTCTGTTGCACATACTGCACAGCGCGGTCGACGCAGCTCGGTGGTTTGCAGGCGACGTCTGCCAGAGCAACAAGAGAAGCGGTGTATAGTTCCCAGCCCGTCCTCTCTTGGAGCAAGCGATGAAGAATCTCTCTCGATGTTTTCCCGGCTGGCTGCGCTCGCTGCGTTGGATGTGCGTTGCCGGGTTGGCCGCGTTCATGATGGGCTGCGGATCGCCCGCTGCCACCAACCCCAACCTCGACGGTAAGAAGCCACCCAGCACAGCGATGGCCCAGCTTGTCTTTGTGCAGGCCGTCATGGATGCGCCGGCTCTGGACGTCTGGGTGGACGGTGAGCCACGCATTATGGCGCTGGCTCCGCGACGAGCCAGCTCGTTTGTGGCGCTGACGCCGGGCTCACACAAGCTGGATGTCCGCTTGGCAGCCGCGAAAAGCAACGACGCTCCTCTGTGGAACGGCAGCGTGTATCTGCAAGAGGGCCAGCGCGTGCTGGCTTGCGCGCTGGGACGTGTCGCCGATAGTGCATTGAGCGCCAGCCCAACGCGTCTGAACGTGATCGCAGAAAAGCTCGGCGATGCCAGCCAGGGACCGCAGCCGCTGCGCGTGTTGCACGCCGCGCCGGCCCTGCCCAGCTTGGATGTGCTGGATTCTGATCGAGGGGGAGTACCGCTTCTGCAAGCCGCGGCGTACGCGCGCTTCAGCAGCTATGTGGACCTGGCGGGACCCAGTGGCGCACCACGCACGGGACTGCGACTTGGCCTGCGCGCGAACGGCGAAGCGTTCGATCTGGCGTACCTGGTCGCGACGAGTGAGCAGCTTGCGAGCGTAGCTGGCCGCCCACAGACCGCAATTCTGCTCGGCGAGCCCAACCCTCTGGCCAGCGACACCAGCTACTTGGGCGCAGTCCTGGTCGATGAAATCACCGGGGATCTGCGCGAAGCAAGCCTGGAGCCCAATGCCCTGGGCCCGAAAGCCACGCTGTATATGCTGAACGCTTCGCCGGATGCCGGTGCGGTCGACGTGTACTCACGGATCAACGGAGCGCGCTTGGTCGGTGCGCTGGACTCTCGTCAGGCCACGGCGCTCTTGCCGATGGTCCCAAGGAGCTATCCAATCGAGGTTCGGCAAGCCAGCCTGCCGACGGTGCTTCTGCGAGCGAGCCTGCGCCTTCTGCCGAACCAAAACTGGGCGGTGTATCTCGGCGGGCGTCAGCAGGGGGCCACACCGTCGCTGAGCTTGGTGGCTCTGCCGCGGGCACAAGCCACAGCGGGCCAGACGCTGCACCGCGCGGTTCACGCCATCGCCGATGCCAGCAGTGACTCGCGCATGACACTGGTCACGACGGCGGGTCCCTCTTTCGTCGAGCCCGTGCCGTTTGCTGCGGCCTCGCCGTATCGCAGCGGCGAGCTGTCGGCAGAGCCTCTGCGGCTGGCGCTAAGTGGTGGCAAGCAGAGCTGGCAGATCGACATGCCGCAGCTTGTCGTCGATGCCGCAGCGAGCGGTGTGCTGTCCCTGTACGTGACGGGCACGCTCGGCGAGCCCCGTGCCCCACTGGCCGCGCTGGCGGTGCTGGAATCCAGCGCCACGCCCAGCCAAGCCGCGACGGTGATCGCGCTGCGAACGACGCTCCTGCCGCCTCCCTAGCGGGTTCTGCCCTTCGGCGATGCCAGGCCGATGACGCGCGGCCAAGGGACGGTCGTGGGAACAAGCGATTCTGTTTGCCGCGTCGCGGGACGATACGGTATGTGGGGCTAGGTAGGGAATGCAGCCCAACACCAGCCGGTCCGCGTCACTCAGAAGCGCGGCACAAGGGGAAGCTTTGAGCCCAACACGACGCGTCAAAAAGAGCTCGCGTACTGCCCTCGCAGTGGCGACGCTGGGAAGCCTGTCTTTGCTGTCCATCCCAGCCAGAGCAGGAGGCTTTGCGCTCGGCGAAAACGGCACCGAGGCGCTGGGTCGCGGCGGCGCGTTCGTCGCCAAGGCCGACTCGCCGCTGGCGCTGGAATACAACGTCGCGGGCCTGGCTCAGGCGCGTGGCACGCGCGTGCTTTTCGACAACCACCTGTTCTTTTCGCAGTACCGCTTCGCCCGTGCCGGCAGCGACGGCAGCGGTCCCTATCCCGAGATCGGCGATCACGCCGGCCAGCCGTTTTGGGCGCCATGGTTCGGGTTCAGCACCGACTTTGGGTACTTTCGCCGCTGGACCTTTGCCCTGGGCGCATTTGGTCCCTCATCGGTAGGCAAGCGCAACTATGGCTTGTATTCACCGACGGAAGGCAACCCGCGCCGACCTGGACCAGGCCGCTATGACGTCGTCGCCACCGACCTTCTGATTGTGCAGCCAACTCTGGCCATCGCGGTGCGGGCTCATCGCGTGTTGGACCTAGGAATCTCGGGACAGCTCGTGGCGGCGCAGTTCAACCTGTCGAGCGCGACGTATGCTCCACAGGATCTGGGGGGTACCTATCCCAAGAGCGCGGCCTGCGCGACGCAGACTGAGGTCCCCGACTGCGACGCCTTTACGCGCGTCCAGGTGCAGAGCTGGGACAACTTCGCGCTGCAGCTGGGTGCGCTGCTTCACCCCGGTGGCGGCTTCCACATCGGCGCACACGTCCGCACCGCCGTGAACCTAGGCACCGCGCCGATCAACGCCAAAGGCACCGTGTCGGCCAGCGAGCCAGTCAGCATCGCAGGGTTTGGCGTCGGAGCCGATCGCATGGACGCCCGCTTTCAAGCGCGCCTGCCCTGGATCGCACGACTTGGCCTGCGCTACGCGTTCAGCAAAGCGGGACGCGAGATCGCCGACATCGAAGTCGATGGCGTATACGAGTCCTGGGGACAGATGCAGGGCAGCGACAATCAGCTCACGCTGGTCAACCCTCCCGTGCTGGTGAATGGCGGCATGCCCATCGACATCCGGCTGGTCCATAACTATCGCGATACCTTCGGTCTGCGCGTCGGCGGTGCATGGCGGCAGCCGCTTGGGCAGAGTGCGGCGGCGACGCTGCGCTTGGGGGCGTACTACGACACCAGCGCGACGGCTCCCGCGGATACTCGGATCGACTTCGACACGCTGTCCAAGATCGGCGGAACGATCGGCCTGGGCCTTTCACTGCGCGGCGTGACGTTGAACCTGGCGTATGCCTATCTGTACTCGCTGCCGCGGACTGTGACCGACGGAGCGCTGCTGCCCATCGACGGACTGACCGGCAAGCCCTTGGCGGTGGCAGGCATGCAGGCGCCCGCCATCAACAACGGCGAGTATCAAGGTCAAAACCACATCCTGTCGCTGGGCCTAAGCATCGTGTTTGACGAGCTCGTCCGCGGCCCAGACTGGCTGAGTCGACGCGGGCTGTAGCCGCAAGGCTCTTGCGGCCTTAGGCAAGCAAGAGCAGGCGCTCTTCTTCGGGCAGGTCGAGCAAGCGCCACAGATACCAGCTCGCGATGCTGGCAAACGGAGAAAAGCGAGCTCCAAGCTCCTGCATTAACTGGGCGGGAGGTAGATCTGTGTGGCCGTGCAGCACGCGTACACCATGGCGAATGCCCAGGTCTCCGTCGGGCCAGACGTCCAAGCGGCCCAAATAGAAGATCAGGAACATCTGCGCTGACCAGCGGCCAATGCCCCGCACGGCGGTCAGGCGAGTGATGACCTCTGCGTCGGGCAGCGACGACAGTGAATCCAAGTCAAGCTCTCCGCGATGGACGCGCTGCGACAGATCGCGCAGATAGCTGAGCTTCTGTCCCGACAGGCCACAGCCACGCAGAGCCTCGTCCGGGGTGGCCAGGATTTCAGCCGGATCCGGGAAGCTCTCTGCCGGAAACAGGTCGCGCAAACGCCCAAAGATCGTCGTCGCTGCCTTGGTGGCTAGCTGCTGAAACACGATGGCGCGAACCAGCGCAACAAACGGTCCTTCGGCGTGCCCGATGGTCAGCGTGCAGGGACCGACCCGCTCGATGACGCGCGCCAGCCCTGGGTGGGACGTGCGCAAGTGCGAAAGAGCCTGGCGCGGCAGGACCCATGGGCTTTCCTGATAGCGTTTCGCACCGGCCGCCGCCGCGGACTTGGCCCGACGAGGCGCTCGCTGTCGCGCTGTGGTCGGTGTCGCATTCGTGGCGCCGGCCGCCGCTTTCTTTTTCGTGGCACCCTGGGTCTTCTTGGGGCGCGCAGGCTGCTTGGCTTCGGCCGGTTTGGAGGATGTTCTGCGAGGCGAACTAGGCATGGCGGCACTCTATCAGTTGGCTCTGAAAACGGCGCACGCTCGTCGGGGAAACCGCGATATACTAGCTGCGATGGCGGGTCCTCAGGCACCACGCGAACGAGCAGCGACCTCAGCCGGACGTGCTGCGATGGAGCGTCGCTTGGTCGAGGATCACATCCCCTTTGTGCGCTCGCTGGCTCGCAAGCTGCGTGAGCACGTGCCGATGGTCGAGTTCGACGACTTGGTTGGCTTTGGCATGCAAGGGCTGATCGAGGCAGCCCAGCGCTTCGACGATCGGCACGGGGTGGCGTTTACAACGTTTGCCTACTATCGGGTGCGCGGCTCGATGTTCGATGGGCTGCGCTCGATGGGCTGGCTGCCTCGGGGCGAATACGCCCGGCTGCGCATGGAAGAACGCGCCGCAAGCTATGCGCAAAACATGAGTGATCGCGGGCAAGATCCGTCGACTGCCAGCGGCGAAAAAGATGGCGGAGTCGAAAAGCGCGTTCATGAGATCTCAAACGCGCTGTCGGGCGTCGCGACCATCTTTGTCACGCTGCTGGCTCGCGAAGACGAGCAGCGCCTGCTGGACGAGCGCGCCGCTCCACATGAGCTGCTTGAACGTCGGCAGCTGGCCGATCGAGTTCGACGCGCGCTGCGCAAGCTACCCGACAAAGAACGGCGCCTGCTGGACCTGTATTACTTTCAGGATCAGACGCTGGAACAGGCGGGTGCAGCCATGGGGCTTTCGAAGTCGTGGACGTCGCGCTTGCATGCGCGAGCCATCGCCTTGCTGCGTGATTTCTTGGACGCCGAAGGGGTGAGCTGACGCCGACGGCTGCGACGGTTCACCCCGCCGACACGAAACGACAGCAACGCTGCCGCTGCCGCGCGTTACCAGCGAAACTCGACGCGGGCCAGGATGGCGTGGCTGATGATCGTCGGAAACGTATCCGCCAGAGTGAACGGCTGCCGATCTGTAGTCAGTGCCACGAAGCGATAGTCGGCGACCACGTACAGCGTGCGCCACGGGTTAAAGGTCGCGAGCAGCCCGATCTCGTGCGTCATGCCACTGCGCTTGCCATAGCAGGCGGCAAATGGGCTGAGCACGCTGCATGAATCGTCGATCATCGCCCCCTGACCGACGGGCCCCTTGTCCTTGCTGATCGCGGCCAGGTAGTTGAGCGTGATGCCCACTCGCTCGTTCCAGAAGTCGCGCCCGATGTCGAAGTTGATGACATGGTTCATCGAGCGATAGTCCGCGATGAAGCTATAGCTCAAGCTGCCGCGCAGTCCGGCGATCGATCCGGTATCGCGTAGGCCGATCGATCCGTCACCGGCTAGGCTCTGCGCATACGTGCCATACACATTCTTGTCGCCATAGACCGTGGGATCGCTGTCGCCGTTGAGCAGGGTACGGAAGCGGAAGCGGCCCTCGACAAAGCCTCCCAAGCGACGTAGCAAGCGCGCATCCAAGGTCACGCGGCCCTCGGCTCGGCCTGTGCGCAGGATGGTGAGGTTGTTCTCGACGACACTAAAGCCCGAGGCCTGCAGTGTCCCACCGCTCAGTCGGTTGTAGACCAAGCGGTTCAAGTACAGATTGACGGCCAGCGACGAAAGATAGGACGCTCCAACGCGCAGCGTCAGTCGATCATTGGGCAGAAGCCGCACGCTGCCCAAAAGGACCAAGCGCGTGAGCTGCGGCCCGGCCGATCCGTAGGCGTCGATGACTAGATCGCTAAACAGATCGAAGCGCTCTGCCGGACGCCAAGCGTTGAGCCACGAGATAAAGACGCGCGGTGCATCCAAGGATCCATCCGCAGGCAGCAGGTTTGGCTGCGAGAGCGGCGGCATGATCATGCCCGTTACATCAAGCGCGCTGGGATCCGGTCGCACCTTGCCGCCATCGCCCTCGCCCTTGAAGAACGAGCCGACGAGGCCAATGCTGCCCCACAGGCGATCGTAGCTGTAGCGAGCGCCGACGCCGGCTCCGAAGCCGGGCTGCAAGCCAGGCGGAATGCAAGCGCCTTCCGTCGCTGGGTTGTAGGTATCGGCTGCGACTCCGTTGCCACAGGGCGGCGCATAGTCCGTGAGCAGCGATCGCGAATAGGGATTGGGATAGCCCCCGGCGAATGCGGCTCCCGTCCAGTGCGGACCAAAGCGACGCCATACACGCACGGCATCCAGCTTGATGTTGTCCGCTTCGTTGATAAACATGCGCCCAAGCTGCAGGCCAAAGCTCTCGCTGAAGCGCACGTTGACATAGGCCTCGCGCAGGTCGTATTCCGGCCCGCCCAGGTAGCCACGAGCGCTGACACCGAAGTTATTGTCCGACTTGCGCTTGTCGAAAAACTCGTCGGTGAATTTGGTTTCAAAGTTGAAATCGCCGGTCAGGCGCAGGCGCACATCCAGCCGGAAGTCGATCCGCTCTTTAGCGATGCGGCGTGCATCGACGATCGCCCGCAGCTCACCGAACCCAAGCTGTGTCGATGTCGCGAGCTTTGACTGGTACAGCATCTCGTCGCCGGTCAGCGTGATGCCGTCGCTTTCGGTATAGAAGAAACCGGTCAGCGCGACCTTGCCGGTATAGACGCCCTTGCTGTCGCTCTTGTTCTGCCCCTTGCTGTAGGCCGGATTCGCGACCGCCATCAGCAAGGCCGCGCTCAGCATTCCGAGACGACCCAGCTTGCTGCACGCGCTCATCGGCACACCGAGTCCGTGCCGCCAGAGGCACGCGGACGGAATGAGGTTGTGTTGTGGCAAGGCGCGCAGTTCTGCGCCTGCTCATGCAGCACAGCGCCCATGCCTTGACGCAGTTCAGGCCGCCGGGCGGCTGCGCGCATGGCGTCATCGCGATGGCACGAGACACAGGCAGCAGAGAGCCCAGCGTAGTTGCCGCCCTTGTGGCAGTCGACGCAGGGCAACACGCGATGAACGCCAGTCAGCAGACAGCCGACGCGATCGTGGTTGAAGCGAGCCGCTGCGAACATCTGCTGCGTATGGCAGTCGCTGCAGCGCGGACCCAGCGAGTTGTGGTGAATATCGTCGCGCTGATGGCAGACGATGCACATCTGTGCCATGCCCTGCAGAATGCGCCCTTCCAAGTGGCACTCTTGGCAGCGCACGCGATCGTGGGCACCACCGAAACGCATGGGGAAGATGTCGTGGCCCGTGTGGATTTTCTTCCACCCAACAGGCTCATGACAGCCCGCGCAGAGCGTGCCGAGCTCACCTTTGTGCGCGGCAGGATCCGCATGGCAGCTCTCGCACTTCGTCGGAGCGGGCTTGTATTTTTGGCTCGGGTGGCAGCCAACGCAGCGCACCGCTTCGTGCTTGCCTTCTAGCTTCCAGCGATCCTTGGCCTTTGGATCGTTGTGATCAAACAACACCTTACCGCTGGGGCTGTGGCAGCTCTGACACTGGTTGCCCAAGGATCGCTCGTGCGCGTCATCTTTGGCGTGGCAGGCTCCGTCGCTGCACTGGGTCGGCGTTGGTTTGTACGCCCGCGACGGGTGGCACGTCTCGCACTTGACGTCCTTGTGCTTGCCTTCCAGCGGATAGCTGGTCTTGTCGTGATCAAACTTCGTAGCCAGCCAGCGTGCCCCCTCGTGGCAGTTCAGACAGGCATCCTTGCCCAGCGAGCCTTTGTGCAGCCGGTCCTCATGGCAGGCAACACAGTTGGTCGGCGTGTCGCGATAGTTGTCGTTTTTGTGGCACTTCTTGCAGTCTGAAATCTTGTGCCCCTCGACGAGCTGGAAGGGCTTACCGGGGCCGTGGCCGATCTTGACCCGCTCGGCGAAGGCGCGCGGATCAGCCGTCTGCTTGGTATCGCCTGGGCGGGCGTGACACTTCAGACACTGGTCGTCCGTGAACTGCTTTTTGTGAACGTTCTCATGCGTGTGGCAGCCCATGCAGGCGGTCTTGACCTGCTTGTTGCGGCCCGTGCCCGAGACGGTGATCAAGGTGTCGAAGTTTTCGTAGTCGGTCGGTCCTTTGCCGCGGTGGCACGCGCGACAGTCGACGACCTCGTGCCGGCCAAACAGGGCAAAGCGCGTCATGCGGCCGTGCTCAAAGCGCAGCTCGGGTCCCCACGTCGTGCTCAGGTGGCAGGCTGAGCAGTCCCCCATCTTGGCGAAGCGACCGGCGTGCGCGTCTTTGTGACAGGTGTCGCAGTTGCGGCTGGGGGACTGCCGCGCCGTTGCCGTATGGCAGGTAGCGCAAGGCTTGCGGTGTGGACCATCCAGGGCAAAGCGCGTCTTGTGTGTATGGTCAAAGTCGACGGTGTTCCACGGTCCGCGCGCGGTGTGGCACATGGCGCAGCGCTTCTGGCCAAACAGCGACTCACCATGCACGTTCTTGTGGCAAGGCGTGCAGTCTGAGCTCCAGTTCGACAGACGGAACATCGAGCGCGGATGGCAGCTACTGCAGGGGACACCGATGTGCCGTCCCTCTAACTGAAAGCGCGAGTCGCGGTTGTGATCGAACTTCATCGGTTCAAGCGGGCGCCACGACTTGGCATCGTGGCAGCGATCACAACTTGCAAGCGAGTCGTGAAGCTCTCCGTGCGGCGACTTGTGGCACCCCTGGCACGTCGTCGGGGCAATCAAGAACGATGGCCGGCCGGTCGCTGTCTTCTGCTTGTGACACTGCGCGCACTCGACAACCGAGTGACGGCCCGTCAGCGAAAAGCCGCTGATCTCGTGGTTGAACTTGGCCTGCCCGCCAAACGTCTGCCAAGCAAATAGATCGTACTCAGGTCCCTTGTGTTCCTTGTGGCAGAGCTCACAGGGCTTGTTGAGCGCCTTGGGCGACGCATGCAGACCCTTCTTTTCCTTGATGCGCGACGCGACGGCAGAGTGGCAGTCCAAGCACTTGTTGGCATCCAAGTCACGCTTGCCAGCGACGTGACACTTGGCGCAGTTGCTTGGGCCATCGATGTACGCATGGGCTCGCGCCAGCTTGCCAGGCGAGCTATCAAAAAAGCTGGCCCAGGCTACGGTCGGCAGCAAAAGGACGAGCAGGAAGCCGATCCGAGCCGGTGCGTGAGCCTGGCCTGCGGTCATCTGAGTGCGCTGCCAAACGCTCAGTCGCACAGACAGCCAAGCCAGCATGTCTTGACGAGGGGCTTCTCGAGTCACTGCGAAACATCATATCGCAATTCGCTTTGCGCTTGGGGACCGCCGCGTTAGCGCCAAACGAACCGCCCAACTGGCCCACACACGCAGCAATTCACGTCACAAAGCGGCCCACGCAGAAGGCAACGGCAGGCGTCAAATTTTCTTGTTGTTTTCGTTACTTGGCACTTGTGTGCGCTCCGCCACTTGCCTATGCTCCGTCGAGTCGTCGTTAGACGGCGAGGATCAAGAAGGAGTCTTTTCATGCCAGCGAAGAAAGCAGCAGCGTCAAGCAAGGCCAAGACCAGCGCAGCCCCCAAGGCACCCGCCAAGGCCAAGGCCACGAAGACAACCAAGCCCAAGGCGGCGAAGGCACCGGCCAAGAAGGCCGCCGCCAAGGCTCCCGCCAAGAAGGCTGCCACCAAGGCCCCCGCCAAGAAGGCTGCCACCAAGGCTGCTCCGGCCAAGAAGGCCGCTGCCAAGGCGCCCGCGAAGAAAGCGCCGGCCAAGGCTCCTGCGAAGGCCGCCAAGCCTTCGTCGGTCTCGTCGAGCGCGACCGCCAAGCCGACCAAGCCCGCTGCCAAGAAGTAACGCCCCCGCGCTTCCTCGGCCTCCCCCGTCGCTACTACGCCCCTACGTTGTTCGGCATTTCTATCTGCGCAGTGCAGATGTTCGGCCGCTGTTCGCGACCTGCGGGTCTAGCGTTCTGGCTGCGGCTGGGTGGGCCGGCTTGCCGAGCCCGCGTTGTCATCCTGTACTTCACGCTGGGCCCGTTCCACTGCATCCTTCGCCACTTGCTTGGCCCCCGTCGCCAAGTCCTTGGCTTCCGGTGTCGACGCGATGCGCCGCAGGTGACCCCACAGCGTGTGCTTGCCGATAGGAACGGTTACGGCAAACCAAATCACCAAGGCCAAGATGAATGTCGAGACAATGAAGCGCGCGAGCCGAAACATAGACACATACTAACCTGCCTCTTTGCGGGCTCGCAGCTTCTGAGTTGCGGCACAAGCAGACAGGTACGGACGATTCGCGCCGGCAAGGGAAAGGCCGCATGCGAGAGTTCTTGTGCTATAAGGGCGCGCATGCGTACTTCCTTTGCTTCTGCGTCGCCGACCAAGGCGCGACCCTTGGCTAGCTGGGCCTTGTCTGCGTTCTGTATCGTGGGTGCCATGGCAGTCCTTGCGGGCTGCAAACAAAATGTCGGGGAGCGATGCCAGCTAACCGACGACTGTGCCCCCGGCCTCGTCTGCGAGTTTGGCGGCAACACGCCGGCCATGGGCGGTTACTGCAAGGATCCCAACCGCACCACCGGCAACACCGTCGACATGGGAACCCCAGACCAAGCGACGCCGAGCGACATGTCTTCCATGATGTCCTCGGACATGTAGCAGCTCGCAGCGATACGGCCCCGCGCGCCGCCCTCTTCCCTTCCTCTTACTCGCCATCCATCTCCAACGGCCTCGTCTTTTCCGCATGGGCGGACGCGTCTCAGGTTGGGATGGCCCACCCTGGTACGGATCGGCTCATTCGATCATGCGGAACAGAGGCGGTGGGCTCGGCGCTCGGCCCGAGACGAAGATGCCCATGCGCTGCCGTCGCACCGATCCATCCTGATCGTGCCAGCGGCGTTCGAACTCTTGGTGCGATAGCACGCCACGGCTGCCCAACAGCGACGGGTCCTCAAAGACCAAGCGCTCGCGCTCGACGGCGATAACGACCACATAGTGACCGTCGTCCCACGCCTGAGCGTAGTCGCGGATCGGCGCGTCAGGCCATGCCTGCAGCGCGACGATGACTGGAATGCCGCGACGCACCGCCGAAGCCAAGTCAGCGATGCGCAGGTCTTCGCGTAGCTCAGCGGACAGCCCATGAGCGCGGGCAACGCGAACGATGGCCTCAGGTGGAGCACCGTCTTGCGGAGTAGCCCCCAGCTCACTTGCAAGCTCGGGTTCGCCGGCCTCTTCGCCGAAGTACGCCAGCACCGCCTGAAGCGCCGACGCGCTGCACGTGTAGTCGGTGGTCTGACGCACATCAGGAACGCGCAGTGGGCTGCCCTGCCCTGTCGTCGCGCAGGCGCAAAGGGTCAGGACCATCGACAGCCAGCCTGAGGCAAAGAGCCAAGCCACACAGCGCAGCATGGCTTGACGATACCGCGTCGTTGCCTGCACTCGCGCTGGATATGCACCGAGCGCAAGCGCGCAGCGCTCGTGAAGCGACGAAGCCAACCACCGCAGCATGCAGCGACCGTCTGGATCTGGACGCTGGCGCGGTCGCTACTGCTTGGCCGGCGGCGGACGCGATGCGATGAAAAGCTCGTCGAGCTGACGCTGCGAGACTTCCGTCGGGCAGTCGCTCATCAGATCGGTGCCATTCTGCGTCTTGGGGAACGTGATGACGTCGCGCAGCGAGGTCGCACCGGTCAGCAGCATCGACAGCCGGTCCAGACCAAAGGCGATACCACCGTGCGGCGGCGGGCCATACCGGAAGGCATCGAGCAGGAAGCCGAACTTCTGACGGAAGTCGTCTTCGGTCAGGCCCAGCGCCGCGAACACCTTGGCTTGTACCTCGCGCTGGTGAATTCGGATCGAGCCACCCGCGATCTCGTTGCCGTTCAGAACCAGGTCGTATGCCCGCGCCTGCACCGCGCCGGGATCCGTCGACAGAAGCTCGACATGCTCGGGCTTGGGCGACGTGAAGGGATGGTGCGCTGCAACCCATGTCCCGCCTTCGCCCTTTTCGAACATCGGGAAGTCGGTGACCCACAGGAAGCGCCAGCCCTTTTCCAGCAAATCGAGCTTCTTTCCAAGCTGCTGCCGAAGCTGAGACAGCACGGTGTTGGCAACCTTGGGGTTGCCCAGCTGAAAGAAAAGCAGGTCGCCGGGACCGCCACCGATCGCCTTCTGCACCGCGGCGCGCAACGCCTCGCTCGCGGTCTTGCCAAACGGCGACTGCGTCCATGCCAGCGCCTCGCCGCTGCCCGCCGGATCGAGTCGCGCACTGCCCAAGCCGGCTGCGCCCATGCCCTTGGCGACGTCTTCCAATTTGCGGACCTCGGTGCCCGAGATCTTTTGCGCGTGCGTGCCAGGGATGCGCAGGATCTTCACGATGCCGCCGCCCTCGACGATCTTTTCGAAGATCTGCACGCCACCACCTTTGTGCTCTTTAACGATCGCGGTCAGGTCGTGCAGTTTGAGTGGATTGCGCAGGTCGGGCTTGTCCTCGCCATAGCTGCCCATCGCCTCGGCATACGGCATGCGCAGAAACGGCCGCGCGATATCGACGCCAGCCAGCTCTTTCCACATGCGCACTACCAGGCCCTCGATCATCGCCCAGATGTCTTCTTCGTCGATGAAGGACATCTCGACGTCGATCTGCGTGAACTCGGGCTGGCGATCCAAGCGCAGGTCTTCATCGCGGAAGCAGCGCACGATCTGGAAGTAACGATCCATGCCGGCGACCATGAAGAGCTGCTTGAAGATCTGCGGCGACTCGGCCATCGCATAGAACTTGCCGGGGTTCAGCCGCGACGGGACCAGGAAGTTGCGCGCTCCGCCCGGCGTGTACTTCACCATGAACGGCGTCTCTAGCTCCACGAAGTGGTTTTCGTGGAAGTAGTCGCGCGTCAGACGGTACAGCTTGCTGCGAAGCTGGAAGTTGCGCTGCAGCACCGGGCGCCGCAGATCCAGATAGCGATACTTCAGGCGAATCTCTTCGCGCGTCTCGACGTCGTCTTCGATCTGGAATGGCGGCGTATCGGCGCGCGAAAAGATCTGAAGCTCGCTGGCCTCGACCTCGATCTCGCCTGAGGCCAGCTTGAGGTTGGTCTGTCCGCCCGAGGCTGTGCGCAGGACGACGGTGCCAGCGATGGCGATGCAAAACTCGCTGCGCAGCACGTCGGCGTGGGCATGCGCGCCTTGGCCTTCGGCCTGCCCCATGCGCTTGTCGATGTCGGGTCCGAAAACAACCTGGGACAGACCGCTGCGGTCGCGCAGATCGATGAAGATCCGCCCGCCCAGGTCACGGCGCCCCGCCACCCAGCCAAATAGAACGACCTTTTGCCCGACGTGTACGGCGCGCAGGTCCCCACAGTAATGAGTCCGCTTGTGCTCAACGATGAACTTCGACATGGCGTCGCAGTGTATCAACAAAAGCCGCCGGGACGGCTATCGAACTTCTGCCGTTCGGGCGACGATGGCCAAAACGAGGAGGTCGGAATGAGCGAGATCCTAAGCTGGGCAGAACGTGCGTGGCGAGGAGAGCTGACGGAGACAGCCGTGACGCCGACGAGCACCATGGTTGGCCTGGTCGAGCTAGCGCCGGGGCTGGGCTTCGTCGCCGCCTTCGCCAACGCCGCGGCCGTTGCAACTGAAGAAGGCTTGGTGCTGATCGACACCAGCAGCATGTTTCATGCGCACGCCGTCTTTGAATCGGTGCGACGCTTCTCGCAAGCCCCCTTGCACACCGCCGTGTACACGCACGGGCATGTCGATCATGTCTTTGGCCTGCCGCCCTTTGAGCGCGAAGCGCAAGAGCAAGGCCGCAGCATCCGCGTGCTGGCCCATCGAGCCTGCCGCGATCGCTTCGATCGGTACCGCCTGACTGCCGGTTACAACGGCGTGATCAACGCTCGTCAGTTTGGCTTTCCCGTGCCGATTTTTCCGACGGAATACCGCTATCCCGACGAGCTGGTTGATCAAGATCGCACGCTGAGCTTGGGCGGCCTCGACATTCATCTGCACCACGATCGCGGCGAGACCGACGATCACCTGTGGGCGCACATCCCGTCGGCCGATGCCATCTATACCGGCGACCTGTTCATCTGGGCCTCGCCGAACTGTGGCAACCCACAGAAGGCGCAGCGCTATCCCCGCGACTGGGCGCATGCGCTGCGCAAGATGGCGCGGCTGGACGTCGCGATTCTGATGCCCGGCCATGGCCCGCCGATCGTCGGGCGCGACCGCGTGCGCCAGGCCCTCGACGAGACGGCCAGCCTTCTGGAATCGCTGGTTGAGCAGACACTGCGGCTCTTGAATCAAGGCGCGCCACTCGATGTCGTGCTCGCCGAGGTACGGGTGCCAGCCGAGCTTCTTGTTCGTCCATACCTGCGGCCGAGCTATGACGATCCGCAGTTCATCGTGCGCAACCTGTATCGCTTGTACGCGGGCTGGTGGGACGGCAATCCTGCCCACCTAAAGCCTGCCCCCGAAGCCGAAGTCGCCCATGAGCTTGCGACCTTGGCCGGGGGCGCCAAGGTGCTGGCCGAGCGCGCCGAGCTGCTGCTTGCGCAGGGCCATCTGGCGCTGGCCGGGCACCTGATCGAGCTCGCTTACCGCGCGGCTCGCAGCGATACAGGAATCGGAGAGATCTACCAGCGCATCAACCTCGCCCGCGCCGAAGCGGAGACCAGCCTGATGGCCCGCGCCATCTTTCGTGCCGCGGCCCGCGGGGCTGCACCGGGCGAACGAACGTAGCCGCTGCTCGACGCAATTGGCTTCTGTTCCTGCCTTTGTCAGATTGCGGCCAGCCGCTGCGTACTTCAGGTCAACGAGGTTTGTATGTGGATTCGCTCTGGCAGACGCACGCTCACAGCACTGCTTTCCATCTTCGCTACGTTTCGTGTCACTTCGTCGGGTCCTGTCGGCACAGAGGCAGCGCTAGCCAGCGGCCCCATGCTGCTTGCCGCAGTGTTATGTCTAGGCGCTGGGATGATGTGGTGGGTTGGCCAGTCGATCGAAGTGCAGGGAAGCGATCGCAGCGCTTCGTACATCCCTTCCTATTCGTTGGAAGTTCACTCAGCGGACCCCAAAAGCAACCGCGATGTGACCACGGTCGTGATGCACACCGATCGCAGCGCGCCGATTGCCGATCTGTCGTTGGATTCGTCGGTATCCATTGTGCTGCGCGCCGAACAACGGGTTACCGGCCCCGTCGCGCTGCGCAGCTTCCTGTTGCGCAACGGAACGCTGCGCCCATGGGCCACGTCGCCTGCGGTGTCTCTGGCTGGAACCTTCAGCCTTCGCGCACCCGTGATGGAGCTTCCCGATCTGTTGCCTGGACAAAGCGAGCTGGTCTTTGTCCTTGGCCGACCGCAGCTGCTGCTGCACACATCGCTTGAGGATGTCGTGCGTGGGCAACATCCACTGCCTGCGGGCCTGCAGATCCTGCGTGCCACGCTCTGCATTCACGCCGGGTCAGACAGCCCCGCGGATTCAGGACCCAGCGCTACCGACTAATTCCACGGTCCATCACCGCGAAAGTTGACATAGTCGTCACGCGCAGCACACCCAAGAAAAGGAAAATCCGATGCCGCAAGACAACAAGAACAAGGATGACAAGAAGGTGTTGCCCCACGTCGCTGGTGAGAACAAGATGCCTGCTCCGTCGGCTCCGGGCACATTGGAGAAGCCTTTTCCAGGCACACGCAGTGACGCGGCGACGAATACGCCGGCCAAGCCAGCGCCACACGGCGTGGAGCGCACCTTTGTTCCCGAGGACAAGAAGAAGCCAGCGCCTTAGGAGTGGATCTTGCGAGCAGGCCAGACTCCTGTGCGAGCGCTGTTGCTTTGGTTCATCGGACTCTGCTTGTGGGGATGTGAGCCGCCACCCCTTCAGTTCGAGTTCCTAGAATGTGCAGTGCTGCACAAGAAAGAGACGGAGCAGAGCTGCGATCTCAACGATGATGGCGCGCTGAAGCTGCGCGTGATCACAGCGCCGTCGGCAGAGGTCTCGGTATCCAGCGCCTCGCGCGTGCTGCTCGTGTCGCCTGCGCAGCCAGGACAGGCTGAGCGCTTGCTGTCCGTACAGGTGCCAGCCGGCGTGGACACGCTTTCATTGCGGGCCCGTGAGAGCTGGTTGCGCACGCAGGTGGTGCGGCTCGCTGTGCGACCACGCAGCCAGCACGAAGCGCAGTGGCTCACCGACGCGCGCAAGCTCCTCGATGACAAGAACGATCCACGCGGTGCAGAAGAGATCCTGCAGCGTCATGTGGAGGGCGAAGGGAATCGAGAGTCGCGTGCCCTCGCGCGCTTCATGCTCGCCGACATCGCGCTGGAGAGCATCCGCCCCGATACGCATGCGCTGCTGGATCGCGCCATCCGCGAGTGCGAGGAGGCCCATCTGCCAGCGGCCGCAGCGCAGCTTGTGCTGCGCAAGAGCTGGCTCCTCAGTCAGCACCGCCATCGCTATCGCGAGGCAGAGCGCGTTCTGGAAGAGAAACAGGACCTGTTCACTCAGCTTCCCGGACAGCGCATCTGGGAGCTGTCGCAGCGAGCGCTGATGCGCCGCGGCCAAGGCGACTTGCCAGGGGCACTGCCCTTGTTGACGCAGGCCGAAGAGCTGGCACGACGCTTCAACAATGACTCGGCACTCGCCGAGATCCTGAACCAGCGCGCGACGATCCTGGTCATGATGGGGCGCATGAAAGAGGCGGCGGATCTGCTGACTGGGCTTGCTCAGTCCGTTTCCGAGCCGTGTCGAAGAGGGCGTCTTTTGGGAACGCAGGGCTATACCTTCATTCGGGCGCGCGAGGCTCTGCGACGCGATGACCCGCTGTGGAAAAAGCTCGATCCGCAGCCAGTGCTCGAAGAAGCGCTGCGGGTTCTAAGGGGCTGCAAGCTGCCCTGGGCCGAGGCCAACGTGCTCACCAACCTGGCGCATGCCGCTGCTCTTGCAGAGAATCAGGATGCTACACGAGACAAGCTAGGCGAGGCTCGCGCGAGCCTGCCGCAGCCGGATCGCAATCTCGCTCTGGAATGGGCCGAGCTCGATGGCCAGCTTGCGCTGTGGCGCGGCGACTTGGCTGCAGCCGCTGAACACTACCGCCACCTGGCCCAGCTTGGGGCGCAGCAGGACGCGTATGAATCGACGTGGCTGGCGCTTGTGGGACAGGCGCAAGCCGAAGAAGCGCGCGATGCAGACCGCGCCACGGACTTGTATCAAAGCGCCGAGGACTACCTCGACCAGCGCAGCCTCGAAATGCCGCTGGGCGCTGGACGTGGCAGCTTTCTCGGGCGCTTTGAGCGTGGCACGGCTCGCTATCTCGATTTGTTGACCCGCCGCGGACTTTTCAAGGATGCCGTGCGCGTCGCCCGACACGCGCGGGCTCGTGGGCTGTGGGCGCTTGGGCTTCTGATGCGCGCCGATGCCTTGCCTGCCGACGCGCGCAAGCACTGGGAAGCCTCGCTGAGCGACTATCGCAACGCGAGACACCAGCTGGATGTCATTGCCGCCGCTACAGCCACCGAGTCGCAAAAGCAGCGCAACGAGCTGCAGCGGGAACAGCCAGAGCGCGTGCGACAGCTACTCGGGCTGCTCGAAAAAGCGCTGCTTGGACTCGGCGACTCACCGACGAAACCGAGCTTTCGCGAGCCCGCCCCCAAAGAGGCCATGCTCACCTGCCATCCCGGTGTGAAGCCGCGTTGGCACTGCTTTGTGTGGACGCAGCGCGAGCTGCATCACCTGCCGCTCTCGCGCATGGACGATGTGCAGCTCGGCACCGCGCTGATCCATGCGCGTTCGGCGCTGGCTGAGAGCGATCATCTGACCGTCATTGGATACGGCGAGATGCGTCGGCTGGACACGCACCTTCTGCCCTGGCCAGGCGCAACACAGCAGACCATCGACGACCACCTGTCGGTGGCGTATGCGCTTGATCTGCCTTGGCTGTCCCCGTCGACCAAGCCAATCGACAAGCGGGCGCTGCTGGTCTTCGATCCGCACGGATCGTTGCCGCATACCCGACGCGCTGCGGCCAAGGTCATCGCTGGACTGGGCCGCGCGAACTGGCAGATCGTCGCGCAAACCATCGGCGTACGCCGCATCGGGGACTACGCCGGTAAGCCCCAGGAAAAGGAACTTTTCGATGGCAAACGGCTGCGCGAGCTGCTCGGTCACGTCGGCCTGTTTCACTTTGGCGGGCATGGCGACTTTGATCCGGTGGGTGGGTGGGGCCACAGGCTGCGTCTTTCCGACGGGACTGGCCTGCTTTTGGGAGACATTCTCACGCTGCCGCAGGCCCCGCAGCGCGTCCTGCTTTTTGGCTGCAATACCGGTCAGTCCGCCGAAGAAACCAGCGCGATCGAGGGCCTGGGTCTAGCACAAGCCTTTCTGCTTCGCGGCAGCGCCTGGGTCATTGCCACCGAGCGAGAGGTCTCTGATGTCATGGCTGCGCAGATCACGACGGAGATCTATTCCGACCAAGAGACCGCGCCGGCCCTCTTGCAGGACTCGCTGGATCCAGCGGCCAACCTGCGAGCGCTGCGGCGCAAGCTCGCGCCCACGACGCAGCCAGCGCATCGTTTGGACCTTGCGGCCTTCCGCGTCTTTGTCCCATGAACTTGCTGCTCGCCGGATTCATTTCTCATAGAATCCGGCTCCATGAAGCGAATCGCGGTCTGCTTTGCCCCTGTCGATAAGAGGTATCTAGAGCGGCTGGAAGATCAGCTGAAGCCGCTCGCACAGCGCGGCACGATTGGCTTTTGGCACTCGGCGAAGATTGAGATCGGCGCCGAAGTGGCCAAAGTCCGACGCGAGAACATCGAGCGCGCCGATGTCATCGTCCTGCTGATCAGCGCTGATTTCCTGGCTGACTTTGACGACCTGCTCAAGCTGGCTCTGGCGCAGCAGCTGCGCGGCGCGGTCATCGTGCCGGTCATGCTGCGCGCGACCTTCCTCGCCGACGAACAGCTTCTGGCCATGGCCCGCCTGCCCGCCGATGGCAAGCCCCTAAGTCCACGCAAGGATGAAGATCAAGCCTGGGTGGATGTGGTGCAGGCGATCATGGCGAAGGTGTCGGGCAGCAGCAGCCAAGACAAGGGACCCAAAGAGCACGACGCGATACCCAAGGATGATCGGGCGAGCGTGCTGAAGCTGCTGTTTCTTGGGGCCGTGCCCACGAATGCGGCGCGACTTCAGATCGATCGCGAGGCGCGCGAGATCGAGCGCCGAATCAACGCTGCGCCGCACCGCGACCGCATCAAGCTAGAGACGCAGTGGGCGGTCACGGCCGAGGAGCTGAGCCAGCTACTCTTGCGCCACCGTCCGAACATCCTTCACTTCAGCGGCCACGGCACGCCCGATGGGCGAATCGTGTTGAACGACGCGCAGGGAAACGGCTATCCCGTCCCGCGTGAGGCGCTGGCCAAGCTGTTCGCGATGTTTGGCAAGCGGGGTCTGCGCTGCGTGGTTCTCAGCGCGTGCTTCGCGGAAGAACAGGCGCAAGCCATCGCGGAACACATCGACTGCGTGGTCGGTGTTTCGGGGGCCATCGCGGATGAGAGCGCTCAGTCCTTTGCGGCCGGCCTGTACTCAGCCCTTGCGGCGGGCGAGACCGTCGAAGAAGCCTTCTCGTTCGGCTGCATCCAAATTAGCCTGATGAACCAAACGGGAGCCGATGCGCCGCGCCTGATTTGCAAGAAAGGTGTCGACGCCGCCCAGGTCAGGTTGGTCTAGATGAGTGAGCTGCAGCTACTGGCTGTGATACGCGGCGATCCACACGCAGTGCGGGCATTCATCCACGAGTTTGGCCCTCTCTTTCGCAGTGTCATCCGCGGCAGAGTCTATGGCGCCTTGCTCACGCGCGAGGAGGATCTCCTGCAGGAGCTGCTCTTCGGCTTGTTCCGAAAGAACTGCCGCGTGCTGCGACTGTGGGATCCGAACAAAGGCAAAAGCCTGCGGTCCTTCCTGCATCAGTTCGCCCTGCAGCGCACGCTGGATTGGCTGCGGCAGCAGCGACGCCACAGCCTCGAAGTGCCCAGCCTGGATCCGCACGGCGACGAGCGCGCAGACCCCACAGAGTTGGCCGCATCCCGTGAGCCGCCGGAGTGGGTAGCCGAGGTCCTGAAACGCTTCCGCAGCGAGGGCAGTCCTGAGGATCTGCTCCTCATCGAGATGTCCTACCTGCAAGACTGCACCGTCGCCGAGATCGCCGCGGCGCTGAAGCTCAGCGAGGAAGCGGTGTACCAGCGTCGCCACCGAATCAAGCAGCGACTGCTCAAGCTGAAAAAAGAGCTGTCAGGTTGAGCACACCGGCAGCGTATTTCCCTTCAGCAGTTGGATTGGGCGGAGGTAGAGGATTTATGACAGACCTAGATAACAAGCGTTTTTATGCAGCCCTCACGGCCATGGAACAGGAAGGGGACGAAGAGCCCCTCGACGCTGCACTGGAAGAGCGCTTGGTCCGCCGTGTGCTCGCCGAGCGTCGACGTGAAACGATGCTGCGCCGCACGTTTGTGGCGGCCGGCGTCATGGCCATGGCAGCAGCCCTGTTCTTGGTCTTCGGCCTGAAGTGGCAGACCGCGCCGGCCCTGCCGCTCTACGCGCTGTATGTCTCGGGCGACGACAAGATGCTGGGCAGTCCCGTGCCGCAGGAAGTGAAGCAGGAAGTACCGCAGCTCGCACTCGACTCGATGCTGCGCGTTGAGCTGCGCCCCGCCGACAAGACCACCGAAGAGACAACGACCCTCGCCTTCCTTCGCGCAGGCGACACGCTCAAGCCTTGGCCGGTCCATCCTGAGCGAACGCCGTCGGGTGTCTTTCTGCTGCAGGCGCCCGCGCAAGAGCTCGGCCTGGAGTTGGGTCAGTACGAGCTGGTCTTCGTACTCGGGAGAGCGCGTTCCCAGCCACGCCTTGCCGACGTGGACGAAGCGCTGCGACGCAAGGCAAAGACGCTCGCTGGTGGCTGGCAGCTTCTGCACCAGCCGATCCAGATCGTCGCTCGCTGAGCCGCCCCAACGCCGCAGGGCGCACGGCCCGATCCTCTACTTCTTGGGCGCAGTGCGGCGCGCTTCTTCGACGGCTTTTCTGCCGGCCGCTACCGAAGGCCACTCAAAGTCCGCGGGGCAGTGCAGCACATAGATCGCGTCGCGGCCTTCACCTGATTCCCACGGAAAGCGACCGGGCCACAGCGTGTAATACGGATAGCGCGCGATCGTCTGGCAGCGGCTCTGCGTCGGCAGAAACGACAAGGCATAGCGAATCTCCGGCACCCACCACGGATGCGGTCCCCCGTCGAGCTTTCCCGTCTGTCGCAGCGACGCTTCGAAGTGCCAGGTGCCGTTGTACTCAAAGCCCGCGTCGAGCTCGTCGACCGAGACACCGCGACTGCGCAGATCGGCGACGGCCTGGGCCCGTGCGCTGTTCCAGCGCAGATAGTGTCGCGTGCCGATCAGCGACACCGCCGCCCACAAGGCCAGCGCAACAAAGGGAGCCTTGCCACGCCACAGCGACGCGGGCATGCAGCCGATGATCAGGAACCAAACCAGCGGCAACACAGGCAGCAGGTAGCGATCAAACACAAAGGGGCCCGTCAGGACATGCCAGCCGAGATAGGCCGCGGTCACGCTGAGCAGCAGCACCTGCGCCACCAGGGATAGCCCGCTTGCTGGCTCGACGAGGGCGTCGCGATTCCAGGGCTGCTTCAGAGCGGCTCGCAGGCAGGCCACCGTCGCCCGCAGCACACGCCGCAGCGAGTCCAAAAACAGCCCCGAAAACAGCGCGGCCGAGCCCAGACACAGGATCGTCAAGAGCGGCTCTAGCCAGGGCACCCAGCGCACTCCCGCTTCTGTGCTGCCATACGCTTCGGCATTGAGCACAGGGGGTCCCATCCCAAGCACGTACACGATGTTGCTGAGATACGGCATCAGCGGCCGCACCGTCTCGCCCGGCGGGACCTGCGTCGAGCCATACCGCACCAAGCCAACCACCAAGAGCACGATCGCCCCGGCGCCCAGCCAGCCCAGCGTCGCCCGTGCCGCGTGCAGGGGCATCCGCGTGCCCAGCGTGCGCCACGGCCTGCGCGAGCGGATCAGCACCGCAAAGGCCAACGGCAGCAGCCACAGGGCAAAGTAAAAGCAGATCGCCAGCAAGTGAAACGCCTGCTGATAGCCGCGAAGCTGAGCGATTCGCGTCCAGGTCTCGCGGTTCGCCAGCGTCGGGCCATGCACCCGCGTGTACCAGATGTGAAACGCGCCATAGATCGCAATCGTCGGCAGCGACACGGTCACGAGCGCGGACCGCAGCGCCCCCGAGCGAGCCTTGGCTGGCTCGGGGCTTTGCAGGCGCAGCCAGCGCACGACCAGCGTGATCCACAGCGCCGGCAGCAGCACGACGGCAAACTGCCGTATCAAGGCCGCCACGCCCAGCGATGTTCCGGCCAAGAAAAGCAGCGGGCTCGCCCAGCGGCGTTGCGTCGTCTGCACGGCCCGGCTGAAGCAGAGCAGGCCCAACAGCACCAGCACCAGCCATGGCACGTCCGACATGAATGTGAACGACAGGTTCACGTACCAGGGCGAAAACAAAAGAGCCAGCGTCGAAAGCAGGGCCTGACGAGGCGTCAAGCGCAGGCTGCGGCCCAGGCCATAGGTGGCCCAGGCTCCCAGAAGCGCAAGAAACAGCGTGCCCACGCGCAGGCTGACGAAGCTCTCGCCGAGCCAGCGCATGCACAGGGCCCCCCAGGCGATGTGGGCGACCAAGCTCGGCGCCGCCCAGTCGAGGATGCGCATACGCCCGCTGCGCAGGAATTCCTTGGCGCTCAGCGCATAGGCCCAGTCGTCGTTCAGCGGATAGTCCCCGCCGATCCCGACCCAAGCGATAGCGACAAGCCACAGCGACGCGAGCAGCAAAAGCGCCCCGGCATCGTGTTTCCGAACGGCTCCCGGTGCTTCCGCGGGATCGCTTGACGCAGCCAGGGGCGCCAACTCATCAGATGGAATCACCGACGCAAGATGTCTTGCCCCGGCGCAACAAGTCAATGCAACAGTCGTCGCCTACCCTGTTCCGCCGCACATTCGAAGCAGGGTGTCGGAGCAATCGGCCAATGTTCGAAAAACAGATAAAGTCATAATTTTATGATGTTTAATATATTATTCTATAATTACTCGATCGATTTGTTTTATGTGCCAGTATTTATTGCCCATTGCCTCAACACGCGCTTAGCGCGAGGTCAGTCCCCCCGGTGTCAGCACCAGATCGTACGTCTTGCGCAGCGGCTGGCCCTGGGCATCGACCAGCGGAAAATACGTCGACTCATGGGTGACGGCGCGCACCGAAGCGCGGCTCTCGGCGGGGCGATTGGCCAGCCAGCCCAGCACACGATCGCGCAGCCGCCGGGTGCGCGGCACCACCACGAGCGAACCCAGCGGACGCAGCGGACGCGCAAGGTGGGGCAGCGTGCTGTGCCGCTCGGCGGTGAAGTAGCCGTTGTGCAGAAACTGCAGCTCAAAGAGGTTTTCGATCCCCGCGGCATTGAGCGCAGGATGCAGGCGCAGCACACGCCCCTTGATCGCGATCTGATCGCCGTACAGCCAGTCCTCGCCCACCTTTTCACCGTCGGGCGTGAGCAGAATGACCTGGTGCGTGCGCAGCGACTCTTGCCGCGGCGGCTGGTCCGGTGCCGCCCAGCGCACAAGCTGCGGCTGCGTCTGCCCGGTTAGCTCGATGCGCAGCACCACGCGATCCGTCGTCAGGTTCAGAAAGCCCGAGCGCATCAAGGCGAGCAGCGCCAGGATCAGCACCAGCAGAAGGAAAAGCAGGCGCACGAGCCTTCCGGTCAAAGACGGCAGCGGCACGTAGCCCCAAAGCAGGCGTGCCATCACAACCCCTGACGCCACCGTCAGCAGCGCCGCAAGCCCAGTAAGCAAGCTCAGGCCATCGACGATGAAGAGCGGGGCCGCCAGCGCCGAATACACGAAGGCCAAGCCCAGATAGCACGCGATCGCAACGGTACGCAGCCCGACCGTGGCCCAGCCATGGCCGCGATCCAGCGACAGCAAGAGGCCCGCCCGCAGCGCCCCTCCGAGGAGCGCGCCGAGCACAGCGGCCACGATCAGTGCCTGCGCATGCAGAAGCAGCGACAGCCCGCGCAGAAGCGTCGTGCTCAGCTCGGCGTCGGCCACGTCGACTAGGCCTTCTTGTAAAGCAGCGTCGTGCCCGGCACCAGCTTGCGGTTCACCGAGGTCGACTGCACGAAGATCGAAAAGGCGCCGTGATCCCCCGGCTTGACCTTGATGCGCGAGCCGACCGGCAGACCCAAGTGCGTACGCGCCGCATCCCCGGCGTAAACTTTGCCGCTGGCTTTGTCGACGATGGCGATCTCTTTGTACTCCTGCACAAGCTCGGGCTTGGTCAGCTCGTAATAGCCGTTCCCGGCCTGATACTTGGTCCTGAGTTCCGCTTCCACCAGCGGCCGAATCGCCGACGCCGCCGTCACCGGGATGCGCACGAAGGCATCGGTGCTGTCGCTCATGCTGCTGCTGACCGCCTCGACCGACACTTGCGCCAAGTTCGTCGTAAACACGCCGACGACTGCGCGCTGGCCTTTCTGCCGTGCGTCATAAAACGTCTGCAGGCCGCGCTGCAGATCCTGCCCCATCGTCTGCACGCCCTTGCCGGCGGTCGTCCACGTCTGGATGTTGCCGGCCGGAATGCCGAAGCGCAGAAGCGCTGCTTCGCCGCCCTTGGGCGTAAGAAATGCAAACGTCCAGCGACCGCTGTTCTGCGCCGCCTGGATCATCGACTGAATCTTCGACTTGTACTTGCGCGAGTGGTTCTCGTGCCCGTCGGTCAAGACCAGGACGATGAACGACACATTGTCGGCGCTGGCTCCCGGCACGCCCTGCAGATCGACGATGGCTTGCCCGGTGGCATCAAGCAGCGCCGTCGCCCCCGTGCAGCTAATCGATCCGAGCTTCTCGACCTCGGCGATTGGCTTGGCAAAAAAGCGCGGCGCGTCGACGTTCGAATGGAACGTATACAGCGTCACAAACGTCGCCTGCCCCGTCGCCTCCGCGTTCTTCTTCACCTCGGCAAGCTGGCTGTTAAAGACGCTGACCACCTTCTGGCGGATGCCGCTCATCGAGCCCGAGCGATCGATCACGAACACCACATGATTGACCAGCGCTCCCGAGGCTGCAGCCTCACCTGAGAGCTTCGCCAACGCAGCCAGATCTCTCTTGCCGCGACCGCCTCCTTTGGGCGTGCTCGGCGCCTTGGCAGCCGCTTTCTTCGTCGCGGGCGCCGCTGGCTTCTTCGCTGCTGGCTTCTTCGCCGCTGGCTTCTTCGCCGCTGGCTTCTTCGCCGCTGGCTTCTTCGCCGCTGGCTTCTTCGCTGCTGGCTTCTTCGCCGCTGGCTTCTTCGCCGCGGTCGTCGTGCGGCTAGCGGTGGTCTTGCTGGTGGTCGTGCGAGTGCGCGTGCTCATCGTGTTTCCCCCTGAGCAGCGCCCCATCCCAGCGCCCGCATGCGAGCTATCCAGCGGTCACTGCTCAATAAAACGGTCGCCGTCCTCGGGCACCGCGTCAACCACGACGAAAAAGCGCGGCAGTTTCGCGCACTTGCGGGGCCGCACTCTCGTCCCCCGCGCACGCCATCCGGCGATCAGGGCACGGCGATCGCTTGTCTTTGCGCGCACAACGCGCGGCTCGGCCCCATTCGCAGAGTCTTGGCTCCGCTGCCGCGCAAGCAGCCCCCCAAGGCGATCGTGCCTACTTGCGCGAACGCTGCAGCGTGCAGTCGCTCCAGTCGAGCTTCTGCCCTGCGTTGAACCAGAAGTACTCTTTTTCACCGACGGCATACGCCCAGCAGGCCCCTGGGGCCTGAAGCGCGCGAATCGTGCCGCCGCGGCGAGGCATGCGCGCGATGGTGCCCGCGATGCAGTCCGCCCACGTCACGGTATCCCCCTCGATCTGCAGGCCGCGAATCGAGTTCTGGCTGAACGCCACCGATACCCAGCCACCGCCGCCGCGACCCATGCGCTCAATGCGGGCCGTGGGCTTGGGACAGGGATCATTGCCAGCGCAGCGCGGCTGGACCGACAAGAAAACAAAGTCGCCATCGATGACCAGCCCACAGTCGGTGGCAACGCGCGCCCCCTGAGCGCAGACGCGTGCGTCGTTCAGCTTGCGCGGCGGCGGACTGGGACGGCCAGGGCTCGGAGCCGCAAGCGATGCTGACCACACCGCGCCCGCTTGATCCAGCCACACCACGCCATGACTGTCGGCATCAAACGACTGAATGCTGCCCATCGCGCTGGCCACCACCCTCGGCACGCCACCTTGCTTGGGCAGCACCGCGAGGCGGTTCCAGTCCATGCCTTCGGCCATGCCAAACACGACCGATTCACCCACCAGCTTGATCGATCCGCGCAGCGGCTTGCCGACGCGCAAAAGGGTCTGCCCGCCGCTTGTCTTGTCCATGCGCAGGATGTTCTGCCAGTTCCCGTCGATGCAATAGATCGCGTCGCGATCCATGCGCACCGAGCCTTCTGCCATGCGCGTACAGCCCCGCCCGAGCAGCACCCCCGGTCCGTCGAGCGGCTGCTTGTGCAGAGAGCCATCGTCGAACTGCGACAAGAAGTACGCCGCGGCGCCATCGGCTGCGATCCAGTTGGGACAGGCCGCCACGATCTGGGGGCCAGGCTGTGCCCGACTCAGCCCCGCGGCAAACAGGCTGGAAACCGCGCCCGAAAGCAGCGCCAAGCGAGCGGCCGATCGCCATCGGCTCGACGAGAAGGCTGGGGAGTCCGCAGTCATGAGCGCTATTGTATCCAAGCTCGGGCCGGACCCAGCGGAGCAACAAAAGCCCAGTTGGGAAAGGCCGAAAGCGGAGCCTTGGCCGGCGGGTTTGTAGGTGCCGGAACCGCTTCCTCGACCTTCTCGACATGCGGCACATACAGCGGGCGTACGCGATCGGGCAGCGACCACGACAGGATGGCACCGGTCAAGAGTGCAGCGCCCCCGACTCCGGTCATGGCACCAAAGCCAGCGACGAAGGCCTCGAAGTCAGGCTGCCTGGTGTCGGCGACCCGGCGGCCAAAGTCAGTCTGCCCAGCCAGATTGCCGAGTCCCACCAGCAAAGAGACCGCCCCGGCAAACGCCGTCGCACCACCGAGAATCACCAGCCAGCGACTCGCCTGGTACTGCCGATAGCGGCCCCGGCCCAGCATGCGCTGCCAGTCGGGATCGGCGATGCGTTCCTGCCGAAGCTCATAGCCGGTCACGCGAAACAGCGGCCCCGGCGATGGAGCAGCCGACGGACAGGCCGGCGCAGGCGGCGGGGAAGGCAGCGGCTCCGGCGAAGGCGGCGTTGCCGGCGGCGTTGCTGAGGGCGTAGGCGTTCGTTCTGGCACTGGCACTGGCACTGGCAGCGCAGCCGGCAGCGACGGCGCAGGCCGAGCTGGCGCAGGCGGCGATGCCGGCGATCGCGCCGGTATGCGAGGCGATGGCACAGGCCCCTGCCTTGGCGAGGGAGCGGTCGCCGGCCCCGAGGCTGCGTGGATGCTCGGCTCAGCCAGGGCCCAGGCCCAGGTTGTCGGCAGCAGCAGCCCAAGAGCCAACAGCCCGGTGTTCCACCACAGAAGGACTGGCCTGCGACTCGTGCATTGAGCAGGGGCCGCCTTGGCGAGAGAGCCCATCGAAGCGCCACACAACATGGCCGCGGATTGCAGCACTTTCGCGCGAGTGCGGTCAACTGCTCAATCCCAGGCCCGGTGTCAGCCTGCGGGCCACGACGTCCGGCCACAACATCCGGCTGATCCTGTCGGCTCCGGGCCGTGGCCAGGGGACGCTGACCTAGACTTTTCGGCGGCGTCTTGACTATGGTGGCCACCCCTGCCCGCGCGTCGCGGGCGGAATGTTGGAGGTATTCCGTCCCATGGCTGCCATTTCACGCCGTCCCCTGCTCACGTCTCGTTCTTTGCTCTGTTCCGCTCTGCTGGCCGCGTCCTTCGGCGCGTCGTGCAACCAAGCACCGCCGATCCCGTCTGCTGCCGAGCCGCGCCCAAGCGCTCCCGGTCGGCGGGCCGATGCCCCAGCAGACGACGCGAGCGCGACCCCGGCGCTGCGAGCCGCCTACATCGCGGCCGTGCAAGCCGAAGCAGGAGCCGCGTTTTTTGTGCAAAGCCGGGGCAGTGAGCTGCAGTCCGAAAACCAACCGCAGCGCCTGCGCACCGTCGCTGCACCCGGTCAAGCTGGCCTGCAGATCGAGCAGGCCGGACCCGTCGCCAGCCGCGGCGATGGCGAGCGCGTCTTGTCGCTGTCGCTGTCTGCCTTTGGCTGCGAGCGCTCGCTGGCAGAGGTCGGCCCGGTACCGCCGCGGGCACAGGGCAACCGCATCGAGTTCAGCCGCCCCAGCCTGCGCGAGTGGTATGTGAACGGCCCCTTGGGCATCGAGCAGGGCTTCACCATTCCCCGCCGCCCCGACTGCGCCGGCCGCGGCAGCGACCTGCAGCTTGAAGTCAGCGTGGGCGATGCCGTGCGTGCCAGCCTGCATGGCGACGGCCAGGCCCGCACGAGCTATGTCGAGCTTCGCGACGGAAAAAACGCGCGCTGGCTGCGCTATTCCGACGTCTTTGCGCACGATGCCAAGGGTCGCGAGCTTCCGACGCGCCTGTCGGTCGAAAATGGCCGCATCCGCATCACCGTCGATGACGACGGCGCCCTGTATCCGATCTCGGTCGACCCCTTGGTGTGGACGCTTGAGCAGCAGGTCGTGGGCAGCGACACCGTCGCCGATGATCTGTTCGGCCGCGCCCTTGCGCTGTCGAGCACCACGGCGGTGATTGGTGCCTGGCAGGCCACCGTCTCGGGCAAGGCGGCTGCGGGCGCCGCCTATGTCTTTGTTCGCTCGGGCACAAGCTGGATGCAGCAGGCCAAGCTGGTAGCCAGCGACGCCGCCGCTGACAACGCCTTTGGCTATTCCGTCGCACTGCAAGGCGACTCCGCCGTGATCGGCGCGGTGGCCGCGTCGGTGGCCGGCAAGTCTGCAGCGGGTGCCGCATATGTCTTTGTGCGTAGCGGCACCGTCTGGAGCCAGCAAGCCAAGCTCACCGCTGCCGATGCTGGGGCCGATGACTCGTTCGGCGAGAGCGTCGCCATCGACGGCGACACCGTCGTCGTCGGAGCCCCCTATGCCGATGTGCTGGGCGATGGCGATCGCGGCGCCGCCTATGTCTATGTTCGCTCGGGCATGACGTGGTCACAGCAACAAAAGCTGGCTCCCAGCGACGGCGCGGGAGGCGACCATGCCGGTCAGTCCGTCGCGCTCAGCGGCAACACCGCGCTTTTTGGTGCGCCCTTTGCCGACGTCGCAGGCAAGAGCAGTGCCGGCGCAGCCTATGTCTATCAGCGCAGCGGCATGATGTGGTCGCTGCAGCAGAAGCTCTCTGCCAGCGACGGAGCCAGCACCGATGGCTTCGGCGGCGCGGTGGCTCTTGCCACGGACACGGCCCTGGTCGGCGCGGACCAAGCCGATGTCGGGGGCAAGCTCGACGCGGGCGCGGCCTATGTCTTCCAGCGCAGCGGCATGATGTGGACCGAGCAGCAAAAGCTTGTGCCCAGCAGCGCCATCGCCGCTGAGGCCTTCGGCATCGCCGTGGCCTTGGCCAGCGCGACCCACACCGCCCTGATCGGCGCCGACGGCAGCCCAGCCGGAGGAGCCGCGTATGTCTTTGGCCGCTCGGGCACGGTGTGGACGCAGCAGCAGCTTCTGTCGTCCCCCCTGGTTGGCGCCGATGGCAACTTTGGCCGCGGCGTCGGAATCGACGGCGATCTGGCCCTGGTGGGTGCGCCGTTTTCCGATCTGCCCGGCAAGCCGAGTGCTGGTGTGGCCATCGGCTTTGCGCTGAGCATGACCAAGGGCAACGGCCAAAGCTGCGTCAGCGCGGTTGAATGCACAAGCGGCTTCTGTGCCGACGGCGTGTGCTGCGCCACGGCCTGTGGCGGCGGGGTCGCCGACTGTCAGGTGTGCAGTGTCGCAGCCGGAGGCACCAGCGATGGCACGTGCTCGATGGCCAAAAAAGGCTCGACATGCCGCGCCGCCGTCAGTGCCTGCGATGCCGCCGAGACCTGCGATGGCAGCGCTGGCACCTGCCCCACCGATGCGTTCAAGCCCGCCACCACCGAGTGCCGCGCCGCGGCCGGGATCTGCGACGTCGCCGAGTTCTGCACCGGCAGCAGCGCCGCCTGCCCCGGCGACAACCTCAAGCCGTCTGGCGCCGAGTGCCGCGCTTCCGTCGGGGCCTGCGACATCGCCGAGAAGTGTACCGGCAGCAGCATCCTGTGTCCGACGGACAGCTTCAAGGCCAACACCAGCGAGTGCCGTAGCACCGCCGGCATCTGTGACGTCGCCGAGTACTGCACTGGGACTGGTCCCGCCTGTCCCAGCGACTCGTATAAGCCCAAGACTGCCGTCTGCCGAGCGGCTGCGGGCGCCTGCGACGCCGTCGAGTCTTGCACCGGAACCGCAGCAGCCTGCCCGACCGATGCCGTGCTGCCGAACACAGCCGTGTGTCGCCCCGCCGCCGGAGCCTGCGACGCGCCCGAGACCTGCAGCGGCACCGCCATCGACTGCCCGACTGACGCCTTTAAGCCCAAGACCAGCATGTGCCGCGGTGCGGCCGACGTCTGCGACGCCGCCGAGTTCTGCACGGGCGACGAAGCAGCCTGCCCGACCGATGCATTCAAGCCGAGCAGCGTCGAGTGTCGCCCCCTGGCCGGCGACTGCGATGTCGCCGAAAGCTGCACCGGCCTGGCCGCCGCGTGTCCGCAAGACGGCTTCAAGCCCGCCGCCACGCTATGCCGCAACCAAAAAGGCGAGTGCGATGTCGAAGAGTCCTGCACAGGCGCCGCCGCCGCCTGCCCGACGGACAGCTTTGTCCCGGCCGGCATGGCATGCAAGGGCGGCACTTGCCGCGCCGGTCAGTGCCGGGTCGAGACCGAGCTATCCGTGCAGCTTGTGCCGCCGTCCGCGACAACGCGCGGGCTGATGCCGGTGTCGTTCTTGATCTCGGTGCGCAACAGCAGCGATGTGACAGCCACGGCCGTGCGCATTCGCTTGGATGTGCCGGAAGGTGCCTCGGTCCAGGGTCTAAGCGGCGATGGCTGGGCCTGCTCCTCGATGGCTACCGGCGCGACCTGCGAGCGACAGCAAGTTGAAAAGGGCGTCTCGCCGGCCTTGTCGACCGCGGTCGTGCCGCCGCGCGGCGTGGCCAACTTTGCCATCTCGGCGACGGTGTCCTCGGCCGAGTTCGATCCCATGAACGAAAACAACATGGCCAGCGCCCAGATCAGCAACGAAGCGCCGGCCAAAGAGGGCGGCTGCAGCATGACGCCGGCTGGTGCCAGCCAGGCTGCAGGATCGCGTGCGGCCGTGGTGTGGCTGAGCCTCTTCAGCCTCGCGCTTGTGCGTCTGCGCCGTCGACTGCGTGGTCATGTCGCGGCGTAAGGCGCCGTGGGCCTGGGTCGCGGCGCTTGGCCTTGCGACCCACGGGGTGACTCCGGCCGGGGGGGATGAGCCGCACGGGCTCGCTCCCCTGCCCTCGCAGGTCGCCGTGTCCGAGGGACGAACGCCCAAAGAAGGACGCTCGTCCGCGCGCACCGAGTGGATTCGCAGTCATTATGTAAAACACGAATTCCGCATTCCTATGCGCGATGGAATATCTTTATTTACATCGGTTTATATTCCAATAGATGCTAGCCTAAAAACACGCTATCCGTTTTTGCTACACCGCACACCGTACTCCGTTGCTCCGTATGGCGCCAGTCGTTATAAGGATCGACTGGGCCCGTTTGAAGAATACGAGCGCGAAGGCTTTATCTTTGTTTTCCAAGATGTCCGCGGGCGGCATATGAGCGAGGGCGAATTCATCAACATGCGCCCGCACCTCGACAGCAAGCGCTCGCCGCGGGACATCGACGAGTCTTCCGACACGTATGACACCGTCGAGTGGCTGCTGCGCAACGTCCCTGGTCACAACGGTCGCGTGGGAATGTGGGGGATCTCCTATCCTGGGTTTTATGCCTCGGCCGGTGCCATTGACTCGCATCCCGCCCTGAAAGCCATCTCGCCGCAAGCGCCTATCGCCGACTGGTTTCGTGGGGATGATATGCATCGCCACGGCGCTTTTAATCTGGAATTGGCTTTTGAGTTCTTTTCGATCTTTGGCCTCAAGCGCCCCGTACCCAGTGACGATGAGCGCTGGGAGCCGTTCGATTTCGGCACAGCCGACCGATATCGTTATTTCTTAGAGCTAGGACCGCTGACCCAGGCGCCAGCCCGCTTTCGCGGTCCCGTGCCGTTTTGGAACGACATCGTGGCCCACCCCAACTACGACGCGTTCTGGCAGAGTCGCAACATCCTGCCGCACCTGCGCGGCGTGCGCGCAGCGACGTTGATCGTCGGTGGCTGGTACGACATGGAAGACCTGTACGGCCCGCTGGCGACGTACGAAACGCTGCGCGCCCAAAATCCCGGCACGCCGACGACGCTCTTGATCGGCCCCTGGATCCATGGCGGCTGGTCACGCACCGACGGAGCAGCCCTAGGCGACAGCGACTTTGGCTTCAAGACCAGCGACACCTATCGCGGCATCGAGCTTGCCTTTTTCAAGCACCACCTAAAAGGCGGCCCGGATCCTGCGCTGCCCGCCGCGCAGGTCTTTGAGACGGGCGCTAACCGCTGGCGCCGCTTTGATGCCTGGCCGCCGCGAGACACCCGCGCGCAGTCGCTGTATCTGCGCGCGGACCGCAGCCTGTCGCCGAGCCCGCCTTCGGCGACGGCAGCGACGGCGGACGCCGACCCAGGGTACGACGAGTACACCAGCGATCCGGCGTACCCCGTGCCCTGTTCCGCCGACGGTTTTTCTGGCTGTTCGCGACGCACCGTGGCTGTCGACCAGCGCTTTGCCGCCACGCGTCCCGACGTCCGCACGTATCGCACGCCGCCATTTGAGCGCGATCTGACGCTGGCTGGGCCCATCGAAGCCGAGCTTTGGGTGTCGACGAGCGGGACGGATGCCGACTACGTCGTGAAGATCCTCGACGAAAACCCGCCGCGCCAGCCCGGCCAGGGTAAAGACGGGCCCTCGGTCGAGCCGGATCGCAGCGGCCAGCAGACCCTGGTCCGCGTCGAGCCATTCCGCGCCCGCTTTCGCGATAGCTACAGCGAGCCCAAGCCCATGCAGCCGGGACAGCCGACGCGCATCCGCTTTGTCCTCAACGACGTCTGCCACACCTTCCAGCGCTGGCATCGCCTGGTCGTGCAGGTGCAGTCGAGCCTGTTCCCGTATATCGACCGCAACCCGCAGCGCTTCGTGCCCAACCTGTTTCACGCCCGCCCGGCTGACTATGTCGTGGCCACCCATCGCATCCACCGCAGCCCTGCCCTGCCCAGCCGCATCGTCGTTCGCGTCCTGCCCGCCGCCGACGAGCCCCCGCGGAAAAACGCCCTGCCATTACCCGAGTAATCAAGCAATCCGTAAATTGCCACATAAACCATGGCCCCTTGCCGTATTTTGATATTGTTTTCGCTCTTATCCAGCTTCGCACGGAAAGCAGCGGACGGGCCGACCGAGCAGCTCTTACGCTTGAGATCGGCGTGATATAAGGCCAAGCGCATGTTGGGCGTGCAGGTAAGTCCGCTGCTTCCGTCGCTGGTGCGCGTCGCGCTGCTGCTGGTCGGCTTTGTCCTGCCGGGCTATGGCGTGGCTGCGTGGCTGCTTGCACCGCCCACGACGACGGTCGCGGACGAAGACCGCATCGGCCTGCGCGTTCTTCTGGGCTTTGTGCTGTCGTTCGCGCTGTTTGCACTGCTGACCGCACCGTCGCTGTGGCTTGGCCACTCGTATGCTGCAGTGCAGGGCCGCGTGCTTTGGTCCTGGCTGGGCTATGCACTTTTCGGGCTGCTGGGCCTGTGGCGCGCCCACCAGGCTGCGACGTCTACGCTTCCGACGTCGACGACGGCGTCGGTCCCAAGCCAGATGGCACAGGGCGTCGCGCAGCCGCAGTCCGATCCGCTTGCCGGCTTGCGTCTTCTTCCCAGCCTGGGCTATTTCGCCCTCGGACTTCTCGGGATCGTGGTCTATGCCAAGCACGAGCCTGCCCGCGTGCCCGTGCTGTCTCTGCTGCCGGTTCTTGTGGCCTTTGGTCTGTGGCGTTTCCGCCGCTATTCCAGCCAGCGAACAGATGCAACCGCCGACGGCAGAAGCGATGCGACGCCCGTCGCGGCACGGCGTGAGCCCCGCGGCGAAGACCTGCGGCGGCCCCCGCGATCGTGGCAAGCCTTGGCCCTTGCGGCCGTGGCGCTGCAAGGCGGCTTGATGACGCTGTACGACCGACCCGACTGGGACGACTGCTATTACCTGGCGGCAGCGCTCGACTATCCGCAGGCCACGTCGCTGAACCAGCAGGAACCCACCCATCGCGAGGGCCTTGCGGTGCCGCCGCAGCAGCGCACGCTGTGCTGGGTCTTATGGGGCGCGATGCTCAGCCATCTTTCGGGCGTGTCGCCGATGGGGCTGTTTCGCAGCGTCCTTCCGCTGGGCCTGCTGCCGCTTCTTTACATCGCGTATGCGACGCTGCTTTCGCGCTTGCTCATCGCTCGCTTCGTGCCCCTGGGCATCGTCCTTTTGTCGCTGGTTCACACCGTCGGGATTGGCCACCATGATGGAGCGCTAAACTTCGCGCTGCCGCGCCTTGGCCAAGGCAAAGCCGTGCTGCTGCACATCGCGCTGCCGCTTCTGTCCGCCCTGCTGCTGCGCATCGCGGCATCCCCGGCGCGCCCGTCGCTGCGTCAAGTGAGCGCCGTCCTCGTTACGGTCCTGTTCGCGATTGGAGTCAGCTTGAGCGCGCTGTTTCTCGGCGTCGCGCTTCTGTGCAGCCTGGGCCTGGCTCTTCTTTGGGCCGAGCCAAGCTGGCGCCGTCGCCTGCAGCTAGCCGGGGTCCTTTCGCTGTCGGTCGCGCCGCTTTTTGCCGTCGGTCTGTGGCTGCGTCCGGCGACCCAAGCCGACGCCCTGCTGGTCTCGACACCGGCGGTCAATACAAGCTGGCTGAGCACGCTGATCGGCTATCTGGGCAGCGGCACGAGCGAGCTTTTGTGGGTGCTTCTGTTGCCCGTGCTGGCGTTCCTGGTGCGCCGCGCCAGTGCCCGCACCTATCTGCTCGTCTTTCCCGCGTGCTTGCTTGCCGGGATTGCCAACCCGCTCTTGTTTCACGTGGTGGCGCGCTCGCTGTCTTCCTATCCAACGTACCTGCGCATCTTGTGGCTGTTTCCAGTCGGCGTCGGTCTGAGCGTGGCCTGGGTGCTGGGCTGCGTCGCACTGGCCGACAGCCTGCGCCAAGCGCAGCGCGGCCCCGCCTTTCTGCATGCGCCCCTTCCGTGGATCGTCGCTGCAGGGCTTTTCTTTGGCGCGCTGCCTGGCCTGTTCGTCTTTGGCCCGAAAAACAGCTTCATTGGTCCGCTCGGCACGCCGCATCGCACGCAGAACTTCGACCGCCTGCCCGAGGATCTGCGGCCGCTGGCCTGGACGCTGCTTCAGGCCGCAGACGGCTCGCAGCGCATCTTGTGCAACGAACAGGTCGCATCGTTCTTGGCGCCGTTTGCCGATCGATTGCGCTTTGTGCAGACGCGCACTTCGTACACCGCGATCTGGTTTGCCACGGCCGGCCGGACTCTGGAAGGTGTCGAGCGCGCCTTTTTGGGCAGCCTGCCGCGCGTCGGTGATCTCGGCGGCCCGCACGAAGCGGAAAACTGGCTTGAGCTGCGCATGACGCTCGGTGACACCACGCTCTCTGCCGCCTTCGCACCGGCCATGGCCCAGGCATCGCGCGATCTGCGCACCCTGCTTGCGCGGTATCGCGTTCGCTATGTAGTCCTGGGGCCCGGCGACCGCGGCGCCGACACGCTCCGCGCGCTGGGCTATACGACTGCTCTGTCACAGGGTCGCTTCCTGCTGCTGCAAGCCCCCGAGCCACTTTGGCCCTCCCCGTAAGCGCTGCCGGCCCCAAAGACGCGCGGCCCTGCGCTAGCATGCGGGGCCATGCGTGCGCTTCGTCAGCATCAGCTCGTCGGTCCGTCGGGTCTGCAAGTCGATGAACTGCCCGTGCCGTCCCCCGGCGCAGGCGAGATTGGGATCGAGGTACAGGCCGCGGCCATCAACTTCCCCGATGTCCTTTTGTCCCACGGCACGTACCAGTTTCGACCGCCGCTGCCGTTCATCCCAGGGGGTGAGCTGGCCGGAATCGTGAGCGCTGTTGGCCCCCACGTGACTGCATTTTCCGTCGGAGATCGCGTGGCAGCCTGGATGCTCCACGGCGCCTTTGCCGAGCAGGTGGTGGTGAACGAGTCAAGCGCCGTCAAGCTGCCCGCGGAAATCCCATTTGAGGTCGGCGCAGCCACGCTGGTGACCTACGCGACGACGCTGCATGCCCTGGTCGATCGCGCGGCGCTGAAAAAGGGCGAGACGCTGCTCGTTCTGGGCGCAGCCGGTGGCGTTGGCCTGGCCGCCGTCGAGCTAGGCAAGGCTCTGGGGGCTCGGGTCTTGGCCGCAGCGTCGAGCGAAGACAAGATCGCCGTCTGCCGACAGCACGGCGCCGACGAAGGAATCGTCTATACCCGCGAGGATCTCAAGGCCCGCGTCAAAGAGCTGAGCGGCGGCGAAGGAGTCGACGTGATCTATGACCCCGTCGGAGGCCCATACGCCGAGCCAGCGCTGCGCTCGATCGCCTGGCAAGGCCGATACCTGGTGGTCGGCTTCGCGTCGGGCGAGATTCCCAAGATCCCGCTCAACCTGACGCTGCTCAAGGGCTGCCAGATCGTCGGCGTGTTCTGGGGTTCGTTTGCGCTGCGCGATCCGGCAGCGAACCGCGCGCATGCGCAGCGCTTGTTCCACTGGATCACCGAGGGCAAGCTCAGGCCTCACATCGACCGAGTCCTGCCGCTTGCCCGCGCCGCCGAAGGCCTTGCGCGCTTGGCGAGCCGCGAGGTCAAAGGCAAGGTCGTCCTGCAGATCGCGTCGCCCTCCAGCCCAGCGTGAGCCGAGCGCTTCGCAGCTTCGCGAAGGGGCCCGCAGAGATCTCAGTCCCGCTCACGGTGTCGTGTTCAGCAGGACCCGCAGCGACTTGTACTGCTCGACCATCGCCAGATCCGCTCTGCCGTCTTTGTTCACGTCCGCAATCTGCAAACTTGCCGTCGCGGTCGCTCCGTTGATGCGCTGCGGAGGCGTGGACAGCGAACGCGTGCCGCGACTCGAAACGACATACAGATCGCCGTATTGATCAAAAAAGACGATGTCCGTGGCGCCATCGCCGTCGACATCGCCCGCGACAAGCTCGCGCGGCTCGGCTGCTGTCGACAGCGACACCGACGCCGGAAAGCCCCCCTGACCATTGCCAAATAAAACTGCAATTCGGTTATTGCCGGTGGTGCCTATCGCTAAATCTGTCCGACCGTCGCAGTCGAAGTCTCCGCCTGTGATGCCATAGGCATATTGGCCTGTGGCCAGTGGGTACTCTTGCCGCATATATGTCTGACTGCTGTTATCGCGGTTGTAATAGACATATACGCTGCTTTCCCCGTTCGCGATCGTCGCCAGATCAACGGTGCCGTCGCCATTGAAGTCGCCGCCGACCAGGCTCGACAGCGCACGGCTGTTGGGCACGCCCCGACCCGCCGCCAGTCCGCCGCTGCCATCGCCCAGCAGCACCGACCAGCCATTTGTACCGTCCAGCGCCGCAGCGACGTCCAACCCGCCGCTGCCATCGAGATCGGCCACAGCCAACGCCCCGCCCAGATTCGCGACGGCGCGAACGCTGGCCATCCCAAAGCCCCCATCCCCTGCGGCCAGAATCGTATGCACCTGACGAAGCCCAATATTGCTGACCAAAAAATCCCTCCTCCCGTCGCTGTTCAGATCAGCCAAGCGCAGCATGGCTGCTGGGCCGCCCAGGGTGTTGGTGTTGTGTGCCGTGAACTGCCCGGTGCCGCTCCCCAGAAAGGACCACAGCGTCCCCTGGTTGCCTGCTGCGGCCAGGTCCAAGGTGCCGCTGCCGTCGAGATCGCCGAGCGCGATGCTGACCACGTCCTCGACTGTGCTCGTCGAAATGACGAAGGCCGAGCCAGTAAAGCCAGCGGGCGACTGCGCGGTGCGCCACGGTGGACTGCAGCGAGCGCTGGGGGCTGCCGCCGTGGTAGCCAGACAGCGTCCCGTCGCCATGTCACAGACGTGACCCTGGGGGCAGACATCCGGCGTGACCTCGCAGCGCTGCGGATTGGGAATCAGGCTCGACGACCACAGAGAATCGCAGCCGAGCGCGCCGGCCAACACGATCCAAAGACTGTTGCGCATCTTTAGTGTTTCCTTCGCTGTACGGCTTCACGCCCCCAGACGATGCCGACCGTGCCGACGGCGGCCAAGCCCAGCCCGAGACCCAGAAGGACTCCGCCCTTGGTCTGCGTGTCATAGATCTGCGGGCACAGAGGTGAAGCCGCGTCCCCAGCGCCGCACTGTCCATGGATCGCCAGGCCGGACACGCCAAAACCCGCCAAGATCACCCCGACGGCGACGGAAGAGACGCCGCCCCAGAACAAGACGCGCTTGTACGTCGGCGCATGCTCGCCAGGCTCGCGGGCGGCCATGGCCGACGCCGAGGCATCGGCATCCAGCGCAATCTCGACGCTGGTGGCCTGGTTTTCGCGCACCGTCACGTGGCGCTGGCTGCTGCGAAAGCCGGCAGCGCTGGCTTCGACGCTGACGTCCCCCGCGAGAGGAGCAATAACCACGGGAAACTTCTGATATTTTCGACCATTTATCCGCAGGCTCGCTGACTCGGGACGGACGCTCAGCGTCAGACGACCGCGCGGGCGTGCCCATGCCTCGCGATAGCTGCGCAGGGCAGCCTGCACCGCCAGCTCGCCGACCTGAGCGACCGAACACGCCTCGCACGAGTCTTTCACCGTCGACAGGATCTGCCCGGCCACCAGATCGACGAACTGCGCCTGCACCCCTCGCCGACTGCTGCCGCTTTTCGCTGCGCTGTCTTGCGTCTCAAGCTGCAGACGCAGGACGCCCATGGCTTCGTTGCGGATGGCCAGATCTTGCTGACAGCGCAGCGTGTCCAGGCACGGGGCCAGATCGCCTGCGACCTGCAGCGCGTCCCGACGCGACAGGAGGTACAGGCCCTCGCTCTTGCCGGCCTCTTGCAGCGCGGCAAATAGGCTCTGCGTCGCAGCGTCATCCCAGCCGCTGCCCTGGGCGGCGATCAGCGCCAAAAGGGGCGGCGGTGCCGACGAAAACACGGTCTTGGCGTCGAGATTGAAGCGCACCTCGCTGGCAAAGCGGGCCGTCACCCACACCTCGCCAGCCAGTCGACGCGAGCCGATATCCAGCGAGATCGGATGCAGCCCCGATCCGATCTGCAGCGACGACAGAAGCGGCAGGACCCCCATCGGCTTGCCATCGATGCGCAGCCACGCACCGCGCGGCCCGGCAACCGTCACCTCGCCTTGCAGGACACCGGCCGGGGGTGGCTCGTCGAGCACTCGCTGCGCCATCGCGTGTCGTTCGGCATGGTTTTCACGCTCGGGATCTTGCAGATACCGCCGCATCAGATCGCGAGCCAACAAGCCATGCCCCTGCGCGGCCGCCAAGCGCCCTAAATAAAACAACAGCTCGGGTCGTGGGTCGCCGGCATAGGCGCGAACCAAGGCCTGCTCCGCCGCCGAAAAGCGCCCGGCGTCGAGTGCCGCCAGCGCCGCATCAAGCTCGCTTTCGACGACCGCATGCTGCGTCGATCCTCCGCGACTGCGGTGCGAGCGCGCTGCTGCCTCGCCGACAAGGGTCAGCCCAAGTGCCACGCACAAGGCCCACATTCCCAGGGCCAGCCAGCGACGGTTCATGGGCACTGGCCCACTTCGCTCTGCTGTCCGGCTGTGACGGTGACCAGGCGAGTCTCACGGCCAATCTTGACCATGTGCCGTCCGGGCGGCAGCCACTGCACGCGCTTGCGACACCGCCCCTTGTGTTCGCTCGCCACCAGCACGGTGCCCAGCTTGCTCTTCAGTTCCGCGAGCGCTCGCGCCAGGTCTTGGCCATGAGCTGCCTGTCGGGTACGGCTCTGCAGCGCTCGCGCTCGCTCGTATTCCGTCGCTGCGTCAGCCCAGCGGCTCTGTGCGGCATAGATGCGGCCCATGCTGTACGCCGCCTCGTACATCACGCGAGAGCAGCCCTCGCTGCGCGCCTTGGCGCCCTTGGACTTGCTGCAGCTTGTGGCGGCTCGCGACAGGTGCTTGATCGCGCGCTTGTAGTCCTGTCGCTCGGCCGCTTCCTGACCGGCCTGCAAGGAGCTCTCGGCCGCCTTGAGCGCGCGGTCGTTGGTCGCCTGTGCCGCCGGGTCCGCAGGCGAGCCCGTCTCGGCCTCGGAGCCTGGCTCTTTGGTCTCGTCCGGCACGTCCGCTGGGGCAGGGGTTCCGCCGTCGGTCGACTCGTCGCGGCCTGTCGTCCCGGCATCGTCGGTGCTGCGATCGCTCGTCGCAGGTGCGGCAGTTGCCGACGCCGAACGGGCGCTCTGTGGGGTCTCGGGCTCGGGAGGCAGCGACGAAAGCAGCATGGCGGCACGCGCCCGCAGACCACGGCTGCTGTCGCTGGCAAGAAGGCTCAGCGCGGCCCGCGCCACCTCGCGACTGTCGCCGGCCAGCAGGGTCTCAGCAACGTCGACGACTGCGCGCCGAACGCCCAGCTCGCGATCGCGAGCCGCCTGCAGCAGCGTGCTGCGCGCCAGATCCCCCGGCAGGCTGGCCAGCGAGCGCACCAGCTGAATTCGCTCGTCGACGCTGCCCCGGCTCAGAAGGACGCGCGGATCCGCGGGCGCGGCCACCGACTCACCCAAGCGACGCAGCAAAAGATAGCTGCGCACGCCGTCGAGCCCGGTCTTTCCCAGGCCCTCGCGCAGCACCGGGGTCGAGCTCTTGTCGCCCTGTTCAGCCAAGCGCTGCGCCGCAGCAAAGCGCACGGCAAACACGCGATCATTGAGCAGCTTGCGCAAAAGCTCGGGATCGCTCTTGCCGTATTCGCCGACGAGCTCGCGGGTGCGGGCATCGCTGCTGTCCGCGAGCTTGCGCACCGCCGCGCGCTGCTCGGCATCGCCGACCCCCAGCAATGTTGTACGCGCAATAACCTGATCTTCTTCTGTTCCAGTACGTATTGTCTGTTCCAGAGCCTGGCGCCCCGCTTGGAGCACCTGGCTCTGCCCCTCTTTGCTCAGCGACTTGGCCAGACGTCCCAGGCTGGCCCAGGCTTCGTGCCGCACGCTGACTTCTGGATCGGCCAGAGCCTGCCGCAGCGACGAGATCGCCGAGACATCGCGCCGCCGACCGAGCGCCCGCACGACGCTGCGTCGCACCCGCACATCGCTGTCGCTGATCAGGTTGTCAATGCGCTGCAGATCGTCGGCCTGCTCGCTCTCGGCCAAGACCAGCAGCGCTTCCGAGCGCACCACCCAGTCGGTATCCCCGAGCGCGCTGCGAGCCCACGACAAGCTCTGCGCCGACATGATGGCGGGATCGGACTGGCTGACATCGACGATCGCGGCGGCGATCGCGTGGCGCAGGGAGGCCATGTCGTCTTCGGCGGGCAGTGCATCCAGGTGCTTGCCCAGCAGGCGCAAGTCGTCGAGCTGACCGAGCTGGCCCAGCCCCTCAGCAGCCAGGACGCGCGCCGGCACAGCGGCTGCGCTGTCTTGCAAGACGCTGCGCAGGACGCTGACTCCCGTCGACTCGCCAGGGAAGGCGAGCGCTCGCGCGGCCAACAGCTGATGCGGTCCGGGATGGGCGCCGAGCTGACGCAGAAAGGCCAGGGCCTGCGGCTCGCGCACCTTGACCAAGCGGGCCGCCGCAGCGATGCGATCCTCCATGGCCGCGTCGCTCTGCATGCGAGCCAAGAGCTGTCGTGTCGCCGACGCCACCGAGGCCTGTGCCAGGCAGCCCAGCGCATTTCCCTGCAGCGCAGCGGGCAGCATGCGGCGATCGAGCCAGGACGACAGAAGCTCCACCGCGCGCAGATCCCCCTGGTCACAGAGCAGGAAGGCAGCCCGCAAGCGCAGATCGCTGCTCGCGGCGGAGGCGCCACCCGCTCCTGCACTGGCTGCATCGAGGGCCTGGTGCAAGAACCGGCTGCCCTGTTCATCGCCAAGCTGCGCCAGCGCGGCCGCGGCGGCCACGCGGACATTTGCGGCGTGCTCTGGTTCGATCAGTCGGCGCAGCAACCCGACGCTGGCTGCATCGCCCAGCCGGGCCAACGCCAGCGCGGCCTGTCCTCGCACCTCGGGCACGCTGTCTTCCAGGCGAGCGGTGATGGCAGGACGCGCCGCCTGCTCGGAAGCTCGTCCCAGAACGACACATGCCGAGCCACGCAGCTCAGGACTTGTCGCTTGCACGTTGGCCAAAAGAAGCTTGAGCGCGCGTTGCCGCAGCGACATCACTTCGGCGGCGGACAAGCGAGTCGGCGTGTTCGCTTTGCTGACCGAGGCAACTCGCCGCAGAGCCAGCGTGGCCACCACCCCGACCACCAGCCCCAGACAAAGCGCCGTCGCCAAGATCACGCGCGCTCGCCCCTGCGTTCGTCGCCATACCGCCATCCAGCCCGACGCAGATGCCGCGTGGGTCGGCGCCGAGATGACCAAGGACAGGGACCGCCCTTCGATGTCGTCGCTGTACTGCTGCAGCGCAAAAGCCAGCTCGCTCATCGAAGCGAAGCGGTCTTCGGCATGCTTGCTCAGGCAGCGCAGCACCAGGTTTTCCAAGCCATCGCTGATGGTCAAATCGGAGACACGCTGGCGCGGCGGCACCACGGCGGCCTCGACGTGCATGCGCATGACTGCTTCAGCGGTGTCGGCCATAAAGGGCAGCACACCCGTCAGCATGCGGTACAGGATGCAGCCAAACGCATACTGATCCGTGCGCGCGTCGACGATGCCCCCGTCGATCTGTTCCGGGGCCATGTACTGCGGTGTGCCGATCTGCGCATCCGCCCGCGTCAGCGCCGCGCCCAAGCTAGACGCCTGATCGCGCGGTGCCGTACCACTCGTCGAGGCCGTCGCTGCACCGTCGCTGGCGGCCTCTTGTGGCTTGGCCGGCGCTGTCGTGTCCTTGGCGACGCCGAAATCGACGATCTTGACAAAGTCCTCCTGCCCGACGCTGGCATCCCCCGGCAAAAGGAAAATATTGCTCGGCTTCAAGTCCCTATGAACGATGCCCTGGTCGTGGACGGTTTGCATGCCGCGGGCGATTTGGACGGCGATGCGGCAGGCGCGCAAAGGGGCCATGCGACCGCTGCGCAGCGCATCGGCGAGCGTTGGACCGCGCAGAAATTCCATGACCAGATACGGCCTGCCGTCGGGCAGCAGGCCATAGTCGGCCAAGTACACGACGTTGGGATGGCGCACTTTCGACGCCATCTGCGCTTCCAACAAGAACCGCTTACGACTGATCTCTCCGGCGCTGCGCACCAACACTTTGACCGCGACCTTGGTCTTCAGTGCCAAGTGCTCGGCTTGATACACAACGCCCATTCCACCTTCGCCGACGCGCATCTCTAGGCGATAGCGGTCGCCCAGGACGGTGCCGACCAGCGTATCGCCCCCGACGCTCACCACGCTGCCACGGGCCGCGGCGCCACCATCGCCTGAGCTTCCCGACGAGCCGTCCGAGGTCTGATCCAGCGGCGACTCGATTGCGCCACTGCTGCGGGCTGCACTGACCGCCGCTGCCATCGCGTTGGGCTCACCCCCCAGGGCACCCGCCGCGAGCGGACTTGCCGGCCGCGACACGATCCTCAGTGGCTCAGCATCCCCCGAGTCCATCGTCTGCTGCAGTGCAAACGACTGCGAAACCCGACGGCCACCGACGGCGGCGGCTCCCAGGCTGTTCCCCTGTGGGGGTGCTCCGCCCGATGGCTTCACGCCTGGCGGTGCGGGCGGCATGCTACTCCCCTTTCGCATTGCAGCCTTTCCATCTTAGCAAGACACGCTGGCCTTCAGCCTCTCATCCGCGTGTGGTGTCGCGCTTACTGCGCAGGCTGCACAGGGTCTGTTTTCATTCGCTGCGCGAGGGGAACTAGGAACTCGAACGGGGAACGACGCAGACGCGTACCGAGCGCCCGCAGAAGCAGACCAAGCTCTCGACTGCGGACGCCGCGAGCGCGAAACGCCACCCACAGCGCCAAAGCAAAGCTGACACCGAAGTTCGCAGCCAGGATGCAGAGGATCCCCAGGGCCGCGTACAGATAGTCCTGACGCAAGAGCACGTGGGCTCCGTGACTGACCACATCGCTAGCTGCGGCCAGCGCGAGCGCTGCCGACGACAAGGTGACGTGCCGAACTTCCGTTGGCAGGCCAAAGAACTGGCCGATGACCGGGGACATGCCGAGCAAGATCCCAAGCGCTACGACGCCACCGATGCCAGCCACTTGTCGTTCCAGGACGTGCGCAAGCCAGCTGGATCCACGCACTCCGAACACTCGGCGCAGACGCCGACTTCCGGCAAGCGCCGCCGGCAGCCGGTGATAGACCGTCCAGTTTTCAAGCCAGCTTGCGGCCAGGCTAGACAGCCACAGATACACGCCGGTCAGCGCCGCAAACGGCAGGGCAATCCATGGCAGCAGCGAGTGGACTGTATAGGCTGCGTTGCCTCCGTCGAGAAATGGCGTTCCCGTGCGGCGACGCCACAGCCAATCGGCGATCAGCGCCGCCGGCACCACGGCGCCCAAGTTGCCCAGCGCGGCCGCAAACTGCGACCGCGTGATGCGCGCGATCATGTCAACCAAGCGGTCGAAGCGAGGCTGTTCCGCTTGCATGGTTCGCCCGCGCTGCGACAGCGCTCCGGCCAGCGCCGCTGCCGTCATCGATGGCTGTTTCGTCGCCAATGTGAAGTGGCAGAGCTGGATGATGACGAACGACAGTGCATAGTTTCCCGAGGCCACGAGACCGGCAAAGAACGCAGGCAGCTTCCATGCCGACAGCCAAAATTTCAGCATCGCCGTGCCAGCGGTCAGGACACCCGCGCCGGATCCGGCGAGCAGCATCCAGCGCCACTCGGACGGTGTCTCGGTGATGTACTTTTCGCCGCTCTTGCCGGTGCGCTCGACGATCTTGCGCGAGAGCTGCTGCGTACTGGTGCGAAACAGCGCCCGCAGGCTGCGACGCTGAGCCTGCGCATCGATCAGCTCGGCGACAAACTGCGCAACTTCGTGCCCAGCCCCGGTGCCTTCGGCGGGCCGTGAAAACAGCAGGCCCAGAAGTGCCTCGATCCGACCGACCATGGCGTTGATCAGCTCCAGCCGATACACGAGATCGACGCTGACGCCGTAGTCCTCTAGGTGACTCAAGACCTGCTGTACTGCTTGCCGACAGTCTTGGATGACCACAAAGGCTTCAACGATGGACGCACCCGCCGTTGCTGCCATGCTTGAACCTGCGGCGGCCGGGACGGCGCTCGCGGCACTGCGACCCGACCCTGGCCCAAGCTCGATCAGCGCATCGCAGACGCGCCGCAGACGCAGGTACGGTAGCTCCGCGAGCGGTGTATCCGGCATGCGCTCGCGAACATCGTTGGCCAAGCCCAGCGCACAGACCCGCGCGGCCAACACCACGACCGCTTCGTGAATGGACGCCCGCAGGTTCTGCCAAGGGCTGCGGCCGATCACCAGATCGCTGGGCTCGGACACCTGCAGAAGCGACAAGAAGCGCTCGAAGAGATCGCTGGGCACGCGGGGCAGCCAGCTCGCGTCTTCGCTCGTCGGCAGAACGCGCAGCAAAAGCTCGGATAGCTGATGGGGGCTGGGCGGTCGTGGCAGCAGCACTTCCTGCAAGCGCGAGGTCGCTTCGCGCCAAAAGCCGGGCTCCTGAGCCAGGCCCACGTCTGTGAACAAGCCGGTGGCCTGTACTTGGCCGAGCACCGAGCGCAGAAGGTGCGAAAAGGCGGCTCGCCATGGCTCAACCTGTGCCAACACATCGACTAAGAGCTGCAAGTGCAGCGTTCGCGGATCGCTGTCGGCCAGCAAGTTCAGCGAGGTCTGCCTGCGGCCACGTGGCCAGTTGCGACGATGCAGCCAGTCGCTGAGCTGCTCTAGCCAGTCGAGCTGCGCTTCGAGTGTCCAGGCCGGATCCAGACTCGAAAGCAGGCTGTGCAGCCGCGTGACGATGCGGCTGTGTGGAGCCTCGGCCAAGAAGCGCTGCCCAAGCGCCGCAATGTCCGGCACCGCCGATGCCGCCTTCTGCGACGGCTGAGCCGATCCGACAAACATCGAATCGATGGCAATGCTCTCTTCGCTCGGTGGTGCAGCACCCAGCGCACGCTGCGCCGATTCCGGCCCTTGCTCCTGATCCCGCGCCGCACGCGGTGGCTTGGCATCGCTCACGTGGCCCCCGTTTGAGAAACTCCCGGATTCGCCAGCGCGCACACACGCCGCGCCGCTGCCGGCCCCGTCCACTCCTACATAGGATACGCCCAAGCAGGGGGCGAAGGCTGATTTGTCCACCCACTGACGGGCCACCGTCGATCCATTGAAGCTCTGCCCAAACGCCAGGGAATCGGCGAAGATGGAACACTGCTCTGCGCAGCGCCTGCCCTGGCGATGGGAAGGGCCCGCGCTGGAGCCCGTTTCGGATGCAACATCGGGAGATCGGTATGAACAGAACCTCGCCTCGCCCCGTCGCTCTGGTCGGCGCAGCTGCTGCTGTCGCCACGATGTTCCCCGCCCTGGCCTTGGCGCAAGTCCCTGGTCAGTGGTCCCCCGGCGCAGCCCAATCGCAAAGTGCGTCAGGCAGTGCAGCTTCTCCGGCGACTCAAGCGCCTGCTTCGCCGTCCTCGGCCGTCACATGGCCCAGCGGATCCGACGAGCGCCCCGCGGCACCCAGCCCAAGCCAGTCGTCGACCGCAAGCCAGCCACCCGCGGCACCCAGCCCAAGCCAGTCGTCGACGGCAAGCCACCCACCCGCCGGCCCGACGACGCCTGATGCGTCCGCTGGCGAAGTGGCCCCGTACTACCCACAGCTTCCGCAAGAGCGCCCGGCCCAGGCCGGCCGTGGCTTTGTACTCTCGGCCTCGCTCGGCGTGCAGCCCGTCGCCAGTCCTGTGCTAATTGGGCAGACCTATTCCTTGGTCAACAGCAGCGGCTTCGCCGGCCAAGTTGCCATTGGCTTCAAGGCCGGTCGCGCCATGCTCACCCTGGGGCTTGGCATTAGCTCGCTGCTCGACAAGCGCACCTTGGAATCAGATACCTCGACGAGCTTCTTGGTGATTCCGGGGCTGCAAGTGGCCCTGGTGCGCTCGCGCGATCAGCGTGCCGAGCTCATCGCGCAGCTGCGGTTCGGAGCCGGCGCCACCGTCGCATCGGGAAGCAGCGTGCCCAGCTCGACCAAGCCGGATGTGCAGCTGTTTTATGAGCTCGCACCAGGGGCGCGGTACTGGATGCACACGCAGTTCGCGCTGCAGTTCACGGCGGGCTATGCCGGTCAGTGGCTGTTTGCCACGAGCGGCACCAGCAGCCAGACGGTCGGCGCCCACGGTCTGTCGGCAGCGCTTGGCGCCGTCGGTGTCTTCTAGTACAAGCCGCGTATGCAGAATCGCAGGCAGCCGGCCCGGTTCATCCCAGCCTTCTTGGGTGGCCAACGGCTTTTCGCCGCCTGGCTGGCCTGCGGACTGCTCGTGCTCTGTGCCTCTCGGTCGCTTGCCTCCGACGAGAGCGCCGTCCTGCAGATTCGCGCTCGCACCCGCCTGGTCCTGCGGGAAGTAGAGCATCGCGGACAGCGCGGTCGCTTCGCAGTCACGGTGAGCGCCCAGCTCTCAGACCACGTGGGATCGCCGCTGCCCGACGAAGCCAGCCGAGACGGCGAGCGCTCGTTCGATGGCATGCGCCTGCTCTTGTCGCTTGAGAGCGAACAGGGTCTGTGGCTGCGCGAACAGGTCAGCACAGACCGTCAAGGCTTCGTCAGCCACACATTCGCTCGCTTGCCCGCGGGTGCCTATCGTCTGAGCGCACACTTTTCAGGGGACGACCTGCGAGATCCAGCCGATGCCACGCTTGACCTTCAGCTGGATCGCTGGCCCAGCGAGCTGGGCTTTTCAGTCGAAAGCACGCATCCCGCAGGCACGGCTCTGACCGTTTCGCGACTCTTCCTGCGCAGTCAGGGCCGGCCATTGCCTGGGCCGGTGGTGCTTTCCGTGTTCGATCGCCGGGATGGCCAGTCCCTTGGCCCCAAGCGAGCGCAGACGATCGTGCGTCTGGATACCCAATCGACCCGAGCGGACACAGCCGCTGGGAAGAGCAGTGCGGCGAACCTGTTCCTTTCTCCGTCGCCCAGCGCTGGCAGCGTGTTGTTGGTGCGAGCCGAGTACGCAGGCGATTCCGAGACTGCGCCATCCCGGACCGAGCAAGACGTGCTGGTGGTGACGCAGGCCCGCATCACGCTGGAAGCCAACGCCAGCGAGGTCGCGCAGGGTGGTCGGCTCCGTCTCAGCGGCACGGTGTTTGTCACGTCCGAGGCCGGTCCCACTCCGCTAGCCGGTGAGCTTGTTGACATCGAAGCCAGCCAAGCCGCCGCTCTGCCCGACGATCCCCGCAGCCCCGATTCGGCGGAGCCCTTTGCGCGAGCCGCTTCGTCGCGTCCACCGCTGCGCCGCCTGCTCGGCACTGCGGTCAGCGATGAACAGGGCCGCTTTGTCCTCGATATTCATCGCTTGCCGCTACGCGCCACAGCCACCGAGCTGGTCGCCAAGGTAGTCCCTGCCCGTCGCTACATACGCCCAGGGATCTCGAACGAATTCCACCTGAGCGTGCTGCCACCCGAGCCGGTCTCGCTGCTGCCGTTTGTGCTTCCACTCGCGGTCTCTGCGCTGGTCCTTCTGATTTGGCGCGTCCAGAAGGGCCTGCGCGAGCGCATCGCGCGATGGCTGCAGGCCCGACGAGCCCGCCAGCGCGCTGAGCAGACCGTCACAAAAGCCAGCGAAGCAGGCGATCCTGCCTCGGGCACGCGGGACCTGCGCGTCATGGCAGGCGCAGCCGGTGTCTCGCTGTCGGCCCGTACGTCGCTGAGCCTGCGCCGAACCGTCGACACGACCTTGGATGGGACCGTGTTCGACGCGACCTTTGGTTTCTGCGTCGCGCAGGCCCAGGTGGTTGTCACGCCACTGCTTCCCGATCCGGCCACCCAGCAGCGCGCGACGGTATGCGATGACGAGGGGCGCTTCGTGATCTCGCAGCTTCGCGCCGGTCGTTTGGTCGTACGCATCTCGGCGCCGGGATATCAGGCCCAGGAATTCGCTGCCACCATCCCGCACCGCGGTGAGCTACGCGGCATCACGGTTCGGCTGCTGCCGCTGCGCGCCAAGCTGCTTGCGGACTGGCAGCGGGTGGCGCAGGTGTTCTATGGCGATGCGGCTCTGGTGCAGACGCGCACGCCGCAGGATCTGCTGCGCGATGCGACGGCCCCGCGCCTAAGTGGAACCGCTGCGCGCCCTCTGCGCATCCCCGTGCCGGCGCATGCCCTTTCGTCGCTGCAGCGACTGACCGAGCTGGTCGAAGAGGGCTATTATTCAGGTCGTATCTGCAGCGAGTCGATGCTGCACGAGTCGCAGCGCTTGGCAGCCCAGATCGCTCCGCCCGAGGCTGCGATGGAACCCAGCGCAGCCCGCAGCGAGACCGCGCCCCGCCCCCTGCAATAGGCCACCGCTCGGCCCGCACTTTCGCCGGTCCCTCGGGAAGCCTCTTGGCCTCTTCGGTGCGCAAAAAAACAAGACCCCCTCTCGCTTTGGCGATCGAGCGCCGCGACGAGAGAGGGTCCGATGATGCGCCGACTCGGGGGATTAGTAATCGCCGCCGAAGTCGTCACCGCCCATGCCGCCCATGCCGCCCATGCCGCCCATGCCGCCCATGCCGCCCATGCCGCCCATGCCGCCGCCAGCGCCCGCCGACTTCTTCTCCTTCTTCGGCTTCTCGGCGATCAGCGTCTCGGTGGTCAGCATCAGACCGGCCACAGACGAGGCGTTCTGTAGCGCGCAGCGCACGACCTTGGTCGGATCGATGACGCCCGACTCCACGAGGTCTTCGTACTTGTCGGTCGCGGCGTTGTAGCCAAACGATCCCTTCCCAGCACGCACCTTCTCGACGACGATGCTGCCTTCGACGCCGCCGTTCTGGGCGATCCAGCGCAGTGGCTCTTCGATGGCGCGACGCACGATGGCAACGCCGTACTGACGATCCCCGACAAGCCGCAGGCCATCAAGCACAGCCTGGGCCCGCAGCAGGGCCACGCCGCCGCCCGGCACGATGCCCTCTTCCACCGCGGCCCGCGTCGCGTGCAGCGCATCTTCCACGCGCGCCTTCTTTTCCTTCATCTCCGTCTCGGTCGCAGCGCCTACCTTGATCACCGCCACGCCCCCGACCAGCTTCGCCAGACGCTCTTGCAGCTTCTCGCGGTCGTAGTCGCTCGTCGTGTCCTGGATCTGCGCCCGGATCTGCTTCACTCGCGCGTCGATGTCGCCCTTCTTGCCGGCTCCATCGATCACCGTCGTGTTGTCC
>JAEUJZ010000144.1 GCA_016794505.1 Myxococcales bacterium
CGACGGGAAATGAGCCACAGCCTTAGTTCTGTTTGAACTCTTGCGGCTGCAGCGTGATGGTCTGGTCGAATAGGCCGCAGCCCCCCGTGGCACAAGCCAAGATCGAGGCGGCGAAGAGCCCGCGCACGATGCGCTGTCGCGCACTTCGTCGCTCGGAAGACAAGAAGTGGAAGGCCGGCGTCGAGGACTGCGTACAAGCTAGGCGGATGTTCATGCGTCTACTCCTTCGCGATCATTTTCGCACGGCGCCGACGCAGTTGTGCCAAGCCTTAGTCCTTGACACACAAAGGGGCCGCCCCGACACTCCGTTGCGCTTTTTCCCCTCTGAGAACCATACGAAACGACTAGGAAATCGTACATGTCGAGACCGAACTACCGCGTCCAGCTTTCGTTTGATGGCGAGCGCAAGGTGTTTGTCGCGCGAGTGCCCGAGCTGCCTGCCTGCCACGGAGAAGGAACGAGTCGAACCGAAGCGCTGGTCAATATGGAACGAGAGCTCGACGCCCTGCTCGCAAACTTGGGCGAGCGAGGTGTGCGGCCGCCTGTGGCCGTCGACGATGAAACACTGAGCGGAGAGCTCTCGCTCTCGCTGTCAAAGAGCCTGCAGCGCGAGCTTTTGTTTGCGGCTCGCGCCGAAGGAGTCGAAGCAAACCAGCTCGTCTGCGAGCTCATTGCCGCGGGCCTGGAACACCGACAGCGTCGGGCCGGACGTCGCCCAGGCAGCCACGAGTCATCGGGAGACAGCGGATCCCGCTTCCGCTCGCGCGACGACGACCGCCCCCCCAATCAGGAAGGTGGACGCTTCGCGGGTCGCCCCTATGACGACGGCGTGCGTCGCAGCGAACGCAACAGCGCCGCGCGCCTGCATGGCTTTCTTGAAGATCGCGCATCGTTCATGGAGTACGTGCGAGGCGTCGAAGCCGAAGGCAGGATGGGGCATGGGCGCGGCGGGCCGGGCTCGGGATCAAGCGATCGCGGGCGCCGACCCCACGCAGCGGGCTCAGGGCGAGAGGATCGACGCGGTCCCGGCGGACGCGGCGGTGGGCGACCCGAAGGCGAATAGTCTCGTCAGGTCTCGCTAGCTGCTGGAATCGACCTGTGCATCATCCGAGGAAACTGCAGGGCCCGACGGACGCAGCACCGCGGCAATGGGGGGCCGGCGCGGCAGGATGTCGCGACCGCGGATCAAGCTTGCGGGAATGATGAAGTCGTCGCGGCGCGCGTTGTGTTCGCACATCGACAGGCTGCCGTCGCGTGTGGCGACATGGAACGAGCAGTGCTGTACCCGCTCGCTCTCGACCTGGCCCTTCAGGCTGTCCGCGTCCATGAAGTTCTGAATGAAAAAGCTGATCTTGCCGAGCTGCGGTAGGCGCTTCTTTTCGACGGCTTCGAGCACGAGCGGAGGCACAGCCTGCAGCAGCTTGCGACCGGCCCACCTGCCTCCGTAACGCAGCCAATCGGGACGCTGCAGCAGCATGTGCTTAAGGACGCGCGTCGCCGACTGCACAACCTGGGTACGATCGAGCGCCACAGTCCCGAAGTCCGCCAGCCAGCGGCTCAGCACATCGACGTCGTCAAACAGATCGATGACTTTTCCGCCCGCGACCACGCAGTACGCAATGTTGTGGCAGTCGGGGTGGCCAAACAGCACCGAGTCCCAAGACAGCTTGGTACCCTCGCAGCCCTCTTCGATCAGGCGACAGATCCGCTGCTTGGTGATCTCGTCCTCGCGCTTGCGCAGATAGCCGCGTCCGGTGTCGGCCTGCATCTGGAAGCTGGCCATGCCTAGCTCGCCCGCATGCCGCACGAAGAAGCGCACGAGCTCGGGAATCTCACCGACGTTTCCTTGAAAAACAGTGGTGTTGAAGATCACCGCTAGGCCCAGCCCGTGCGCCCGTTCCAGGTACTTGCTGCGCACGTCGTTGAGCGCGATCTCGGTCGCATAGCCTTTGCGTTCTTGCGTCAGATCGACGTGAAACGCCACGTCGACCAGCCCGACATCCGCCAGCTCACGCAGCAGATCGCGTGAGGCGCGAATGCCGTTGGTAAACAGCGCGGGATAGAGCCCGATCCCTGCCGCATAGCGGACGATCTCGACGAGCTCTGCGCGCGGACGCAGCGTGGGATCACCCCCTGTGATCTGAACATTGGTGTGAACGCCAAAGCGATCCTTGATGAAGTCGAGCTTGCGGCGCAGCTCCTCCAGCGGCGGATCGGGCACGGACTCGGAGTATTCCGAGAGATAGCAGAGCGTGCAGTCCAGGTTGCAGCGCTGCGTGATCTCCAGGGCCACGCAGCCGATGGTTGAGCGCTGCCCCAAGACCTGATTGGGACGTCGAAAGGCAGGCGAGGTGTCGCGCAGCCTCTGATCTCGACGACGTTGCTTGTGCGTAAGCTCGTCGTTCGTCGGAGTGTACGAAAACTTCATCGTGCATCCTCATAGACGCGTCGTAGCAACCCAGGATCGATGCCGGCATGGCAGCCGATTCTGAGCGCCCACATAAGCAGAATGGTTCGCAGGATTCCGCGGCGTCGCCAGCGACGAGCCGAGGTCCGCACCGAGTGATTGAGACACGCAAAGCGGCCGCTGCCCCGCGCCCGGCGGATGAGATCCAGATCCTCGCAGAGAGCGATCTCGCGATAGCCCTGCAGGTCGCAGAACAGCGAGCGCCGCATGAAGATGGCCTGGTCGCCCGTGGCTGAGACCATGACTTGGCTGCGCAGCGAGATCAGCTTCGCCACCAAACAGAGTCGTGGATCAAGTGAATCAAGGCACAGCGTAAAGCAGCCAAAGTCAGTCCCTGCTTCGATCGCCGCCTGTGCCGCCTGCACGTGCTTCGGGGTCAGCTCGGTGTCTGCGTGCAGGAAAAGCAGCACGTCTGCGCGTGTGCGGGCAGCTCCCGCGTTCATCTGCTGCGCCCGTCCACGATCCGAAGAACAGACGGACAGACCTGCCTCTTGCAGGCGCGCGGCCGTGCCATCGCTGCTGCCGCCGTCGACCACTACGATCTCGTGCTCAGACAGAGCCTGCAGACGTGCGATCAACGCTGCAGCACTTCCGACCTCGTTGAGCACGGGCACGACGATGGCAACCTGCGGTGGCACCCACACAGTATATCGCGAGGGGTCCGCCATACGTTGCCGCCATGGCGTCGATGCGCCGCAGGCCGTTCCATCCGGTGTCTAGCGCGCGTCTCGGCAGCTATTTCTGCACCCGCACCGCGGGGACTTCGGGGCCTGGACTGCTGCGATATGCGTCGAGATTCAGCCCATATTCCTGGCTGGCCAAGCGGCGCAGATGACGACGCGAGTAACCGGTCAGCCGCTCAAGCAGGCTGAGGTTGCCTTGGTGGCTCTGCAGAAGCTCGGCCAAAGTCTCTCGACTCGGCGGCGCATCGCCTGGGGCATGGCTTGGGCGGCCGCGGCCCGTTGCTGCCGCGGGGATCCCATCGGCTGGCCGCGCTGCCGGCGAAGGCGGGTTGCTCGGAGCGCGCGTACCTGCGCTACTGAGTCGGCGCAGCACGTGTTCTTCGCCGCGCGGCAGCTCGTCCACCATCAGGTTGCGTAGCTCGCGCACGTTGAGCGGCCAGTCATAGGCCAACATGGCACTGACCAGTCGAAACGACAGGCGCAGATCTGGACCCACGAAGTGGCGGGCCAGAAGCAAGACGTCTTCCCGGCGCTCGCGCAGCGGCGGCAAGCGAAGCACCGCCCCGGCCAGCCGAGCCAGCAGATCCTCGCGAAAGCGCCCGGCCCGACAGGCCGCATCGAGATCGCGATGGGTCGCAGCGACCACCTGTACATCCACGGGGCGCATGACACTATCGCCGACGCGGCGGACCTCTTTTTGTTCCAGCACGCGCAATAGCTTGGGCTGTAGGTCGAGCGGCAGTTCGCCAATCTCGTCGAGAAAGACCGTCCCCCCCTTGGCGCGCTCGAACGCGCCGATGTGATCGTTGGTGGCTCCGGTGAAGGCGCCTTTGCGGTGCCCGAACAGCTCACTCTCGATCAGGTTCGATGCCAGCGCCGAACAGTCGATGACGACCAGCGGCTCTGCTGCAGCTGGACGCACCCCGCGAAGCCCCGCGAAGTGCCGTGCCAGCTGACCCAGTGCCTGCGCCACTTCTTCTTTACCGCTGCCGCTTTCGCCCAAGACCAAGACCCGGCTACGCAGACGAGCGAGGCTTGGCAGTTCAGCGCGCAGCCGAGCCATGCCCAGCGAGACCCCGCGCATGCTGGCGAGGGCTCGACTGGTGGCATCGCCCTCGGGATCGGCGCCGGGATCGCCATAGACCGGAGGCTCGCAGCGACACATCAGAAAGGAATGCCCCACCTGAATGATGTCGCCGCTGGCCAAGGTCCGTTCGCCACCGGGAGACAGGCGCTCGCCGTTGATCCAGGTGCCGTTCTTGCTGTGGCTGTCGCGCAGCGTTGGACCCGATGTCGTGATGACCACGACAGCCTGTCGTCGAGACACCATGCCATCGGCGATCCCCAGCCAGCGCACCAGGCCAGCCGTTTCAGTCGGTGCAGAGCCAAGCAGCCCATCTGGAGCGCTGGGGCTGCCGCCGTCGTCTTGCCGACCGATGCCTAGCGTCTGGTTGCCGTCAAGCTCGACGACCTGATTCACATCCGCGATGCCCGCGTCGGCTTCGAATAGGGTGCGCAGCTGCCAGATCGACGGAACCGGTGCTGTGCTGGCGATTGCCGGGCGCTGCGTAATCGTTTGGCGCATCGAACTCCCTCCCATGTGCATCCACAAAGACTGCGGTCAGTCGTAGCTACTACGCAGCCGGAGCTGAGATCCTGACGCGGCGTAACGACCTCGGATTTTTCCATATCCGTCAAGATCCGAGTCCGGGAATCCCAAGGCCATGCAAGTCCCGAGCATCGCGCACGAAACGAGCGCAGCGCAGCGACGGACCGTGCTACGCTAATTGCTGAGTCGGTAACGTCGGAAAGCGAGCCATGAAGCGACGTAGTGTGATGCCTAGGGGGGCGGTATCGCGAAGGCAGCTGCTCATGCACGGCCTGTTCGGCGCCGGCAGCGTTGGCTTACAGGCCCTCGCGAGTGGACTGCCCAGCGCGTGGGTCAGCTGGGCGCTCACGAACCCCCGCCGGGCCGCAGCGCAACCGGCCAGCACGGGTCAGCCAGGGGGCGAACCGACCTGCGAAGATCGCAGCGCGGCGCAGTACCTGATCTTCAGCACGTCTCTCGACGGTGATCCGGTCAATACCAACGCTCCCGGCACGTACGAGCACGCGGGCATCAGCCATCCCAGCGACCCGCAGATGGTGCCGACCACACTTTCGCTGTCGGGACAGAGCATCACGGCGGCGCGTCCCTGGTCGACGCTGCCGCAGCGAGTCCTGGATCGCACCTGCTTCTTTCACTTGGCCACGCGAACCAACGCCCACCCGCACCTGCCCAAAGTGCTGCGCCTGTGGGCAGCGGGTCAGGCCGAGATGCTGCCGTCCCTGATCGCTCGCTACACGAGCGGCTGCCTCGCCACCGCCCAGCGAGAGCCGGTCTCGATCGGCCCGCCCGCGCCGAGCGGCCGCAGCAGCACCTTGCTGACGTTTGAAGGCCACGGCTTGGCCAGCCTTGCTCCCACAGCGCTCCGCGATCTGTTGACCGGATCGGAAGGAACGCTCGCCAACCTGGGCGTGCAGCGCGACCAGGTCTTAGACAAGCTGCTGCCCGTGCTTCGAGACAGCGGCAGCCGCGCGCTCGCCGGCCAGATCGAGGAAAAAGCCCTTTCGAAGCGACAGGCCAAAGCCCTGGGCGAGCAGCTTCGATCCGATCTGGCCAGCCTTCGCGACGATGGCCCCAACGCGCAGATCATCGCAAGCGTCGCCCTGCTGCGCATGAACGTGACCCCGGTGGTGACCCTGCGCATCTCGTTTGGTGGGGACAATCACTTCGACTACGGCTTGATGCGCGAGTCAGCCGGGACCGTCGCTGGCGTGCAGCAACTGAGCCTGTTGATGCAGAAGCTTTCACAGTATGGCCTGACCGACCGCGCGTCCTTTGCTCTGCTGAACGCGTTCGGCCGCACGCTGCGCAAGCGGGGCATCGCCGGCCGCGAGCACTGGGCGCACCATCACACCGGGATTCTGATCGGCAAGCCATTCCGCGGTGGCGTGATCGGCGGCATCGCCCCCGGAGAAGGAGATTTCTGCGCCCTGCCCATTGACTCGCAGACGGGGCGCGGCGGCCCTGGGGGCGACATCCAAGCCAGCGAGTCGCTGGTGGCCTTCGCGCATACGCTGGCCCGAGGAATGGGCCTGCCGGACACGGTCTTGGCGCAGTCGTTCCCAGCCGGTAAGTTCGTGCGCGCGGCGTTGAGCAAGCCGTAGCTTGAGCGCCCTGGCTTGGTGCATGCTGCGCGTGTCGCAGGTCACAAGGCGAGCTCAACCGCAGCAACCACCGAGGGCCCGTTGACCGACGCCGACACGGTTCGTAGCATCCACCCAGGTTAGTTTCGGCTCGGCCGCGAATCGCCGCCGCGCAGAGAGGAAGCACATGCTCGATCAGGTCTCAAAGCCCTCTGGTGCCGGCGGGCCGCCCGCGACGGCACCAAGCTCACCGCTCACATACAGTGACCTGCTGGCCCACTTTCAGCGCGGCTGCAAGCCAGTGGCTGATCGGCGCATCGGCCTAGAGCACGAAAAGATCGGCGTCGTCCTTGGCAAAGAGGGCCGCGCACGGCCCTTGCCCTATGCGGCGGGCCCCGACGAACCGCAGATTCGCCAGCTCTTCGCGGGGCTGCAGAACCACGGTTGGGAGCCAAGCAGCGATGGTGGAATCGACGGTGCCGTCGTGGCGCTGCGCCGCAAGCGAGCCTCGGTAACGCTGGAGCCGGGTGGACAGTTCGAACTGTCCGGGGCGCCGCTCACCACCGATGTCGAGGCAGTCCGCGAGCTGGATGAGCACCTGAGCGAGCTTTTGCCCCTGGCTGAGCAGGCGGGCATCACGTTCATTGGCTGCGGCTTTCGTCCCTTGGGAACGTGGTCCGATGTGCCCTGGGTTCCCAAAGGCCGTTACGCCATCATGCGCGAGTATCTGCCGACGCGCGGGACGCTGGGCGTCGAGATGATGAAGCGTACCGCCACCGTGCAGGCCAACCTCGACTACACCAGCGAAGCGGACGCCATGGACAAGCTGCGTCTGTCGCTGCGGCTGGGACCGCTGGTCACGGCCATGTTTGCCGCCTCGCCGCTGCGCGACGGCACGCCCTGTGGATACAAGAGCTTTCGCGCGGCCTGCTGGCTCGATACCGACCCGGATCGCTGTGGAGCCCTGCCCTTTCTGTTTCGCCAGGACGCTGGTTTCGCGAGCTACGTCGACTGGGCGCTCGATGTTCCGCTGTTTTTCGTATACCGCCACAAGCGATACATCCCAGCGGGCGGCATGACCTTCCGCACCTTCATGCGCGACGGATTCCAAGGCGAGGTCGCCACGCTGGCTGACTGGGAACTGCACCTTTCGACGCTGTTTCCCGATACCCGGCTCAAGCAGTACATCGAAGTGCGAACGGCCGATGCGGGCCCACTGTCGACGGTACGGGGCCTGGCTTCGCTGTGGCGCGGCTGGCTGTACTGCGATCAAGCACAGCAGGCGGCGACCGCACTGCTAAGCGATGTCACCGTCGAAGAGCTTCTTGCGCTGCGCGCTGCGGTGCCGCAGCAAGGCTTGCACGCGCCGCTTCATGGGAAGCCTATCCAGTCACTCTGTCTGGAGCTCGTCGATATCGCGCGACACGGACTTGTGCAGATCGCCGATGCCGAAAGCGTCGCGCTGCTCGATCCGCTGCGCGCGTACGTGGCAGCCGGCCGCTGCCCGGCGGATGACATCCTCGATGCCTTCCACGCCGCCGCAGGGGATGAATCGCGCTTCATCCGCGCGGTCCAGCTACGCCTGTAGCCGCAAGCCGTCTACAGATACAGCGCGCTCGCCGCCGAAACCGCCCACCACAGATAACTAAGCGTCGCCGCCGAGAGCAGCGTTGATATGGCAAATCGTCCCAGCCATCCTACAGGTTCCTCGACGGAAGATCGGCCAGCCAAGGCATCACGGGCCGCACGCAAGATGGCCGTATCCAGCGTGCTGTCTGGTGCGTGAGCCGGCAGCGTTCGCAGCCGTTTTTCCAGCGCTTCTTGCGGACTAGTCGGCGGGGCCATGGTCCATGCCTCGTTCCTGTTTATCGAGCAATTCCTGAAGCTGAGCGCGTCCGCGTTCCAGCCGCTTGCGAAGCGCCGCCGGCTGGATGCCCAAGATCCGCGCAGCCTGATCCTGTTCGAGCTCGTCGATGCAGACCAGCAAGAGGACCTCGCGCAAAGGGGGCGATAGGGCCTGCAGGGCCTGCTCAAGCTGCGTCACAGCTTGCCGCTGCGAGGCTTGGTGGTGTGGGCTGGGAACGCGCTCGTCTGCCTCGTTCTGGCCCCCCCCAAACCACGAGCGCAGGCGGTCCAGTCGAAACAGTGCCGTCCGTCGCTGGCTGAGATAGCGATTCCGCGCCACCGTATACAGCCACGGCGCAAACCGTGTCTCTTCGGGCAAGCGCGCCGCATGACGCGCTAGCTGCACAAAGGTGTCTTGCAGCAAGTCATCCGCAAGATCCCGTCTGCCCGACAAGCGCAGCACGAACGAATAGATGCGCACGCGATAGCGTTCATAGACGGCCTGAAAGGCCTTGGGGTCGCCCAGCCGAAGCTGAGCCAGCCACTCGGCCTCTTGTGCTGCATCGCGCTCGGCCGCGCTGGCTTTGTCGGCAGAGGATCTCGCGTCCACGTCACCATCAACCCGCGAAGGGCTCACGTGTGACAACACATTTATTTTGGCGCGCTGTCACAAGCCGCGGACTCGCGAGTTGTGCTGTTCAAAGTCCATGGCGGTGCAACCAAGACCGCCGCTCATCCAAGGAAGGAGACGTCCATGCTGCTCAAGCTCATGCACGAGGGTGGTTTTCCGATGTGGTTCATCGTGTTGTTCGGTGGATCGGCCCTGGTCTCGGCGGTGCTGTACGCAAAGACGCTCAGCCCACGATACGCGGCGCTGGCACGCGGCCTTGCCCTGTCGACGCTGATGGCCACGCTGGCGGGCACGGCAGCGGCGCTTGGGGCCACCTTCGCTGCCCTGGCGGGTGACCGCTTTCCCGAGCTCAACATCCTCAAGCCCGATGGCCCGCAGGTGCTGCTTAAAGGCCTGGCCGAATCGATGTCGCCAAGCATCATGGGCTTTGCCTTGCTGGCGCTCGTCGGACTGTTCTATGGCGTCGGCAGCTTTCGCCGGGGACACGAATAGGCCCAGCGCCCGCTAGGGCTGCCGCGAGAGCCGCGCTGCCGCGAGAAGCTCATTGAACGCGTCTTGAAAGCGCCCGGTACGAGCCCGCAGCCGGGCGATGCGATCGTGCAGATCCGCGCTGTCCGCAGCCGTCGTCGCGCTTGTCTCAGAAAACGCCTGCTCGGCGGCCAAGAAATCCCCGGCAGAAACCAGCGCATCCCCCAGCGCCCGCAGAAGCTGCGCACGCCCGGCACCCTGCTGGTTGTAGTGCAGTCCGGCGCGCAGCGTCTGCACTGCACGCGGTGGATCTTTTAGGCGCAGCAGGGCCGCAGCATACGCGACGCGCGCCTCGTAGTAGCCTGGGACCAGCTGCAGCGCCGCCTGCAAGTCCTGGCAGGCATCGTCGAGTTCATTGCGGCGCAGCTCATCCAAGGCCCGCAGATAGTAACGACGAGCAACCAGCGCGCTCATCAGTCGATCTCCAGCAGACCAAAGCGACCACCGCCGCTGGTTCCAGTTGGCTCAGGGGGGCGCTCGGGCTTGGCAGGACCTGGGGGCGACGCGGCCGGAGGCGAAGCAGCCGCTGGGCTCGGCGAGGCGGCCGGAGCAGCCACAGGAGACACAGGTGCCGCAGGTCGCGCATTCGCCGAGCTTGGCGCGCTGGTCGCACGCACCGAACCGGGGCGGGGCTCAGGCCGGCTCGACGCAGACTGAGTCACCGATGCCGCGGGAGACGGCGGCATGACGACCTCGCGGACTTCCACGCCAGGGGCCCGAGGTGGCGGTGCCGTCGGATTCGCAGCCGGACTCGCAGCCGGCGCCACCGAGACCTGCAGGTGCGAGGAAGCATCTCCCCGCGCTGCGGGCAGCTCGACGGGAACCGAGCGACCGTCGACGCGCACGTGAACCCGACCGCCTTGTACCTCGAAGAGCTGCAGCTCGGGCAGATCCAAGCGCAGCTGAAGCCGCTCGATCACCTGCGCAAAGGACAAGCCATGCAGCTCATCCGCAACCGACACCACGGCGGCCGACGACGACAGAGCGGCCCCCTCCAGCACATAAGTACGAAAGACATGCACCAAGATGTCGATCAGCTGCTCTCGCTCGTATCGGCTGAGTGCATCCTGGATCTCTCGGGTCTGACGGCGTAGGTCGTGGCGATCGCTCATGAAGGTTCTCGCAGAAAATCCGTGTGATGTTCGTGGGTTCCAGACTGGCGCGAGAGCGCCGCAATACGTGTCACCTTGCTAGCCCTTAGCCGTCGAGGACCAAGCGCTCGGAAGATCCGCGCTTTGCAGCGTGCAGGACACGACAGCGGCGTGCTCGGTCTGAGCATCGCGCAAGAGGGCGGCCTGGAAGTTGTTCTTGACCAGCAGCGATTCGCGCAGGTCGGCGCGCAGCAAGCAGGCTCCGGGGAAGTCGCAGTCGATCACGACCGCAGACGAAAGCTGAGCACGCGTCAGCTCGGTGGCCCCTCGCTCGACGGAAAATCGACAGCGAATCAGCACAGCGTGACGCAGCTTTAAGCCGTACGCGCGATTGGGAAGAAACGTGCAGCTGCCCAGATACGCGTGGTCAAAGACGGCATTGTCCATGTCGCAGCGCGCAAACTGCACATCTTCGAGCAGAGCGTGATGCAGATCACACTCGGTCAGGTTGCTGTCATTAAGCTGCGTTCGTTTCAGCAGTCCGCGATCGATCGCCGTGCCCCGCAGATCCACACGATTGAACGTGGCTCGTGACAGGTTGGCGCCCGTCAGCGTCATGTTGTCCATGTCGCATGAATCGAAGGTGCAGTCGGTGAAATCCGCGCCGATCAGCTGCATTCCCGAGAGCCGCAGGCGACGAAACGTGCAGCCGCGCAGCTCACGGTCACGAAACTTGATCAGAAGAAGCTCCTTGCTCTCGACGATTTCAGACATAGAGGCCTAGGTGGCTTGCGTGTTGGATTGGATGTTGGGCGAGCCGTCGCGAATCTCGCTCGACTCTTCTTCGTTCTTCATCTTTTGTCGGGCGATCTTCCGCACTTCGTGCCAGATCTTTTTCTCGGCCAACGCCGCGCGCTTCGTCGACTCGTCCGCGAGGTTGCGCCCCTGCTCTTCGGCCTTGGTCAGCGCTTGTACGCCGTATGCTTCCTGCTCGATATCACTGTGCTCTGCGCCCTCGCCCGAGTGAGCGAAGTGCAGACCACGCTGCTGCTGCTGCACGTGCGTAAGCTCGTGGGCCAAAAGCGCCGCGCCTTCGGCACTTTGGAAGTTGGACTGCCACCCCTCGCGGACCAAGATCAGCTCGGTTCCACCGACGGTGACCGCGTCTGCTCGATAGCGGCTGGTGATCTCTTCCGCGAGCGGTCCACGGACGATGCGCACACTGCTGAAGTCGCCGCCCAGGCGCCTTTCCATTCGAGCTCTGGTGTGCAGATCCAGCGCTTCGCCTCGTCCGGCGTCGCGCATGATGTGACGAGACAGCGTCGCGGGGTCGTACTTGAGCGCGATCTCTTTGTCGAGCTTGAAGCTCGCCTCGTCTTCGGGAGCTGGCGTCGGCGTCTGCCGCCCTGGAGCCCGCTGCGTACGCCCCTCTCCGCGCGGTTCACTTGCGTCTGACATCGTCTTTTCTCCCGCGATGATCTTATCGCTAAGCAGAGGTATCGGGAAAGCGATGTCTGCGGTTTCTCTTCGGCGGATACAAGCGCCCGATGTCAGGGACGCTGTCATACGGGCCCACGCCAGGCGCAGCGAATGCGCAAGCGCTTCGTCTATACTGACCAATTATGACGCTTCATAGGCCTTGTGTAGGCGCCTTGCTGATTGGGCTTGTCACCATCGCCAACCCGCTTTCTGGGTATGCGGCCGAGACGCGATTCCCACCGCTGCGACCGGTCAAAAGCGCCGACGGTGCTGCGGCAGGTTCGAGCACGACATCGACGCCGCCCACCCCTGCAAGCGCACCGAGCAGCCCTGCGTCTGCCGCATCATCTGCCGCACCGACTGCAGATGCCCGCTGGTGCGGTGTAGAGATGGCAAAGCCTGCCGCGGAGCCGCCGGTTCCCTGCAAGCATCCTGGTCTGCCCTGCGGCCCAACGAGCGCGGACCAGATCGGCCGCGGCAACGGCGAGGTAGGCGAAGACCTCGATGGAGACGGCAGCCCTGACCTGACGCTGGCCGGACGTCGCGAAGTCCCCAAGCCCGAGGTGTACGCAGCGATCTATCGAAGCACCGAGCCAGGATTCGTGCTGGCCGATTACCAGGCCGTTCCGCCTCGCGCCGAGCCGACTATGGCCACCGTCGTCCTGGCTGCTCCCGGCAGTGCGCCACTTCTGCGCGACGGCTACGACATCGTCGAGTCAGGCGGACGCACCCACAGCATTGCCAGGCTGCGGCGCTTTGATGGTCAGCGCTTCCGCACCCTGCTTTCGTTCTGCGCTCATCGCGCCGAGCCCGTTGCCGGACGCGTGCGCGAGGGACACAACCGCGTAGAAATCGTCGACATCGACAAAGACGGCCAGAAAGATGTCGTCATCCATGGCCTCGTCGCACCTGTGGCCTTTCGTTTCGGCGAGGGGGGCCTGTCGCTTGTCCACGATGCCGGTTTGTCCCAGCTCTATCGTGAAAACAGCCCCGAGATGCAGCGGGTCAAGACGCTTCGCGCCGAGGCAGCCAAGCTGATCGCAGCCGGCCAGCTACGCCGGGCCAGCGAGGTCCTTTCGAGAGCGCAGTCGGCCCAGCCGTATGACCTCGACTTGATCCTGGACCTGGCCGCTCTGCAGATTCGGACGGCACAAGAGGACAAGGCCCTGGCACTGCTTTCGCGAGCTCGATTCCAGGATCCCGAGCGGGCTGCGATCTATTGCGCGCAAGCCCGTGCGCATCGAGCGCTGCGCGAGCCCGTATCAGAGCGAACGGCCCTGCGCGCGTGCTTGGATCACCACCCGGACGACGATCTGCGCAGCGAAGCCGAAGGCCGCTTGCGCGTCCTTGCGGACCCCAACGCGCCACCGAGCCCCGCAGGCAACGAAGCCGTCACGCCCGCGCCACAGCCGATCGACCTACCAATTGATTGAGTATTCGTATTTTTGAATACATAAAATCCACAATTCACAGCAAATCTAGGCGCCGGATGCCCGACCCTGCGGCTCGTTGGGTTGTCATTCCTACAGCTTCTCAGGCGTCAGCACTCGACAGCACATGTGAAAAAACGGAGCCCTGCGAAGTCACTTTCAGCAACTCAAAGTATCGTTTCATCAACGGTTTGATTTATAGTATTGCTCTATACACTGAATGCGGTTTGCCTGCGAGCAGTGCCAGACGAAGTATTCGATCCCCGACGAACGCGTTCGGGGAAAGATCCTCAAGATCCGCTGCAAGACCTGCGGCTGCCTGATCTCTGTTAGTGAGGCAGGCGCACGCACGTCTCGCGTCGGAGAACCTGCAGCCGATCCCGGTCAGTCGACCGCCGGCCTAGACCTGCGCGATCAGCTAGCCAGCGAGGGCGGCGGCGGCGGCGGCGACGCCACGATGATCGGCGGCATGGCCGACTTCTTCGGCAAGCTGCCCGGCACCGAGCCGCCTGCCAGCGATGACTGGCACCTGTCGATCGACGGCAACCAAGAAGGGCCGTTTCCGCTGAGCAACCTCGCGCAGCGAATCATGGAGCAGGCCGGGACCTCGGCCGAGCTCTATGTCTGGCACGAGGGTTTCGACGGCTGGAAGCTGCCCGACTCGATCCCCGAGGTGCAGAACGCGGTCAGCAAGGCGCGCGGTGGACAGAAGCCGGCCGCCAAGGAACCCACGGAAAAAGGCGCTGGATACACCGCGGGCAAAGACAGCGGCAAAGCACTGGCCAAGGACAGCGCCAAGGTCGGAGCCAAAGCCGGCGCCAAAGCATCGGCCAAGGAAGCGGCCAAGCCGGCCGTGAAGTCACCGGCCAAGCCCATCGCTGCAGCAGCTAGCAGCGAAGATGCCGGGGACGCGACTCAGATCGGCTCGCTGGACATCCCAAGCGCTCCTGCGCGTCCCGCCAGCAAGGGAGGCGGCGACGATGACGATGTGCAAGACGCGTCGTTGCTGATGCTGGGGGATGATGCGTTTGACGCACTGCTAGAAAAGAGCAGCGGGGCCAAGGCCGCCCAAAAGCCGGGCGCCAAGCCCACGGCAAAACCGACGCCTCCTTCGCCTGGTCCGAAGCCGGCGCCCCCCGCGTTCAAGCCACCACCTGCCCTCTCGCGAACCCTGCCGCTCGGCTCCCAGTTGGTGCCCCCTTCTGCGAAGGCCCCCGCCGCGACTCCGAGCGCAAAGCCCGAAGCTCCGGCTCCAGCCCCGGCCGCGCAACCGACGCCCGCTGCACCCAAAGTAGAGCTGGCTCCCGCTCCGCCCGCGGTGGCCTTGGCGCCTAGTACACCCGCTGTATCCGTGAACCAGGCTCCGTCTCCTCCGGCCCCTCAGGCCGTGGCTCCTCAGGCTCCAGAGCCGGCTCCAGCCCCGGCCCCGGCATCGGCCAGCGCCTTTGCAGATCTGTCTCTGACACCTCCCCCGGCCTCGGCTGCGTTCGGCGTCGTATCCGGAGGCGATCTCGGGGCAGACCACGGCTCGTCCGGGGAAAACAGGCGCAAATCAAAAGCCTGGGTGTTTGTCCTTTTGGCCGTCCTCGCTGCGACGGGCGGCGGCGGATACTGGCTCGTGCAGCGCTCGCAGACCACCAAGCCCTCTGGGCGGGCGGGTGCTATCGCCGACGCTGGCAGCGATGCGGGGACCGCAAGCGACGGCGGCAGTCAGGCCGCAGGCTCAGGGAAGACCGAAGAGCCCACGACGCCCAAGCCAGGCGACGTCGGCGAGCTACCGATGTCGGTGCTGGAAGACTTGCTGAAGTCTGGGCACAGCGCACTCGACAAGTGTTACGCCAAGGCTCTCAAGAAGAACGCCGACCTAGCGGGTGCCAAGCTCAAAGCCATCGTCGACGTAGCGGACAAAGGCAAGGCGAGCAGCGTCGAGCTGAGTGGCCCCGAAAGCGACGGCAAGCTGGGCAAGTGCGTGCAGAAGGCGCTGAAAAAGTGGAAGTACCCACGCCAGAAGGATGACTACAAGACCACCTTCACTCTGACGGTGAAGGCCAAGGGCGAGTAGCTCAGTACTGGTAGCGCACGCCGAACTGCACGCGGAATGGAACCTGGCGGTTGGTCACCGCGCCATAGGACGCGCTGTTGCGCGCCTCGAAGCCAGCTTGGTTTGTGGTGTTCGACCCAGTGTTCGCCGCAGTCGATAGGTCGAGCAGGTTGAACACGTCGACAATCGCCGACAGGTGCTGCCGCGTGATGGCGTGCAGATCGTACTGAGCCCGGAACGCGACATCGAGCACGTCGGGACTGCGTAGCTCGGTCCACTTGCGAACGTCGTTGGGATCGGATGCGGGGTCGACGCCTCGCCAGCCATAACGGACGACGTAGCCGAGCGGACCTTGGTACAGCCGCGTGGCCGGCGCGCCCGTCAGAAAGGCCATGTTCACTCCGATGCTCAGCCCACGCCAGGTATAGCTGCCGTTGGCTTTTAGCTGGTGTCGATGGTCGTCGGATAGATAGCCGTACAAGCGAAAGTCACGCGGCGGGTCATCGCGGAACGGACTCAGCTGATCGTCCACGGTCCCCTCCAGCCAAGACAGCGTGTATGCGATCAGGAACTGCCAGCTTGGGCTTGGCGATCCCGCCAAGACCACGTCGAAGCCGTTGTACCGGCGGGTAGCGTCTCCCGTCGGGCGATACGAAAGCACGCCGCCGCGACTCTTGTCCCCAAAGCGAACGTTGTCCCCACCGTCTAGCCGACGCTGTGTATTGACCTGAATGTCTTCCCACAGGTTGCTCAACAGACGATAGGTGTACGTCAGCGAGAACGAGACATTGCGCGCTACTTCGCGCTCGATCGAGGCGGTGACGAAGTCCGCCTGCGGTGGCCGCGTACTCAGCGCGGCGTTGCCACAGTCAATGCTGAGCGTGCCGTCCGCGCAGACTCCTCGCAGGTCATAGCCGCGATCGCCCCCCTGCGAACCAACGAAGCGATCGAAGCGACCGTTCTGGCCACTTTGGCGCGTCCATTCCCAGGTCGACTGCGCGGCTCCAGCATCGGCGTTGGTGGCGATGCGCAGGCTGGCCACTTCGTTGCTGCGTCCATACGCCGCTTTCAACAGGAGCTTGCCGTCGCGCAGAAGGTCGATCGAGGCCCCGATGCGCGGTCCGAAGCCCAGCAGGTTGTGCGTCACTTCCCCGCGCGAGTTTTTCGCCGTCCCATAGTCGACGCGCAGGCCGGGGACGATGGTCAGCCAGTCGGTCGGCTTCCACATGTCCTGGATGAAGACGCCCAGCGCATAGCCTTGCCGCACCTGCGCCCGTCGCGGCTCGTACTGCGTGAAGCGAGCACAGGGCGTGGCAGACAGGCCCATGCGCGGGTTTGGCTGCAGCGGATTGCAGCCAAACGGACGCTCCGTCGATGTCGCGTCTCGCTGCAGCGCGCCGGCATCCATCGCCTGGGCTGTGTCGTCGGTGTAGATGGAATTTCCCGGCGTGCCGTTTAGCTGGTAGTGCCGCAGATACTGAAACTGCGCCCCGACCTTGACTGTGTGCTGGCCCAGAAAGCCGCGCTTGACCCAGGTGAGCGTCGGATCCAGCTGATATCGCCAGCGCTGGTCGTCGATCAGCGTCGCAGCATCGGCGGCGTTCCAGGTGATCGTGCTCGCGCGATCGAAATACGAGGACCCAACCTCGTCGCCGTTTTGCGCCCCCGTCGTGATCGTCGTGAGCTGCAGGCCCGTCTGCACCCCGAAGATCAGGTTGTCGCGGATGAACCAGTCATAGTTCAGAATGCCGAAGACGCCGCCCTGCCGCTGGTAGTACTCGGCCTCGCTGGCATACGAGTTGGTGTTGCCGTTTGCGGGATTCAGGTTGCGGATGTTGCTGATCCACGCTGGGTCGGTGTTCAGCGATAGCTCGACGCGATGGCGTGGCGCCGGAGCCCAGGTCAGCTTCAGGCGCGTATACACATCGTGGCGATCCAAGGGCGCGTGCTGCACGTTGAGCGGAGGCCCCGGCACCACCGACGACAAGCGATACCAATACTGCGCCGACAAATAGAACCAAAGCTTCTGCTTTACGATCGGTCCGCCGACGTTGAGGTTCGCTTGATAGCTGGCGTTCGGCGGCGGTGGATCCGACTGATCGCGCAGCCGGCCTTCATAAAGCTGGCCACCGGCTCGGCTGCCCACCGACAGCGACTGATGGTTGACGAACAGGCTGGCATCGACGGAAAAGCGGTCCGAGCCACGCTTGGTCACCAGGTTGATCACGCCCCCCAGCGAGTTGTACTGGGCATCGACGGCCAAAAGCAGAAGGTCCATCTGCGCGATGGCGTCGAAGTTGAAGTTCGCCGAAAACGTGTTGCTGACCGGGTCCGTGATATCGAGGCCGTCCACCAGATAGCGATTGTGGCGAAAGCTGCCGCCGGCCATCACGGGGTTGCTGCCACCCGACACGCCGGGAAGCTGCTGCACCACGTCCTGATAGCGCCGCGTCGTGGCGATGCGCGCCTGCGAGTCCGCCGAGAGCACGCGCCCCGTCGACACCTTGTCGGCGTCGAGCCGCTTGCGCTCTTCCACAACCACCATGGTCTCGCTGGTCACGGCTTCCGCAGACACGGCGATGCGCAGGGTCTCGGTCTGCCCGAGCTCTAGCTGGACGCGCCGCCGAGTCGGCTTCAGGCCCTCGTACGACACCGTCACGTCGTAGCGTCCCGGAGGAATCAGCGGGAAGTCGAAGCGCCCCTCTTCGTCGGTTCGTGCGTGACGCGGGCCACCGATAAGCGCGTCGCTGCGCAGCTCGACTTTGGCCCCTGGCATCGGCACATTGGTGCCCGCCTCGACGACCGATCCGCGCAGCCGCGCGTTCTGCTCACCCACCGCGTGCGCTGGTCTCAGCCCCAGCCCTGCGTCTGTCATGCCAACGAACAGCAGCGGCGCCGACAGCAGCAGCGAGCAGCCAAACAACAGTCGTTTGCGGAACACCGGAATTCCTCGTCGACGTGACATGAGCGCGGGCACGCTATCACATTCGACAGCCACCGCCCAAGGGCTCGCCTCGCCTTCCGTTCCGTCGTCGAGCGCGTGATATACTGCCCGCACTCGTGGAAGCACTACTTGCGCTGCTGGGCGTCGCTGCCTTTGTTTATTGGCTGGTCTTGCCGGGGCTGGCCTATCGCATCGCCCGACGGACCCAACGGCAGGTCGAGGACCTTGAAGCCAAGACCCTGCTGTACGAGAGCCAGATCTTTGATCTGCGCCGGCAGCTTGACGCCCACAAGCGCATGCAGACCACCGCGACGTCCGCCAGGCTTGCCGACAGCGCGCCCCTGCCGGCGCTGGCTCCGTTGTTTTCCCCTGCCGCCGCCTCGCTCCCCACGAGCAACATGGCATCGTCGCCCGAGCCGACTCATGCATCAGGCGGGACGCCTCATTCATCCAACGCGACGATCACTTCGTCGGACAATCGAGTTTATTTATCAGGGTCTATTACTTCTTCAACAGAAGACTTCATTCAAAAAACAGAAACAGACATCTCTTCTTCAATTGCTCCTATCAATTCGTCACAAACGACCAATGTATCTTCAACGATTAATCTAGAAACCACACCGGAAATTGTGTCGTCTTCCCCGGCCGGGAACGTGACGTCAGCGGCTGGTGCGCAGTCCTTCCATGGAAGCACTTCTTCGTCGGGGGTCGGAACCGCCGAGCCTGCGTCGCTGCCCACGTCGGCCGAAGAAGCTCCGGCCGCTAACCCCTTTGATCTTGAAAAGTTTATCGGCGTCCGCGGGGCCGCCTGGCTGGGCGCCATTGCCTTGGCCATCGCCGGGACTCTATTCGCCAAGTACTCCATCGAAAACAACCTCATCCCACCAGCCCTGCGAATCGCATTTTTGATTCTTATGGGCCTTGCTTCCCTGGTTGGGTCCGAGGTCTTCTTTCGCCCACGCTATCCCGCCACCGCATCGCCCGTCTGCGGCGCGGGCATCGCCATCTTGTACGCCGCCTTCTTCGCCGGTCACTCGGCGTATGACCTGTTTAACCTGCCTTTGACCTTTGCCCTGATGGCGCTCACCACCGTCGTCGCGGGCCTGCTGTCGTTGCGCTATGACTCGGTGTTCATCTCGGTCCTTGGCCTGCTTGGCGGTTTTGCCACGCCGCTGCTTCTGTCGTCGGGGAAGGACCGGCCAATTGGTCTGTTTGGCTACATCCTGCTTTTGGATCTGGGCTTCCTGTTCATCAGCGTCCGCAAGCGCTGGACCGGAGTGGTGTGGCTTAGCTTCGTCGCCACGCTGCTCTTGCAAGTGGCCTGGGCATCCAAGCGCCTATCGCCCGAGAAGCTGCCGATCGCGCTTTCGGTCTTCTTTCTGTTCGGCATCTTGTACTTCCTTCTGCCAAGCCTGTCGGGCGCGCTCTCGGCCAGGTCGCGTCGCGATGGCACGCCTGACGGCCAAGCGCCGAGCCCTGCCGATCCCGCCGCAACCGCACAGCTTCTGCAGCTTTCTGTCCTGGCTGGCTTGGCTCCGCTTCTGTTTGGCATCGTCGTCGCGGGAACGCGCGCCTACGCCGCCCAGTGGCCGCTGCTTCTGGGCTATACCGCTCTGCTCGATGTCGCGCTGGTTGTCGTCGGTGTGCGGCGACGCCAACACGTCCTGCCCCTGTCTGCGGCGGTCTCGACCTTCCTGACCGTGGCGCTGTTCCTCGCCGGACGCCCCAGCCACGCCGAGCCGCTGCCTCTGTGGAGCATCTCGCTTGCCCTCGTCGCGCTGGCCAGTCTGTTCAACCTGGCCGCCCGCCTCGGCGATCGCTGGTCGCAGCACAAAGCGCCGGCCGCACCGCATGCGCCGCCCCCCGCGGCAGGCGCACCGGCCAAGGCAGACGCCGTGGATGCAACGCCGCCGCCCTGGCTACCTGCCGAGTTCTTGTCCAACCTGCCGCTTGAGCTAAGCGGCTTTCTGGGCCTGTTTGGCCTGCTTGGCTTCGCGTTTTACATGGCGGCGACGCTGCGCGACGCCAGCTTGGGAGCCTCGGCGCCCGATCCGCTGGGCCCCACGGCGATCTTGCTGATCGCAGCCGTGCTGTGGCTGGCCGAGCGCAGCCGCCAAGCCGCGGGTCGCATCGCGTGGCTGTCGCCGCTTTTCGCGGCACACGTCGGCGGCACCTGGCTTCTGTGGCTGGTCCTGCAGAGTGGGACCGCGTCGGGCAGCCCGCAGGGCCTCAGCCCCGACCGCTTGCTGCGAGGTCTGTCCCTGCCGCTTCTTCTGTCGGTGCTGGCCGGCTTGCTGGCCGCTCGTCGGGGACCGCAGGCGAACCAAGCACCGCGGGCTGCACTGGTGTCCGAAGTCACAGCCGCTGTGCTCACCGCCGTGTCCGGCCTGGGAGTTGTAGTCCTGTCCGCTGCCGGGCCCCTGTTGCTGCTGCCCATGACGCCTGGCCTGGGCCTGCTGTTTGTTGGGCTCTTCGCCGCCCTTCTTTGGCTGTCGGCGCTGCGCCGCAACCTGACGCTGCTTTTGCCGCTGGCCCTGGCCTTGGTGGCCGCCTGCGCCTTTGCCGTCGTCGGTGTGTATCACCATCGCGGAGACGAATCCGGCTTCCTGCCATGGCTGGCCTTGTATGTCGTGCTGTTGACCCTGGCGCCGCTTTTCGTGATGGCGCTGCGTCCGGTGTGGCGCGTGCGACGAGGCGCATACCTTGCCAGCGCCCTGGCTGGCCCGGCCCTGTTTTTGCCGATCTTGCAGCTGGTCACCGACGCCCTGGGCAAGCGCGCGATTGGCATTCTGCCCCTTGGCTTCGCCCTGCTGTCTGTGCTGGGACTTGCCGCGGTGCAGCGCCTGGCTCGTCTGCCACTTTCCGACGCTGTGCTTGGCCTGTTTCCCGAGGCTGTGCGCGCCCGTCGCGCCCTTGGTAACCAGGCGCTATTTGCCGCCTGTGCGCTGGGCTTTGTCGCCGTGGCCATTCCGCTTCAGCTCGATCGTCAGTGGATCCTGATTGCCTGGGCCATCGAAGCGGCTGCCGTCTGGTGGCTGTACCGTCGCCTGCCGCACATCGGCCTTAAGTACTTCGGCGTCGGGCTCTATGCCGCCGTCCTCTTGCGCCTGTATCCCGATGCCGAATTCCGGCACTACAGCGAGCGCGGCCTGATCGTCGTGAACTGGCTGCTTTACACCTATGGCATCCCCGCCGCCTGCTTACTGTTCGGCGCCCGCGGTCTTTCTGTCGTCGAGGCCAAGCACCGCACGGCCTGGGAAGACAAGCTGCCCATCGGCGGCCCGCGCCTTGCCTGGTATCAGCTTGCATATCTCCTGGGCCTGCTCTCGGTCTTCGCGCTGATCAACATCGAGATCGCCGACGCCTTTTCGGCCGGTCGCTACGTCGAGTTTGCCTGGGAACACAGCTATGCCCGCGACCTCACCGTGTCGCTGGCCTGGGGTCTTTACGCGCTGCTCTTGCTCAGCATCGGCATGTGGCAGCGCAGCCGCGCCCTGCGCTTCGTCTCGCTGGGCTTCATGCTTCTGACCATTGGCAAAGTGTTCTTGTACGACCTGTCGAACATCCGCGGCATCTATCGCCCGCTTTCGTTCTTGGGCCTGGCCATGTCGCTGATCGTCGTGTCGCTTCTGTACCAGCGCTTTGTCTTCCGCCGCGATGCGGCGAAGTCTTCGTAGCCACGTTGAGGTCAACGATGTCGGTCCGTCCTGCGCTGCCCTGGCTCTTCCGCCTTGTGGCGCTCGCTCTTTTGCTGCCGCTTCCAGCGCGTGCCGAGCGCCTTCCCAGCGACGACACGCACAGCGCCTTTCGCCTGCGTCGCAGCGTCACCCTGCCCGCCCCGGCCTCATCAGCCGCCGCATCGGGCAGCAGCAGCGTCACCTTTGCCGCCATTGCCCTACCGCCCGAGGTCAACCGCGGTGGCGAGCCCGCCTTTGCCGACCTGCGCCTGTGCCGACTTGCCCCTGGCCAGCCCGAGCGTCGAGCGGGCCGCGAAGACGTCGCGTACCTGGTCGAAGAGCAGCGCGACGCCGTCGCCACGGCACACTACACCGGCACACTGCTGGACACGCGCAGCGAGCACCACCCCTTTACCGACCACAATGTCTGGCTGGTCGACTTCGGTCGCGGAGCCGCGTATGACCGCATCGACCTCGACATTCCCGAGCGCGAGTTCGCGCGCCGCATCAAGCTAGAGATCGCCGAGCACAAAAACGGCCCGTTCCGCCTGCTGCAAGACGACGTCGGCATCTTCGACAAGCTGTGGATCCGCGACAGCCCGCACCGCATCCATCACACGCATATCCAGCTAGATCACCTGGTCCGCTCTCGGTATCTGCGCATTACCAGCGATCCCGTGCGCTATCCCCCGCGCGTCACCGTCGTCGGTGTGACCGCCACGCGCCGCGAAGCGGTCCCCGGCAGCATCTGGTCGCGCCCGGCTCCGTTCGAGTCCCTGCCCAGTCCTGAGCCCGCCAAGCGCGGCCGCTTTGCCCCCACTTTTTTCCGCTATCGCCTGCAGCTTCCGCCGGGGCTGCCCATCGAGCACGTGACCCTCCGCGCTGCCGATCCGGCGTTTGCCCGCTTGGTTCGCGTCGTCGAAGACCGTGCCAGCGAGAGCGCGGCCGGCAGCTCTGCCGATCCGGTCCTTCTCGGCGAAGGCGTGCTGTTCCGCGTGATCGGCACGCCGCGCAAGAACCGCCCGCTGGCCCCCGAGATCGAGGTCGGCGGCGAGAGCCTGACCCTGCCGCTTGCCAAGCGGCCCGAGCACGGCGTGCTGTACGTCGAGATCGATGCCAGCCAAGGCCCGCCGCTTGCGGATCTCAAGATCAGCGTCTCGGGCGTGGGAGCGCGGCTGCTGTTTCCGCTGCTGCCAGGCGATCGCGACTTTGTCCTTTACTACGCCGCCCCGACGGTGCGGGCGCCGCTATACGACCTGGAAACGCTGCGCAGCGACGTCACGCGACTGGAAGTGACGCGCGCCGAGCTAGGCAGCGAACAGCAAAACCCGGCGTACCGCGTCGTGCCGCCCCTGTCGTTCGTGCGGGCTGCCGGGGCTCCGGTCGACGTCAGCCTGTTTCGCCTGCAGCGCCCGCTGCAGCTCACGGGCGACGGCAAGCCGGACATCTATGCCGCGAACCTGGCCGCCGAAGATCTGGCCGCCTTGAGCCCTGGACTCGGAGATCTGCGCATTGTCGACCCAGAAGATCAGCAGATTCCCTATGTCCTCGACCGCAGCGGCAGCGAGGCGCGCTTGCTGCTGACCGTGACCTCCAGCACCACGTCCGGGGCCGAGCGGGGCCGGTCGGCGGGGCTGGCTTCGCTGTTCTTGTCGTACGGATCCGGCAGCGGCTCGCTGGCCTTGCCCTACGAAGCCGTCGACTTTGAGTTCGCCGAGGCGTTCTTCAGCCGCCCGGCCCGCCTGCTGGCCATCCCACCGGCTGGGATCGGCGCCGTGCAACCGCAGGGGGGCGAGCGCCTGCTGTGGTCCGGCACGCTCAGCCACAAACCCGACGAGGGCAGCAGCGAAAACGGCGATGGACGCGAGGCCGCGCCGACAAGCCCGCATGTGCTGCGGGTGGCGTTTCAGCTGCCGTCTGACCTAGCCCGCGTCGCCACGCTGCGGCTGGAAATCGACAACGGCGACAATCCGGCACTCACGCTGCGGCAGGCCTCGGGGCTGGTGACGCTGCCGCGGCTGGCGGCCAAGCTCGACGGCAGCACACGCTATCGCATGCTGTTTTCAGCCATCGCCGTCGATCCGCCCCGCTATGACATCGAGACGCTGCGACGCGAGCTGTTTGATTACGCAGCAGTACGCGCTGGCTTTGGCCCGGTTAGCGCCAATCCGCAGTACCGCACGCGCGCCGCCGATTTGCTGCAGGATGCCTCGTCGACACGCGCCACGATGATCCTGTGGACGGTGCTGGTCGTTGCCATGCTGGCGCTGATCGGCCTGACCCTGCGCCTCTTGCGTACGCCGCCCGAGTCAACCTAGCTCGGCACTGCGCCCTCGCTTCGCTTTCATCCGGGTCGCTGCCACGACGACCCCACGACGTCAGCGTCGCGAACCGCGACGCATGGGAGGCTTCACCGATGACCGCACGAATCACGCGATCTGCCTGTGGCCTTGTCCTGCTTTCGCTTTTGCCCCTCTCGTCGCATGCAAAGACCATCGCAGTCGGGCCCGGCCAGACGTATCAAAAGCCCTGTCAGGGCATCGCCGCCGCCGCCGCTGGAGATCTCATCGAGGTCGATGCCGCCGGATCGTACAACGGCGACACCTGTGGCTGGACGACGGACAACCTGACGCTGCGCGGAGTCAACGGCCGCGCCAAGATCGACCTCACAGGCGTCACGCCCGCGCAGCGAAAGGGCATCTTCGCCATCTCGGCACCGACCGCCACCATCGAAAACTTCGAGCTCTCGGGGGCGGCGATCTCTGCTGCCGACGGCAACAACGGCGCGGGCATCCGCCATCAGGGGCTGAACCTGACGGTGCGCAACTGCTATTTCCACGACAACCAAAACGGCATCCTGGGTGCCCCCATGACGTCGCAGCTAGGCACGGTGCTCATCGAGGGCTCGGAGTTCGCGAGCAACGGCGCGGGCGATGGCTATTCGCACAACATGTACCTGGGCGACTACGCCAAGTTCACGCTGCAGGGCTCGTACTCGCACCGCGGCAAGGTCGGTCACTTGGTCAAGAGCCGCGCCAAAGAAAACTACATCCTGTACAACCGCATCACCGACGAGGCGGGAGGCACGGCCAGCTATGAAATCGACCTGCCCAACGGCGGGCTCTCGGTCGTCCTGGGCAACCTCTTGGAACAGAGCGGCACGACGCAAAACCCCGCCATCCTGTCGTACGCTGCCGAGGGAGTCACTGCCGGCTATGACACACGCCTGTTCGTCGTCAACAACACCTTCCTCAACAACCGCAGGTCGGGAACCTTCGTCGCCAATGCCACCGCCACACCCGGCGTGCTGCGCAACAACATCTTTTTCAACGGCGGCACCGTCAGCGCGCAGGCCAGCGCCGAGCAGACCAGCAACTTTGTCAGCGCAACCATGGGTGACCCCTTGTTCACCGATGTCGCCACGTACGACGTGCGCGTGCGCGCGGGCTCGCCATGCATCGATACCGGCACCGCTGCGGGCAGCGCCGGGACGCAATCGCTGACGCCCAGCGCGCACTATGTGCATCCGCTTGCACAACAGGCCCGCCAGATCGTCGGCAGCGCCATCGACATCGGGGCCTTCGAGCATGGGGTCCTCATCAGCCCTCCCGATGCCGGCAGCAGCGGCGGCGAGGATGGCGGAACGGGAGGAGGCGGCGGCAGCACACCCGGCGGCTGTAGCTGCAGCGTCGGCCACGCGAGACCGCACGGCGCGGAATCCTGCGTATTCTGGCTCGCGTCGCTGCTGTCTTTTGCGTATCTGGGACGCCGTCGGATCGTTCGAAAGGGGTGGCTCGTCCTACGATCCGCGAGGGAAACCTAGTATTCCCAGCGCAGGCGCAGGCGCGCGTTCTTCGGCAGCGGTGTCGGCTTCTTGGATCCAGGCAGCAAGAGTGGCTTGTTGGCGTCGGTCAAGCGCACCTGAATGCGACCGCTATCGTCGAGAGGCTTTTTAACCTCGACGTCGGCCACCGGCACCCAGTCATCGTCGGATCCGCCGCCGTTTGGCGCGCACGAGATGACGCCTTTGTGACCCGCCTGTGGCTTGTTCTTGGCGGTCACGATCAGCGCGCGAATCGTCACCAAAGCTCCCTGCCGGTTCTCAAACTGCCCAAACAGATCGGCCTGATTGACGACGATGTCTTGCGGCCCTGGCGAAGGCGGAGCCGGTGGCGGCGGCGGCGCCACAGGCGGCGGAGCCGGAGCCGGGGCTGGCGCGGGATCGGGAACTGGCTTCTGTGGACAGGCCGATGCGAACAGCAGCGCGGCCACCGCGGAAACGGAACGCAGAAGCCCGCCATACCGCACCAGGTCCCCGACATAGGCACGTCGCTGTGGACTCGTCGCTGCGTGCCCTTGTCCCTTGCCTGCTTGCATCCAGCGCATCATCCCGCCTCCTTTGGCGCCGCGAAAGGTCCCGGCGCATCGTCTGAGGATCGCCGATCCCGGCAGGTAAGTAAACGCTCAATCCAAGACCGCAGGCCGTCGACAAATCAAGCCAATCGCACCGCTCAAAGGCGCCAGACTGCGCCCCACTCTCTCGACGTATAGGCAGCTCGCTGGGGCGCGCTTGCGCCTTTCACCGGGCCGCGCTTTCTGCTACGTAGCGTAGGCGTTGTCGACGAGTCCGCCCCTCCATATGCCCTCCCGTGTACTGGCTGCCCGCTTGCGGCAGATCGACCCGGTGCTGGCGCTGGTATTTGGCATCTTGGTGCTGCACTACGTCGCTACGCGCGGCATCTTCGAGGGCAAGGCCTCGGGGGATGGACTCATCGCGTTTCTGTACTTTCCGGCCTTGGTACAACACCACACTCTGGATCTGGCCCCGGTGGCCGCCCCGTATATCGTCAGTGCCTTCGGGCGCGAGCCAGCCTCGGGCCTGGTGGCCAACCCCAACCCGATCGGACCGCCGCTTCTGTGGGCGCCGTTCTATGGCCTGGTGCTGCTGTGCAAGGCCTTGATTGGCGTCGCCATCTCGCTTCTGGGCGGGCATGCGCCACGCGCTCTGGTGAAGTGGTACGGCTTCGCCCGCGCGCACCACTGCGAGTTCGATTACTGGGTCACCGGTCTGGGGACGCTGGCCTTTGGTCTGGTTGGCATCTGGCGCATGTTCGCGCTCGTGCAGCGGCGCTTTTCGCAGTCAGCGGCTCGGTTTGCCGTGGCTGCCGCGGCGCTGGCGTCGCCGCTTTGGTGGTACCTGACGACGCAGCCGCTTTATCAGCACGGCTGCGCCTTCTTTGCCGTCACGCTCTTCGTCGAGCGCTGGGACGCCTATCGCAGCCAGTCCCCTGACGGATACACGCTGCGGCACGCCGCGATCTTGGGTGCCTTAGGTGGCCTGTGCCTGATGATGCGGACGCAGCAAGGCCTGTGGCTGATCTTGCCGGCTGCTGATCTGCTGACGGCGCTCGTGCGCAGCCTGTCTGCCTCGGGCCTGAGCCCGACCGAGCGCAGACAACGCGCGCTTGGGGTCATCACCGCCGGCTTGGTGTTTCTCGTCTGTTTGTTGCTGGCGTTTTCGCCGCAGGCGCTCGTCTGGAATCACTATTTCGGGCACATCCGCCCGCCGCAGCGCGCCGGACACATTCGCTGGCACGACCCGGCGCTGATCGCGATGCTGTTTTCGATGCGCGCCGGGCTGTTCCCCTGGGTTCCCATCCTGTACCTGGTGGTCCCCGGCCTTTTCTGGCTGCTGTGGCGACGGAGCGTCGGACTGGCCCTGCCGCTGGGCCTGCTTTTGGTGTTCGCCGGGCAGATCTATGTGAACGCTGCGGTGTACGACTTCCACGCCTCGTGGGCGTTTGGTCCGCGCCGCTTTACCGAGTGCGTCGTCGTCTTTGCGCTGGGCTTGGCTGGGCTATGGCAGGCCATGGGGCGACGCGGACGCATCGCGCTTCTGATCTGTGCCGTCTTCGCGATCAGCTGGAACGGCTTCCTGCTGGAGCTTGTGCGCCAGCGCCGCATCAAGTCGTCGAGCAGCGGAGCCTATCCCGCGTCGGTCTGGGTACGCTGGGCGCAGGGACCGGCCTGGCTCGGTCGCGCCTTCGATCGCATCGGCTTTCCGTTTGCGCAGCCCGCGGGCCTTGTCTTCGGGCTGATCCACAAGGTCCCCATCCGCACCTTCGAGGGCATCGTCGGCAACCATCCGCTGGAGCGCGAAATCGGCAACCGCGCCATCGTCTCTAGCCGAAGCATCTACTTCCGTGACACCGATCCTACGTATGTCGTCTCGGGCACCTTACCAGCGACGGGGGCAAGCGCGGCCGTGAGGCCCAGCGGCCCCGAGGTTCGCCTGCTGATTCCGCTGCGGGCGCGCGAGCCTCTGCGCTTGCACCTCATCGCCGAGCTTGGCGGCGCCGAAGCAGCCGTCGGGCTGCGCTGGAATGGCGTGCCGCTTGCTGTGCGCCCGCGGGCCGGCGGCTTGGTCGCTGAGGTGCCCGAGTCGCTGACCCAAAGCCACGCCCGCGTAAACGAGCTGGTTCTTTCTGGCCTGCCGACCGACGCCAAGCTATACCAGCTCGACTTCGAGTCGCTGGGTACGTGGTGGCGCTAACGAGTTCCCTGACCAAGGCTGAAAATGCGTATCTGCATGTTCAACAACCTGTTCCCGCCCGTGAAGAGCGGCTCTTCGCACTTCACGCTGATGCTGTCGCGCAACTTGGTGGCGCGCGGGCATCAGGTCTCGGTGGTGACGGCCCGCTTGCCGGGCACCGCGCTCGATGAAGAGATCGATGGCATCGCCGTGCATCGCCTGCCCTGCCTGCTCTTGCCAGCGATGGAGATCGCGCACGGCTTTAAGTACCTGTCGTATACGCTCCTGCCGGGCGCGCTGCGACGCGTGCTCGATCTGTCGCGCGAGATGGACATCCTGCATCAGCACGGACAGATCTTCGACACGGCGCTGCTGTCGGCCTATGCGGCCAAGCGCCTGCGCAAGCCACTGCTGACGACCATTCACACGCCGGTTCACCACACCCAGGCGATGTATCTAAAGATCCTGGCCACCCTCGACAAGACAGCGGTGCGTCACCTGATTGCCAAGCACGCCGATGTGCTGATCGCGCCCGACCAGACCGTCGTTGACAACATCGCCGAGCGCTATGCCCACCCTTGGGTCGAGCGCATCCCATACGGCATTGCGCCGCTTTCCCCGACGAAGGAAGGCGGAGAACGCATCCGCGCCCGCTTTGGACTGGGCGACAAGCTCGTTATCGTCTCGCTGGGGCATGTCCACAACCTGCGCGACCGCTGCGACCTGATTGCGGCGATGCCCGAGATCCTTTCGGCCGCCCCCGGAACGCACCTGCTGATCGTCGGCGATGTCTTGACGCAAAAGCCGCAGGCACTCGTCGATTCGCTGGGCCTGCGCGAGCACGTCACGCTGGCCGGCGGTGCCCCGCATCACGAGATTGCCGACTATCTTTCGGCTGCCACCATCGAAGCGCACTGGCTCAACGAGACGCCGGGCCTGGGCATCGCCGCCATGGAAGCCATGTCAGCCGGCAAGGCCGTCGTGTCCTCGATTGGCCCGGACGATCTCGGCACCGGGCTCTTGCGCGATGGCGAAAACATCTGCCTGATCCAGCCCGGCTCGACGGCCAGCATTGCCGGCGCGGTCCTTCCGCTGCTCAAGGACCCAGGGCTGCGAGCCCGCATCGGCGAGGCAGGACAGCGCCTCATCCTCGATCACTTTTCGTGGGACAGCGTCACCAGCCAGCAAGAGCGCCTGTACGAGCAGGTCCTGGCCCGCCGCGGCTTCCCCAGCCATCGCGGGTCCTAGACGGCCGCTTTCGGTGACGGCCGCTTTCGGGCTAGTTCTTGTCGTTCCCCGTCGGCGCATCGCTGCCCAGCACGGCATCGACGACATCCGATGGCGCCCCCGGCACGTCCGCGACATGCACAGGCGCTGGCGCCTCGGCGGGCGCATCGCCCCACAGCCGCTGTCGCAGTTCTTCCAAGCGCGCCTCGATGCTGGTGAGCGCCTCGATCTGTCCAGCGATCTCCTTTTCGCGGGCCGCGGCATCGATGCCCTGGGCCCGCCTCTCGGCCAGCGCGCGATCGAGCATCTCGGAGATGCCGCGGTACAGCGCCTGCCCCGCCGCGGTCACGAAGTCCGACAGCCGCACGGCGAAGTCGTCGACGATCTGCGCAAAGCGCGGAGCAATCGCCGCCGCCGCATTGCGCACGGCGTCTGGGGCCTGCTGCTTGGCCTGTTCCTTGACCTGCTCGGCAAGCCGGCCATGCACCAGCACCGCGAGGATCGGCGCGGCCAGCGTCAGCACGCCCCCGACGAAGGTGTTGACGAACAGGAAGATGCCCGTGCCCAAGGCGCCGAGCGCAAAGATGCCCAGGTCATAGCGCAGCGTCGCCACTTCCAGCTCGACCTTGGTGTCAGCGGGGCCTAGCTCGCTGGCCAGCGTCTGCATCGCCGCCTGCACATTTTCATTGGTGATCTGGATGATCTCTTCGGCCAGGCGCTCAAGCTGGCTGGCCACGCGATCGCCCTCTTGCTCGGCCCAGGCCTTCAGCGTGTCTTGCACGAAGAGCTGCAGGTACTTCTTCACGTCGGCGGCATCAGCCTTGTCGATCTCGTCGGGAAGTGCGGCGCAAAAGCCTCGCACGAACTCTTCCAGATCCAGCCGGATGTGCGCCTTGATGGCGTCGGACTCAGCAGTGATGCGGCTCTGAAGCTGACGCATCGTCTGCTGCTTGCCGTGAAGCTCTTTCTGCACGCGGGCGATGCGCGTCTCTAGCTCTTCCAGCGTCAGCGACAGCGAGCGTCGCTTGATGCCCAGGTTCTGCCGCAGGTACGACGCCAAGCGCTGCCCGTCGGCCGTCGCATTGTCTAAAAGCACGCGGCCGCGCTGGTCCGAAAGATAGGTGCGCAGAAAGTCGAGCAGCGCCGGAATTCCCGACTGCTGCGTCTGACCCGCCAGCGCCTGCTTGGCCGAGACCAGAAACAGCGATGGCTCGCCGCCCATGACTGGGGCCAGATTCTGCCGACAGTAGCGCAGCGTCTCTTCGCGCTCTTCAGGCGACAGCAGATCGGCCTTGCCAATCACAAACAGCAGCTTGTCGCGACTGCGACGCAGGATGCGCTGCTCAAGAAACGAGCGCTCGGACTGCTTAAGAACCTGCGCGCCATCGAGCAAGAACAGCACGGCATCGGCGCGCGGCACATAGTTGTATGTGATCTCGGCCCGCGCCTCGTTGATGTCGTTCACGCCGGGTGTGTCGACCAGCGTCACGCGGTCTTTGAGGATCTCGGCCGGCCAGCCCACCTCGACATGGCGGACCTTTTCCGACTTCTGGCTCTCGATCGTCACCCACTCGGCCAGGGACTTGGGGTCGACGGCGCGCACGCTGTCATCGGTCAGCACCGCCTTGGCATAAGGCTTTTCGGCATAGACCAAGTGGTTGATGGTCGCGGTCGTCGGCGTGATGCCAGCCGGCAAGACCGGGGCCCCCAAGAGCGCATTCACAAACGTCGACTTGCCGTGATTGAACTCGCCGAGCACGACGAGAACGAAGCGCTCTTCTTCCAGCTTTGGGATGCGCGCAAGCAGCAGGTCGTTGACCAGCGTATGCATGCCGGTGTCGTCGGCCAGGCGAGCCAGATCGCGCAGCACCGAGACCAGCTGCGCCTTGATCTCGCGATGCTCAGAGGAAAGAGCCGTCATGGTCCGTTGACGATACAAGACTTACCCAGGGCAGGCGAGATCTAGAAAAACAGGCCGGCAGGCCACCTGCGAGTCGCTGCGACCCGGCCCTCCCGGCAGGCATCAGCGCATGGCACGTAGTTGCCTCAGTTCCTCTGGGCCGGCTCTGGATTGCACCATAGGGCAGCCGGATGGAGGGCGATTGCGCTATGGTTCGCGCGTTCCGCTGCCAAGGAGGCATCTATGCGACCATCCGTTCGTTCGCTCGACTCGTCCTTCCCTCCGACCACGCACTCGGCACGCCGCCGCTTTGGCGGGACCTTGGGGCTTGGGCTCGGGCTGCTCTTGCTCGGCATCGCTAGCTGCGGTCTGTCGCCGGAAAGCGAAGCCCCCGCGGTCGCCGATGAGCCGGCGCTGACAGGCGAAGCGCAGGCCGCCTTGCAGTCGACGCCCGAGGTGACCGATGGCGAGCCGACTGAGCTTTTGTCGACGCCGATCGCCTGCAATCAGACGCCACCGCCTGGCGCCACCCTGGCGCCGCTGCCCCCGAAGTACACGGGGGGCACCTGTCCGAAGCTGGTTCCGGGCAAGAACACGATCAAGAGCACCGGCAACACCCGCACGTTCCTTCTGGTCGTGCCCAAGGATCTAAAGGCCGATGAGCTTCTGCCGGTGGTGTTCCTGTGGCACTGGCTGGGCGGCAGCGCCGACTCGTTCCTGCGCAAGGGCGAGGTGCAGGCCGCCGTCGACAGTCAGCGCTTCCTGGCGGTGATTCCCGAGTCGAAGGCCGACATGATCTTCCGCTGGCCGTTCAACATTGGCGACAGCGAAAAGCGACAAGAGGAAGAGTACAAGTTCTTCGACGACATGCTGTCCTGCGTGTCCGAGCAGTTCAAAGTGAACCGCAACTGCGTGTCGTCGGCCGGGGTCAGCGCCGGGGCGCTGTTTACCTCGCAGCTAGCGCAGGGACGCGCGCAGTATCTGGCGTCGGCGATCTCGCTGTCGGGCGGCGTCGGGGACACAGCAAGTGGCCTGGTCAAGCCATGGAAGTCGCCGGCTCGCAAGGTGCCGATGATGGTCCTTTGGGGCGGGCCGCTCGACTGGTGCGCCGTCATCAACTTCCACACGTCGTCGCTGAACTTGGAAGCGGCCTTGGAAAAGGACGGCAATTTCTTTATCGAGTGTGTCCACAACTGCAAGCACGGCGAGCCCCCGATGGACACGCCGCCGCCGGGCCTGTCGAAGTACGGCAGCCTGTGGCGCTTCGTGTTTGATCACCCGTACTGGCTGGCTCCGGGTGCGTCGCCCTATAAGACCAGTGGCATTCCAACGGGAGCAGGCTTCCCGACGTGGTGCGGGATCGGCAAGGGCGGCGCCCGCATGCGCAGCGGCATGTGCCCACCGGCTAGCTGCTAAGCCTCGGTCTGCGAGGGAGGACGCCGCCGCGTGGCTGCGACGCTGGGCAGGCATGCGAGCGAGCGGCGATCGAAGCGCGGGCTTATCGACGGGGGGACTTCGCTGCCGGCCACAGCGTCCATAGCAAAAGGGGCAAGAAGTACAAAAGCTCGTGGGCGATTACCGATAGGCCACGCGGACCGAGAAGGCGCAGGCCAATGGGTGCAACGGGCAGCGGGCGCAGGGGAAAGAAGATGCGCTCGTGGCTCCACGGCCAGAGCAAGGCGACGCCGAGCCCGCCGTCGGTAAGGGCATCGAGCAAGCCATGGCTGATGGCGACCAGCGCCGCGACGATAAGAACGCGCAGTCGCTGTCCGTGTCCTCGCCCGCGCGCCAGCATCAGCCCGCAGGCGATGCCCAAAAGCAGCGCCAAAAGCAGAGAGTGCGAGGCGCCGCGATGACCCCACTCAGCCTCGTATGGAATGCGCAGTGCAAAGGCGATCACGTCGGCATCGGGGAACAGCGAGAGCGCCGACAAGCCGGCCGCAAGCCCCAGGCGCTCGCGCAGCGAGGATTTCGGCGTCGTAAGCAGGCGGGCTCCGGCGAGTCCAACGATCACGTGTCCAATGCTGGCCATGCGCGCTGACCCTAGTATCGACGATCCTCGGTACGTGACCCCCTTGGATTCTCGGAATCATGGGCCGCGGGCCCGTGTTAATGTGGGCGCCCTGCAATGTCTACCGCCTCTGAAAATCCACCCAGCGCGACGACGCCCAGCCGACCAGGGCAAGCGCAGATTCGTAACTTTTCGATCATCGCGCACATCGACCATGGCAAGTCGACCCTGGCCGACCGGCTGATGGAACAGACCGGCGCTCTGTCCGACCGCGAGAAGCAAGACCAGTTTCTCGACAAGATGGAGCTAGAGCGCGAGCGCGGCATCACCATCAAAGCGCAGACGGTGCGGCTGCGGTACCAGGCCAAAGATGGGCAGCGCTATCAGTTCAACCTGATCGACACGCCGGGCCACGTCGACTTCCATTACGAAGTCAGCCGCAGCCTGGCCGCGTGTGAGGGCGCACTGCTGGTCGTCGATGCCTCACAAGGGGTGCAGGCGCAGACGCTGGCCAATGTCTATGTCGCGCTCGACAACAACCTAGAAATCGTGCCGGTCCTCAACAAGATCGACCTGCCGACCGCGGACCCCGAGCGCATCCGCAAGCAGATCGAGGAAGTGATCGGCATCGATGCCTCGGGCGCGGTTCCCGTGTCGGCCAAAGACGGACGCGGCGTGCCCGACCTGCTAGAGGCGATCGTCCGGCACATCCCGCCGCCTGTGGGCGATGCGAGCGCGCCGCTGCAGGCGCTGATCTTCGATAGCTGGTACGACAACTATCGCGGCGTCGTGACGCAGGTGCGCATCAAGTCCGGCACCTTGCGCGTCGGCGACAAAATCCTTTTGATGGCGACTGGCAAGCCCTATGAAGTCCTGGGGCTGGGCTGCTTCAACCCGCACCCGGTCGAGGTCAAAGAGCTTGCCTGCGGCGAGGTCGGATTCATCATCGCCAACATCAAGACCGTGGCCGATACCAAGATTGGCGACACGGTGACGCACGTCGAGCGACCGGCGAAAGAGCCCTTGGCCGGCTTTAAGGTCGCAAAGCCGATGGTCTTCGCCGGTATCTTCCCGACGGATAACGCGCGCTATACCGAGCTTCGCGAGGCGCTTGAGAAGCTCAACCTGAACGACGCGTCGTTCACCTGGGAGCCCGAGACATCGCTGGCCTTGGGCTTCGGCTTCCGCTTGGGTTTCCTAGGCCTTCTGCACATGGAGATCGTGCAAGAGAGGCTAGAGCGCGAGTACAACCTGGACCTGATCACCACCGCCCCCACCGTCGAGTATCGCGCCGTGATGACCGACGGCACAGTGCAGACGGTCGACAATCCAGCGGCGCTTCCCGACGAAGGCAAGATGAAGGCGATCGAAGAGCCGATCATCCTGGCGACGATCTTTACGCCCGCAGAGTACGTGGGGAACTTGATCGCGCTCTGCCAAGATCGCCGCGGCATCCAGCGCAGCATCACGTACCAGACCGGTGACCGCGTCGTGCTGAAGTACGAGCTGCCGCTGGCCGAGGTGGTGTTCGGCTTCTACGACAAGCTGAAGTCGGTGTCGCGCGGCTATGCCTCGCTGGACTATGAGCTCTTGGAATATCGCGCCGCGGACCTGATCCGCATGGACCTGCTGGTGAACGGCGATCGCGTCGATGCTCTGTCGGTGATCTGCCACCGCGAGCGGTCTTATTTCCGTGGACGCGACTTGTGCGTCAAGATGAAGGAGCTCATCCCGCCGCAGCAGTTCGAGGTCGCGGTGCAGGCCGCCATCGGCAACCGCGTCATCGCTCGCACCACCGTCAAGGCCCTGCGCAAGAACGTAACGGCCAAGTGCTATGGCGGCGACATCACACGCAAGCGCAAGCTCCTCGAACGGCAAAAGGAAGGCAAGAAGCGGATGAAGCAGGTCGGCAACGTCGAAATTCCCCAGGAAGCCTTCCTGGCCGTTCTAAAGGTCGAGTAACGCATGTCCGAGTCCACGCCGCCCCAAAGCGAGCGCCCAAGCGAGGCGCCGGCCCCATCGCCCTCGGGCACGTCGGTCGGATCCTCGTCGGGATCACGCGCCGTCTATCCCGATCGCCGACCGCCACGCGCGCTGCGCCTGTTTGTCGAGCATCTGTGGCTGCTCGCAGCGCCGCTGTTTCTGGGACTGTTCCTGGCAGTGGTCTCTGCCACAAACCATCTGGATCTGTCGTATCTGCCGTCGCCGCGAGCGCTGCAAGCGCTGGCAGCGCTGGCCATCTTGATGCTGCTGGGAGCCGGGCCGTACTACGCGTTTCGCGCGCAGATCGACTGGGCGCGCCATGATCTGATCCTGTATCGCGAAGCCAGCGCCGCGCTGCGTGACGCCAAGCGCCGCCTGAAAGGCAGCCGCAGCGCCGGAGCCGCTCGCACCGCGGTCGAGGCAGCCATCGCCGACCTCGAACAAGCCATCCAGTCTGAGCCACCCAGCCGCGTGCATGCCGCTTTGGATGAGCTGGACGCGGCCCTAAACACGCACCTGCCGTCGGGAAAAAAAGGCGCCACGCGCGAGTACACCGAGTCGATCGGCGTCGCGGTGCTGATCGCTCTCTTCCTGCGCGCGTTTCTGGTCGAGGCGTTCAAGATTCCATCCGGCTCAATGATTCCGACGCTGCAGGTGGGCGATCACATCTTTGTGAGCAAGTTCCTGTACGGCGTGCGCCTGCCGTGGACCAACATCAAGCTGTTCAAGCACACGCGTGAGCCGCGCCGCGGCGAGATCATCGTCTTTGTCTATCCCCAGGATCCCGAAAAAGACTTCATCAAGCGCATCGTTGCGATCCCCGGTGACACCGTGCAGGTGTGCGGCGGTCAGGTCCTCATCAACAACCAGCCGCTGCGTCGCGAGCTTCAGCAAGGAACCTGCGAGTACGATGACTACGACGAGGATCGCCCGCTAGGAAGCTGGCGCCGTGTGCCCTGCACGTCCTATCGCGAGTGGAACGGCAACGAGACGTACCTGACCGTTCACAACCAAGGCGGCGGCGCTCCGGCTCAGGGCTGCGGTCCGGCGACGACGATTCCAGCCGAGCACGTGTTCGTCATGGGTGACAACCGCGACAACAGTCACGACAGCCGCTTCTGGGGCCCTGTCCATTACGACTTGATCAAGGGCAAGGCCTGGTTCATCTGGTGGTCGGCCGGCGAAAAGACCAGCGTCCGCTTGAACCGCATGTTCGACAGCATTCACCGCTAACCGAAAACAGGGCGGCCCCGGCAGCCCACCATCACGCAGCCCCCTTCGGACCGACGTATGAGCAAGGCAGCAGACAAAGGCAAGACCGGCGCGGTCAAGGTGCTGGCGCGCAACAAGAAAGCGCGTCACGAGTACTTCATCGAAGAGACCCTGGAAGCCGGCATGGTGCTCATGGGATCGGAGGTGAAGTCGCTGCGTGCCAGCCGGTGCGAGCTAGGCGACGCCTATGCCTCGGTGCAAAACGGCGAGGCCTTCCTGATCGATATGCAGATCAGCGAGTACACCTTTGCCAACCGCTTTGGCCATGAGCCCAAGCGACCGCGCAAGCTGCTCCTGCACAAACGCGAGATCCAGCACCTCGCCGATTCGGTGAAGCGCGACGGCATGACGGTGGTGCCGCTAGAGGTCTACCTGAAAGACGGGAAGATCAAAGTCCAGCTCGGGATCGCCAAGGGCAAGAAGCACTTCGACAAGCGCGAAGACGAGCGCGAGCGCGAAGCCAAAGCGGAAGTCTCGCGCCACAAAAAGTAAACGAGCGCGAAGCCAGATCTCGCGGGGCTCGGACCCGCGCTGCCGCCCAGTTAAGCGATCGCCTGCGTGATACGATCGGTCCGCGGGGGAGTGCTGATGTCAGGGTGCATGCATCCGTCGGTGACCGAGGATGATCTGGCCGCTATCTACAACCAGATCGAGTGGTACATCGAGCGCCGCTTTGGCGTGCTGGTGAGCATCGCGCAGGTCGTCGCGCCCAACACGGGGGACTTCGACGGCGCGCAGATCCAAGTTCACTTCGACCAAGACATCGAGCAGGCGCTGTTCATCCTCATTCACCTGTTCGGCCACACCGTGCAGTGGAACCTATCCGACGAGCTGCGCCGCATCGGCCTGGACAGCCAGCCCGGCAAGAGCGAGGACGAGCTCGCCCGCATCTATGACTATGAGTGCGACGCAACGCGGTACGGTCTGAGCCTGCTTCACGAAGCCGGTGTCTATCACTTGGATCGCTGGGCGACGGACTGGTGGTACGCCGACTGGCGCTATCTGGAACACTTCTATCGCACGGCCGAAAAGCTCGACGTACGCGGCCTGCTGCGACCGGGTCAAGGCTCGCTGCTCATGCCGCTTGCGATTCCACGCTTTGTGCCGCAGCGCTTCGTCTCGCGCTGGAGCTTCTGAGCCTGCCCGCGTGCGCTGCCCCATGCCGTACAGGCCAGCGCCATGTCGCCGCGTCGAGTCGGGATCCGCGCCTTGGCCTTCCGACGCCGCGTGATACAAGCATGGGCATGGACGCGCCCAATCCGCCGCCGCCGCTTTTTCTGAGCACGCAGGAAGGCTATGACCGCTGGTCGGCTCTGTACGACGACGAAGGGAACCCGCTTCTGCCCCTGGAAGAGCCGCAGGTGAGGCGAGCGCTGGGCGACGTTGCGGGTCTGTCGCTTCTGGATGTGGGCTGCGGCACGGGCCGCCATGCCTTGCGCTGCGCCGAGGCCGGTGCGCAGGTCACAGCCCTGGATTTCTCGTCGGGAATGCTCGAAAAAGCGCGAAGCAAACCTGGGGCCGCGAACCTGACCTTCATCGCGCACGACCTGACGCAGCCTCTGCCCTTTTCGGCTGCGCAGTTCGATCGTGCGCTGTGCTGCCTGGTGCTCGATCACATCCCGCGTCCCGTGGATCTTTTTTCAGAAATCCACCGCGTGCTGCGGCCAGGTGGCTTCTTGATTGCGTCGATGATGCATCCGGCGCTGATGTTGCGCGGTGTGCAGGCCCGCTATACCGAGCCCGCGACGGGTCAGAAAGTTCACCCGCAGAGCTATCCCCATCGCATCTGCGAGTACGTCATGGCGGCGGCGCAGACCGGCTTTGCGTTCATCGAGATGAGCGAGCACGACGTCACGCCCGCTCTCGCCGAAAAAGAGCCGCGAGCCGAGCGCTACGTAGGCTGGCCGATGCTGCTGCTTTTCAAGCTGCAGCACGTCGCGGACCGTCCCCGGTCTGCCCTCGCCTAAGCGGACACAACAATATGTGCTGAGTCCTACCAAGGGGAATGAAAACGTAACCGCAGGCACGAATGCTTGCGCTTTGGCTGTGATTGGCATATGCCATCGCGACCATGGCGCAACGAGAATCGAGTATTTATCTGCAAGATGAAAAGCGGGCCCTTTGGTGTCTGAAGAAGCTGCCGCTGTTTCAAGATCTGACGCATGACACGCTGGCTCGCTTGGCCGAGTCGGTTCAGCTCATCGAAGCGCGACGTCGCTTCGTCATCTATCTGCCGGGCGACCCGGGTCGCGCCGTGTATTTCCTAAGCAGCGGTCGCGTCAAGATCAGCAAGGTAACTCGCGACGGAAAAGAGCTGACGCTCGACTATCGCGCGCCGGGGGATCTGTTCGGTGAGCTGTGCTTGATCGATGGCGGGCCGCGCGAAGAAATGGCCGAGTCAATGGACAGCTCGCTGATCGCCGAGGTCGACCGCAACACGTTCGAGCGCTTGGTGCAGCGTGAAGGTCTGGTTGGCTACCGGCTGAGCAAGATCCTGGCGCAGCGTCGACGCGAAATCGAAAACAAGCTGGAAAACCTAATCTTCAAGGATGTGAACAGCAAGCTCGCCGAGCTGCTCTTGCGCTTGGGCACCGAGTACGGAATCGACGACAGCCGCGGCACCCTGGTCGCTCTAAAGATCACGCATCAAGAGATGGCCAACCTCATCGGCTCGACGCGCGAGACGGTGTCGCTGACGCTCAGCCAGTTCAAGCGCTCGGGTCTGATTCGTACCGATGGGCGCAAGGTCATCTTGTCTGACCGCGAAGCGCTGCGCGCATTGGCCTAGCGCGAACAGCTACACGCCTCGCGCTGTGATTGGCTGTGTTTCGCGAGCGGCTCGCTACGAACCGCCAAAGACCGAACCCAACTGGGCGAGCAGGGCGTCAGAATCCGCTGGCATGCTGCGAAATCCCAGATACCCGTCGCGACAGACCACGCGCTCGCCCTAGCGGGCTCGGACCGTCTGCACGATGTCTGCCAAGCGGCGATAGCCAGCCTCGGAAGCCACGGGCCCATCGAAGAGCAGCAGCGTATGGCCTGGCTCGGAGAGCAGATCATGGACCCGCTCAACACCTGAGATACCGGCGACTGCCACATTGGGAATCCCATCACCCGGCTGCGGTCCTCGTCCTAGCTCAAACCACTCGGACAGCAGCGGGGTTTCTTCCGATCCTCCAAGACCCCGCATCTGCCACCGCGAGCCTCGCCTCGACCCGACGAGCGCGGCTTCACGATCGCCAATGTCTAGCTCGGACAGCGGTCGGCCAGCGGTCTCGCGCAGCAGATCAAAGCGGGTGATGAACGATAGGGCAGCGTTGCGCATCGGAGTGATCCGTGGATTCGCAAGGCTCTACAGCGTGTACAGCCCCTGGGTCGCTGCATCGCGGCCGCGGTGCTGCGCGGCAGCGATGGGATGCCGTTCCTGGTACTAGCTATCCAGCAGTGCGGATGTCGCGAGCCCCCGCACCGCCAAGGCCAGCTTCCGCGACAGGTTCCAGGCGTCTTGAATTCCCGTGTTCATGCCCTAACCGCCGGCTGGACTGTGGCTATGCGCGGCGTCTCCGACGACAAACACACGGCCCTGACGGTACTGATTCACCATGCGGCAGTTGACACAACGACACCATCCAGCGCGGATCCGAGACCTTGGTCCCCGGCAGCGCTCGTGCTTCTGCAGCCTCTTGGAAGAACGCCAGCGTCGGATTCTCGGTCTCATCAGACACCATCATGCGATGGCGCTTGTCGCCCGGCAGGGGAAAGAACCCAACGATGCCGGCCGGTCCCCAAAAGCCCAGCATGGCCGACGGAGAGAAGGCCCGCGGCAAGTCGACGTGGACATCGGCCTGCGTGATCTTCCAGTCATGTGTCGGCCCCTCAAATGAAGGCCCAGCATCAGGACTTCAAACTCGGTGATCGGTGTGCCATCTGACTGCGTGAGGCACACCTGCCACATGCCGACCCTGCAGCACAAAGGGCGCGATCACACCCAGCTCGTGGAAAGCTTCCATGGTTCGGGCGTGGATGACCTGCGCCTTGGAGAACACCGACGGCCCTTCATTCTTGTCCATCATGCGAACCGAGATTCCGTGGCGAAGCAGCATCAGGGAGAGAGAAAGGCCCACGGGGCCGGCTCCAACGATGAGGACTTGAGGGGTCATCGACGTGCTCCTTTGACCAATCGATCGGTTCATTTCGACGAAGACAAGCCGCCCGTTTTCCTGAGCGCGCGACACAGAAGAAAGGAACGGCTGCCGCTCTCAAGCGATATCTCGGATTGCGCGATCCGGACCGGCAACAAAAGCGACGAAACCGCAGCGTTCGCGGCCGATATAATGGCGGCATGTCTGAGACGCTACGAATCGCCGCCGTGTATGCACACCCAGACGATGGCGAGTTCTTCGCCGCCGGCACGCTGGCCAAGTGGGCGGCAGCCGGACACACAGTCTATGCCCTTTGCGCCACGCGCGGCGACCTGGGCAGCAAGCGGCGTGATGTAACGCGCGACGATCTCGCCGCCACCCGTGCCGCCGAGCTAGGTCGCGCACTGCATCTTTTGGGTGCGCAGCCTCCCATTCTGCTTGGCTTTCCCGACGGATTTCTGCGCGATCACGCGGCAGCTCTGCGCGAGCGGCTGATCTATTGGTTCCGTCGCCTGCGCATCGATCGAGTGCTGACGTTTGATCCCTGGAAGCGCTACGAGATCCATCCGGATCACATCGAAGCGGGGCGCATAGCTTCCGAGGCTGCGGTGTTTTCGTGCTTCCCGCTTCTGCATCCCGAGCACCTCTGCGATGGGGTGGATGCAGCGCAACCCAAAGAGGTCTGGTACATGATGCCGACCGAACATCGGCCGAATCGGATCATCGACATCTCGGCGACGTTTCAGAAGAAGGTCGCGTCGGTGCTGAGCCATTCTTCGCAAATCGAGATGCTCGCGGACTGGTTTGTCAAAGGGGCGAACCCGCAGGCTTTGACCGACGAACAGCGCGCCCAACTTCAGCAAGGCACCGAGAGCTTCCTTGATGGCATGGCTCGTGGCGTGGCAGGGATGGCGCCAGGGATTGAGCGAGCCGAGGCGTTTTTCGCGCAGCCAGTCGGGCCGGGTCACTTCCAGAACTATCAAGAGCTGTTCATGGAAGCGGCGGGCGTCCCCCCTGCCCCACCGCAGCTTGGCTAGCAGCGCCGACGAGAACCTGCGGTGGTTCTGGTCGGTTCAGACGGTACGTCGTCCGGGCCTCTAGACCCGCGGTGCCTGCGCGAGCGCAGAGCGAAGCTAGCGCCGTCTGCGGCGGGCCAAGGGGTGCAGCGTCTGTAGGCGCCGGAAGTCAGAGCGCTCGGGCAGATCGCCGCCGCCTTCGTCAATGGGCTCGCCCTCGCTGAAGCCGTGTGATTCAGCGTGGCGCAGGCGCTCGGCAATTTCGATGATGCGTCGCTCGACGCGGCCAAAGATGCTGGCCGCCGGAAAGCGCCCACTGCTATCGCGATCGCCCGCCGGCATGCCACACAGCACTTCGATGCCCTGCGTCACGTTGTCGATGGCATAGACATGGAAACGGCCCTCAGCGCAGGCCTGCACAACGTCGGGACGCAGCGCCAAGTGCGGCAGGTTTACTCGCGGGATCAGGACGCCCTGGGTGCCGGTCAGACCGCGAGCAACACACAGGTCGAAGAAGCCTTCGATCTTGGCGCAGACGCCGCCGATGGCCTGCACTTGTCCCAGTTGATTGACGCTTCCGGTGACGGCGATGCCTTGGTCGATGCCGATATCGGCCAGCGCGGACAACACCGCGAATAGCTCGCTCGACGAGGCGCTGTCTCCATCGATTTCGCCATAGCTCTGTTCGAAGACCAGCTGGGCTCGCAGCGACAGCGGACGCTCTTGTCCGAACATCCAGCCCAGGTAGCCGCGCACGATGGCCACGCCTTTGGTATGGATGGCACCGCTCAGCTGCGCTTCTCGCTCGACGTCAACGATGCCCTCGCGCCCCAGTGCAACGACCGCGGTGATGCGCATCGGGTGCCCAAACTCGATGTCCCCGGTATGCATGACCGACAGGCCGTTGACTACGCCGACTCGCATGCCCGTGGTTTCGACGGCAACCTCACCACGTAGGCAGGCTTCGCGGATGTGCCGCTCATCCATCGACAAGCGCTCGCGGTGCTCGCGGCAGGCATCCTCGACATCAGCCGCTGAGACCGCGCGGCGCTCTCCTCGCGATAGCAGGCTGGCTGTGGCCGCGATCTCTTCGAGCTGCGAGATGGCCAAGGCCATACGCTCGCGATCCTCGGCTAGCTGCGTCGCCAGCTCTAGCAGGCGAGCCCGCGCCCCGCGTTCAAACGACGCCCAGCCGCGTTCCCGCCCGAGAGCCATCAAGTACGCATCCAGTCCGTGCAGGTTGTGCTCGTTGCGGTCGATGATGGGATCGACTTCGACCTTGCAGCGAAAGATGCCGCGGAAGTCCGGGTCTTGCACGCGCAGCGAGTCGTATAGCTCGGGTACGCCGATCAGCACGACCCGCGTCGACAGCGCCACTGGCTGTGGCCGCAGCGTCGAAGCGAAGGCCCCCATACTGCCTAGACTTTCCTCGATGGCCAAGCGCTGCTCGCGCAGAGCCCGCTTGAGGCGTTCCCACAGCCCCGGCTCAGACAGAACATCGGCCGCACGCAGGATCAGCACACCGCCAATCGCTCGGTGCAGCGCCCCCGGCCGGATCTGCAAGAAGTCGCTGATCAGCGTGCCCATATGCGCGCGACGCGCGACATAGCCAAACAGCCGCGATCCCGTTGGGTTGGTTTCGAAAACCACGGGAGCGGCGGCATGCGTGCGATGCGTGATCAGGACATTGACGCGGAACCGATCCAGGCTATCGAGGCCCGGCACATCGTCGCGATGGCCGACGTGCGGGCTGCTATCCCCCTCGTCTTCTCCATCGACGAAATCGCGCCAGCTATCGCTCAATGCCTGGCGGACGTGCCGCAGATAGCGCGCCACTTCGGCGGACATGCCGGCGAAGCGCTCTTGCAGATCGCGCATCTCGCGCTGAACCAAGCCAGCGGCAGCCCGCGCCATTGCGGCGTCTTGCTCGGCGTTGTAGTGCGCATTGTGTGCCCGCATGCGGCGAGCGGCCCGTTCCACTTCGCGGGTCACCCGATCCGCGGATCCCTGCAGCACACGCTTGGTGTTCTCGTCGAGAACGTCGAACTGCTCGGCCGACAAGGGCTTGCCGTGCAGGATCGGGAAGGTCTGGAACACCCCCTGCACGTTGCGCACACCGAAGCCGTGATGGCGAGCGCTGGTTTCTAGCGACTGAACGATCTCGCGCGTCTTTGACTCAAGCTCGACGTTGATGCGCGCCTGCGAGCGCTGAACGTCCTCAGCTTCCGAGAGCTGCGGCATGCGATCGCGCAGCCCGTCGAGAAGCTCGCCCATCGCTTCGTCTAGCGCCGGTCCGGCCCCTGGCGGCAAGTGAAGGGCCTGGGGGCAGTCTGGATCTTCAAAGTTATAGACGTACACCAAGTCGCCCGGCGTCTTCAGGCTGCGGACAAGCTCCTGCGTGCGAGCGACGATTTCGTCCTCGGCGCGAACCTCGCCATCCACCGCCACAAAGACGTGAAAGCCTGCATCTGGGGCCAAGACGCCCAGGTCAAAGGCTCGCCGCGTGACGGGCTCTAGCAGGTTGAACAAGCTGCCATCGCGCTGCGGAGTCTCGGGCAGCGAATTCGGGTCGACCTGCGCGCTAAGCTGCTCCGTCGGCACCGCCAAAAGGGCCCGCGTGCGCATGGTCGAGCTGGGCTCAGGGGGCAAAGCCAGCGCCGGGGCTGCAGGATCAGAATCTGACCCCTCAGGCTCGGCACTGGCGTCGCCGGTCGCACCATCCTCATCCTGATCGAGCGGATCAGGGTGCGAATCCGACGAAGGCGACCGTGTCGAAGCCGCCAGCTCGCCGGATGGCTCCGCGGGCACGGGGGATGCAGACGACTCAACGGCCTCGGAAGCCGCCAACTTTGAGCTGGGCTCCTCGGCATGAGCAGCGGCAGTGGGGATTTCAGAAGAAACCATGGTGCTAATCAGAACTCCTCTATACGTCGCGGCGAGCGAAAAATCCCGCGGGCGCAGCGCGCTTTCGGGCTGCGGCTTCGGGGGGAACTCATGATCGTACAGAGCGCCGCAAATTGCGAGGTAGACAAGCCCATCGGACACGCCCACCTTGGCCTGGTCCGAGCGCTGGATGGATCGATGGGGCCAGCCGTGAACGGACGGCCAGATCAACCGGCCCCTCGTGTACCGCGAAAGCGCGCCTCAATGCTAAAATTATGCGCTATGCCTTATTTTTTCATCGATATCTACCCAATCAAGCGGGCGGTCGATGGGCAGCAGGCCGACTTCTTTGGCTAGCTTCTCCACTACATCGTCGGCCTCTTGCTCCATGCCTTCGCCGACGATCCACTCGATCTCGCCACGCGACGAGGACAGCGAGCGAACAAAGGCCAGGCCATCGTACGCTTCGACGATCATGCGGACATAGCCGATCTCATGCAGCGGGACACGAAAGTAACGGGAAGGCATCGTGGATGCTCGGTGATGAGGTTGGTGCCCCGAAGAAGGCTCGTCGCAGGGCTTGCGGCTAGCGTGCGGCGGGCAGGTCGAGGCGCGGAATGCTGCCGCCGGTCTTTCCACCGTCGCCGTTGAGGATGTACATGGTACCCGCGTCCCCGTCGACAACTGTGGCGCGATAGACGAGCTGGTCGCCAATCTGCGACGACACCGCGCGCCCTGTCGCCTGGCCCATGAAGCGCACCGCGCCAAAGGGCCGACTCATGTCGCGGACAAAGACATGTTCGGCCTGTGCCACGACTACATCGCGGCTGTCGTCACCTTGTAGGCCCCCTTGCGGGCGCAGGCGCGCCTCGAAGCGCACGCGAATGCGCTCGCCGCCGGCCAAGATGCCGTCACCGACGAAGCCCCAAGGCCCTTCGGCGATTGGCGCACGCAACGTATAGGCGGCCTCGACATATCCAGGAGAGTCACCGACCCTCACGCCCGGTGCTCAAAACGGCGGCGGCTCGTAGTCAACCAAGACCAGATCGATCTCGCGGGTGGAATAGTTCATCCACAGCGACGGAGGATTGCCATTGTAGGTCGGCCGCTGATCGCAGTGCAGGCAAGCCAAAAGACAGCCAACGAGCAGCAGCCGCAAGGCCAGAACGGCGGGGAAGCGAAACCGCATCTAGTCAGCCCGTAGCTCAAGCGGCAGCGTCGCGCTTCCCAGGCTCTGCCCGGTCGCGGCATCGCGCAGCGTGACGGATAGCTCAAGCGGCGTGCCTTCCTGCAAGTCAAGGCGCGGGAAAAACAGGAACCCCGAGACACGCGCCCCCGGCGGCAGCTTGGCAGACGGCAGACTCATGCGCTGAGCCTCGGCGCGCGACCACGCATAGGGCCGCCCGTCCAGATAGTAGGCACCGCCCCAGTATCCTGGCAGTCCATAGCCCCACATCATGTAGGGCCCGCCGCCGATATAGCCCGAGGGATAGCGATCATAGTAGTAGGCGCGCGGAACGTAGCCAGAAAGGGGCCGTCTCCCCATCGGAGCCGGCGCGTAGATGCGCCCCGATGAATAGCCGCCGCGATACACCGGAGCGGGACGCACTCCAAGGCTGCCTCCTCCCACACGACCGCCCCAGGCCAGCATGGTGTCCGCGGGCACATGCGTCTCTGGCGTGCGATAGGCAAGCTGGCTCGGTGGAATTGGGCTGTACTGGGCCCCGCCAGCGGCGCCAAGTGTGAAGGCTGCGGGATCCACGAGAACTTCACTGGCTCCGCGGTTCTCAAGCAGCACAAGCACCGCGGTCGCGACATCCAGCACATCGCCGGGAAACTCGCCGCTGTCCAAGCGCGGCACACTGACCAGGACGCCTGCGATGCTGGTCTGAGCAAGGGGTTGCTGCTGCGTTGGCACGGGCCGCGGCATGCTCATACAGGCGGGCAGCCCCAGCAGAGCCACGCCCAACGCAGCCACCAAGCGGCCGGTACCCATGAGCTTGCTAATCATCGTTGTCATCGTCGACCTCCGAAGCTGCAGGATGCGAAAACTCGCAACCCACTATCGACAAGATAACACCGCTATTCGACTTGGCAGCAACGGATGCCGTGGATGGTTCGCTGTGACCCGCGGAGCATCAGGCGAAGAAAAGCGCGAGATGAGGCGACGAAAAGAGGCTAGCTCTGTCGGTTCGAGCGACCAAAGCTGCGCTGGAATAGATCGGCAATGGCTGCGGCGCCGTCCGGTGTGAGGTGGCGCGTCCCGGTTCCGGTGAAGCGAGTCCTGCCAACGACGGGACGCGATGGATTCCACGCCCGAGCCTTGGCATCCCACGAGAACCAGCCCTTCTGGTTCTGATCAAACACGTGCAGCGCCTTCTGTTGGTGACGGGCAAGCTCGGCGGCCCAGCCAGTGCCCCCCTTGACGGTCCCATCGGGCTGAATGACGCCGATGATGAACACTTCCTGCGCCGAGTTGACCTGGTGCCAGATGCTCTGCAGAACTTTGCGCAGCGTCGCGTTCTGATGATACGTCCGGTGCATCGTCGCTGAGACGTAGGCTAGGCTGACATCTCCCTCGCGCAGCTCTTCGTCAGACAGCATGCGCAAGCCGCGGGTACGAACGACGCGGTGCCCCTCGAATGAGATGTTCTCCTCGCGCACCCCATAGCGCTCGGCGCAGGTACCGAACTCCGCCTCTGCGCCTTCGGCAGCCCCGGACAACAGGGTGTAAGCGCTCGGCGGCAGATCCTTCATCGGTGCCGTGGGCAGGCGATCATCGACCAAGCGCATCGTGTCGGGATACAGGCTGAGGTGCGTGTCCACAGCCATCGCCGCTCCGAGGGAGGCATCCTTCAGCAAGCGAACGGACAGGTGACCGTCGACGGGCTGCAGGAAGAGCACCAGCTGCAGATAGCGCGAGAAGCGATCGCAGGGAGGTGGCACGCTGCTCGGCGCATCGCCTCCCGTCTGGTGACGATGCGTCAGAGCCGTCATCCACAGCTCCAAGTTGAGCGCCTTCGCCGTGGCAGTCAGTGCTTCCAACTCTTTGTCGTTGGTTCGCGTCCAGTCAAACGCATCGAGGATCAGCACATCGGGCTTGAAGCCTGCGTGCTGTGCCAGAAGCGCGATGGAGCTTGTGAGCTTGTCGACGCTAAATGCCGACTGTCCCGCCCCATGGCCGTGCAGCGTATAGGCCTGAATGATGCGGTTGCGGTGGATCAGCTCGGTCGTCCCGGCCAAATCCGTCAGCTGTGCGGCGCGGGCCAGGTCGTTGAACACGGCCTCGTACCAGCTGTGTACGTGGTCGACGGGGGCGTCGAGCGACACGTGCAGCACCTTGCGTTCGCGCAGCAGACTGTCGAGCGCGATATGCACCAAGAATGCGGTCTTGCCAACGCCCGCTCGCGCCATCACGACGCCCAGGTTACCGCGCCCCAGGCCATGTGCATCCACCGAGCCAGGGGCCGCCTCGCCGGCATCCACTTTCCCTGAGCGAGCGCGCTCAAGGATCCGTAGTGGGCTCTGCTTGTACATCTCGTTGCGATCCATGTGCGCCCTCCTGTTTACTTCTTCTTCTCGGCGGCCTCTTTGGCACGCGCCTTGGCGACAAGTTCTTCACCGATGCTGCCTGGCACCGGGGCATAGCGCGAGAACTCCATCGTAAATTCGGCCTTGCCCTGAGTTGCCGAGCGCAGCGTCGTCGCATAGCCAAACATTTCGGCTAGCGGTACTTCCGCCTCGACCGTCGTCATGCCATCGGCATCGGTAGTTCCAATGATCATGCCACGTCGAGACATCAGCGTGCCGAGCATCGCACCGCTGAACTCGGCGGGACCTTCGAGCGCGACCTTCATGATCGGCTCCAGGATCTGCGGCCGGGCCTTGGGATAGACCTCACGCCATGCGCCACGCGCCGCTTCTTGGAAGGCGATGTCCGACGAGTCGACCGCGTGTGACGCACCGTCATTCAGCACGACGCGAACATTGACCACCGGGAAGCCGATTAGGCGGCCCTTGGGCAACATCGAACGGAAGCCTTTTTCGACGCTGGCGATAAACTCGCGAGGCACGTTGCCGCCGACCACCTCGTCGACGAACTCGAAGTCCCCTTCGGCATACGGTTCGATGTAACCGACCACTTTGCCGTACTGACCCGAGCCACCGGTCTGCTTCTTATGCGTGTAGTTGTACTCGGCGCGCTGCGTAATCGTCTCGCGATACGCGACCTGCGGTGGACTCGTCGCGACAACCGCGTTGTACTCGCGCTTCATACGCTCGATATAGACCTCCAAGTGAAGCTCGCCCATGCCTGCGATCAGCGTCTCGCCGCTCTCGGGGTCGACTTCGCAGCGCAGCGTTGGGTCTTCCTTGGTGAAGCGCTGCAGGGCCTTGCTCATGTTCATCTGAGCTTTTTGGTCCGTCGGCTTGATCGCCAACTTGATGACTGGCTCAGGCACGAACATCGAGGTCATCGCGACATTGGGCCCTGCGGTGAAGGTGTCGCCTGAGTTGCAGTCGATACCGAACATCGCGACGATGTCACCGGCACATGTGTCGGTGATGTCTTCCTTGTCATCCGAGTGCATGCGCACCAAGCGCGAGACTTTGACCTTCCGGCCGGTGCGCGTGTTGGTGATGAAGTCATCCTTGCGCAGCGTGCCCTGATAGACGCGCATATACGTCAACTGACCGTAGCGCCCATCTTCCAGCTTGAAGGCCAAGGCCACGGCCGGCAGGCTTGGGTCCGACGGCAGAACGATCTTCGCTTCCCCCTCTTTGTCGAGATCGATCGCCTCGTTGGTGACGTCGGTTGGGCACGGCAGGTAATACGTCACCGCGTCGAGCAAGAGCTGCACGCCCTTGTTCTTGTAGGCCGAGCCCATCATCACTGGAGTCAGCTTCATCTCCAGCGTGCCGCGGCGGATGGCGCTGCGGACTAGCTGCGGCGTGACGCGGTCTTCCAGGATCGCCTCGGTCAGCTCGTCGCTGAACATCGACACCGCATCCAGCATCTCGTCGCGAGCCTGCTGTGCCTGCGTCTTTAGATCCGCCGGGATCGCTCCGCGATGGATCTCTTCGCCATTCGGCCCCGAGAACGTCACCGCTTCCATCGTCACCAGGTCGACGACACCTGCGAACTTGTCTTCGGCCCCGATGGGAAGCTGCAGCAGCACCGGGTTGTGCCCCAGCTTTTCGCGCAGCTGATTCTTGACGCGCAGCGGATTGGCCCCGGTGCGGTCGCACTTGTTGACAAATGCGATACGCGGGACCTTGTACCTTCGCATCTGGCGGTCGACGGTCAGCGACTGACTCTGCACACCAGCCACAGCACACAGCACCAAGATGGCGCCGTCTAGCACGCGCAGCGAGCGCTCGACCTCGATGGTGAAGTCGACGTGGCCCGGTGTATCGATGATGTTGACGTGATAATTGGCCCAACCGCAGTACGTGGCAGCGCTTTGGATCGTAATGCCGCGCTCGCGCTCCAGCTCCATCGAGTCCATCTTCGCGCCGACGCCGTCCTTGCCTTTGACTTCATGGATGGCGTGAATGCGCTTCGTGTAGAACAGGATGCGCTCGGTAAGCGTTGTCTTGCCGCTGTCGATGTGGGCGGAGATGCCGATGTTTCGTATGCGAGAGAGGTCGGTAATCACTGCCTGTGCTCCGTCCGTTTTTTTATGAGTCGCAAGCAACTACCAAGGTTCGTCGCCAGAATCAAGCGAAAACCTCGCAGCGGGGCAGCACAACGCCGGCACTGCCGAATGCTAAAGCGGGCGATGTCGGCGAGCTCGACACACAGCATTCTCGACGCAGTTTAGGCTGGCCAGCACCCTAGATGACCTGCGAAACTGGCGCGTAAGGCCCGTCTTGATGCCCCCATCTGGTCCCCATGATGGTTCTCTGTCCGTGGTCAACGATCGCTTCGCCATCGAACGGGAAGCGGGGCGTGGCGGCATGGGCATCGTGTACAAGGCCGTGGACCTAAACACCGGCCAGTCCGTCGCGTTGAAGATTCTGCGACGGGGAACCCAAGCCAACCGGGACCGCGACCGCGAACGATTCGAGCGCGAAGCCCAGGTCTTGTCGACGCTGCGCCACCCTGCCATTGTCTCGTACGTTGCCCATGGCCAGACCCCGGAAGGGCACCATTTCTTGGCCATGGAGTGGATCGATGGCGAGCCGCTGACCGACCGACTGCGCCACGCACGCATGAACATTCCCGAGGCGCTCACGCTGCTGCGCCTGCTCGCATCGGGTCTGGCCGAAGCGCATCGCTTGGGCATCATCCACCGTGACCTGAAGCCGAGCAATATCTTGCTGCGTCACGGCAAGCTCAGCGGCGCGACGATCTTGGACTTCGGAATCGCCCGCGGCGGCATCCTGCCGGTGGTGACCCAGACTGGCATCATCGTCGGCACGCCCGAGTATATGTCGCCGGAGCAGGCACGCGGGCGCCGCGAGCTAACACCAGCCAGCGATGTCTTTTCCTTGGGCTGCCTGATCTTTGAGTGCCTGAGCGGCAAGCCGCCTTTTGTTGCCGAGCAGATCGCGGGCGTGCTGGCCAAGATTCTTTTTGATCAAGCTCCCGCCTTGAGCACGGTGCTGCCCGAGGCCCCGCAAGCCTTGGAAGAGCTCATCACGGCCATGCTTGAAAAAGAGCCGCAGGATCGCATTGCCGATGCTGGCTCGCTGGTCTTGCGCCTGGCCGCCTTGCAGCCGATGCATGACTCGGCCGCCATTGCCAACACCGACATGGTGGCGCGCAAGGACACCAAGCTCACCGAGGCCGAGCAGGTCTTGGTGGGGGTGATCATCGCCAATCAGCCGCAGATCATCCCCGATCAAGAGACGCTTGAGATGGAGGCGTCCGAGACGGAGAGCGGGCAGTGGAAGAGCGTGCAAAACGCGATCATGCAGCTGGGCGGACGGCCCGAGTGGCTGGCCGATGGCTCCCTGGTCGTGACGCTGGCTGGCACGCAGGGCGGCTTCGCGACCGACCTAGCCCTGCAGTCGGGACGCTGCGCTCTGCTGCTCAAAGAGCTAGTGCCTCAGGCCACCGTGGCCATGGCCATGGGCCGTGGACAAATCGCACAGCAGCTTCCCGTCGGTGAAGGCATTGACCGAGCCCTGCGCCTGCTGCGTGTGGCCGCACCGGGAACGGCCGTGCCTCGCCCTGGCCCTGCTACGCCGACCGACGATCTCGTGCGGATCGACAGCGTAAGCGCCGGCCTGCTTCTGGGACGCGCTGATCTGACGTATCGCCCCGATGGCAGCGCTCTTCTTCTGGGGTTGCAGCGGCAGGTCGATGCCTCACGGCCGCTTTTGGGCAAGGCCACTCCGTGCCTGGGCCGCGAGCAGGATCTGCTGGGCCTTGAGCGCACGTTGCGCGGCTGCATCGACGAAAGTACCGCTAGTGCGGTGACCATTACCGGCTATCCCGGTATCGGAAAATCACGCTTGCGCCATGAATTCTTGCGGCGCCTGCGGACAGCCGATCTGGGCGTTCGCGTCCTTTTGGGAAGCGGCGAAGCGCAGCGCTTTGGTGCCTCGTACGGCCTGCTACGCCAGATGCTGCGCGGTGTCTTCGGCATTGTCGACAGCGATACCGCCGAAGAGCGACGTCAAAAGCTCGTCGGCTTCCCCGGACTGCCCTGGCGGACTGCACAGGGAAGCTCGCTTCTGCCGTTTATCGGCGAGCTGTGCGCTGTCCCGTTTCCCGACGACGAAAACCCAGCCCTGCGCGCCGCTCGACGCGAACCCCAGATGATGAGCGAGCTGGTCATGCGGGCGTTCATCGAGTTCACCGAAAGCCTCGCAGCCAGGCAGCCTCTGCTCGTCATCATCGATGACCTGCAGTGGTGCGACACGCTGAGCATCAAGCTCGCCGAGCAGGCACTACGGGCTCTGCACGATCGCCAACTGATGTTCTTGGCGTTCGCACGCCCAGAAGTCGAAGAGCGATTCCCATCGCTGTGGGGAGGTCTAGGTCAGCGCATACGCTTGGCCGGCCTGTCCCGCAAAGCCAGCGAACGCTTGGTTCACCACGCGCTGGGCGAGCAGGCAGCCCCTGACCTCGTGGCCCGCATCGTCAACCAAGCCGATGGCAATGCCCTGTTCCTGGAAGAGCTGATCCGGGCCGCCGCGTCGCCGAGTGGCGCACCGCAGCCGGATACGGTCGTCGCCATGCTGCAGTCACGCGTGGGGCGATTGCCGGCGTTTCAGCGGCTGCTCTTGCGGGCTGCCGCCATCATCGGTCAAACGTTTTGGCGCGGCGGACTGGTCTCCCTTCTGGGTACGACGGCTGAGCATGTCGATCTAGATGCCGAGCTCCTCGCGCTGCTCGACGCCGAGATGATCGTCCGACGAACCATCAGCCGCTATGCCGGCGAGGTCGAGTACTCGTTTCGCCATGCTCTGCTGCGCGACGCGGCCTACTCGATGTTGACCGACAGTGATCGCGCCACGGGGCACCGTCTGGCGGCACGCTATCTGGCCACGCTGGCCGATCGATCGCGCGCCAACAACACGCTGCGCGACGCCAAGCCCGATCCGTTGATGATCGCCGAGCACTATCGCAGTGGCGGTGACAGCGAAGCGGCCATTCCCTATGTCGTGCAAGCGGCGCAGGATGCCTTCGATGCGTACGATCTCGCCGAGACGCAGCGCCTGGTTGATCTGGGGATCAGCCTGGGCGCTGGCGGCGAACACCTGGGCATGCTGCTCAGCCTGCAGTCCTGGGTTGCCTATTGGCGTGGCGACACGGATCGCATCCTTGAAAAGGGCAGCGACTCGATTTCGCTTCTGCATCGCGGATCGGTCTGGTGGTGTCAGACCACGGGGCTGCTCGCCGCTTCAGCCATGAGCATCGGCCGACGTGCCGACGCCAAGGTGCTGACCCAGATCCTTCTCGACACGCGACCGAGCAACGAGATTCTTGATACGTACCTGGAAGCGCTGGGCCGCGTGCTCACGACATTTTCGCGTCGGCTTGAGCGCGCCTGGTCACTGCGCATGTTGCAGCGCATCCAGCAGCTCTTGCCGCTGGCGCAGCGACGAGACGGCAACGGGATCGCCATGGCGCTGATGGCCGAGAGTCTGTGCATGCACGATCTCGATCCCAACCCCTACCGTGAAGCAGAGCTTTTGCAAGATGCTGTGGCCATCTTTCAGCTCACGCATGCGCAGCGCCTGCTGGCCCTTGGACAGCTCTGCCTGGGCGAAGCGCTGTGCCATCGCGGATCGCGCGACAGTGGCATTGCCATCCTGCGGCACGCAGCGACGCGCGCCGTGGCGCTGGGACAGCCGTTCCTGATCACCAGCTCGCAGCTTCACTTGGCCGATGCCCTGGTCACAGGTGGCGAGCCGCACGAGGTTACCGAAGCCGAGTCCATCGCCCACACCGTTGAGCAACAGATGCACAGCGTGCCGCAGATCGATGCGATCGTGCGCGGACGCGTGCTCAGCATCCTCGGCCGGGTTGCTCTCTTGCGCGGTGAATGGGATCAGGCCGAAGCGCAGTCCTTTGCAGCCATCCCGCTTCTGGAAAACATCCCGCTGCGTCAAATCTCGGCGCAGACTACGTGGGTGCGCGCCTTGCTTAGCGCAGGCCGTCTGGCCGAAGCCTCGGTGCAGGCCGATGCCCTGCTGCACCAGATGGAAGCGACGGGAGGTGCGGGCTGCGTCGAGATCCCCGCCCGCTTGGCCATCGCCGAGGCCTTCGACGCCGATGGCGACAGCGCGGGGGCCCGCAGCGTGCTGGATGTCGCCCTGCGCTTGATGCACAAGGCGGCGAGCGGCATCCCTACACCCGAGGGGCGCGAGCGCTTCATCCACGAGGTCCCGCACAACGCCCTGGCTGCCGAGCTCGATCTGCTCTGGTCCAAGCCGCCCCCGCTGTTGCGTCGCTAAGCGCCGCTGATCGAGCCGTCGTCCTTAGTTCTGTTCAACCAGCTTGTCGCCGCGCAAAACAAAGCGGTGGCGTCCCACGGGCAGGCACTCACTCGGTGGCAGCGTCGAGGCCTCTTCGACCTGCACAACGATGGCAAGCGGGGCCGCCGACCAGCGCGCACGACAGCGCCCAAAGCCAGGCACAAACACGCTCAAGTGCGGACCTGGCAGGTTGGCTCCCAAGCCGGCAGCAGTCAGTCGCCGCGCCAGTAGCCAGTTGTCGGACCCCATCTTGCCGTGCGCACTGCGGCGCCAAACCTCGATGACTTCATCGATGCCATCGCCGTCTAGGTCGACGGCTGAGAGCTCGACCAGGGATGTGGCCAGCGGGGCCCGCGGCAGCTCAGAAAGCGGCGCCCGCACGGGTGTGCCATCGCCTCGCAGGACTCCCAAGCGCAGCCGCTGCTCGGTGGCCACCAACACCACGTAGCCAGGCTCTGGAAAGCGCCCGACCGCGCACAGCCGAAGCTCGCTGCCCGCGCTGCGACGCTGCACCGCCTGCTGCAGAGCGGCTCTCTCGTCCTCACTGCAGCTCGCCCCCGGTCGCGGCGGCAAGGCGACTGCATGCGCGGCCCCCGTCACCGGCAAGAACTGGCCGATCCCGCCAAGCAGCACCACCGCGCACCACAGACCGCGAGCATATTGACACATAATTACTTTTCCCGTTTACCCAATTTTCGGGCTCTCACGCACTATCAATCAATCATCAACTTAATAATTATATCGCTAATAAGATCATCAGCCCCAGAAGCAAGCCCACGAAGACCAGGGTGCCAAAGATCAGCAAGCCTTTGCGGCCTTCCTGGTCCCGGCTGGCAAGCGCGTGTGCGCCGCTGCTGCGTGGGCCGGTGAGCTGCAGAAAGCGCAGCAGCCAGCCAGTGATGCGCGGCAGCGGATCGGCAGACTGCGACCGTTGACGCTGCGTGCGATAGGCCTCTTCGCTCTCGGGCAGATCGCGCGGCAAGAGGATCGGTGCCGTCTCTTCAGTCCCTGGCGGAATCACCAACGGCTCGCCGCGATCCGCCCGCGAAACGGCCGCGATCCGCCCCTCGCTCATGAGCTCGGTGTGTTCATCGCCGCGACGCACGGGAGCCGCGCCGCCGCTGGCACCGGCCCGATCGCTGCCTGGACGCGGCGCAGCCAGCGCAGCCAGATCGCTTCCGCGCATCGGAATCGTCGGTGGCTCGCGCACGGGTACGGTCGGGTCTGAGTCCGGTCGCGAAGGAACCTTGGCCGTAGCCTGCGCCGCCCCTGGGCCCTGTCCGGCCTCGCGTCCACGCAGCGCGGCATCTGCCTCGTTTCGTGACGCGGGGATGGGTGGCGGCCCAGCGCTCGGCGGGGCCGGAGGCAGCGCACGCAGCGCCCCGCGAGATGGCGGCGGTGCAGGCGGCTCGGGGCGCGCCATGGAGCCTTCTTGTTCGGCCAGGATTCGCATCGGCATCACGTCGCTGACCAGGTTGCCCATGGCCTTGAGCGTCTGCGCCACATCGCTCATGCTCGGCCGCGTCGTCGGGTCTTTTTGCAGCATGGTCGCCACCAGCCGCGCCAGCGACGGATCGCAGTGGGGCAGATAGGTGCTCAAGAGCGGCGGCGGCGCAAACATATGCATTCCGATCAGGTCGCCTGGTGCCTCGGCGACAAACGGCGTGCGACCCGCCAGCATCTCGAACAGCATGACACCCAGCGCATACACATCGACGCGATCACCAATGGCCTTGATGCCGCGACACTGCTCGGGAGCCATATACGCAGGCGTGCCCATGACCGTGTTGGTCCGCGTGCGCACAAAGCCGCCCGACATCGAGTCGAGCTTGGCGATTCCGAAGTCGAGCACCTTGGCTCGCTCGCCCCCCGGAGCCTCGGCATCTGCGACGAGCATGATGTTTTCGGGCTTGAGATCGCGATGCACGATGTTTTTCCCGTGCGCGCTGGCCACCGCCGAGGCGACTTGGCGCGCCAAGCGCATGGCATCGGCTTCGTTCAAGCGCACCTCACGCTGCAGCCGGATGCGCAAGAGCTCGCCTTCCAAGTACTCCATGGCCAGATAGGCTTCCCCCGTCGGAAGCTGGCCATAATCAAAGATCCGCACGATGCCCGGATGCTGGATCATGTTGGCGGCCCGCGCCTCGTTGAAAAAGCGCGCCGCTAGGTCGGGCACGCGGGCGTATTCTGGCCGCAAGACCTTGACCGCCGCGCGCACGCCGATGTCCTCGCGCACCGCCTCGTAGACCATGCCCATCCCCCCTTCTCCGAGGAGGCGAAGCACGCGGTACGGGCCGATGCACTGATTCAGCATGAGACGGGGCACTAGGCCGTCTCAGTCCGAGAGAGGACCTGAAACGGCTGGCATATTTTCCGCCGGCCCATCGCGGGAAGGCAAGCACATTTCCCCGAGGCACAGCGCCGCGAACAGGCAGACATCGGCGCCAGTCAACCGACCTTCCGCCCCGCGCCGATCCAGCCGCCCCACACGGCGAGCCGACCCTCCCTGGCACCGTCGTGCCCGCGCCATCTGCCTCGTCGCCTCGCCACCGCCAACGGACCAGCGAGCCCACAGCCCCCTGCGGTCGGGCCGCATAGAGCGCTTCGCGATAATTATTATTCAATCTTATACTTGTCTAATTTATAATATAAAGCACTCGCCTTGATACCCAACAAACGAGCTGTCTCAGTCTTAACTCCTTTGGCTTCCCGATATGCTTTTAAAATTAGTTGTTTTTCCAAATCATCCAAAATATCGGGTAATGCGAGGGCTCCGGTCAGGCCGCCGGGCACGGTCAGCGCGTCGCTGTCGCTGGCTGTCGGCCCACGCATCTGCGCTGGCAGGCTGGCCGCCGTCAGCACCGGACCTTCGGCAAAAACCAGGGCTTGCTCGATGGCGTTTTCTAGCTCGCGCACGTTGCCGGGAAAGGGATAGGCCAAAAGCAGCGCCAGTGCGTCGTCGCTGATCGCCTTCACCGCTGGGTTTGTGCGCGGGGCCAGCTTGGCGATGAAGTGACGGCATAGCTCGGGGATGTCGGCGCGACGCTCACGCAGCGGCGGCACCACAAGCGGCACGACGTTCAAGCGATAGAACAAGTCCTCGCGAAAGCGGCCTTCGGCGATCAGCTTCTGCAGATCGCGATGCGTGGCCGAGATCACGCGCAGGTTGGTGTGCAGCGTCGTTTCGCCCCCGACCCGCTCGAAGGTCCCTTCCTGCAGCACGCGCAGAAGCTTGACCTGCATAGCCGGCGAGATCTCACCGATCTCGTCGAGAAACAGCGTTCCGCCGTCGGCCAGCTCGATGCGTCCCAGGCGCCGCTTGATGGCGCCGGTAAACGCCCCGCGCTCGTGCCCAAAGAGCTCGGACTCAAGCAGCGTGTCGGCGAGCGCACCGCAGTTCACTTTGATAAACGGCCCCTGCGCCCGCTTGCTGAGGTTGTGGATGGCGCGAGCCACCAGCTCTTTGCCGGTCCCCGACTCGCCGTGAATCGCCACGCTGGCATCGGTGCGCGCGACGCGGGCAATCGCCTCTTGCACGCGGCACATCGCCTCGGTCGATCCAATCAGCTCGCGATAGCGCGCGTCTCCGTCGCTGCGCAGGCCTTCGTTTTCAGCCGACAGGCGCTCATTTAGGTTGCGCGCGGCGCGTAGCTCCAAGCCGCGCTCGACTTTCAAGCGAACGACCTCCGGCGCAAACGGCTTGGTCAAGAAGTCCATCGCCCCCAGCTTCATGGCCTCGACCGCTGCCTCGACGGTGCCGTACGCGGTCATGATCAGCGTCGGACACTCGGGATCAAGCTCGCGAATGCGGCGCAGCACTTCCAGACCGTCCATGCCGTTCATCTTGAGGTCGGTCATCACAAAGTCGGCCGGCTGACGCTTGAACGCCGCGATGGCCTCAGTCCCGCTGGAAACTGCGCAGACCTTATGCCCCATGCGGCGAACTACGGCAGCCACGCCTTCGCGCATGGTGTCGTTGTCGTCGATGATCAGTACGTTGCCCATAGCCGCAAGATCCGAAAGACCCGAAGGATCCGAAACAGGAAAGAACTTAGGGAGTGCTGACAGCGCTCGACTGCGCGCTCTGCGGCAGAAGATCACGCAGCCGCAGACGGATTTTGCGCATGCCACGGTGCTGATCGATCTCGGGCACGAACGCGACCAAGAGCCGCGCCCCGGCCAACAGATCGTGCGAACGCGAGCCCAGACCAAAGCCGATGCAGTCGCGCAGCGTTGCCCCGGTGCGCAGCGTCAACTGCAAGTGGCCCGAGCCAACCACCTTATGACGGACGACCTCGGCATCACGCGTCAGAAACAGCGGCTCGGTGTTGCCGATCCCAAAGGGCTCAAGCAGGGCCACTTCCTGTGCCAAGCGCTCGTCGATCTCCTCCAGCCCGACGGAGGCATCCGCTGTCGTGATGCGGTGGGGAATCCGACTGCCGATCTGATGGCGATAGGCCAAGCACAGCGCATCGCGCAGCGCATCCAAGTTTTCGACCGGCAAGGACAGCCCCGCGGCTGCGGCATGCCCACCAAACCGCGTCAGCAGCGCCGCTGCCGACGCAAGGCCGGTGTACATGTGAAAGTCGTGCGTGCTACGCGCCGAGCCGCGCCCCGATTCCTCGTCGAGCGCAATGACCACGGCCGGTCGATCATAGGAATCGACCAGCTTGGCCGCGACGATGCCGACCACGCCCGGATGCCAGCCGCGCCCGGCCGTCACCAGCACTTCGGGGTTCTTGTTGCGAAGCTGGTCTTCGACTTGCTCCTTCGCCTCGCGCAGCACCACTTCCTGCACTTCTTGGCGCCGCGTATTCAGCTCGTTGCAGGTCTCGGCGTGCTGGCGTGCCTTGCGCTGATCGGTCTCGATCAGGAGCAGCATCGCCTCGCTGGCGTCGCCCAAGCGCCCCGGCGCATTCAGTCGAGGCGCCAAGCGAAACGCGACATCCGACGCCGAGCTTGGGCCGTCATTGAGCCCGACGATCTCGCACAGCGCACGCAGACCGGGACGCTGACAGCGACGAAGCTCACGCAGGCCGGCATGCACCAAGATGCGGTTTTCTTCCAGAAGTGGCGCCAGGTCCGCGATGGTGCCGATGGCCACCAAGTCCAGGAAGTCGCGCAGGTCCGGCAGGTGTGGCCAGCCGGCTGCCCGCAGTCGAGTGCGCAGCGCGGCCGCCAAATAGAACGCCACCCCGACGGAGGCCAGGCCCTTAAACGGAAAAGCGCAGCCCGGCTGATGCGGGTTCAAAAGGGCCAGCGCTTCGCACGGACGATCGGGCACTTGGTGGTGATCGACGATGATCACCTCGACGCCCAGCTCGCGACAGAAGCGAATCGAGTCGTGATCGCTGGTGCCACAGTCGCCCGTGACAATCAGCGAGCAGCCTGCCGCGGCCAAGTCGTGTGCATCGCCTTTGCCGAAACCATAGCCTTCGCCGCGGTGCGCCACGCGCGGTGAAACGGTGGCACCGGCACGGTTCAGAAAGTCGGTCAACAGCGCGCAGGTGGTCACCCCGTCGACGTCATAGTCGCCAAAGATGCCAATGACCTCGCGGTCCAGGACGGCTCGCTTCAGGCGCTCGACGGCCAAGCCAAAGCCGGCCATCGGCAGTGCGCCCTCGGGCGGCCGAAGATCCGCCAAGCGCGGATCCAGGTAGCGCCGGGCATCCTGTTCCTCGACGATGCCGCGGTTGATCAAGAGCTGCGCGGTCAGGTGGCGCAAGCCCAAGCGCTCGCCCAACAGCCTTGCACGCCGCGGGTCGGCGGGGCGAACGGTAAATCGGCCTGCGCTTCGGTCCATGGAACGATAAGGTCGTTTTCCGTCGACATTGTCAAGTTTGTGGCCGCACGATCTCCGGCAAGCTCGCGATTGCGCGGACCGATTGGCGCTGCACCTATTCCATGGGCCAGATGCCTTGCTCGCGGAGTGCCCGCACAGACAGTCGGCGAAACTTCAGCGGGTTGCTGCGTGCAAGCTCGACGTACTTGTCGGCCAAGCTGCGGCCTGCGGCGTGGGCCACATCGAACGGTGCGCTGCCCATAAGCGTCGTCTCTAGATAGTCCCACTCGTCGCTGCCCTCGCCGGTTTCCCAGCCCAGCAGCGCATGTCCGGGCAGCAGCACCACAGCGGGGTTCAGCGAAGCGGCTTCCAGCAAGCTAGCCAGCAGAACCACCCCGTCGATGCAGTTGGCCGAACGCTGCGCGATCGACTCGCGCGGCAGGCGAATGCGCTGGCCCAAGACTCCGGGGACGGCCCCGGCGAGGAGGACCGAGTTGACATAGGCAAGCCCCGCCCCACGCAAGGTCTCGTACAGCGCTGCCACCTGGGCCTGTACGCCCTGCGCATCGACTTGATAGCTGGCCACTGCTCCCCCCGGAAGCTCGCTCGCCGATCGCCGCAGCAGATCGAGAACACCCGGTGCATTGGGCGTGACATAGGCCGCCAAATAGCGGGTCAGATCTTGCCGTGTCCCCGTCGCTGGGTCGGGTACATACAAGATCGCCGTGCTGCGCGGCAGAAGCCAGATCGGACACGTCCGCTCTTGCACGGTCTTTCCTTCTAGCTCGTCGATGCACAGGTGCAGCGTGGCGCGGCAGATCTCGCTTTGTGCCGCCAAGCGCTCGGGAAAAAACGTCGGCAGCAAGCTGACTTCGGCCTGGCTGCCGGCGGCTACGTCGACCGTCTCGATGGCCGGCGCGGAATATCCTTCGACGATGGCCCGCAGACGCAAGCGCGCCATGGCTGCGTGCGGATTCGCCACCGTCATCGTGACCAGCGGATGCTGCGTCGCATCCAGCAAGTGAATGACCGAGCTTGGTACATGCGCCATGCGCAGCCGAGCCGTCACCTGCAGGCCCGATCCCAGCGATCCCGGCGATCCCGGCGCGCTAAGCGACGGTCCCCGCATGCCGCGATCGCTGGCAGTGGTGTCCCACACGATCCCGCCAGATCCTGCGTCCGGCGAACCAGACCAGCTACGCAGCACACCCGACGGGCCAGGAGCGCTGATGGACTTTGCCACCATCGACTCAGCCTGCAGAAGCTGCGGCAGAAACGGCGAAGCGGACGGATTGGGATGGCTAAAGACCAGCGTGCGCAGACGTTCCAAGCTACTCATGAATTCATCTACGCCTGTTCGGATGCACGTTCTGACCGGTCCGGATCGTGCTTTTCATCGGGCAGCAGGGCAAAGGCTCGCACCGGGAAGGTCCCAAACGCCCGCACCTTGACTGGCACAGCAAAGAATCGCGCGCCCTGGCGAGGAATCTGCCCCAGCTGAGTCAAGTGTTCGACAATGGGAATGTCGGCTCCCAGAAGCAGCGAGTGAACGGGGCGCAGTCCGCCGGCTGTGTCGTCGATGTTTAGGGAATCGATGCCCACAATCGCAGGCTTGTTCTTGACAAGATAACGGGCAGCCGCCTCGGTCAAAAAGGGGTGACCGGTGAAGTATGGCTCGCGACCAAAGTGACGATCCCAGCCGGTCTCAAAGAGCACCGCTTTGTCGCGCAGCTCGACTCCCATCTCGGCAATGGCAGCCACGTCAATGGCCCGCTCTTGCCTCGCCCCGCCCTGCCCTGCGTCGCCGTCCCGCGCGCTCTCACCCAGCCGGCAGCGCACCACGACGGTCTCGACATCCGCCAGGCGCGATAGCTCAAGCTCGGACAAATCACGGCCCTGCTCATAGCGATGAAACGGACTGTCGACGTACGTGCCGGTGTTGGCCACCATCTCGATCTTGCCGATGTGAAACTCGGTCCCGGCCGCATAGATAGATCGCGACGCAGCACGCGACAGATAGTCACAGATGATCGGCGCCGGCAGCCCGCGATAGGTGACCAGGCCATGCTCGACGGTGTGGCTGAGATCCACCGCCGTCCGACGTGGCTGCGAGGGCTTGTGTACGCTGCGTGTCGTCATGCGGGCCCGCCAGGGAACTTCGGAATCGCTCAGGAATTACCCAGGAATCATGCCGCAGACCGAGCCGATAAGCGGCAGAGCGGACTCAAAAAAGGAGTCATAGCTCGCGTCGCAGATATCGCCAAGATGAGCGTTGTGGGTAAACAGGTTGGTGAAGCGGATCAAGCGACTGGCCGGCACGGCACCACAGGGATTGCCGCCGCGTCGCCCGAGCAGGCTCATGACCACGACGCTGTCTGTACTGGGGCGATACTTCTTGAACTCGGCGAACCAGTCATCCGGTGTGCCGCCCGATCCGTACGACGCGCAGGTCATGCCATCGCAGCCATCGGGGACGTCGTCTTCATCGGTAATGAGGACAACCACCAAAAGGGAATCGGGACGCAAGAAGCCTTCGTTGCAGGCTCCTTTTTTGGCCAGGGTGGGCGAGATCGCGTTCAAGAGACCGCGCGCCATGCGTTCATCGTCGGCGCCGCCCGATCCCACTTGGGCAACACATGCGAAGCGCTCTTTTAGATCGACGTCCTCGTTCGTCAGATAGCGTCGCGCCGCTGAGCCGCCAAACGGACCGCAGTTCTTCTGACTCGACTTGGGGCCGCCAGTCTTGGTGATCAAGCTGCCTATCTTGCCGCAGCCGCTCTGGTTGGCGTAGTAATCGTCGCTGGTCACCACGCCGATGTGATAGTCCAAGGCGCCAGCCAGCCGCCGCCGCATGCCATCGACGAAGCCGGGGAAGCTGCGAATTAAGCTGAGCTGGTTGTCCGCCATGCTTCCTGAGTCATCGATGACAAAGAGGATGTCGACCTTCTTGCACATCGGCGGCATGTAGTCCGGTGGCAAGCGCGGACCGGGGCCAGTGTCTGAGCCTGGGTTGGGAGAGCGCGACATCGCGTCAGCCCCGAGATCGCGTTCATCGCCATTGCAGCCAGGACCGATCACCAGGACACAGACAATCAGGGCGCGCAGGGCAAGCCGTGCGGTGGGAATGAAGCGCGGACGAGACATCGGAGCCTCCTGACTTCGCTGGGAAGGGTCGCGAAAAAAGGGTCAGCGGGACAAGGTACTTGGCATACCACAGTCACGTGAGGCTCCACGGAAAAACTGCGCCCGTTGCTGCTGCTGTTGCCGTTGCTCGATGGCTGTCCCGTGCTGCACACTAGGACCGTGCGACGGATTGCTCTTCTTTCAGATGTGCATGCCAACCTGGAGGCTCTGGAAGCCGTGCTGCGCGATGTCGAGTCGCACAAGCCCGACGTGGTGGCGGTCTTGGGCGATGTCATCAACTACGGTCCCAATCCGCGCGAGTGCCTGACGCTGATCGCCGTGCATGCGGACATCCTGATTGCCGGCAACCACGAAAAGGAAGCCGCGCAGCCCGACCCCGATGAAATGGAAGACGACGCACGCGAGATGCTTGTGTGGACGCTTTCCCAGATCAGCGGCCTGCGCACGTGGGAACGACTGGCAGCAGCGATTCACCGCGACGGTCCTTTGGCAGCGCAGTACCGCTTGGACGGACTGCACTTCGTACATGCGTCGGCTCAGAAGCCCTACCAACAGTACGTGTGGCTGGGTCACCCCCAGCATCATATTCAGCTGAACCAGCAGCTGGATCAGTACCTGACAGAGCTACTCGCCGGCTTCGATGCGCTGCATTCCTTTGTTGGCCACACGCATGTGCCCGCCGTGCTCATGTCCTACACTGACCGTGCGCTGTGCCCTATGCGCCCAGACTGGAACCGCCGGCTCACCTTCACCGGACCGCAGAGTCTGTTTTTTGTCCCAAGTGCAGACTGCCGGCTGGAAGGAATCGACGGCAAAAAGCTCGTCATCAATCCCGGCAGCGTCGGGCAGCCGCGCGACGGTGACCCACGCGCCAGCTGGGCGCTGTATGACGGAGACCAACTTCTTTTCCGCCGCGTCACCTATGATGTGCAGACCACCGTGGACAAGCTGCAGCGCTTGCCGCTGACGGAAGAAACCCGCAGTTTTTTCGCTACGCGCCTGCCTTTGGGTACGTAATCTGCCAAGTTCCGGCGCCCCCTTTTGTCCCGTACAATAGAGACGTCTATGCAAGTCGGAGAGACCATCTGGGTCCGTAGTCATCAGATCCTGCGGCTGGAACGCGATCTGTTGGTGTTTGTGATCGTGGGCGAGGTGCAGGAATCCGATGTCGATGGGATTCTGCAGTGGGAACGCCAGCTGCGCGACGAGGTTGGGTACACGCTGGTGCTTGTGGACGCCAACCGGATGGGAGTCATGCCAGCGGAGGTACGGAAGCGCGCGGCCGCCGCGCTGCAAGCGGATCAGACATACTGCGGAGCGCTTGCCATCTGGGGTGCGCCCTTTCTGGTTCGCACGCTAATCAATCTGCTCTTGCGTGCAACAGCCCTTTTGACCCGCCAGCCCGCACAGCCCACCGAATACTTCGCGCATCGGGCCGACGCCATCGCGTGGCTTCACACACAGCGCGGTCCTCTTCAGAAACAGGGCGCGACCATACATTCTGTGTAGCGGTCACCGCATTAAACAGATAATACGCACAGGAACTTACTCTACGAGGCCAAGCTATCCAGCGCCGCAGGCAATCCGCCGAGCGCTACGAACGCACCGAGCCAGTCTTTGTCTTCGCAGTCCCCTTCGCGTTCGCAGTCGCCTTCGGCTTCACAGTCGCTTTTGACTTCGCAGTCGTCTTCGACTTTGACTTCGGCTTCGCGGTCTCCTGTGCGCTGGTCTTCTCTGCCGGCGTGCTCGTCGCCTTCAGCGACTTCCTCGCTCCGCGTCCAGCGTGGCTCATCACCGCGTGGCTCTCGGCGATCCAGCGCTCGATCACGCCCGTGGGGGGAACCTCGGCGGCGGCGAAGGTCGCGGTAACCCAGCCCGTCGAGCCCACTCGATAGCTTGCTGGCGACGCTGCCGCGAGGCGCAGTGCCTCATCCAGCGACGCATCAAGCTTGAGCATGGCGTCATAGCGATCGCCCTTGTTGCCGAGGAATAGAAAGGCCTTGTTGCCGACTCGGTATGTTGCCTTTTCGAGGGGCGTACCGGCACACGCGATCCCTTCCTCAACGCCGACGAGCGCGAGCGCGGCCCGACGAAACGAGTCGTGTCCCTGTCTCATGAGGTCTGCTCCATCCGGTTCCTGGCTTCGTGTCCACCATCGCGCACAGCCTGCCCGAAGGCATCCAGGTGGCTCTTCCTGAGGTCAAACAGATTCATCGCAGGTGTGCCAATAGCATCCTCTGTACATTGAACGATAATCGGACTGTCTTCACGGGCCACACGTACGCAATAGCTATAGGAGACATCTATTCCACGATAGTCACGAACCCTGACGAAATCATCGCCATGATGACCATACTTTTCGGCCCAGTTGTCAGGCCGCAGCACCGATGTGGAATGGATAATTTGCATTGTGTTTTAGTCCAGTCCGTTTGACTCTCTGATGGTCTGAGCCCGGACAGCGAACGAAAAACAGCGATACCGTATCATGTTTTATTTCGCAACCCGGAAACAGATTGCGACAGAAGATATGCGAGTTGCGATGTCCCCCTTGGACGTGGCGAGCGCCTGGGCGATCCGGTCCGCGGTCCTCTGATTCATCGGGCGAGTGGCAGCCTTTCCGAACCGCCTCGACGGCCCCGGAAACAGACAGCCCACTTGTCGACGGGCTGCTTGGTCCACCGCGA
>JAEUJZ010000035.1 GCA_016794505.1 Myxococcales bacterium
GTCAGTCAATCAAAAAGACCTGCTACCGTCGGTGGGGTGGAAGTTATGGCGGGCAGCGTGGTGACGCAGGGTCGTGAAATCTGGTGTGCTCAAACACATTCTCAGCCATTCACACCGATCTCCGTCGCTGTCCGTCGGACGTTACGATCGCCTACTTGCACGTACCGTGAGCCCGGCTGCGAGGCATGGGCTTGCCGGCTGTGTTAATGAGTGAGATACGCGGCTGGCTGCCACCGCAGCGAGCGGACATTACCGCAATAAGGGGCCGCTGCTGCTAGGGAACGATTGGCGCAGTAAGCAACATTTCACTGGCGAGCTTGAGGAACTGGTCATTGACCTGCGCGATCTGCCAGGGGGGCAACGCTGCGCGACGAGACAGACACTTGGGTCGTGCTCGCCTTCGGGTCTTGCAGCCATCGCCGCTCAATAGCTGCCTAGCAAGTCTCAGAGGATGCCCACTTTTGCCCAGCGCTGCCCAACGCTGCCCAGCGAATTATCCCGCGCACATCGCTGCATGCGCCTGGTGCTCGTCGAATCCGCGGCGTTTGAGCCATGGCACCACAGTTGCTGTCTTGGGTCTGCACGCTGCGGGGGGCCGCTTGGGGTGTCGGACGACGACGCTATCGTCTGAGCCAACCGAACTCATCTGTGTGATACGGTCCGCCCCCTTCCGCCCCCCGATTGCCTGCGGCATCGCATCTATTTTTTTGCAGCACCCCGGAGTTCAAGATGTTCAACGTCGCTGACTGTTTCCGTCGAGTGTTCTTGGTCTATGTACTGCTTGTCATGCTGCCTGCGCGACAAGCCGCTGCGCAGGCTAATGCGCCTGCGGTGCCCTTGCCAGTGCTGCGCATGCCCAATCTAGCGGTCGGTACGCGCTGCTTCGGCTTTCTGCCTTGCACGCAGATCGATCGCTTTGGCCTGCGCCTGCGGGCTGCGGCGCTCGTCGCGTTTCGACCGGAGCGAGCGCACGAGCGCGACCTGTACGCCGCACGGATTCAACTCACGCCGTCGATCACGCTGATGGAGTGGGCCGAGCTTGGCGTCGCGATCCCGATCACGCTGTACAAAAAGGACTCGGGTGTCGCGCCGATCTACGAACCGCTGGCGCCGTTTGGTCGCGTGCGTATCCCACTTGAAGGGTTGCTTGGCAACGTCGCCACGACGGCGTTTGTGCGCGTGCCCATCGTCGCGGGGCCGTTCGTCGGTGGGTCGCCGGCGACCACGACCGATCTACCTTACCGGCCCGCATCGCAGTTTGAGCTGGGCTTGGCTCTGCACAAGCGTATCGGTCCCATCAGTGCATCCGCGGCCCTCGCCGCTGCCGTCGCACAAAACCGAGTCGAGATCTCTGGCGGTGGCGAACTTTCGTATCGCTTCAGCATCCTCACGCTGTTCGTGCAGGGACATGGCGTGGGCATCCCCAAGTGCCCCAAAGAAGAAGCCGATCTGAACTTCTGCGCCTCGGGATTTCGCTTCGCTGCGGGCGCGCGGTTCACCTTCGACTTGGGCCAGGGCGGACTGTTCGTCGGCGCAGGCGGCGGCAGCGTAGAGCCCGGCTGGATGATCGGCGGGCAATTCGGCCTGGACTACGACGAAGGCGTGCGGCGCATGCACGGCGACGGGCATGAGGCCGCGCAAAGGTGGTGGCAAGCACGCTTTGATGCTGCTTCTGCCGCATGGGCCAGGTGGCGCAGCGCCGCCGCGGTTTGGCACGAGGACGAAGTCGTTGCTGCTCGCCGCGTGCTTCCGACACCGGGAATCTTTACGCCGGTCTTGGGCGCACAAGCGCCACCGCAGTCGCCATGGCTGGATCAGCTCCTCGATGATGCACCGCACCCGTTCCCGTCTGCGCCAGTTGCCCCCGCGCCGGCCAGCGCCAGCACCGGCAGCACGCCAAGCTCCGCGTCGACCGCCACCCGCGCCAATGCGCTGCCGCGCTCGCACGCTGCGCATCCACGACGAGCTGCGCCGCACAACGCGCTGAAGGTCGCACTCGCCGATGCTCGGCGCGGTCAAGTGCCGCCCGTTCCCGGCTTCATCGTCGGTTGGGATGACCCCAACAAGCTCCGCGATGCCGAGCTGGCGCAGCTTGCCTGGCAAGTCGAGCGCGAGCGACAAACGCAGCATGAGCAGGAACGCTGGCGGCAGTCTCCCGCGCTGCCACCAATGGAAAAGGTGATGCTGAACTGGGTAGCGACCGCGCCCGCCCGCGGTGTGCTCGGCCTGCTCGCTATGTCCGGCCCCGGTCGCCGCGCGGAGGCAGAGGAGCAGATGCGCAAGCTGCGCCCTCTGCCGTGCAGTCCAGCGGAAGAGGAAGCCTGCGGCGCGGTTGAGACGATGCTCGATCAGACCGTGCTGCTGCTTGGTCCCGCAGCGGCAGAGACTGCGCTGGTTCGCGGCAGCACGTTGCTTGCGGCGCGCGAAGCCGCGGCGGCTGCGGGGCGCGGAGCGGAGTTTGCTGCTGCCGAGGCCGCTGCGCTTGCAGAGGCTGGCGCTGCGGAAGTAGGCGAGTCAGCTGCGCCGCGGTTCGCGGGGCTGCTAGATCGCTTTACTGCGCGGCTGAATCCTACCAACTATAGGGTCTGTGGCGTTAACTGCGGAGCTGGAGGCATTGAGTTCAGACCTCCGAGGTTGCCGACGAGCGCGGCGACTGATGAAGCTGCTGGAACCCTTGAGGACGCAGTCGGAGCGGTCGCGGAGCATGAAGCGCCTGTTCTCGGCCAGGTACAAACTGGAAGCAGCCGGGCACGGGGCATCTACGAGTTTCCAGACCAGACAACCGGAGGAAAGCCGTATGTTGGTCAATCATCGAATCTGCCGCAACGCCTGAAGCAGCATGAGGGATCTGGCCGGCTAATTCCCGGTACTGAGAGGACCACACCCGTTGATGGCGGGAAGACGGCTCGTGAAATCGCAGAGCACCAGCGTATCCAAGAAATTACAAGAGGCGAGCCGGCGCGGCTGTCTCCCAATGTGGCGAATAAGGTTGACCCGATCGGCCCCAGTCGCCAGCATTTGCTCGACCGTAAGTGAGGATGAGATGAAAGAGCTTCCTGTTCCACCCGTCGTACAGTCAGATCCGTCCGCCAGGGAAGTTGCTCGGGTTTGGGTAGGCGGAGGACAGCAGCACGTTACCCTTGCAACCGGACTTTGGCAGGATCCAGCAGCGTGGGGCGTCTTCCTTGTTGACCTAGCAAAACATGTTGCCAACGCCTATGCACAAGGACAGGACCGTGATGCGTCCGAAGTTCTTGGCCGCATCCGTGAGGCTCTCGAAGCTGAGTGGCATGCGCCTACTGATTCGCCAACAGGCCACATCACCTAACTGCGGCAGAGTTAGATATCGTCGGCACTCTATGCAGAGTCGCGGTCCTGGATGGAACGAAGGTGAAGCTTCACCGCCATGCAGGCCGCGCTAGCCCACGGTGTGACCGCTCAAGTCGTAGATGGTCCGCGCACCGACGCGCCTGCGCCAGTAGTGCAGACACCAGCGCGTGGATAGCCGAGGCATGGAACTACGGCAGAAGGACGGTGCAATCTCAATCGAGCCACTACAGCACTATTGCGACCCATTAACCGCAATCGACTGAATCTGTCACCCCTGCTTGGCTGGGGCAACAGCAGCCAGTATGCTGACCTTGAGCCAGAACTTGTAAACGCTGTTTAGCGCCGTTGGCAAGTCCGACCTATTCACGGTAAGGGTCGTGGTGCCCAGATTCGGAATCGTTGTCCTCCCGATGGACGAGCCGCGCGGCGTTAACGAGATTTAGGGACACTTGCGCTTGCTGCTGCATGTCGTCGAGATCGATGCGATGAACGATCGATATCCTCGCGCGCTGATAGTTGGTGTTTGGGACTGCTTTGAAGTCTATTGATGGGAGTACCACCCAATCGCGATCCGTTCGCGTTCGCGGCGCAGCCAAACGCCATCCAACACTGGCACCTCGGCTTCAGTATTCGCGGTCGAAGAATCATCACTCATCTGTTCACGCCTCCGTTACGCGAACGCCGCTGGGCGCTGATCGCAGCGCCGCTGCTCATCGCTGATAAGCGCTTGCCCAGCGATGGCTCTCGCGCCGCCTCTCGGAAGCGGCAGGCCGAGTCGGGTTCTGCGGGCGTGCGATTGAGCCGCAAACTGCTCCATCTGCACCCTCGCCAGCGCCGCTTATGTTGATGTACCTGCTGGCTTTGTAGCAGTCGCCGATAGGAGGACCGGTGTTGCCAGACCCACGGGTCACTCTGCTGACATTCTTGCTGGCGTTTTGGTTGGCATTCCTACTGGCATCGTCGAGGA
>JAEUJZ010000043.1 GCA_016794505.1 Myxococcales bacterium
GCAGGAGAAGTTCCAGCCTGTCAAGCTGGTCAGGTTCTGCACATCCTTGAAATCGACGCAGAGGAGGTTGTCCCCGGAGAGCCCCTTGGCCGCTGCGCACTTGGCAGCCGGCGTCGCCAGATCGGGCGGGGGCGGGCAGCCCAGATCCCCCCCCGTTCCACCGAGGTCGAAGAGCGGAACCCACTGTTCACAGCCGGACATGAGACACACGAAAGCAGCGATGGTGATTTGCGTACGCATGGAAGGCTCCGAGCGAACTAGGGCGAAGGGCACAGGATCGGCGATGCCGAAGGGGAACGAGCCGCGGCAGCAGGCTGCGAGCGGGATTGGGCTCGGTTCACTGCCACGGTGATCGGGATCGCGACGGCGAGAACGCCGGCCGACAGCGCCGCCGCAGTCCAGGCCGGGGCGGTCAGCGTCTTGGCGAAAGGAAGGCCGGCGCTCTCTTGCACGACGAAGGGGTTGGCGATGGCCAGGCCGAGCGCGGTGGCAGACGATGCGGCGAAGGCCCCCCAGGTAAGTCCTTTGATTAGGGTCGCCGTCCCGGCATCCAACGTCGCCACGGAGCGACGAGGGCGTGGGGCTGAAGCGATCGCAGCCGACAGCACATCGAGGTCGGGGCAAAGGGGCTCAACGAAGGGCTCGCAGGCGGCAACGGGTGGGCGCCCGCGCCCTGCGCACTGTGTGCCAAAGCAGCGTCCGAGGAGCGGCGCGACGGCAGCCTGAACACGTCCGACCAGGCTATTTACATCCTTCTGGCAGTCGGGACAGTCGACGGACTGGGCGTTGGTGAGTTCACTAGTTTGGTCATACAGGTACAGCATGACGCGGCCTTCCTTCTGCACGTCTGCCGCAAACACCTGCGCTCCGTTATGGCCGGCGACGATGCGCTGCAGCGTCTCGGTGTTCGCGGTCTTGCCTTCGGCACTGACGAGCTGAACCGGGCGTCCTGGCTGCTCAAGCTGCGACTTCAGCGCGGCCACAAGCTGCGGACGATGCTTTCCATCGCCGTACACCAACAGGAACAAGGGGCCAGCGGCTGTCGCTGTCGTTGGGGCTGTCGCCGGGGCTGCCGCGGCTCCGGGGCTGGCCGAGCAGTACGAAGGAGCGGGCGCGGGCGGTCCGCCAAAGTTTGGGGCACGCAAGAACGTCCGGGTCTGGGCGGTTAGCGCCGACAACAAGTTGCAGGACTCGCAATAGTCGTCCTGATACGCGACCTGGCCGTTCTCTAGATCGACAAGCCACAGACGAACTTTGATGAGGCCATCGCGCTGCACAACCTGCCCACCGAGCAGCCGACCCGGCGTTCCTGGACAGGCGGCCGTGACGAGCTGCGCACAGCGTTCGCCTTGGCAAGCGGGCAAGGGCTCACCATTAGACCCCTGGAGCAGTCCGACGGGCAGCCCTTGCTTGAAGAGTGCCCTTTCGAGCGCTCGGTCCACGTCCGGCATTCGCTCGCAGCCGCGCTGGAATCCCCAGATTCGTACGCTGGAGTCCGCATGTGCCGCCGACAGCCCAAGCAACCCACAGACCAGGCCAAGGAGCAGTCCAACGACAAGACCCCACCCAATAGTGGGCCGCTGCCCGTTTTGGAGAAGAGGGGCGTTCGGGCCATAGCGAGGGGGGATTCGGGGCGCTGTGCGGGGCCGGTCCCTGTTCGGTGCGATCATGAGTGCGTCCATTGCAAGGGTGTAGGCGGCTAGCAGTCGGTGCGGAAGACCCAGATGCGGGCGCGCGGCGTCCCTTCGCTGGGCTCGCCCAAAAGGGGCTTGTCCATGGGACTGCTGTAGCGTCGGCTTACTTCGCCGCGCAGACGGCAGGGAAGAAGATAGGGGCCGAGGATGCGCAAGTCACGGCGCAGTGCATCGCGCTTGGGTTGGCGGCGCTCGCGGTCCGAGCTGCTGTATTCCCGTCGTAGCAGCAGGTTAAAGGCCTCGCCAAGCTGTAGCGCGCGCCGCAGGGCGCCTTCTTGCTCCGCGTCTGGCTGTACCAAGACGATCACACTCGTCGAGGGAAACAGCTTGTAGGGGTCCAGAAGATCGCGCACCTGACCCAAGCGAGCCGGATGCAGGTCGTCGATTCCCTGGTCAGGTCGCAGATAAGCGCTGATGTTGACCTGCGTGTTCAGAAAGATCAGCGCGGACTCCAAGGACCCAGCCGTACAGGTCTCGGGGATGCCGGCCTGAAGCTCGCTGACAAACTCCGCAATCTTGCCGCTCTTGCAGAGCTGCTGACTCCAGCGCGAGCGTTCTTCGTTTTCCACTCGCGCTTCGAGTAGCGTCACCCGCAGTTTCTGGTCTGCCAGCTGACGCTGCAGATTCAGGCTCATCGCCTCTTGCCGACGGAGGAAGTCCGATCCCGGACCACAGCCCAGAACCAAGCCGGACAGCAGGCTCCCAATCAACGCCGCATTTCTCGTCTGCCGCAGGTTCTGTTTTAGCGCGCGCGGCATCGGATCTCGACGTCGGTGGGTACGCTCTGCGCCGTGAGCAGGCCGCGTAACGCGAACAGCAAGGGAGTCTGCAGGTCTCGCCGAAGCGAGCTGGGCGCTAACCGAATGCGAGGACGCGAGGGCAGGCCTGTGAACACCAGCCGCTCGCCCGGGCACAAGCGAACTCCCGTCTTGCTAAACGCTAGCAGGATTTGACGCTTCTGCGACGCACCCATGTTGGGAGTCATGATACACGACTCGGTCACATCCTGGGGTTCACAAGCGCGCCCGCTCCCTTTCGCGGATAACGAGGCTGGCTTGCCGATGGGCTTAGTCGGCTCCGCGGGAATCGAAGCGGGCTTGTCTGTGGCAGCTGGCGGAGCGATATCCATCGGGGTGTCCACCCCGATGCCTGGGTGGGGCTCTGCTCCGCTGACCGAGGTTCTCGCCTCCTGAGGTAGCCCCGCGTACTCGACAGGCAAGCCACCGTGAGGTGCCGGGATAGGCAAGGTAGGTGGGGCTGTGGCCTGTGCAGTGCCCGTCTCCGCCGGCTTAGTCTCTCCCACGGGGGCGACGGAGCGGGCGTTTGGCTGATGTTTCCGAATGCGCATTCCAACCCCGATAGCCACCAAGGCGCAGAGGACGCCAAGCAGGCCTTTTGCCCAGCGCCCGCGATGTGTGCGGGGCGGTATCTGTGTCTTCGGCTTCTGGGCTGGGGACGGGACTTTGGTGGGCGCAGATGGTGTGGCGATAAAATCCGGGATCAGCGGGGTAGGCACTCCCTTGGCGGTCTTGTCTTCGGGGTCCGCCGTCACGGCCGGGGATGTTGAAGCGGGATTGGGGGCGGTCGCGATCTGCGAGATCGACTCGGGAATGCTATCGCCAGGCACTTGGGGGATCGGCACGGCGGAAGGTGGGCTGATCTCGCCAACCGCTCGCTGGTCGCTCGGCGTTCCGACCGCCAGCGCCGAAGAGGGTAGATCCAGATCGCGGGAACCTGAGCGCGTGATTTCTTGCGTCCGGCGCGGCTCGTCGATCGTCGGTTGCACGGAGTCGCTGTTACCAGAGGCCTGTCCGGCCTCCCCTCCCTGCGCAGCGGGGCTTGGGCCAGGACCTTGGACTGCTTGATGAAAGCCACTCTGCCTCGGCGGAGGCAGACCCACGATTCGCCGAACTTCCCCCTCCACTACCACCATGCTCGGCCGCTGGTCCGGCTCGGTCGCGAGCATCGCCATGATCAGCTCCACCGCGGCTGGCGGCAGCGTCGGCACCAGCTTGCCGACGTGGGGGATGGGGTTCATCAGCCGCTGTCCCATGATCTCGTAGTGGGCTTGGCCGTAGTGCGGCAGCTTCCCCGAGAGGATCTGGTAGGCGACACAGCCCAGCGCAAACACATCGGCCTTGCCATCAACGGCGGCCGAGTCCTTAAACTGCTCCAGCGGCATGTAAAGAGGTGTGCCGAGGATCGCCCCCTTCTTCGTGTGCTCATCGGCGCAGAGCTTGGCGACCCCGAAGTCCAAGACCATCGCGCGCTCGCCGGTCAGCGTGGCCGGATCGGCGGTGATCATGATGTTCCCCGGCTTCAGATCGCGGTGGATGATGTCGCGCGCGTGCGCTGCGGCCAGCGCCGATGCGACATCGCTTATGGCCGGCAGCCCCTCCATTCCGATGGCCTTGCTTGGGCTCTTCAGCGCTCGCTTCATCCGCTCGGCCAGCGACTCGCCAACCAGCATCGGCATCACGTACCAGGGCGTGCCATCGTCGAGCTGCCCGAAGTCGTACACGGTGACGACGCCGGGATGGCCGATCTGATTGGCCGCGCGGGCTTCGTTTGCAAAGCGCACGAACAGCTCCGGCTGCGCGTGGATGTCGATGTGCAGGACTTTGAGTGCCGCCCGGCCCCCCAGCACCGTGTTCTCGACCTCGAACACCGACCCCATGCCACCGGCTCCGATGGGGCGGAGGATGCGGTACTTGCCGCCGAGGACTTGTCCAGGTTGTAGCGCACGCATGGTCGCCTCTGCCGCCGGCAGGCTAAGCACAGCATCTTAACACACCGTCGCTGCGTCTGGGCGTCCGCTGTACAAACACCAGCACCGTGGGGGGGCTGGCTGCGCTCGCAGGGCTCATCCCAGGGCACCTGTCGCGCCTTGCTCACAGCCCCGATCTTGACAGCCGCTTCGCCAACCCGGGCACTGCTCAGAAGCCATCGGAAGATCGAAGCGCTGCACTCCTCGCATCAGCATCTGAAGCGGTAGAGGCACCCCGTCGGCACAAGCAGCCGCGCCCAGAGCTGCGGCGCTGCTGGCTACTCGCCATGTAGCTCGGCATCCAACCCGCCACTTGATCCGTCGCTTGCGGTGCCAATCGTTCCCTAGCAGCAGCGGCCCCTTATTGCGGTAATGTCCGCTCGCTGCGGTGGCAGCCAGCCGCGTATCTCACTCATCCACACAGCGGGCAATCCCATGCCTCGCAGCCGGGCTCACGGTACCTGCAAGTAGGCGATCGTAACGTCCGACGGACAGCGACGGAGATCGGCGTGCAGGGCGGCGAATGTGCCCGAGCACACCAGATTTCACGACCCTGCGTTACCACGAAGCCCGCCATTACTTCCACATCACCGACGGAGGTAGCTGATTTAGTTTGACTGAC
>JAEUJZ010000013.1 GCA_016794505.1 Myxococcales bacterium
GATGGTCGATCCGATGTCGTGGTTGCCAACGACACGCTGGGTACGCTCAGCCTGTTCTGGAACCAAGGCGCCGGCAGCTTGCAGGCCGCCACCCCCCCCATCTCCACCAACTGCCGCCCACGCGCGCTCGCGCTGGCGGACCTAAACAGCGACGGGCTTTTGGATGGGGTAGTGGGGTGTGAGGGGCCGAATGAGATTCATGTGTTGAAGAACAAGGGGGGGCAGAGCGGTTTCGATGTGCCGTACACGCTGGGATATGAGCAGAACCCTGGAATGGGAGGCAATGTACCGATCCCGCGCAGCGTGGCCGTGGCCCAGCTGGATGGAGACGGACGTCCCGATGTCGCGGTCGGCACCGACATGGATCTGCGCGTCTTGTTGAGCCCAATGGATGGACCACGCAGCTATGTGGTGAGCGTGCCGCTGACCATGCGGGCGCCAACCTTGGGCATCGGCGATGTGAACGGCAATGGCGCGCAGGACATCGTGGTTCTCGTCGGTGGGCAGACGATACAGGTGTTTGAGGCAGCCAGCGGAGGCACCTTCAACCGCATCGTCACGTACAACAACATCGGCTCGATGGCGCGCACCGCGCACGTGGGGATTGGCGTGGCGGACTTTGTCAAGGATGGTCGAAGTGACTTCTTGGTGACGCTGGGCAACCCTGCCGAAGTCAAGCTGGTGGTAAGCCGCGGCGAACGGGATGTCGTGGACGTACCTCTAAGTACTTCGTATCAATACCCGATGGGGTCTACGACGTGTGATGGCTGTTTTTCCGTCGGTGACGTCAACGGAGATGGCCGCCCAGATGTGGTCCTGCGCAGCGGCGCGCGGATCGGCGTGCTGCTCAATGCATCCCTGTGACCTCCGCCTCGCCATCGCCCAGGACGCATGACCTTGCAAATGAAGCCGGCTCGCTGTCCTGCAGGGAGTCCGCCCACGGCCCAGCGCTCTGATTAGATCGCAATAAAACCCCGTGGCTGCAGTAACATGTACGCTAACCCGCTGAGGCCGAAGGCCGATCGTCCATGCTCTGCCCCTCGCTCATGCGCAGTACCGCACTTGCGGTGCTCGTCGGAATTGCTTGCTCTGTTTCCGGTACGCCGCTTTGTGCCCGTGCCGAGCCGAGCAGCAAGGGGGCGTCTGCCGAGACACAGGCGCTGGCTTTGTATCGCGAAGCGCAAGCGCTTGAACGGGCTGGAAAGCTGCGGCAGGCACTGGCCAAAGTGCAAGAGGCGTATGCAACCCTGCCGACGCCCACGCTGCTGTGGCCGCTGGCCAACTTACACGCGCGCAACGGCGAGCCGATCGAGGCCTTGCGAGCCCTGTCACGCTACCGACGCACCATGGCTCCGTCCGAGATGGAGCCGGGGCAGCAGCTTGCCGACGTCGAGAAGCTAGAAAGCCAGCTTCGGGCCCAGCTCGCGTATGTGCGCATCGTCGCTCCGAGCAAGACCCAGGTGATCCTCGACGGGCAAACCATCGAGCCAGCCGCGCGCAGTGAGCGCCTGCAAGTGAACCCAGGCTCACACCGCTTGGTTCTCGTCGGTGAGCAAGGGCGGAGCGAGACCCGCTTTGACATTCAGCCCGGCGAAGAGCAGTCGCAGCCAGGCGCGACGGCAGCGCCAGCCGGGGCTCGTTTCTTCCCGCATCCGCTTTCGTGGGCGGCGATCGGCCTGACGGGCGCAGCGGTGCTCTCGACGGTGGTGATTGGCGGACTAGCGCAGAGCGAGGCGCAGTCGCTGAGCAGCCGCTGCCCCGATCGCATCTGCACCGCAATGAGTCCGAGTGAGCTCCTCGCGCTCAATGAGCAGATTGCCAGCCAGCGCACGCACGCCACGGCTGCCAATGTGTTGCTGGGGATCTCGGTGGGGCTGACCGTGGGGACTGGCATCCTGCTGGTGCTGGATTGGCAGCGACAACGCAGCGGTAGCACGCTGCTGCGCGGCAAGTCAGAAGCCGACGCCCTTGCGAAGCCGCCTGCGGAAAAAGGAGTGGCTCGCCTAGAAACGCTGGCTCTAGAGCGGGGAGGCGGGCTCTGAGCAGCGACAAGAAAGATAGCTTCTTCGGCGACGAGGTGCTGCTCGGCAAGACCATCGACAACCGGTATCTGGTCGAGAAGCGCTTGGGCGAAGGTGGCATGGGCGTGGTGTACCTGGCTCGTCACGTCGTTCTGAACAAGCCCGTCGCGATCAAAGTGCTGCGCAAAGCCCACGACGAGGCGGCCTGGAAGCGCTTCGTGCAAGAGGCGCAGAGCGCGTCGTCCGTCAATCACAACAACGTCGTCGGCATCAGCGACTTTGGTGTCATCTCAGGCCACGCGTACCTGGTCATGGAGTATCTCGACGGCGAGACCTTGACCGATCTCGTCAATCGCGGCCCCACGGACGGGCTGCGTGTGGCGCGAATCGGCGCGCAGATCGCTCGCGGCCTGCAGGCGGTACACGAAAAGGGCGTGGTGCATCGCGATCTCAAGCCGGACAACATCTTCCTGGTCGAGCGCGAGGGCAAAAAAGACGTCGTCAAAATCGTCGACTTCGGCCTCGCCAAGATGGAGGCTGGCCAGCGCCTGACGCAAGACGGCACGGTCGTCGGTACTGCTGAGTACATCTCTCCCGAGCAGGTCACGGGTCAAGATACCGATGCGCGCAGCGATCAGTACTCGCTGGGCTGCATCTTGTACGAGCTGCTGACGGCGCAGCTTCCTTTCGAGGGAGAGTCGACCGCAACGCTCATCTATAAGCACGTCTATAAAAACCCGAAGGCACCGCGCAAACTGCGGCCTGAGATGCACATACCGCCGTCGCTGGAAGCGGTGGTGCTGAAGTGCATGGCAAAGAAGCCGGCGGAGCGCTATCCCAACATGGCGGCGCTCGAACAGGCGCTGCTCGCCGAGGAGCTTTCGCTGTCTCCGAAGACCAGCGGTGCAACCGAGGCCTTGGCAGCCCGCTCGCACCCATCGATCGAGCGCCCGTGGCTGTACTGGGGAGGCATCGGCGGTGGCATCGCGGCCATCCTGGTCCTGGCTTTCGTTCTGCTGACGCGACCCCCTGCCCCACCGATCGCAACGCCTCGCGCCACACCGGATCTGCAGCCACGCCTGCCTGCGCTGCCGCCCAAGCTTCCCGATCCGACGGTTTCCCTTGCCCACGATCTTGCGTCCCATACCCCACCTGATCTGGCCGCAGTGGACGCAGGCGAAGACGAGCCGGACGCAGGCGGTGAAGACACCAGCCCGCCGGATCCCACGGACACCAGCGAGCATAGCGGTGAGCCGCCCAAGGGAGAAACCGACAAGCCCACAGTCAAGCCCCGCAGCGGGCACAGCATCTCGGTTCGTTTCGCCATCGAGCCGAAAGCCGTCTCTGCCAACGTGACCTGCAAGCGCAGCCGCTCTACGTGCCGCACAAGCTGTACGGTCACGGTGCCTGACGGCGCCTCCTGCACCGTGGCTGCTGCCGGCTATGTCAGCAAGGTGCTGCGCTTCCGTGAGCTGAAATCGCAGCGGGGCAAGCGCGGCGTGCAAGTCACGCTGTCGCCCGTCAAGCTCAAGCTGAAATAGCTGGCTGTGCGCGCGGCGTAACGGCTAAGGCTCAGGCAAAGTCGGCAGCGGGACGGCCGCACCGGGCGAAGGGTCGAGAGCAGCAGGTGAGCGCTCGGCAGCGAGCGTGGATAAAGACGCAGGATCGGGCATGGATGCTGGACAGTGCGCGGCACTGCGACTGTTCGCTTCTTCGCCCAGCAGCGCCTGCAGCGCGATCTGCAGGACGGCAGCTTGGCCATCGGTGTGCGCTGGCGCGGGCGACGCGGCGAGATGGTTCTGGCGTTGACACAAGCGCAGGTACAGCGTGGCCACCTGCAAGAGGATCTGCCGCCGTTCACTGGCCATGCGCGGCGCCACGCGGTGAAGTGTCAGATCCTCAGGACTCCACAGAAGACGCGCCAAGTCCCAGGACAGCGAGACCGAGTAGTTGCTGCGATCACCGTCGGGAACTGGCTCGCCGATCAGATCGCTGCGCGTCGAGTAGACCCACTGTGTGCCGCGTCCCCATGTGACGCGTAGCTGCGGCAACAGAGCGGAAAGCCGCAAGCGCGACTCGACATCTCGCTGACTGCGGCGATCGAGCTCGGACCTTCGCAAGGCCTGGCGCTGCAGTCGGGCCAGCTCAGCCCAGCTCGCCGACGATCCGGGCTCGCATCGACCCGGCTCTGACCAGAGCGTCGCCAGCACCCAAGCAACAAGCCATGCACTCGTGAGCGTGCGTCGAAGAAGCGACCGCAGAGAGCGCCGGCCGAGAGGAGCGCTCGACGCAAGAAAGAGAGGAAACGTGCGGGATGGGGACATAGGACCTCCGGTTGGTTGAAACAAGCCGGAGGTCATCGGCAGGAGGCAGAACCCAGTTGCGTGCAAGCAGGCGAAAAGAGGCGCTTTTTCCGTTTTTCTCGGCCTGCGCCCGCAAGGCGGTGCGGCCTACTTGACGGGTTCGCGCGGGAAAACCACGGTGGCGAGCGGCGTGCTGGGCGCGGCCAAGTTGACCGAGCGAACGCCCGCATCCGACACGGCGTAGACATAGTCTTGACCGGCGTCACTGGCCATCACGCTGCGGCGCACCCACGGGCTGTAGTAGTAGTAGAACTCAGGCGTGCCAGCGACGGTGTACACGTCCTTCATCGACACGGCGCCGCGCTGCGTAAAGCCCGTGGTGGCATCGACACCGAACACGCGGATCTCGCTGACGAAGCGGCCCCAGGGATCGGCTGCCACGGGGACATAGTCGCTAAACGGAATCGCCAAGAGCTTGCGCTCGGGGAAGTAGTTGAACGCCTTGTGCTCATATGTCGCTTCCGACCAGCCATAGGCGCTGCCGATAAGCTGCGTGAACTTCTGCTTCGGGTTGGCGAAGTCGCTGACGTCGAAGATCTGCAGCTGCAGGTTGCGCGGGCCAGTCCCCGTCTCGGGAACATAGACGCCCATCGTCAGCAGGTGATTGGCATCCAGCGGATGAATGTACGTCGAGAAGCCGGGCACCTTGAGCTCGCCGACCTTGCGCGGCTGCGCTGGATTCGACAGGTCGAACGTGAACAGCGGATCGATCTGGCGGAAGGTCACGACAAAGCCGCGATCTCCGACGAAGCGCGAGCTATAGATGCGCTCACCCTTGGCCAGCTCTTCCGTCTGACCCACCAGGTTGAGGGCACCCGCGTTTTCACCGAGGACCGAGATGCGGTTGCTGGTCTCGATGCGGCCCCAGCGATTGCTCGGGTTGGCCAAGTCAGCGACGCGACGGTTCAGCGTCGTGGCGACGCGGAAGTAGCCGTTGCTCTCGTCCATCGAGAACTGATCGACGATGTGACCTTCGACGCCGCCCGAGGCGACATAGGCCGCGCGGTTCTTGTCGGTGATGTCGAACTTGTGCAGGTACGTCCAGTCGGTCTGCCCCGGCATCGGCCACCACCACCAGTGCGAGCTGGCGATGTACAGCGACTTCTGCGAGGCATAGATCTCACCGACTTCACCGACGATCGACGACCGAGCTGGCGCCGCATCCGGCGTGTCGAGGTTCAGCGTCGCAACAGTGGCCAAGCCCAGGTGGACCGAGGCGTTCGACTTGTAGAAATCACCGCAGCTGTACGGCACTTCCACCGTCGAGCCACCAGCTAGCTTGCGACGAACCGGCGGCAGCCACTGGCTGAGCGTCTGAGCGCGGATGATGCGCTCGTTTTCCGCCTTGAGCGCGTCGAGCGCAGCATTCCAGCGGCGCTTGTCACTGTACAGGTTGGGGTCGTTGTTCGTGTCTGGCCAGAACTTCACCGTCGACGGCCAGCGGAAGTAATCCGAAAGGACGATGCGCACCGAGCTGTCGATGCGGCGCGAGTTGGCATAGCTGCCGGGCAGGTAGTACTCGCCGGTCACTTTCATGTTGGCGATGTCGGCGACATCAATGACGGTGACCTTGGTGGTGTTGCCATAGTACGAGCCGCAGAGGCCGAAGCCCGGCGCGCAGGCGATATCGGCGGCGCCAATGCCCCCGCTCGATCCTTCGATGAAGCCGTCGTACTTGCTGTAGACACTCGAAAACACCACGACGCGGTTCTTCTCGTCGAGGAACATCTGCGTCGGATAGCCTTCGATCTGCAGCGAGCTCTTGAGGCTGAGCGCATTGGCTGGCCAGCTAGAGAGCGCTCGCAGCTTCTGCCCGCTGATCACAAAGATGCGCGTGCCGTCGTTCTTCATAAAGTCGGCTTCGTCGACGCCAGCAACCTGTGTGTTGGTCTTGGTGTACGCGCTGGGGCCGCTCTTGGCTGCCGACGGCGCCCCCGCTGACGCATCGGCCGCTTCCAGCACACCGCCACGCAAGCCGCCACCGCACCAGCCGCCGTCTTTCTGACAGTCGAGCTGCTGCTTCATATCGCGGACGGCCTCGTCCTCGATGTACTGCTCAAGGCTTGAGCAGTCGGCAAAGGTCTCAAGCGTCAGGCGGTTCTGGATTGCGGCCGGAGTGCCATCCCCTCCGTCGCATGCCACCAGCGAACCAACCAAGCTAAGTGGGAACAGAAGCTTAAACGTTCGTCGCATATCGATCCTCCACGAGAACTGCAGGGTACTTCTTTGCACAAGAGTGCTTCTGGGCTGGGCCGGCATAGAGCCGACCGGCACCGAAGCGAGCTGGCTAGAGCTACTGCGAGCCCTGTGCCAAATGCCACGTCTCGTCGGAAACGACACGCACAAGGCTCACCAGGCCCCTGCGATCTGCGCCTTGTTTCAAAAAACTGAGGGCAGGTCCCTCAAAAATTTCGCGAGTCCGCAGAGCGAGCCAACACCGTACACGCGGGCGCAGCCCACAGCCCGCGATGGGACCACGGCACGCCGGGCCAGCGCAGGCGACCCGGCGCAGCGCCTGACACGCATGGCCCCGCACGCTACTGCGACTTGGCAGGCTGCGTCGGAGGAGCGGGACTCGGATGCGGCGGCTGGGACGTTCCACGCAGCGCCAAGAGCCCGGCAATGGCCATCGCGAGAGCCGCGAGAGCCAGCAGGATATGCACACGGCGGTTGCGATACTTGTCGAGCGATGGCTCTTCCGAGCTGGGGTCGACAGAGACGGCAGGTGGGGTGTGACCCGGCTCGATGTCCGCCAGCACATGCGGCGCGACCACGATGTTTCCCGAAGTCTCGGGGACCAGGCCCGCCCCTGCCACGTGCGAAGGCGGGGGCAGCGCCTCAGGAGGCGGCCGGGACGGCATCAGCTTTTGGCGATACTCCGCCACGCTGCGGAACAGAAGCTCACGCGGCTGCACATCTTGTACGGTCGGAGTCTCGGCCGCGCGCAGCACCGTGACGTCGCAGCCACTGGCCTCAGCAACGCCGGCCACGACCGCATGCGCTGTGTTCACGCTCTCGCCGCAATCATCGGGAGCCAGAACCCAGACGATGCCCGAGCGCTCTTTGAGAAGCTTGGGTAGCTCCGAAAGGTGCAGACCTTCATCGGGCAAGAAGTAACAGCCGAACAGGATCTCTTGCGCCATGTTGCGCAGCGAGTTCCCGACGGTTCCACTGGGGCACAAGAGCAGGATGCCGGGATCATGAATGGCTCCCACATTGTGGATGCCACTCGGCAGTGCGCGCTGCGGCTCGGGAGCCGGTAGCTCGACGGGCTCACAGGCAAGCAGGCTGGCCACGCCTTGCGCATCGCGCACCGGCACCATCGCGAGCGCGCTCAGCGCACTCTGCTGCGCCCAGCGTGGCAGCGATGGACAGGCGCAGGCCACATGCACAGGCTTGTGCCAGCCCAAGGCCAGCCCGATCTTCCACCCGATGCTTGAGCTGGGCTGGTCCCCGTCGAAGAGCACCAGCACACGGTCGGCCCGTTGGATGCCGCGCCAGATCACCGATCGTGCGACCGGACGCGACGCGGTATCCGGGATGACGATCTCCCACTCGATGGGAACCGGTCCCGGTTTCGCTGCGGTCGCCGGAAGCTGCGTAATAGCCGTGGGCAGCCCGCCCAAAAGCTCGCGGACTCGTGACGACGACAGGTCCCAAACGACAAAGATACGCATGAGCGAATCGAAGCTGGCCGTCCTAAGCGAATGCAGCGACGCGGGGCATCGCCCAGCGATTATGTACCAACTTGCGCTTGGGTTGTTCAAGATAGTCCACTTCACCGCAGGACCGCCGACCAGACCCCATGTCAAAGCCGGTTCGCCGCATCCTTCACATCGATATGGACGCGTTCTATGCGTCGGTCGAGCAGCGCGATCGGCCGGCGCTGCGCGGTCAGCCCGTGGTCGTTGGCGGGCGCCATCGCGGTGTCGTGGCTGCCGCGAGCTATGAAGCACGCCGCTTCGGCATTCGCTCGGCCATGCCGATGACGCGAGCGCTGCGCCTGTGCCCGTCCCTGGAAGTGGTGCCGCCGGATTTCAGTAAGTACAAAGCAGTCTCGGCCGAGGTATTTGCGCTATTCCAAGAGGTCACCGATCTCGTCGAGCCTCTGTCGCTGGACGAGGCGTATCTCGACGTCAGCGAGAACCGCTGGGGCGAGGCGCTTGGCGTACAGGTCGCACGCCGCATCAAAGACGAAATCCGCGCTCGCACCGGACTCACCGCATCGGCCGGAGTCGCGCCGAACAAGTTCTTGGCCAAGATCGCATCCGGGTATCGCAAGCCCGATGGCCTGACCGTGATCGCGCCCGAGCGCATGGAGCCGTTTCTGCAAGGGCTCGACGTCGATGCGCTGTGGGGCGTCGGCCCAGTGACCGCCGAAAAGCTGCGCGCCGCGGGAATTCGCAAGCTGATCGACATCCGGCACGCCGACCGTGGCTTGCTGCGAAACCTCGTTGGCAGCTTCGCCGACACACTTTGGGCCCTGTCGCTGGGCATCGACGATCGCCCCGTCGAGCCACATCGCCAGCGCAAGTCCGTCGGCAACGAGACCACATTTCCCGAAGACCTGATCGATCTGGATCGCCTCAAGCAGGAAGCACGCACCATGGCCGAAGACGGCGCCGCTTGGCTACAGAGCCACGGGCAAGCCGCGCGCACCGTGACGCTGAAGGTTCGCTATCAGGACTTTCAGACGATCACGCGCAGCCATACGTCCGCAGCCAGCGACTCAGTCAGCGAGCTCGCCGAGCGGGCTGTGCTGCTGCTTTTGCGCAGCGAGGCCGGGACACGACCTGTGCGCTTGCTGGGAATCTCGCTTTCGGGCTTGTGCTCGCGCGAAGAAACCGCCCTGCCCGCTTCCAGCGACGCTGCATCCGCGGTCACAGGCCAAGCGCCCGAGCCCGTTTCGCGAACCGAGGACTCAGCGCAGCTTGTGCTGCCGTTTGATCCCGCGCTGCTGCGGCCTAGTGGAAGGCGCGCATCAGAATCTGGACCACGACACCGAGCATCGTGATCTGTCCGACGAAGAACATCAGCGTGCGCCACGGCTGCAGGCCGGCCAGATAGCTGATGGTGTGCATCGTCCGCGCAGCGAAATAAAGGCCGAAGTAAGCCCAGCCCGCCGTTGCCGAGGCCCCCATCAGCGTGAAGACGACGGCCAGTACTAAGAAGCCAGGAATGTTCTCGCAGTCGTTGAGGTGCGCACGCTTGGCTCGCAAGACATTCGGCGCATCCTGCGGCTCGGCACGGGATCCCTTGTTGACCTTGGTGTCTTCGGGATTGACCACCACGCCCGACTTGCTGCGCGTCAACGCGGTAGTAAACGCGACGGCAAACATCTTCAGCACCAACAGGCTCGAAAACAACGCAAGCGGCTTGAAAGCAGGCAGGTCCATGGCATTAAAGGGCAGCGCGGGCATTGAGCTCTCCTTTTTCAGAAGAGACCAAGGTACTGCGATCGTCGAGCCGAAGGAAGAGGCCGCCCGTCGATCGACGGCGATCTACGCGGGCTCGCGCGCTCGGGAACGCTGGCGCAGTGCGTCATGCACAGCACTCCGCAGCCGAATCGCCATCCAGCACAGCCCGATCAACAGCACGACAAACGGCGCCGCCTGCGCGACGGACAAGCGCCCGGAAAGCGGCGCAGACAGGCGGCCGTAACAAAGCGGAATATGAACGGCGTAGGCAAACAAGGAAGCACTGCCCAGCTGCACCAGCCCCTTGAGCCAGCCGATCGGCACCCGCAGAACCAGCCAGTGGGCACCTGCCAGCGTGGCCAGCGCACGAGCGGCGCCGTCGACAAAGTTGGGCAGCACGGCCAGATGGCTGCGGCTCAGCGCGCCTCCCAAGCAGCCGAGCAGTCCGCGGGTGGCAAGCCACGCCAGCAGCGCGACGCACACCGCCATGACCAAAGCACTTCCCGCTGCGTTCCGCGAGAGCTGCAAAGAGGGCAGCTTGTCCCCGACGAGAACTCCGATCGCGCAGAAGCCCACAAGCGGCAGCAGCGGAAAGCGCGTGTACCCCGGCGCATCGACAAACAGACCAACCAAAGCGGCCAGCCACGGCGATCTGGGGACCGGCAGCCAGCGCGAAAAAAGCAGCCCGCCCGCCAGCGAAACGACACAGACGAGCACGGTCCGTGTGGCGACATGACTCCGTCGCAGCAGCAGCACAGAACACAGCGCAAGGGACAGCCCGATGCAGTGCAGAATATCGGCGCGGAATAGCGCGGCGTGCAAGGCAGACCAGGGCTGCCAACCTTCGATCGCGGCATAAACCGCGCTCACCACATAGCCTGCGGCGACGATGCCGAGGCCACGTCGCGCCAACGCCCATCGCGTCGCGGCATCACGCTGGCCCCGGCGTAAAGCGGCCTGAGCCCCCAGGCTAAGCCCCACCCCAGACAGCAACAAAAAGAGCGGAGCTGGCACGCTGGCGACGACCCGCGTGAGCCAATAACCGACGCTGCCTTTGTGCTCGGACGCCACCCAGCCATCAAAGGCGTGCGTCTGGATCATCCACAGCACGGCAATGCCGCGGGCCACATCAATCGCCACCTGCCGCCCGTGAGCTGGCACAGCCACCGCTTGTACAGGCCGCGCACGTGCGGCTGAACGGACCGATTCCTCCGCAGGCGGCATGGTCGTCACGATCCCACGGGCACCTGCGCCGTCGCCGCAGCACACAGGGCAAAGGCTGCGCCTTGCGCATCCTCACAGACCGCGACGATCCTGCCGTCGCTGAGGGCAGCCGGTCCAAAGGTCAGCCGCCCAGCCGCCGCACGCACGCGATGCAGCGCCTGGCCTAGATCGTCGACCGCAAAGAAGAACAGCCACTGCGCATGCACCTGCGGCGTCTCAGCATTGCTCAAGACCGCGCCCAAGGGTGGGCCGCTTGGTTCGGCGCAGAACGTTTGGTAGGCGCCCCAGGGCGGACCCAGATCGAAGACCGGTCCTGCGTGCCAGCCGACCCGCTCGGCATACGTCGAAAATGCGCGCTCCGCGGCGGGGACATGAAGCTGGCACCATGCCACGCTCTGCACGGGCGCTGCGACGGGGGGACAGAGCCCAAGGGCCGCGCCCTGGGGATCGCGCAGCGCCTGGAACGCACCGTGCTCACTGGACCTCTGCGGTCCGCGTGCCTCGAAACCCGCCTGCGTCCAGTGCGGAACCGCCGTCGCCACATCGGGCACTGCGACCAGTCCCAGCCAGTGCGCAGGCGCCCCCAGGCTGCGAGCCCGCTCGGGGAGCGGCTCAAACTCGGCCATGGGCAGCGGCGTCAGCGCGGTACCGGCAGGCTGGCGGAAAAAGACGCCCCCTGCGCTGTGCCGTCGCGCCGACCAGCCCAGCACATGGCCGTAAAAGCCCGAAGCCGCGTCGAGATCGGTCGTTCGCAAGACAACTCGGCAGAACAGCATCTGCGCCGCGTCATATCACGCAGCAGGCCGTGGCGTGGTCGCGATGGCTGATGGATTTTGGCCTTGAACGACGTCGCGGGGCGCTGCTTACTGCGTCACGACCTCGCCGATTTCGATGGAGCTTGCCGGAGCAGCCGCACCGTCGCAGCGATCCTGCTGCACCACGCCCGCCTGAATCGGGAACTTGCCCAGCGTCGTCGGAGCCGAGAACGACACGAACATCTGGAACGTCTGTCCGGGAAACACGCCCAGCTGATGGATGTTGGTGAAGCAGCCGACCTGACCAATGCTCGGTACATTTACAGTGACATGCGTCGGACACATCGGGCATGTACCGCTGGCCGCACTCGCCCAAGCCTGCAGGTTGATCTTGACGTTCACGCGCCCTGCTCGTGGCACCACCGCCGTCGGAGAATTGGCTCCAAAGATGCTGGTGCTTTCCATGATGAAGCCGGCGTTGGTTGTCGCGGTGCTATCGGTTCCGACGGAAAATGTGCGGATCGCCTCTGGGCTGAAGTCACCGCCGTACGCGGCCAGCCACTTGATCGTGGTGCCACCTGGGACACGCCCCAGCGAGACGGGCGAAAGCCCTGACAAGGCCATGGGATCACCAGGCATCGGATCCGAGCCGTCCAACGTCCAATAGATCGTCGGCTGCGGCGTGGCCGTCGGCAGCGACTGCAGTGGCGCAGCCAGCGTATATGCGACGTCCCGCGGACTGGTCAGGCCCGACGCCTTCCCACCAGGAGAAATGAAGCTGGCCGGCGACGTCGGCGGAACCAAAACGTCTTGGCGCGGATATAGGGTAACTACATATTTCTCACACGCCTGCGTCGAGCGATTGCAGAACTCATCGCTGGCGCAGATGTTGGCGATGCGCACACAGTTTTCGGGGTCCCCCACCGAGTAGTAGCCCCAGAGCTTGTCGCAGCTGGCTTGCGACAGCGCGACCGCACACAGCGCGGCAAAGGCAGTGCGAAGCGTAGATAGGTTCTGCATGCGAGACTCCCAGTCACAGGCCAAAGGAAAGACCCCAGCTTGCAGGGCCCGAGCCACCGAGCGGCTTGGTGCCCAGCGTCGCTTGCTTGCTCGTCGACTTGCTGGGCGCGGATGGGGCCTTGCTTAGGTTGGGGATCGCGATCATCAGCACGCCGCCAACAATCGCCGCGGCCCCAACGCCGGTCAGCGCACCACCGACGGTATTGGTCGTATAGCGATCGAAGCACTTCACGGCCGGCGGGGTTGGTTCCATCAAGCACTGCCCGTTGACCGACAAGGCCGAGATGCCAAAGCCGACCAGCCCCACACCGGCCACCGTGAGCACGCTGCCCGTGATGATGCGCCACAGCGGACGCACCGCGGCGGGCTTCACCGGTTTTTCCTCGACGACAGGCTTGGGCGGAGGCTCGACCACAACAGGATTCAGCGTGACGGCAACGGTGGCTTTCTGGCCCGCTTGCACTTCGACCTGCTTGCGCTCGCTCTGATGCTGCGGCTTCTCAAAGATCAGCTCGAAGCTGCCCGCGAAGGCTGCCCGCGAGATCGGTGTCTTGCCAATCACGCGGTTGCCGACCCGCACCTCTGCGCCGGGCGGATCGGAGGTGAGCTCCCAAGACCCGCGCGGCTTGGCCTGCGCTTCTTTGATCATGTTGCGGACCTGCTCGGTCACCTGCGCAACCAGCTGATCGCCGCCACAGTCAGGACACGCGGGATCGGACGACGCAGCAATATCGACGGTGTCGGCATCGACCAAGGACAGCCGCAGAGTCCAGGCCTCTTTGCCTGCGCTGGGCGCAGGGGGTGTCGGACTTGCGGGACGAGCCGAGGCCGGTGGCGACGGAGGCGCCGACACGGTGCGATCGACGTGTACAACCAGGACGTAGTCGACATCGTTTTCCGCCGCGAGCCGCGCCTGGCACTCCACGGTATCCAGACACTCGGCAGCCTTTTCCGCTTTCTTCACCGCGACGTCTTTGTTGAACACAGCCAGCCGGCCCTGCGTCACGCCCAGCTCGGCGGCCTGCACAAACTTGCGCTGCATCTCTTGGCCGGGCGCTGCTCCGGTAAAGCGCGGCACCACGATCACGGCCGTCGGCAGCGTCACGACGACGGCTCCGTTGGCGCGGCTAAAGTTCATCTCCATGCCGCGGCCCTCAACGGCCTTTAGCTGCCCCTTCATGGTTCGGTCGCGCATCTCAAGCGCAACGCTGTGCTTGCCCGGCGAAACCAGAAGCGGCGCCGACAGCGGCAGCGATCCCACCAGGCGACCGTCCATGATCACGATGCCGTTCTGGTCGGCGATGATCTGCACCTCGCCACTGGCTGGACGCGGCTTGGCCAAGATCCGCTCGGCATCGGCACGCCCTGGTGCGTTGGCATCGACCAGCGGATCCGCCAGATAGCGCCGCAGGAAGTCATGCGCTTCCAGCACTTTGCCCAGCCCGTCGGACAGAAGCCCCATCTGCAACAAGAGCTCAGGACTGGGCGCCTGCCGGTACAAGTCTTCCGCGCGCTTGATCGCTGCCGGATACTCGCTGACCTGCGCAGGCAAGCTGACGGTCTGCGCCGCGGGTGTCGCCGAGTCCTTGGCGTCTTTGCCTCCGCTTCCCGCTTCGCTGGCCGCTCCGCTTGACTTGCTTGAATCCGTCGCCTTTTCGCTCTCGGCTTCTTTGTCTTTCTTTCCGCGCTGGCGCCGTGCCTCGGCCGTAGAGGTCAAGGACAACACGGCCACCGCGAACAGCGCGATCCATTTGAGACGCGCCGAATACCCGATCGCCCATCTGATCATCGTGGCCCTCATCTTTTGCGCTATGGGCAGGAGCCCAGACGCACAGTCTCTTGTCCGCGAACCTTGACGTTCTGCGTCTCGCCTTCGACTTCGATCTGGTGGGTACCAGGGAGCATGTACAGCGTCACTTCCTGGCAGGCTTTCTTCGTCTTCTTCGGGAAGATCACGCGCCCCAAGCTGGGCGCCAGCTCGCGCATCGCCCGCTGGGCGGCCGCCACCCGCTCCGCACGCCCTTTGACGGTGCTGCCCAGATCCACGACCTGTTGATACGAGTTCATGGCCTGCGGCAGCTTGTCTTGCTCTTGGTAGAGCTGGCCCAGCGAGTAATAGATCTCGACCAAGAGCTCGTTGCAGCGCGCCTGCAGCTTCTTTTCTTTGCTGCACAGCACGCTGGCTTTTTCGAGGAGCTTCTGCGCCTTTTTGAGATCTTTTTTGCCCAGCGCATCCAGGCCAGAAGCCACCAGCTTTTCGACCTGCGACTCTGAGAGCTGCACCGTCAGCGTCTCTTGATCTTTGACCACGATCTTCTGAATTCCCGACAGGGCCAAGATCGTGTGCTTGCCGGCCGCGACCTTGATTGGCTCGGGATTGATCTTCTGCCACTTGCCGCGATCGAGAGCGAACTCCAGCCCGGCCGGGCCCTGCACGACGATGAAGCCAGTGCCTTTCGCTACATCGGGCTCGGGCACGTCGTCCTCATCAGCGCTCGCCATGTCCGGTGCAGCGTTGGGGGTCGGCGTCGGTGCCGGAGCCAGCTTGGGTGGCTCTTGGCTCTCCATACTCTTGGCTTCGCGCGAGCGCTCCTCGGCGGCAGCCTTTTCCTGCTCAACGGCCTGCGCCTTGGTCAGCGAACCTTCCTCGACCCGTGCGGAAAGCGGCAATAGCTGCACCAACAGCGCCGCCGCCCGAGCGCGCACCGCCGGATCCGGATCCGCAGCCAAGACACGCAAGATCGGCACACCGGCTGGCCCATCCGGCCCCGCGGGTAGCTCAGCGGAAGAACCGGCCACCACTCGGCGGACCTGCGATTCAGCGTCGTGCGCCAAGGGGCGCAGCAGCATCAGCGCCAGATCCGTCGGCAAGCGCGGCGACGTTTCGGCGGCGGCCAAGCGCTGCGCCAGCGGACCCGAGGTCACTGCGTTGACCAGACCCGGCGGTAGATCGACCTTTTCGCCCAGCTTGCGCAGCAGCACCAAGGCCTGCAACGCTTCCGGTCCTTTCTTTTCGAGCGCCTCGCGCAGAACGGGAATTGCACGCTTGTCACCCGCTTCGGCGAGCTGCTTGGCGGCTCCGAAACGAACCGGGAAATTGGTATCAGCCAGCAGCGAGACCATGACATCGCTCTGCCCGGACAGGTTGTCGACCACCAGCTGACGAACGTCGGCGCTGCCGTTCTTGGCCAGCTCACGCAGACCGTCGAGCTGCGACTTGTCTCCCAGCCCCAAAAGCAGCGTGCGAGCCAGCGCCTTTTCTGAGTCAGACCCACCGCTGATCGTCTCTTGCACCATGGTGTTGGCGTCTTCTGCCAGCTTCTTCCGCACGCCGCCCGACTGGCTCTTGCTCAACTTCAGCAGCGCTCGCAGGGCTTCCTGGCGCACTGCCGCTTCGCCGTCTTTCAAGCCGGTGCGCAGTGCTGAGACCGCAGTGTCTTCTTTGCGTCGACCCAGCGCACGGGCCGCGGTCTGACGCACCATCGGATGCGCATCGGTCAAGAGCTTGGCCAGAAGCGGCACGGCATCTTCCGCCGCCGAATCGCCGATGACCTCGACGGCAGCTTCGCGAATCGCCCACTTGCTGTCGGAAAGCGCATTGCGTGCCCAGCGCATGCTGTCATCGGACATCGCGCTCGGCGAGCTGCGCGCGATCAACACGATCGAGGTCGCGGCGCCCAGCTTAAGCGTGGGTTCTTTGGCCGAGTCGAGCTGCTTGCCCAGCAGACGCGCATCGAGCAGGCGCCCCGAGAGCCCGAGGCCCTCGACGGCTAGCTGCTTGGCAGACATCGCAGCGCCGCGCTCGCGCAGCACTTGGCGAAACAGATCAGAAACGCCTGGCTCGTCGGGAGCAGCCAGAAAGCGGGCCGCCACCAGCTGCTCAGGCCCCGGCTTGCGCAGCTTTTCACGCAGGTATGCGCGCCCATCTTCCTGACCCAGCTGAGCCAGCTTGGCCGCGGCCAGCATCTGTGCGTCCAGCGTCGGTGCCTTGGTCAACTGCCCGCGCAGCTTCTGCCGCGCATTTTCGTCGCCCGCGTGCGAAAGGCAGGTCAGCAGGTTCAGCGCAACCGCATCGGACACGCGCTTCTCATCGATGACTTTGGTGATGATCTCCAGCGCCTTGGGATGACCGCGCTCGCACAGCAACGATGCGGCACGCAAGCGCGTCTGCTCCGACTTCGACTCCAGCTCATTTTCCAGGAGCTTTTGGCCTTCCTCATCGCCCAGTGCGACCAGCGCTTGCGCCGCAGCGAGCTGCACGGGTACCGATCGGCTGCTCTTCATCGTCTCCATCAGCACGGGCACCGATTCGCGCGTACCAAGCTGCCCCAGCGAGTCGGCCGCCTGCGCCTGCGTCGTCGGAGAAGGATCTTTGAGTAGCCCCTCTAGCCCTTCGCGATACCGAGGATCGCGGGTCTGTGCCAAGCCGCTCATCGCCACCAGACGCAGCTCTGGCGGACCTGAGCGCAGCTCTTCCAGCATCACTTGGCGAGCCCGCTCTTCAAGAGCGCGCAGCTCTCCCGGCTCCAGGTTGGTCGGCTCAGTCAGCACATAGCGATACAGAAGAAAGCTGCCCACCATCAGGACGGCCAGCAGGCCGACGCCTCCGGCAATCACGCCACGCAGCGGCAGCTTGCGCCCGCGAATGATGATGTGCGTGCCCTTGCGTCCGCCCAAAAGCGCAGCCAAGCCCGACGACATCACCACTTTGTCGCCGCGCTGCAGGCTCAAGACCTCGACTTCGCGTTCAAGCGCAGCCGCGGCATCGCGCATCGATGGGAAGCGCTCTTGCGGCTTCTTCGCCAGCATCCGCAAAATCAGCGCATCCAGCGATTCAGGCACGTTGAGCTGGGGATATCGCTCGCGCAGTGGCTGTGGCTTTTCGACGAGGTGCGCCGCCAAGATGCCCATCGAGCCCTCGGCATCAAACGGCGTCTTGCCACCGATCATCTGATACAGGATGCAGCCCAGCGCGTATTGGTCGGTATGCGGGCCGACGTTCTTGCCATCGACCTGCTCGGGCGCCATGTAACGCGGCGTCCCCACCGATGCGCCGGCTTGCGTCAAGTTGCTGGTGCGACTCGACGTATTCGATGTATTGCTGGTACCGGTTCCCGTCGACGATCGGCTGCTATCGTCGAGCGATCGCGCAGACGGAGCCCCAGCCAGTTGCTTGTCCCGCGCCTTCTGCAGCGCCGCTTCCAGCTCGGGTGGCATACCGACGGCTGCCACTCCCGTCGTGTCCTTGGCAATACCGAAGTCGACAATCTTGACGAAGTCCTTCTCGGTGTCTTTGCCGCCGTGCTCCAAGATGAAGATGTTGTCGGGCTTGAGATCTGTCAACTCAGATCTTTGATCTCCGTCGGTGAGCTTTAATTTAAGGCTGCGGAGAATGTGAAACTCTGTGCGGCGATACTGTTTGGTAGGACACACAGTAGGAAGGGCGCAGGTAGGCGGGGCTTAGGTGAGGCGTGATGTGCTTCGGCGTGCGTAGGGGCCACTTATGCCCAGGCTTCCCGCGATCGCCATGCGTTTCTCACGACTGAGGACCGAACGCCCATAGATAAGAGCGTTCACGTCTTCCTCGGTAACACCTACGTCGGTACAGGCCGAGCAAATCGTGGCGGCAGTGACGTTGAGAGATTGCATGGCCGCTGCGATCTCGCCGATGAAGCGTTGCCACTGTTCGGATTGAAGTCTCTCTTGATCGGTCATCCTTTTGTTCCTGAATGCTGCGCCACTCCAGCACAGCGGCAGAGACGGCAAGCGCCAGACAGCCCATACAGCTATCCGTGGGTTTGCCGTCGGTATCGAACAGGTATGCCCCCTCGTCGTCATAGTGCGTGCCAGCGGCGAACACGATCGTCCCGCGAACCCCGCACAGCGCCCCGCCGTCCTCGTCTGGCAGATGGGACCTCATCGGCTGCCCTCAGCCGTCAGCCATGCGCAGAGCAGAGCGAGCACGATCGCGCCGGTCATTCCGATCGCACCGACAAAGGGCATCCCCCAACGTGGCAGCGCGGCAAACATGAACACCAGTGCGACGCAGAACCAGACGAACAGCCCGCCACACACGAGGGCATCCATGACTGACCACGACGCGGTAATGGCCACAGATAGAGCAGCAGACATACGAGATCCCTCCGCGCAGACCTCGCCCCTTGCCGTCCCTGGACATCAAAAAACGGCTGTGCGAAGTTCCGCCTAATTACGAGACCGTGCCGGGTCTCTCAGCGCTTACTTTTGGTAAACGAAAGTTGATGGATGCAGGAACCGAAGTCAACAGTAAAAATGCACATCGTCGGTGAGCAAGTCGCCGCCGCGCGCAAACTGCTCAGGATGACGCAGGTTGAGCTTGCAGAAGCGACCGGGCTTACCAAGCAGACGATCATAAAGTTTGAACGCGGGGGTAACGTGCGACCGGAGACGGTCGAGGCACTAAGAAATGCCCTGCTAGACCGTGGAATTGAATTCACGAATGGCGGGAGGCCGGGAGTGAACTTGAACCGCCAACCTGCTGCTTGGCAGCGTTCCTGAGAATCGTCGCAGGGCAGATACGCAACGCTGGGGACAAGCCCAATATCTTCTTAGCAAGGGAACAAGCAGAGTCCGATCTAAACAGAGCGCGCTTTGCTTGTCTCCAAAACCGGGAAAATATCGGCTAGACTTCTGGGAGAGCAAGAAGGTTATTTGTCCAACGGCCATCCGCGTAAGTCTGTGGATAGCGGACGCGCCCATTGCTGTTTACTCGCACCCATGCTGCCGGCCCGTTATTCCTGTCCGGGCAGTAGAGTGCCGTTTCACCGGCCTTGTCGATAAAATCGACAATTTGATCCCGTGAGCTGATCCCTACCTGCCCGGTCGTATCATTTTGCCATTGAATATCGGAAATGTATTCATGGCCATTCCCGCCAGCCATCCTTCGCCCTATGCATTTGACAGCCATTCTTGCTCTCCTTGCTGGTTGTTCATCACGCCTCTATACATCTTGAGCGTGACATGGAAACAGCTCCTATCGGAGCGGACAGTTCGGTACCTACTCCGATGCATTGCGGACCAACGCAAACACCTGGGCCTGTTTGGGATTGTTAAATGGGTCAAAATCCTTGGCCAGCGTCGCGAGATGGTAGATGAATTTCATCACATCGCGCATCATGATGCCCCCCTGCGGCAGCGCATAGATCAACTCTTGGCCATCTGCATCAAGCGGAAAGGTGCGCCACTGAGGGCGACCTTGTGTCGCTTTAATGGTAGGTAGGGGCCCAGTGAAGTCTACCTGCTGTGACTCATTGCCCGTCGGTTCTGTTGCCGTACTCGGCTTATCTTTGCTTGCACTTCCTTTCCGCTTGGGGGCATCCTTCGAGGATTTTTGAGTGCCACTTGCGCCGGTAACCTTGAACCCCGTTGGATCTGTTTGGTAACGTAGAAAATCAGCCAGCGTCTGCCGCACGCGAGTGACATAGGTATTAACTGTCTCGGGTTTTGCCATCTTCAGTCGGGCAAAGCGGCGACCGAGATCGTCAACATGCGAGAGCAAAAAGCTGACGTCGCTTGCCTCTTCTGGGCCAAGCACTGACACTATCTGTGTCAGTGCACTGATGCGCAACCGGGCTGACTCAATGCCATAGATTCCCCTCTTGGCCATCGCATCAACCCACGGCTTTACTTCCTCGGCGGTGAATTGGGTGCCGTGAGCACCATGATCAACATTGGTCTGGTTAGCTTCCATAGTTCGAATCCTTTGTTTGTAACTGGCCTTACTTTTTCAGCGCCAGAGTGACGCCATGTCTGTTGGCGATATCGTAAGAGCTGATCTGGCAAGCGCAAGGGCAACGTGATGATTTCGTTCGTGTTTTTTCGATCTCCGTCGGAGATCTTTCGATCTCATGCCGATATTGGACGTCACTGCTGTCTAACTAAGATCGGCGATCAAATTGGTCGAATGATAAAACCAGCCTAAGCGCTGTTGAATGGGCATTTTTCCCACCCGTAAGATCTCTGCTGAGTTGACCGGAAACGTCTTTGAGAAATACTGGCAGGGCATTGCCCTTGCCATAGGAGACGACTGCCCATGAGACTTATTGCTCGGTCGCTTAGCCTGGTCTGCTGGTTAGCCTCGCCATGCTTGGCGTCTGGAATCTCGCCGGATGTGCGGGCCACCGTTGCGCAGATAGACAGTCCGCTGCCGACCAAACCAATCAAGAGTCTCAATATTGTTCCGGTCGATTCCTCTGCGCAGGGCGGCGATCTGCACATCATCTATTCTGATGGCTCCACGCAGCGGGTTTCGACCGCGGGTCAGGCACAAGCCGTACAACTCGCCCCAGACGGCCAGACGTTCGGCTTCAACCTTGTGGCCTACTACGTCGATACGAAGGGCGACCTCTGGATCCAGACGAAGGCGATCGTCCTGTACCGGGGCGGTAAGCGCGTGGCCGTGATTGAGCCAGAGAAGCAGGCCACGGTGGGCTGGGCCTTCCGCGACGGTTCAAGCTCGATCATGGTGTCGGCGCAGGGGACACACGGGCCGATCTACCTTGGGCTGTACGATGTGGCCACGGGTAAAAAGAAGGCTGAGGCGTTCGAGTTTGACGAAGGCCCCAAGCCGAAGTGGACGCAGGGAGCGCCGCTTCTGTACTGCTGCACGGTCAAGACCACAGTCGCGCCCTACACGCAGAAGTGACCGCGGGTGTCCGGCAAAGGCTCGCCGGCCTACGGTAGCTTGTGCTTCTGCCGCAGGGCTGCCGCTGCGTTCTGGTCGGCTTCGACTTTCGATCGGCCCGTTCCGCGTGCTGCGCGGCCATCCGATAGGCGCGCGACGGCTTCCCATCCCGGCTCATGGTCGGTGCCGCCGATCCGCTTCTCTTGGTACGTGACCGGCCCCAGCTCGCCGCGATCGTGTAGCTCCTTCAAATGCGTCTTGTCGTCCTTGCCGTTGCTGTTGGCCATCGGTCCCCCCTTTACCCGATCGGGTCTTGCTTACATCGTATCGCAGACCAGGCCAATCGAGCGCCAACGACGACAGCCCGCGCAGCGGTAGCGCGGTGACGCTGCGGTCAAGGCCCGGCCCTGGCCGATCGCTTCCCTCCCATCGTTCATAAAACAAGCACCCCCGCGGCCCGACGAGACCACGCCAGCGCGCAGCCGGCACGATGCCTTGGCCATGGTGCCGCCCATCGCGAAGCGATCGGCAGTGCTGGGGATCGGCTGCCCTGGTCCTGGTGGCCGAGCTGAGCGCGTGGGGAGATGTGCCGCAGGGGCCGAGCATTGCTCGGAGAGACTGACATCCTGAATTGTGATTCAGGGTGCTGAATGGAACCACCCTGCGCCCATTCTTGCACAGGTCAATGGGAATCAAGTCTCCCGTTGTTAGGCAATGCCCAGCATAGGACTTGATTATCGAAGTACGTAAATACCGAATATCATTAAACATTTAGATTCGGGATTTGAATCGAATTCAAATCGTTAATTCTGCCGATTCAGCGTCTAGTCTATTTTCAGATTAAGCCCATCGCAGATTGTGGTGGAAGTAGGTCATTAGTCACCAGAAAATATTTGTTGCCGAGTCAATTTGTGCTTGCCACACTTGCCTGGCATGGGAGACCGGGGCTATCAGACACAGGCAACGGCGTTTGCGCTGGACAGCTTGCAGTCTTGCGGACGTGCTGTCGTCCAGCTTCCGACGGGAAGTGGCAAGACAAGAGTGGCGCTGCGGGTCGCACAGGCTTGGCTGCGTGGGCGCGGTCGGCGTGTCTATCTGATAACCCCATCCGAGGAAACAATTAGCCAAACAGTTATCGCGGCAAGGTTGCTAGGGCTACGGCCTATGATTGATGCAGGGCATGAGCAGGCATCGCGTCATGCTCAGTTCATTATTTCAACCTATGCGAGTGCGTGGCGTAGGCATGAGAAATGGATTGCAAAATCGACACTGCTACTACTTGATGAATGCCATCATGTCAATTTTGCAGCCCCTGTTAATGCTGATATTTTGGATCGATTTGACTATGGCGTAGGACTGTCGGCGACGCCATGGTCAAAAGGATGTATGGCTTATTTCAGGAAGAATATATTTATATATTCCCTGTCACGTGCAATCGCCGATGGAGTGAATGCGCAGTATGAGATCAAGCCATGGACAGAACCTGTCAATGGCTCCTATCAAATCGTCTACACCAATCGTCAAGATGTGCGTGAGTCGCTGAAGCGAATAATGCAGTCTTGCGACTATGCAATTTATAGCCAACCTCGCGCAAGGGATATCATCAGCCGATTTCGTACAGGCGCCATCAAAACTATCGTTGTCAATCGCATGCTGACAGAGGGGTTTGATCTGCCGGCTATCAAGCGAATTTGGATTGCGAGAGATACCAAATCAAGAATCGCAGCCATGCAGATGGCAGGACGTGCGCTTAGGGCGCACAAGTCACGCACGGCTGAGCTATTCATTTCATCGGCACAAACACGGGTCTTGCTCGACGAAGCACTAAAGAGGGCGGGATAATGTTGTTGTTTAACTGTGATGTCCCAGATGGATCGGATGTGACCATCCAAGTGCGCTTGGGCATCCTCGCTGGCCGAAGGCTCATCGCATGGAGTGGCCCGCCGGGCACATCAGAGGACCAAATCATCGAAGAGATATCAAACAATTCGGCAGTAGCAAGATATCTACAAAAGCCGATAGAGCGTGGCAAGGTCAGGCCCGATGAATACGATTGCGTGACGGTTGATGCCTACCTTACGGCGCTAGAAGGCGAGCGGATCACAACGGAACACAAGATCAAGATCAGCTTTCCTCTGCCAACTTCGGTGTCCGATCCTCACTCGGCGCACGTGCAGATGGAGCGCATGTTTGCGCAGTTTAGCGCCGCGATGTCCAGCATCGTATCGCAGGCAACGCAGTCCATTACCCAGGTTACGCAGCATGCAAGCCACCTGCTGAGCGATGCCAATAAATCACTTGGGCAAACACAGGCAGAAGGGGCGAAGGTCTTGCAAGTTACCGCAGAGCATAGCGCCAAGCTCTTAGAGTCAGTAGCCCAACCGTTCAATAAAACACTGGATATGATGCAGCAAGCCTATACGCATGAAAGCACGCGGGCAGATCGCGCAAGCGATGCGGTGATTCGTATGCTCAATGCAAAAGAGCATACCGAGAGCGCGACGGATTCATTGGTCAAAATTGTAACGGTGATGCCTACCGCAGTGACGGCGATCAAGGGCATCGCCAAAGCGATCAAGGAGAACTAAGCCATGGATGCTTTTGATGAAATCCAAGCACTACCCAAAGGAAAGACGCTGCTAAGCGCGATCGGCAATACCTCGCTAAACTGCCTGGGGGGCATGATCGCGGGACGTGTGCGCGGGATTCTGGCGGAACAGTTACCCGCCGTAAAAGGGGCTGGCACGTTGGGGATCTTTGCAATTGCAACGGCCATGCACTATTACGCCCGTTCGGGCAAAGGATGGTCTGGGGTCATCAAAGAGATCGCCGGAGGAATGGGCGGATTCGTGGGTAATGATATGTGGCTCATTGCACGGGCCTTTGTTGGCTGGGGCAAGTGGAAGAGAGAGACCGATTACAAGGCGGGCGATATCGTCATTCACGAGAACAAGTATTACAAGGCAGAGAAGGACATCCCCAAGGCTGCCGGGGCCGAGCCGGGCAAAGACTCGCGCTGGGTCCGATTTGAGACGGCGCAGGGGTTCGATCCCGACGAGATCACGGGCTTTGCGCAGGCGCTGTATACGAACGATGCGCTGCTGGATGGCTTGGTAAAGGAACAGCTCTTGATCTTTGGGCCAGAGCTTGCGCAGTGCGTAGGCCGAGAGCTGAACCAAGCCGAAGCAAACAACATCTACAGCGGCATGCGCGACAGCCTAAAGAGTGTTGTTCAACGGATGGCACAAGCATAGAGCTACCTCGGGGGAGGTCTGCGATGTCGGTTTGGGATGAAATTGCGAGATATCACTATCCGATTGTCTTTTTGCATCAACACTCGGGGCAGCCTCCCTCTTGCTTAGAAGGATTGGTTGATTATGCGGCTCTTATCGCACGGAATAAGCATACGTATGGATTCCGCAGCCCCGTTCAGATTCTGGCGTGGCTGTGGATGCAGCCGGTGAAGCTGGATCGGGGCGACGGGCCGAAGGCTGAGGGCTGCACGCCACAGCAGCGATCCCGCGTGTGGCCCGACGATGGCCTGAACTGCTGGGAAGCGGTTGCGCACCTTCTGGCCGTGGCGCTGGTCAATCAGTGGCTCGTCGAGTTCCACGTCTACGATGCGTCGGTGCATGGTGGGCGGCATGTATTCCCGGCGGTGCGTCCGCTGGGCGATTCTTCGTCGCTGCCGGTGCCGCTGGTGATTCAGCCGCCGGTCAAGACGGGCAAGGATACGCGGGCGCTGCGCGTCGCGCAGGCTTGGTACAACGACCTCTTGGGGGCGGTGCATTTCGTCGGTGACAAGGTGCTGCGCGTGTTTGGGGCGGGGGAATTGGCCGATACATTGGCCGATGTCGAGGGGGATGAACTGCCCGATTGGGCACGCACAGCGAAGCAAAAACAGCAGCGCGCAGCAGAGCTAATCAAGCGCGCAGCCGAAGAGAGCAAGCGCGAAGAGGCAAGGCGCGGAAAGGAGGATACGAAGCTGGCCTAGTTCTGCATTGCGAGAGTGTTTCATTCACACAGGGGGAAACCACACATGAACTCTAGTCTCTTGTTTCTGTTGGCCTTCATGGGGGGCAACGGGCTGAGTCAGCCAGTCGTGCAGGCGCTGATGGATGCCCAGAAAGACAACTTCGAGCGATGGCACCGTCTGCTAAAGGCGCTGGGGGCCATCATCACGACGGGGATCTTTGTGATCCGCGGCATGCCGACGCCCGTCGACGCGACCGGGAAGCCGACCTTCACCAACGAGGCGCTGTCAGAGCAGATCAAAGCGAGCTTCACCGAGGGCAAGCGGGAAGCGTTCTGGGTCGCGACGGTCAACGGCATCGTCGAGGCCATCAGCGAGTTTATGCGGCCAAGCGCAGCGATGACGGCGCTGCTTACCAGCCTGATGAACCGTCCGGCGGCGCAGCAGACCACGGTCATCAACCCGATCGCAGGACTGCCGCAGATGGGCACGACGACGATCACGACGGCGCGGACGGCGGGCCAGGTCTTGCGCGCACAGCCCAACGGCTTTGTGCGGGCGCAGGCTGTGTACGTCAACCCCGCGACCGGCGAGATCGCCGTGGAGTAAGCCCATGCCGTCGCAAGTCGTGGAACAGCTACGGCAGCAATTTTACGCCAGCCTGGGGATCACCGACGCGACGCCCGTCCCCGAGGAACAGGTCCCGGCCTTGATTGATGCCTGGGAACAGTTCCTGTACGCCAGCGCGCAGCGGGGCGGGGGGTACAGCCCGTATCAGCCGGCACCGCCGCCGCGGATGTTCGGCTCGCCGGTCTACGTGCCGCCGGCCTCGCGCGTTCAAGGGCAGCCGGGGCAGCTCGTCAACGTCGGTGGGGGAACCTACGTCGTACCACCCCTTCCGGGCAGCATCGTGGCCGCGCCGCGCGTCGGCAGCACGGGAACCCCAGGCGGGCCGATCGTGTATCAGCCGCCGATGGTGGCGACGCAGCCCGCGCCGATGACCAACCAACCACCGAGGGGAAGCACCACACAGGGGGCGCCACCCCCTAGACGTTAGCAGGAGGAACCATGGCCTTTTTCACCGTCGATAATGTCGTCGTGGGCAGTGGGGCGAGTCCAAGCGCCCCGGCTCGCGTATCGGAGTGGTCGAGCACCGGCCAGTACAGCGACGGCGCGATCGTCGTCTTCAACGGCAGCCAGTACATTGCCAACGGGACGCCCACCGTCGGTGTACAGCCGCCGATCGAAGTGGCATCGCCCGTCGTGGCCGGCTCGCCCAAGTGGACCTTGGCCGCGCGGGGTCGCTCGCGCGCAGTGGCCTACGACGACGCTGCAACCTACTTCGCCGATCAGGTGGTCACGTATCTGGGCGGGACGTACATCCTTGACGCTCCGACGGTGCCGCAGGGCACCAAGCCCAGCCGCGACAAGCGATGGACGCGCTTGTCCGAGACGCTGACCGACTCCGAGTCGGCCAAGGTCCACACCGGCGACTTGATCAACGTCCCTGTGAACGTCACCGTGCAGATCTTCAAGCACAACGACGAAGAGTCGCGCGTCCGGCATCACTGGGTGCGCTTCTCGACGGCGTTCTTTGTCGGGTCGCTGTCGATTTACACGCTGCGCTTCCCGCGCCCGATCAAGTCCGAGGCTCGCCCGGCGATCACGTTCCACACGCTCGACGGGGCCACGGCCGCCGCCAACCTGACGGCGACCTACAACCTCAGCGGGAACGAGATCACCGGCTACACGGCGACCATCAACGCGGGCATCGCGCCCGGAACCTACGAATGGCTTGTGACGGTCAAGCAAGCCATCGACGAAGTGTGACCCAGAACCAGGAGTAAGCCGCTATGCCCATCACCGATCCGTTTGACAAGACCAAGACCTACCCGACGGTGCGCGAGCTTGTGAAGAAGTACACGCCGTCGGTGCCTTCGGAACTTCTGGCCATCATGATCGACGAGATCCGCGCCGATCGCGACGGCCCCGAATCGAACATCGAGATCACGGGGGGCATGACGCCCGTCACCGTCCCCCACGGCCTCAAGGATGAATTCGGAACCAAGCTGAAGCCGAACACCTGGCACATCACGGGCTTCCGTGGCGTGGACAAGTGCGAGGTCGTCAGCGTCGATGACACCAACATCACCGTCGATGTGACAAACAAGGGCGTGGTCAAGCTGCGCGTCTTTGGCTAGCGAGGGCAAACGATGGCATGGCTATTCCGCCTCCCAAGAGTGATCGCGCTTCCCGTGGCGCTGCTGCTCGTCGTGCTGGGCTGTCTTGCGCTGGCCCTGTTCGTCGTCAGCTTGCCGCTTATCCTGCTGGGTCTGTGGCTGCGTCGGTCGCTCGACGAGTGGAAGGCTCGCCGTCTGCTGCTCTCGCTGTACCGCTCGCGCGTGGCCGGGGTCGAGCTGGTCCCGGCCATGCGTGAGCCCCCAGGCCCGGAGGTTCTGCGATGAGAGCATCCCGCGATAGCGTCTGGGCTCGCGCGCAAGCCGTCGTCTCGGATGCCGAGATGGACGCAGCCCGCGCGATGCCGCTGGAACAAGTCCGCGACATGGCCAAGGCCCAGATCGACAAGGCCAAGGCCGCATGGTCCGAGGCATCGAAGCTGACATGGTGGGGCGATGGCCTGCTGCCGAATTACCTGCACTGGAAGCCCTACAAGGACGTGATCGCCAATGCCGAGATGAACTTTGACCTCGGCGAGAAGGAACCCGATGGCGCACGCAGGAAAGAACTCTATGTCCTGTCGTGGCGGACGGCGCGCACTGCGGTTGATTCGATCGCCAGGGAAGCCAACCTTGATCGCTCGTACTGGTCGATTCTGGCCGCGCCCATCGTCGAGAAAGGCAAGCAAGCACTCGACGACGCCAAAGAGCAGATCCGGCAGGCCACCAATACCGGGCTGTACGCCACGATCGCGATTGCGATCCTGTTTGCCGTGCTCCAGGCGCGGAAGTAGGCAGCCATGGATCGCGGTCTGCTTGTCCTCTGGACCGTCGCCGGGCTGCTTCTGCTAAGCCGCCGCGCCAGCACTCCCAAGCCGCCCCGCGACGATGAATGGCTGCCGGCGATGCTGACGGAGTACCACCCCGACGCGCCCGAGTCCGAGCGAGAGATGGAAGGGGGCAGCGTGGATCGCGCCCATGCAGCCGTGATCACGGTCCAGCAACATCGCAAAGACAAAGCAAAATATCCCTATGTCAGCGTATCTAGCGACACCGTTTTAAGGGGCGAATCCGTCCCATACGGAGCACGCATCTACTTCGGCGCATATCCAGATCTTGTATTTCGCTTAGTAGACACTGGGGGACGTTTCCGTGGCGATAAGAAGCGAATCCGCAAGCCAGGTTATGAGCCTTTTGACATCGCGACCGACTATGGCAGCGATCTAGGCTTCAGCCTGAAAGAGACCATGTATCGCCTTGACCGAAAAGACATAATCAAGCCAAACACACGACAGAAGAAAACAGGATAGTGGGAACCCATGGCCAAACGGAAATTTACAACGGCAGGTGAGACGGCAGAGAAAACCAAGTGGAACAAGGCCAAAACGCGAAAGTGGAAAATGACCTATGAGCTAGTCGAGGTCAAACCGCCACGCAAGCGCAAGACCAGGAAAGCGAAGGCCGCAGCAGACTCAGCCCCGGAAAAAGCGACGCCAAAGCCTCGCAAGGCCAAGCGTAAGGCCACCCCCAAGCGCAAGACCACCCCCAAACGACGAACGAAGGCCGCCGGGTAGATTTCCGACGGCAAGTTGTCTACGCGATGAGCAGATTCTTGACCGTCTGCGCGTACCACTGCCCCCCACGCTTCGGTGCATGCCCATTCTCTGCCAGTTTGCGCGCTATCTCATTGAGGCTGAGCCCTTGCGCCTTCCAATACTTTGCGCAACCCTTCGCCGTGGAACGGTCGTGATAGACCGCACTGCGCAATAATTCCTGAACAGAGTACCACTCATAATGGGTCGCCTTGCTAGGGCGCAGACCTGCATCGTTCAGTTTTTCGGCGATAAACTTCAATGCGCGTCCATCGACCTTAAGCGCATAAGCCAGATTATACGCGCGTGTCCTGTCATAAACTCGCGACGTATCTTGCTCCGAGCGTGCAACGTGAATTCGTTCCTTGCGGAGCAAGTCATAGACACTGGTCTGTGTCCACTGCGGCGACTGCGACGGCTTCACCCCGGCATCATTCAGCCGTCGGGCGATGTCGGCGAAGGTCACTTTTTCGCGATACCACTCGGCCATTTTTTCAAGCCAAGCGTAGTTTTCAGGGTGCTTGACTAGTTTGGTTAGCTTGCCTTCCTTGACGGCTTTATATCCGAATGGAACCTTTCCGTAGTGCCCACCCTGAGAGCGAATATACTGGATTGTAGAGCTGACACGTTCTGAGATTCGTTCCCGTTCAAGCTCAGCGAAAAGCGCAGCGAATCGAATCGCGTGCAGGCTTGTAGGGCTCTCTGTATTCATGTGCTCACGCACTAGAGCAAGGTGGCAGATTCCTTTTTTTACGTAGTCATCTACAAAAATTAGGAAATCCTTCTGTGATCGCGTAAAGCGATCCAAATTTGTACAGACAATGAAATTCACTTTCCTCTTGTCAATGTACTGGCTAATCATTCGCTGAAACTCGGGACGGCCCGTCATATTCTTCCCGCTTTCAGCGTCCATCAAAATATCGACGAGTTCATACCCCATCGCACGGCAATAGTTTTTGATCGTCTCTTGCTGCGCGTCGAGTGACAGACCGTCCCTTTCCTGCATATCGGTCGATACACGCACATAACCGATCGCCTTCATGCGCTTCCCTCCCCCTACTGCTAGCGTATCAGTGGCTTGCTGCGTCGAGAATGTGTGATTTCCACTCAGAGCTTGCGTCAACATCGTCTCTTCTCCGTCGCTGTATGGTTTTCTGCGGTTTACGGAGAGAGACGCTATAAATAATGCAGATATCGCGATGGACGATGCCTTTGTCGTGGACCGTCTGCATGCCCTGTGCGATCTGCATCGCGATGCGACACGCGCGCGAAATATCCAGCTGACGCTTCGGCTGTTTCTTTAGCAGCGACGACAGCACAGGCCCTTCCATGTACTCCATGACGAGGAAGGGACGTCCGTCGGGAAGCACGCCAAAGTCCGAGATGTACACCGTGTTGGGGTGCGCCACCTTGGATGCCAGCTGTGCTTCCTGCAAAAAGCGCCGCTGATCGATCTCGCTGCCTGGCTTCAGCAAGAGCTTCATGGCGACGATGTTGTTCAAGACACGGTGCCGTGCCTTGTACACCACGCCCATGCCGCCCCGACTCAGCTCCTGCAAGATCTCATAGCGATCGGCAAGCACTTCGCCGACGCTCGGAACCGCCAGCTCTTCTTTGCCCTTCAGCGATTCTGGAGCGATCTTTGGCGCAGGTGCGGTCTGAGGAACCGGGTCGGGTTCCGGTTCTAGCTCAGGCTCCGCACTGGCTTCTTCCTCACAGCCATGTCCGACCGCTGGGTCATAGCTGACTCCGCAGAGTGGACAGGTCTCGCTTCGTGCAGGTGGCTTCCTAGGGGGAGGGGGGAGTTTGCTCATGTAGAGAGGCCCACTTCAGTGTAGCAAATCGCGCCTGCCTACCGAACCTTAGAATTTTGTATAGTAGCCGGCCTGTTGCTCGCTCGTTCTGGAGCCGCATCCAGGCGATGCCTGAACCGATCGATTCAGACTGACCAACGGTCGTCCGCTCCGAGCAAGGCACGATGCCGACTCAATGGCAGGACGCTCCCGACCCACACACCAACCGCAACCTCGCAACTTCGGAGAGAGAACACATGGCTCGCTGCAAACGAAAGCTCAAGGATCGCTCCCGTGCCCACGTCAAGCATGTGCGCGCCGCACGCAAGAAACGCATTCGCGCCGCTGGCGCTCGGCGCACCGCCATCACGCGCTCGGCACGCAGCCAGCGCCGACTGGCCAAGAAGAAGGGCTAGCTCTTTTTCGGATCGCTGGAGATCGCTGGCCTCCTGGATCCCTCCGCGTATCGATCCTCAGAAGCCGTCAACCGAATCCGTCCTCACAATCCGTCGTCAGTTCCCTGCCGTGCAGCGGTTGCGCGAGGCTTCTTGCCGCGACGCGCCAGCCTGTGCGCTGCGAACACGCTTCGTCCCATCCTGCTCGATCCCAGCTGTTTCGCGTCGGCTTGCCGCGTCGCTGCCGATTCATGAGTCATCTGCCAAGGTCGCAAAGTCTGGACGCTTGATCGTCTCGCCGCGATGTGAGTAGATGGCCCAGAGAGCATGAACCAGCGTGCGCAACGCGTCCTCTGTCGGTGGGGTCGCTGCCGCAAGATCAATTGCCCGTGGTCGACTTCCACGGCCGCTGCCCTGGTTGTTGGGGGGCTTGAAGGACGGGATTTGGCATGGCCAACGTAGTCATCATCGGTGCGCAGTGGGGAGACGAAGGCAAAGGCAAGGTCGTCGATCTCTACTCGGAATTCGCCGATGTCGTAGTTCGCTTCGGCGGTGGAGCAAACGCCGGTCACACGCTGGTCGTCGGCGGCAACAAGGTAATCACGCACCTGATCCCATCCGGTGTGCTGCGCGGACGCGGCAAGCGCTGTGTTCTCGGCGACGGCATGGTGATCGATCCGCAGACCCTGCTAGAGGAATTGACCGACCTACGCGGACGCGGCCTGCTTGCCGATGATCGCGATCTGGTGATCGGCGAACGTGCGCACGTCATTTTGCCCTTTCACAAAGAGATCGATCGCCTGCGCGAAGAAGGCAAAGGAGCCATCGGCACCACGCGCCGCGGCATTGGTCCCGCGTATGAGGCGAAGATGGCGCGCCGTGGTGTGCGCATTCGCGATCTCTTTTCGGAATCTCGCCTGCGCGAGCGCATCAGCCATCAGCTTGAGGACTGCCTGCCTCGGCTGCAGCAGCTAGGCGGACAGCTGCCGGACGTCGATCGGATCACCCAACAGTATTTGGCGTTGGGAGCAAGCTTGGCGCCGTTTGTTCAGGATGCGACTCGCCTGCTGCACGATGAGATCAAGCGCGGCCAGCATGTCCTGTTCGAGGGAGCCCAAGGGACCCTGCTCGACATCGATCACGGCACGTATCCTTTCGTCACCTCTTCCACCACGCTAGCCGGTGGGGCCTGCGCAAGCTGTGGCATCGGTCCGACAGCGATCAACTCGGTCATCGGCATTGCCAAGGCGTATGCCACACGCGTCGGTGGCGGACCGTTTCCAACCGAGCTAGTCGGCGATGCTGGGGATGCTCTCAGACAAGCGGGCGCCGAGTTCGGCGCAACCACCGGACGACCGCGCCGCTGCGGCTGGCTGGATGTCGCCGCACTGCGCTTGGCCGTGCGCTGGAACGGGCTTTCAGGGCTGGCCTTGACCAAGCTAGATGTCCTGCGCGGGCTGAAAAAGCTGAAGATCTGCGTCGGCTACCGCGTATCTGGCACGCCGGGGAGCGGCGGCAGTGACTATCGCGACGAGCTTCCGTGCGATTCGGACGATCTCGCGCACGCCACGCCGATCTATGAAGAGCTCGATGGATGGGACGCCGACCTAACCGGCGTCCGCGAAGTCGAAGATCTTCCGCCCCCTGCCAAGCGTTACGTACGGCGTATCGAAACACTGCTTGGCATTGACTGCTGCCTGATCTCGGTGGGCGCGGGTCGAGCAGAGACCGTAATGCTGCGAAATCCTTTCCGATAATGGCGAGAAAGGTGCAGAAAATCTTGTGTTTCTTGCCATGCCTTTCCGAGGGGAAACCGCTCTTGCGGTCGCGAATGCGGTTCGTATAAGCTGGGCACACGCCGAGGGGAACGTCCTCACATGAAAATCGTCTGCGACAATTGCGCAACCAAGTACCAAATTGCTGATGAGAAGGTCAGTGGGAAGGCCTTCAAGATCCGCTGCAAGAAATGTGGCCACGTGATCGTGGTCAACAAGAGCCCAGGCGAGGCGGGAGCCGCAGCCGGGGATGCCGGAGCCCCCGCCGGAGCAGAGGCGCCGCCCGCGACTGATGCGGCGGCTCCATCTGGCGACGCGGTATGGCACCTGGTGATCGACCGAGAGCAGGTCGGTCCGATGACCGCAGCGGAAGTGCAGAGCAAGGTGAAAGCAGGCCAAGCCGACGCCGAAACCTATGGCTGGCGCGAAGGCTTCGACGACTGGCTCAAGCTGTCCGCGATCGAAGACTTCAAGTCTCTGTTCGCAGGTGGAGCCCCAGCCAGCGCGGATCCATCGCTGGCAGGCGCCTCCCCTGGCGCTGATGCGCCGGTCCGCACAGCGGCTCCAGGTGCTGCAACGATCGTCTCGGATGGGATGCAGGCCCCGGATCTGGCAGCCATCCAAGCGGCCATGGCCAATCAGAAGGCGCCGGCCGCCGCGGTTGCAGCCCCGGCCCAAGTGGCAGCGCCTCCGGCCGCCTCGCTGCCTGAGCCCGAGCCGCCCATGCCCAGCCGCGGTGACGGCGCCATGGATGCTCCCGTCAAGTCCATGATGGGAGCTCGCAGTGAGAACTCGGTTCTCTTCTCGCTAAACAACCTCTCTGCTCTAGCCGGCAGTAGTGGCGGTGGGGGTGGCGGCGGTGGCGGCGGCAGCGCCAGCAAGCAGCAGGCTCAGGCCGGATACGCCAGCGCACAGAGCGAAGCGTCGGGCTTGATCGACATCCGCGCCATGGCGGCGGCCACGCTGGGAAGCCCCGGCGGAGGCCCAGCCGGGCCCAGCCAAAGCAAAGGTCCCGCCGACTATTTTGGCGGCAGCGATGCCCCGCCCGTCTTCACTCCGCTTGCGCCCGCCGTGCTGATACCCAGCAGCGAACCAGAGGGCACGCCGAAGTGGGTCTTTGCCCTGATCGGTGTGGCCGTGGTTCTCGGCATCGGCATGATCGGCGTGATTGCCTATCTGCTGCAAGACAGTGGAAAGCCGACGGTCGCAACCAATGTTCCCGGCAAGGACACCGTCACGACTTCAGGCGGTGGCACCACCTCCATTGGCAAGGATCCAGGCACCAGCGCCACAGGAAATACGGCGGATTCTCCGGGGACCAAGCCGAGTACGCCGAGCGACACCAAGACGGATACCAAGGCAGCCCCGGCAGACACGAAGAAGCCCAGCGGAAAGGAAAGTGGCAGCAAGTCGGATTCCGACAAGAAGTCACGGGGTAGCAAGGACAAGGACAAAGACAAGGACAAGGACAGCGGCAAGTCCGATATCGGCAAGGCTCCGCCTGAGCCCGCCGCACCACCGCCGCCACCGAAGAAAGACGCGCCTCCCAAGAAGAAGGATGATCTGGACTCTCTGCTCGATTCGGCAAGCTCGGGCAGTGGTGGCAAGCCAGCTAAGTCCTCTGAGAAGAAAGACCTTCCCGAGCAGCTCTCGATGAGCACCATCCAGGGCGCACTGAAGGGTGTCAACGTGTCCTCGTGCAAGTCCGAAGGAGCCTCGGGTACCGTCATGGTCAAGCTGACGATCAAGGGCGATGGCAAGGTGTCTAGCGCCTCGGCTCAGGGCGGAGCTCCCGGTGGCGACTGCGTGGCCAAGGCCGTCAAAAGTGCTCGGTTCGGCGAGTTCAGCGGCGATCCAATGACCCTGACGTTCCCGTTCATCGTTCGCTAGTCCCCGCGGCCCTCCCCCTTCGCTTCGCCCGTCGTGCTTCCTTCCCGCTGTGCCTTTCCACAGCGCTTCGCCCCCTACCAAGCTGTATGAGCACGCCTGTCAAGGCCATCCGCCGCGGTCATCGCCGCGCGCAATTGGGCCGTGGAAAGTGCCCTCTCCGACGGATAACAAGCTCTTCTGTCGTAGCGTGAGTTATGGATCGACTGACGAGGAATCGGGAAGCTGGCAGCGAAAGGCGGTTCCCGTCGTGACATAGACGGCGTCTGTGCTGCTGTGCTTGCGGTCGAGCAAGAGCACCGCGTTGCCGCCTCGCTCCCAGGTGGCAAGGCGAAGAAAATCGAGGGCTGCCTCCAGCGTGGCTGGCTCGCGCACTTTCTGATTGGGCGGCGGCTCTTGACCCGCGATGCCTTGCACGAAACCCAGGTCTATCCGCGGCTCGCAAAGTGGCTCGCCGGGATAGTAGATGACCACCGCTTGCTGCTCTGGCCGCAGCTCTGGACGCAAAACAGACTTGGCTGGCGCGCATCCCATCAGCTGGCCCAGCCCGCTTGCCCCACCAAGAACCAGCCACAGGCGCAGGGCCGCAGCGGTGGTTCGTGCAGAGCGAGAGGAAAGCAAGAGGCAAGGCCCGCGTGGGAAGAACATCAGGAGGAGGGCAGAAGGGACAGAACGCTAGGCGGGGGGTTGCGGCGCAGCCGGAGGCTGGGGAGGAGCAGGCGGCTGCGCCTCGGTCGGCGGCGCAGGCCACGCGGGGGGCGCTGACGGCGGCTCAGGGGGCATAGGCGCGGCAGGAGCCTGCCACGTCGGGGGAGCCGGGGGCTCAGTCGACGCCGGAGGTACCTGCCAAGCCGGAGGGGCAGACGGGGCCGGTGCTGCCGGAGGCGCTTGCCACGCGGGCGGCGCAGGGGGAACAGCGGGTGCAGCAGGCGCTTGCCACGTGGGCGGTGCAGGCGGCACTGCAGGGGCTTGCCACGCGGGCGGCGCAGGCACTGCAGGGGCTGTGGGCGCCGCGGAAGTGGTGGGTGCTGCGGGTGCTGCCGGTGCAGCGGGATCCGCTGGGGCTGCCGGAGTCGCCGTCGGAGGCTTCACAGCCGGGACCTGGCCCGAGGCAGGTGCCGGCGTTGCAGCAGGAGCCTGACCCGGTGTAGCCGACCCCGTCGATGCAGCACGTCCCGTTGGCAATAGCTTGAACTCGACGCGGCGATTCTGCGCGCGTCCAGCAGCATTGGCGTTGTCCCCCACTGGCTGTGTCGAGCCATACCCAATCGCCGTCAGCCGGTTCGCATCGATGCCCTTGCTAACCAGGTAGTTCTTCACGGCGTCGGCACGCTGCTGCGACAGGGTCATGTTGTCCGCTGCAACGCCCACGTTGTCCGTATGCCCACCGATCTCGACCTTGACCTTGGCGTGCTCGGTAAGAACCTGCATCGCCTCGTCGAGAATCGCCAGCGATTCCTTGGTGAGGATCGCCTTGTTTGGCAAGAACTTCAGGCCTTGGATGGTTCCGACAAACTTCGCCAGGTTGGGCGGTAGCTCGTCGGGGCAGCCATCGTTGTCCTTGTAGTTGTTGCGCGTCTCTGGCTCGTTCGGGCACTTGTCGAAGCGATCGACTACGCCGTCGCCGTCGCCGTCGGTATCCGGGCAGCCCTTGTTGCCCTTGGGACCGACTTCGCTCGGGCATTTGTCGAGGCGATCCACGACGCCATCGCCGTCCGTATCGGTATCCGGGCAGCCAGCGTTTTCGACCAAGCCCGCGCGATCGGGACACTTGTCGAGGCGGTCCACCACGGTGTCGTTGTCGGCATCCTTATCGGGGCAACCAGCGTTGTCCTTGATGCCGGCCTCAGCTGGGCACTTGTCCTCGGCATCCGGCACGCCATCGTTGTCGATATCAGCCGGCTTCGTCTCGGCCGGCTTGTCGGGTGTGAAGCCAAAGCGCGCATAGACGCTGCCTAGAACTTCATAGTCCTGTGTAAACGTCGGCGTTCTTATTTCCGGGACCAGAACCATGCGGCCGTCTAGGCGAACACCGACCCAGCGATGAACGTTCACCCGCAGCCCCAGACCAGTGTGGAACGCCCCCAAGGTCTCGGTCTTCAGAGGCAAGCCCGGATCGGGACGCGCCGCGATCGCACCGCCGCCCAATAGAACGAACGGCTCGAATCGGCGCCCCGGACCAAATGGGAAGCGAAATGCCAGATGACCGCGCCCGGTATACGCGAAGACCTGCCCTTCGCTGGCCGCCATCTTCGTCGGCATGGCCAGGAATTCGGCCTCCAGCAAGAAGTACTTGCTGAGGCCATAGCCGGCCCGCGCGCCCACCGCGACCGAGTGCGCCAGGTTGCTATTGGGAGCCGCATAGTCACTGCGCCCCAACGCGCTGGAGTCCGAGAAGAAGTGACCGCCCAGGATGAAACCAAGCTCAAGCGGCCGATCCTCGACGGCTTCCGGTGCAGCGGCTGGCTTCGCTGCGGGGGCCGCGGCAGTACCGGCCGGGGCTGAAGCGGGATTGCCCGCCTGTGGCTCACTCTGCGGATCAGCGTGCGCGAGCGAGGCTCCCTGCCAGGCACTGAACATACCCAGCATGCCGGCGACGCAGACTACCTTTCGCCGGACCGCGCCCGTCGCTGTGCAACCGAAACGTCCCATTCGTGTCCTCCGATTTGCGCGCATCCTATCACGCATATGTATGGACAGATGCAACAAGATTCGCGCGCCTGCTGTTCGACGCCCACGGCCCGCAGGCCGGGTGCTGTGACTCTCAAAAGTTAGGGTTTGCGAGCGCAGCCCGTGATGCCGCCGCGCTGCTCAGCCTCGTTCAGATCGGGCCCAGGCTGCCAAGTCCACGGCAGGGCCGCTACCTTGGGCAGGTAGTGCCGCACGATGCGCGCGGTCAGCGCGGACAGATAGCGCGTGCCAAAGCCGAACACGGCGCCGAACCAACCATCCATGCGATCGTGTCGGGCACAGAAGCGCTCAACCTGAAACCCGGCGCGCTGCAGCTTGTCGCGTAGCTCTTCGGCGCGATAGCGACGAACATGCCCGACGACTTGGTCGTAATAGGTCCAGTACGCGGGGTTCATGGGGCACGAAAAGAACAGACGACCGCCAGGGGCCAGCACGCGCGCCACTTCGACCAACAGCTGCTCGTCTTCTTCGACGTGTTCGAGGACCTCGAACAGGCAGACCAAATCAAACGATGCGTCTGGATAGGGCAGCGGCGTCGTGGCTCGCACGCACAGCCCACCCCGTTGACGAAGCTCGTCGAGAGCTGCACGCGACAGGTCGGCAAAGTGGCTTCCAGCTATCGGAACATGCGGAAACTTGCCGGGCCCGATCTCCAAGGTTCGTCCGGGTCGATAGTGCGGCGCGATCTCGGCCCACGTCGACCAGCCGTCGTGGGGAAACAGCTCGTAGTGCCGCCAAAGATCGTCGTAGATAGCCTGGTTGTTTTCGCCTGCCGAGTCCATGGCTCGGCACCATACGGCATGCGACCCGCGCCCGGCAATCGCCGCTGACGATCGCGAAAGCAGCCGGCGCTAAACGCGCAAACCTAGATCGCCCAGCCTGCCGGACACTCGGCTGCGGGTACAAAGTTGCCGTGAAAGCCCGGCGGGATGTGATGCGGAAGCTGCGCCACGCACAGCGTCTTTAGCGACCGCGCATCCAGCACGTGCAGCGCCGAGCGATGCGTCTGCCCGTGATACACAACCGTCAGAACATAGCCATCGTCCTCGGAGGCATCGGCCGCGGCTCCTTGCCTGGGAACCATCACCGGCTCGCCGGGAATCCAGGGCGCAAACTGCCGCTGAACGATTTCTCCCGTCCGCAGATCGTGCCGCACCAAGCTGGTGTACAGGTTGTACGGCATACCGGGTGCCGTTGTCACACCCCAGACATAGCGATTCGCTCGCCCCTGCCAGGCTGGATGAATGCGCGGAAACTCGCTGGCTTGGCCACATCGCTGTGTCTCGCTGAGAGCGCTGCCGTCTTCGGCCCCAGGGTCGACGATGAAGCGCGTCAAGTAAGCGAGCGGCATGTCCCATAGCTGCCCGGCCAGTGCCCGCGAAAGAGGCGGCATCAGCGGATACTCGGCTTGGCGGCAGCCATCGATAATCACCCGTCCCTGTTCGTCTTCGTAGGCGTTGGCGAAGTGAAAGACGAAACAGGGCGACGCGACGAAACGACGGATGGCCCCACCGTTGCGCGGTACCAAAAGGACCTGCGTAAGCCGGCCAGGAATCGGCCGCAGTGACTCCATCCCCGTCGAGATTCCCAGAAGCACAGGCGAAGACTCGAACGTGATGGGATAGACAAAAAACACCTGCCAGTTCGGCGTCAAGACGAAGTCGTGGACAAAGGCCTCAAGCGCAACCGGCTCGGTTCGTTCGTGCTGCAAAGCCCCGGCTCGGTCGACGCGATACATCTGCAGACGCGGCCGCGGCCCCACCACGACACCGAAGTTGTACAGCTCGCCGGTCGCCGGATCGATCTTTGGGTGCGCTGAAAACGGCAAGTGCGCGCTGATGCGGCGCTCAAGCCATGGCGCGTCTCGGTTGCGCAGCGCCCCCGAAAAATCATACGGACCCAGCGTATCCAGCGTCACGGGATCCAGCTGATGCGGCAGTCCGCCTTCCCACAGAGCCAGCAGTCGACCACCGTGAAAAATCACGTTGGTGTTGGCGGGATTCTTGAAGCGCAGCCGCAAAAAGTTGGCCCAGAGCCCACCGGGCAGGTTGGTGCCCAGGCCACGATACAGAATGCGACCCGCCCGCTCTTCATGGACAAAGGCACGGGTGCGCACGAAGCGATTGCGATAGCGAATACGCGGGCGGCTGTCGCTGCTGGTACCGCCGATCGCAAAGCGCAGAACCAGCCCATCTCCGTCGAACAAGTGGCCATAGGCGTGCTCGCCGATCGCCAAGCGTCCGGGGCCGTTGCGATACAAGACGCCGCGCAGATCGAGCGGAATCTCCCCCTCGACGACGGGCAGCGTGGCCTGCACTTCTTGTGTGACGGATTGATGGGCCGAGACCCAGACCTTGGTGAGCGCCTGCGCGTCCATTGTCCTCGTGTGTTCCCAGACCTTATGTGCCCGTCGGAAAGCTGGCTTTGATGCCTGCTTGATCGGCTCACAGCCAACCGCCTGCGGTCCGAATCGGTCTTGCGGTTCGCAGCCTTTTTCGCGCACACGTTTAAGTCGCTTCCGCGCCTGTGTCTAGACCCGAAGTGGCCAGGCAATCGGGAAACCGCCCTTGTGCGACGCTTGTTGCAGGCCCGCGGTCCACGCTATGAGAGTCGCCACGCATGAAAGCAGCAAAGACCTCTTCTGGTTCCGGCACGCGTCGCTCTGGGGCAGACCCAGCGAGCCACACGCGGACGTCGCGTGGCCAACCGCAGCGCCTGCCGAGCCCACCCGATCTTCTTCTGCTCTCGCTGGCAACGCCCGCTGCGACCCAAAAGCTGGGACGCCTTCTCGCCGCGCAGTGCCAAGGCGGAGATCTGATCGCGCTGCAAGGTCCTCTTGGGGCGGGCAAGACCTGCCTGGTCGGCGGCATCGCCCGCGGTCTTGGCATTGCCGAAGCCATCACCAGTCCGTCCTTTGCGCTGCTCAACCAGTACCGTGGGCGACTTGCTCTGCATCACGTCGATCTGTACCGCCTGCACGAGCCAGCCGAGCTGTCCGAGCTGGGCCTTTGGGAAGCCGCCGAGTCAGGCGGGCTCTTGGTCATCGAGTGGCTCGATCGCTTCCCGGACGCCGTGCCGAACGATCGCCTGCAGGTGAGCTTGGACTTCGTTTCGCTGGGCGCAAGCGGACGCACAGCCGAGATCCGCGCTGCCGGCCCCCGCAGCCAAGCGCGATTGTTGGCGCTTTCTCAACAACTTAGCCGCTAGGCTGCGCTCCTTCCTCGCGGCTCTTTCCTGGCACCGTCGCTTGCGATAGGCTGTGCGCATGATCCCATTCGAGGAATTCGTCGCTGCATTGGAACGATACAAGCTGCGAAAGCAGGCTGCCCAGGCCGCTGGCCAAGCGGCTCCACCCAAGGTCTCCTCCGGCAAGCCGGCTCAGGCTGCGCGCCCCCGCGGCGATCAGTCCGCCATCGAGCTTCTCGAAGAACCATAGCTCGCAGCAACGTCTGGTGTCGCGCTATCAGTCTGATCTATAGATTCGCGCGTGAATCAGGCTGCGCAGGCGACCGCCGTCGCCGATATTGTTGTCGTGGGTTCCGCACTGGGAGCCTATCCAGGGGCTGAGATCGTCGGCGCGATCCACACGCTGACCCAGGACAGCGAGCCCGCTTCGGGGCCCATCCCGTCGCTGACGCCGGGCCAGATCGTGCTCGTGCCGCGCCTCTTGTGCTGTGGCGAGTGTGACTGCTGTCGGCGGGGTCGCGTGGCCGCCTGCCCACAGCGAACGACTCGCCCTCGCCGACCCCAGCCGACTGAGAGGCTGCCTGTCCGCTTCCTTCTGCCGCTTTCTCCGCCATTCTGCAGCAGCCCGCCCCCGACGGGCGATCTGTTTCGTTGGGCTGCACTCAGCGATGGGCTCTTGGCCCCGTATGCTGCCTTGGTTCGCGCGGGTCTTGGCCCAGGCACCCTCTGTGCGGTCCTTGGACGAGGCGCTCGCGCAGCCCTCGCAGCCGTCGTCGCGCGTGCCATGGGCGCAACAACCGTGCTGGTCAGCCCCGGCCTTCATGTCAGCGACTGCGACCGCCTCCTTTCCCCTCCGTTTGAGGCACTGCAAGTCCTCAGCGACGAAGGCCTGAATGCGGCTGCAACGCGTGCCTTCTTGCGCGATGTCGCCCAGCAGGCCGGCTTGCCCCCGCAGGGCTTCTGCATACTCGAAGCCAGTGGCAGCGACGGCGGAAGAGCCTATGCGCTAAGCCTGCTAGAGCGCGGCGGGACCGCCGTCTTGCTCGATCGCGCCCAGCCCCTTGCCCCCGAAGGAACCAGCCCTCGATCGCGCGACCTCGATCCGCACATGGCGTTCGAGCTTCCCGTCGGCCCGGCAGTCGGTGGCCTTGCCCTGCTCGATCGCGCTGTGGCCGAGGGCTGTCAGATCATCGGTGGTGGCTCGGTGCATCCCGACCTGCTCGTCGAGCTTGTGGTTCTCTGCGAGCGAGCGCGCATCGATCTGCGCTCGCTGACGCGAAGAATTGAGCCCACCGACGTCGATGCCACGATGGCTGCCCGTCGACAAGGCCAAGGCGATGCGCTGCTGCTGCCGATTGTCGACTATGGGCTCGCCAGCGCACAACCGATGGCCGATGACGCGCCCGCAGCGAGAGAGCCATGAGCTCACCTCGCTATCGCAGCCATGGCAGCGGCCGCTTTGCCCGCAGCGATCTGGGCAGCTGTCCAGACTCCGTCGTCCTCGAAGAAGGCGTCCTCATCTTCCACCCCGAAAACGTCTTTTTGGGCGAGGACGTCTACGTCGGACACGCTGCGCAGCTCAAGGGCTATTACAAAAACCAGCTGCGTATCGGCCGGGGCAGTTGGATCGGGCAAGCGGCCTTTCTGCACGCGGCAGGCGGCATCACGATCGGCGAGGACGTCGGCATCGGCCCGCACGTCTGCATCTTAAGCAGCAGTCATGTCTTGCCGTCGCGCACAGCCGCCGCAGGTCTGCCCGCCGAGCCGAGCCCCGACGATGAGCTCGCGATCCTGCGACGCCCCTTAACGTTCGCTGCCGTGACGTTGGAAGCGGGCTGCGATATCGGAGTCGGCGCCATCCTGCTGCCCGGAGTCACCATCGGCCGCCTGGCACAAGTCGGCGCCGGAGCCGTGGTCACAGCCAGTGTCCCGCCGCGCACCATCGTCGCTGGCAATCCCGCCCGTGCGCTGAGAACGATCTGAGACGAACGTGAAGTGCTGTGCCGCGACGCGCAGCGAGGATCAGCCTAGGGCCCGAAAGGATTCCGCAGGCCGTCTTCGGGGGTGCCGGTCGTCTTTTTGGGTTCGGACTTCGGCTCGGCCGCCGGCTTGGATTCCGTGGCCGGCTTGGCCTCAGTTGCCGCCGGGGCTTTGGGTTCTCCCGACGGTGCCGCGCTCGCTGGGGTCTCTTTGGCAGGGGTGCTCGTGTTGCTTGGACTGGTCTGCGGCGCAGCAGTCCCCGCCCCACCCGCTGGAGCCACGACGGGCCGCGGCCGTAGCAACGGCTGATCGGTCAAGAGTCGCAACGGAGGCAGACGCACCGAAGCCGGCCGCTTGTTCGGGTATTGATTCGCCGTCGCTGCTGCCGGCTCTATGGTGGGCTTTCCAGCCGGCTCAATGGGAACCGTTGGGCTCACCGCTGGCGGCGCAATCGTCGGCGCGATGGCGACCGCGAGATCGGGCTGGCTCGTCACCTCCTTGGGTGAAGGAACCGCAGTTGCCGGTCCCGGCTGGGTTGCCGGTCCCGTGCTTGGCCCCACGCTCGGCTTCGTGCCAGGCTCTGCCGGGCGCTCGGGAGGAAAGGTGCTGCCCGACACCAGTCGGGGATCGCGCCCGTCGCTCGCCAAGAGCGGCCCGCGCTCGCGCATGACCAAGATCACGATCAGTGCGCCGATGATCGCGCTTAGCAGCGACGTAACTGTCAGCGTCGCAACGAACTGCCGCACCGTCAAGGTCACTCCCCCCGTGTCGACAGGAGGCATCGGAACCTGCGGCATCATGGGCGCCATCATCAGCTGCGGATGAGGTCCCGTGGCTGGGATCTGGGTCGTCGGCCCCGTCATTCCCGGCAAAAGCGGCATCGCCTGCGGCATCGTCGCCGGCAGCATCGCCCCCGGAAGAGGCGCAGTCTGTGACTGTGTGTGCATGCCGACCATCGCGGCCAGCGACGAAGCAGGCAGCATGGCCGAGATCTCGACGACATCCCCCTGCGGCTCGGGCTGGCCCGAGACCACATTCATCGGCCGAGTCGGGCTCTGCGTGGCTTGCTGCAGAGCGGGCGACATTTGGCCCGGCTGATACGGGCCGGTGAACTCGGGACGCGCGACCTGCCCCGATGCCTGCGCGCGGGCCGCCGCGGGCATGTCTCGCTGGATACCGCTCGGGTCACGCAGGGCTTCAGAGACGCTGTATCCGGCATAGATTCCGCTCGGCTCGACGCCCCGCGCCGTGGCCGCGCTTGCCGGAACGGGCACCACACCACTGCCACTTCCCGTCTGAGAAGTGCCTGCTGGTGCAGCGTTGGCAGCGGGCGCGCCCGAGGCCGGTGTACCTCTCGATGAACCCTGAGACTGAGCCATATCTTGTACCTGTTGCAGAACCGCCAAGGCCTGCGTCACACGCGTCGCACGCGTCGCATGCTGAGCGCGGGCTGCTTCTGCGGCTTGCGCCCTCTCGTTTGCAGCGGCGGCCAGCCTTAGAAGTTCGTTGTCGCGAGCCCTCGCCGCTTCCGCCGCGGCAACTGCCTTGGCCAGCTCTTTGGCTTCGGCATCTCGGGCTGCTGCGGCTTCTTCAGCCTCGCGCTGTGCGTCCTCGATCGTTCGGGCCAGTGCTTCGGCCTGTTCGCGCGCTGCATCGACGCGCATCGCCACTTCGCGAACGCTGGCCGCGGCCTGCTCTGCCGCTTCTTGCGCCGCCTGAGCCACTTGGCTTTTCTGTCGCAGCGCCGCAACCGGAGTCGGAGGAGGACGCCTTTGGTCGACGACTTCCACCACGCCTTCTTCCCAGGCGATCACGTCGGCTTCCGCCTCGGCTGCTCGACGGGCTTCTTCCGCTTCGCGAGCTGCTTCGTCAGCGCGCTGCTTGGCCTCGGCCAGCAGGCGCTCTGCCTCTTCCGCTTCACGCAGGTGCTGCACGCGCTCGGCCTCGGCAGCCTCGGCAGCCCGTCGCGCTTCTTGCTCGCGCTCGGCCTCTTTGCGCATGGCCTCAGCCCGAGCCGCTTCGCGCTCCTCGGCATCCCGCAGCGCTGCTTCGACTCGCTCTGCTTCCAGGCGAGCCTGCTCCGCTGCTTCTGCCTCTTTGCGCGCACGCTCTTCTTCCAGCGCAGCCTGACGCTCTGCTTCTTGTCGCGCTTTTTCGAGCTGTTCCCGCTGGCGCTCGGCTTCCGCCAAGAGCTCTGGATCCGCTGCGTCGTCCGTTGCAGACGCAGCCCCCGAGCGAGCTTGCGTTGCCATCTCGGCCCGCATGCGCGACAGCGTCTCTTGCCGGGCTTGTTCGAGGATGCGGCGCTGCTGTTCCTGCGCCCGCTGGGCCATCTCCTCGGCTTCGGCTTGGCGGTTCCGCTTTGCAGCCTCGGCTCGCGCCAGCACGGCGGCGCGACCTTCCTCGATGATTCGCTGCTCTTCGCTCTGCGGCGAGCTCGTCGCAGGCTGCCCTTCGTCGTCTTCCATTCCGGCCATCGCGATGGCCATGGCGGCATCCAGACGACCCGCCGCGACATCAGCCAAGAGCCCGCTGAGATCACGCGCCTTGACGGTGCGGCGGATTGGGCGCGCTTTCGCCCCACCCTCATCCGGCTTGGCGGCATTGGCCAGCCTGGCGGCTTCGGCCGCTTTGGCGGCTTCGGCTGCCCCTTTGGCCGTTGCCACCACCTTGCCGACTGTGGCTGGTTGACTCGCAGGCTGCGCTGCAGTCGTCGCCGCTCTGCTTTCAGGCTGCGCTGCGGCTTTCTTGATCTCGCCGGTACGCCGCTCATTCGTCGCAGCGGGACCGGGTGTCTCACGTGGCTGCGGTGCATTCTTGCTCTCGGCAGCCGGCAGCGGCACGCGCTTGAACTCGCCCGTTTTGACATCGGGATAGCTCGGCCGCGAGTCTGCGGCTTTTGCGAGTGCAGGAGCGGCCACCTGGCCTGAGCCTGTCGGCTTGGCCGCAGCGCTCGCTGACGGCAGCGGCACACGCTTGAACTCGCCGGTTTTTCCGTCTGAGGCCGCGGCAGCAGTCGAGGCCTGGACGCTGCTCGCAGGACCGCTGCTGGCGGGCTTGCTGGCCACTGCTGGTGCTGGACTTGCGACGCGCTTGAACTCGCCCGTGCGCAGTTCGCCGCTGGCTCGCGCTGCCTTGATCTCGCCGCTCACTGCCGCGCCAGCAGCGATGGCCGCAACGCCAGACGAAGACGCCGATGCAGCGCTGGCTGCCGGGGCAGCAGTAACCGCGCTGCTTCCCGTTCCGCCACTGGCTCGCTTGGCCTCGGGCGCCTTGACGGCACTGACCGCGGTCGGCTTGCTGAGCTCGCCGCTGGTCGACTTGCCGGGTGCCGCGCTGGCGACTGGCTTGGCCTGCGTCTGGGAAGCAGCGGCCGGCTCAGGTCCAGCACCGATGCGCTTCACGGCCACGGTGCGCTTGCGCAGGCCGCGGTTCTGCGACTGCACGGTATCGATCGCGATGCGCTCATCCGCCGGAGGCAAAGGCAGATCAGCCCCTGAAAATGCGTTCGAAAGATCCTCCAAAAAGTCGGCCATGCTCGCGTAGCGATCGTCGGCATTTCGAGCACAGGCCTTGGCGATCACCGCATCCAGAGCCGAAGCCAGCCCCGGCGGTGCGCCGACTTCCTTGGGCAGATCCAGCTTGGCGGGCGGCTGCGACAGCTTTTCATAAACGACTTCTAGCTCGTCGGCAGCAAACGCAGCTTTGCCGGTCAAGCACTCATACAGCATCGCGCCCAGGGCAAACATGTCGCCCGCCGCATTCGCCGTCGACTGCTCGCCTGCGGTCTGCTCAGGCGCCAGATAGGCCAGCTTGTGCAGCGGCAGCGACTCGTCGAGGCCAATCGGTCGCCGACGCAGGTGATGCAGCGCGGCGTCCATGAGCACCGGCTGGCCTGCCTCGATCTCGCGGCCATCTTCCGACGGCAAGAGCACGTTTTCTGGGCGCAGATCCCCATGGACGACGTTGAGCTTGTGCGCTTCGCTCAAGGCCCGCGCCAAAGCAGCGACGACGATACCGGCAGCCAGCGATGGCAGAGGCCCGCGCGACAAGCGCTCGCGCAGCGTCTCGCCGATCAGAAGCTCCGACGCCAGAAAGGGCGCTCCGTCGGGGGCAAAGCTCAGCTCGACGGGCAGGAAGCCCTTTTTGCGCAGGCCAGCGAGGACACGCAGATCCTGCCGCAGCTTGACGACGCGCTCGTGACTGGGCTGCAAGTCGCGATGCAGCAGCTTCACGGCAAAGGGTTGTTTCTGGCGCAGGTGCCAGGCGTTATACGTAATTCCCGTCAGGCCCTGGCCCAGAAACGCATCCAGGCGATACGTGCCGTTGAGCACGGTCCCGATCCGTCTCGCAGGCGGAATTTCTGGGCCGACAAGCCAGGTTGGCGTGGATTCTGGGGTCATGGCGAAGCCGCGTAGGTAGACGAAACTTCTGCATAAAGTAGCACGTATTCGTATCCCAGGTCACTAAACCTTTCCCAAAAGTTCAGACCTTTGCTGCACATAGCGGCGAGACCGCGGGCTGCGCAGCGCGTGGGCTTGGCTGTCGCTCTGCGCGACGACATGCCGGCCGTGACAGCGCGGGCTGTCCTGCGATACGGTGCGCGCCACGCTCTGTACCCGAGGTGGCCGCCATGCTTCGCCGCACTGTCCGTCTGCTTGTCCATCGCAGCCCACGCCGCGTCCGCTTGCCTGCTCTGTGCCTGCTTGCCCTGGTTGGAATCGCTGCTGGCTGTTCCGCAGGGCGTGTCGGCGATATCGGAGACGACCCAGGCAGCGGCGATGGCGACATGTCCAAGCCGGGCGGCGACATGGCCCAGGCCGGCTGCCGGGGTCGCTTTTGCCAGGTGCCCAAGTGCAGCGGCAGCACCACCACAGAGATCACGGGCCGCCTGTTTGCTCCGAACGGCACCGATCCGGTCCCTGGTGCGACGGTGTTTGTGCCTGTTGAAGCGGTCCCGGAGTTCCCAGCGGGCCTGACCTGCGATCTATGCAGCAACCTGCCCTATTCCGTTGCGACCGCGATCACAGCCTTCGACGGCAGCTTTCGGCTGCGCGGGGTACCGGCCGGCACCTTCCCGGTGGTGTTGCGCTTGGGTCGCTTCCAGCGCGTCGTACAGGTCGAGACCACCGCCTGCGTCGAGCACAGCATTCCGTATGACATCGGCACCTCGATGCGCGGGGTGCGCTTGCCGCGCAAGAACGCCGAGCTATCGCCGCAGGATCGCATCCCACGCATCGCGGTGGTCAGCGGCGACAACGACCAGATCGAGTGCGTGCTCAAGCGCATCGGCGTCGATGAGCTAGACATGTACAATGGGCGCGCACTGGGCACGGCCAACCCGCCTGCCATCGCCGAAAGCGGCACGCTGTTTACCGACGAAAAAACGCTGAACAACTATCACATCGTCGTCGTGAACTGCACCGACAACCAGTTCCAGTCGCTGATCGGAGCGCGACAGGTGCAGCAGAACCTGGAACGCTACGTTGGGCGCGGTGGCCGCTTGTACGTCACCGACTGGGCCTATGACGTGATCGAGCAAGTGCCCGAGTTTTCGCCATACCTGTGCTTCGAGCCGCAGAAGACCGGCGGCAGCGCCATGTGCATCGGGGGGCCCGAGCGAGCCATGAGCGCCGACTCGTACAACTCGTACGGGGGGCAGTACAAGGTTCTCGACGACGAAATGGCCCGCTGGCTGGCGCAGTTCCCCGGCATCCTCGACCGCAACAACCGCGTTCGGGTCGACTACAGCTTCGTCGTGATCAACAAGGTCAGCGACGACAGCGTTGGCAAGACGAAGGTCTGGGTCGATGGCCCCGCCTTGACCTTTGGCAATCGCCCGCAGACGGTGACCCTGGACTATAAGAGCTGCGGACGCCTGCACTATTCGACGTACAACACCGAGCCAAATGCCGTCGTCAACGACAGCGCCCGCTGGCCAAACAACTGCGGCAACAAGCTCGCACCGCAAGAGCGCTTGCTGGAATACTTGTTCTTCAACATCGCGGCCTGCGTCGGTCCCCCAGGCTGAACGACGCGGCCCGAGCCCGCATCCACCGGAGCATCCAGGCTTAGAAACCAAACGAGATGGCGGACGACAAATCGACGGACAAGACAGCGGCCAAGACCCACGAGAAGCGCACGGTGCCGCTTGGCGATGTGCTGATCGACGACGTGACCTGGGGCTGTGCCACGCGGGTCCGTCGGGCCGAGTGGCTGCAGCAGATCTCTGAGCTGATCGAAGACAGCCGCTTGGATGTGCTTTGTCTGCCCGGCGATGCCGATGTATCGACGCTGCGCGCGTATGTGACGGTCGAGTCCACCGGCCTGCGGGTTGTCTTCCACGATGAGCGCGGCGACGAGCGTGGCCACATCGAGCTATCGCGCGGCGTCATCGGCCCGGTGTTTCGCGAGTACTTTTCTTTGCTCACCGGAATCGCGACCCTGGGCGCTGGCGCGTATTCGCCGCAGGTCGAAGCGCTGGATATCGCCCGCCGCCTGATGCACAACGACGCGGCTGATTTGGTCATCCGCCACGCCACCCGCGTCGTCCCCGACCACCGCACGGCCCGCCATCTGTTCACGCTATTCCTGCTCTTGACGCACGACACCACGCGCCTGCACACCGGCACCTAGAGCCGCGCGGTCGCACCGTCCCGACAGCCAGGAACCTGCGCACCGCCCGCTTCGTCTATGGCATCGGTCCTTGCCTTGCGATGACCAGCGAAGGAGTGCGCACGATGAAACGATGTGTTCCCAAGCCTTGCGATGACGCCCAGCGATGGCTGGATTGCCTCAAAGCGGGGGTGTTCGCCGCGGGCCTGCTTGTCGGCTGCGGCAAGTCCCCGCCGCAATACCTCGACGGAGTCGTGTATCCAGAGCCCACGTACAAGCCGGGCATGACGTACTACAAAGATGTCCTTGCGATCACGCAGACGGCTTGTCAAAGCTGCCATGTGCAGGGCGGCGTCGGGCCTTTCCCGTTGTCGAGCTATGCCGATGCGCAGAAAAACCACGTGCAGATGGCGGCTGCCAGCCAGGCACGCCGCATGCCGCCGTGGATGCCGTCCGATGACTGTCAATCCTTCAAGGACGCGCGGGCGCTTTCGCAGGAGCAGATCGACACGCTGTACTCGTGGTCGAAAGACAACGCCCCGGAAGGCAATCCCGCCGACGCGCCTCCCCCCCCGATGGGCATGGGACAGACGCTTGTGGGTCCGTATACCGAGCTCGATATCGGTGGCGAGTACACGCCCGTCACCACCGATGACTATCGCTGCTTTGTCCTCGATCCCAAGCGAACCGTGGACAGTGATCTCACGGGCCATGAATTCATCGCGGGCGTCCGCGCGGAAGTGCATCACGTGCTGGTCTATTCTGGGTCGCTGGCTGAGCTACAGGCCAAAGATCAAGCGGGAGCGGGTCTGGGGTACACGTGCTACGGAGGCCCTGGTATCGCCTCGCCGCAGCTTGTGGCCGCGTGGGTGCCTGGCTCGTCGGCGACACTGTACCCGTCGGGAACTGGCATTCCCATCAAGGCGGGGGCGGGTCTGGTCATGCAGATCCATTACAACACGCTCAACGCCAAGCAGCCGGATCGATCCAAGATTCGCCTGCAGTTCGCCGCGATGCGCGTGCCGCGACCCGCGCTTTTGACCTCGCTTGCAGAAAACACGTTCAGGATCCCGGCCGGCGCCGTCGATTACAGCGCCAGCAACAGCCTGACCACGCCAAGCAATGTGACGCTTTGGGGTGTGGCGCCGCACCTGCATCAGCTGGGCAAGCGAGCCAAGATCGAAGCACTGCCGCCCGGCGGAAACAGCCAGTGCCTGATCGACATCCCGCGCTGGGACTTCCATTGGCAGCAGCTTTATATGTACGATGCTCCGACGGGAATCAGCGTGGCCAAGGGCACCAAGATCACGTTCACCTGCACCTGGGACAACCCCACGTCCAACACGATCCGCTGGGGCGAAGCCACCACCGACGAGATGTGCATCAACTACTTCTACGTCACGCAGTAGCGGACCGACCCGTCTTCGCTGACCCATCGAGTCGACCGCAGCGCGGAACGTGCGAGCTAGACCAGCTCGACCTGCCGTCGTACTGCGGCCAAGAATTCGGGATCATCGATCACCGCCCGCGCGGCCTGGATGTCGCGGTACAGTGGGCGATCTTCATCGAGCGGAGGAACACGTCGGCGCAGCACTTCACAGGCTGCTTTCAGCGCGGGGCTCGGCTCGATGGGTCGACGCAAGTGGATCCCTTGCGCCGCGCACAGAAGCTCGATCGCCAGCACATTGCGCAGGTTGTCGACGATCCGCCCGAGCTTGTCGGCGGCGTGAACACCCATCGACACATGATCTTCGCGGCCGGCCGACGTGGGAATGCTGTCGACGCTGGCCGGATGCGCGAGGATCTTGTTGTCAGACACCAGCGCCGCGGCCGTAACGTGCGCCATCATAAAGCCCGAGTTCAAGCCCGATGACGGCGTCAGAAAAGCCGGCAGACCCGAAGACGTATGCGGGTTCATCAGCTGTTCGATGCGGCGCTCGGCGATGCTCGCTAGCTCGGCGGCAGCGATGGCCGCAAAGTCCAGCGCCAACGCCACGGGCTGCCCATGGAAGTTGCCGCCCGAGATGATCTCTGCCTGGCTTGGAGCGCCCCCGTTTGCGTCATTCACATCGCTCGCAGGGGCCACTGCAGCGGACGGATCAGGTGGAAAGATCAGCGGGTTGTCCGTCGCAGACGCCATCTCGCGCAGCAGCACATCGCGGGCATAGCCCAGCGCATCGCGACTGGCCCCATGCACTTGCGGCATGCAGCGCAGCGAGTACGCGTCCTGCACTTTCGTGCAGTCCTTGTGTGAAGCGACGATCGCGCTGCCCGCAAGCAGTCGTCGCAGGTTGGCTGCGCTCTGCGCTTGGCCGGGGTGCGGGCGCACGCTCTGCACGCGCGGATCGAATGCGCGTGGCGTCCCCAAAAGGGCCTCAAGCGACAGCGCACCCATGACATCGGCCAGAAGGCAGGCATCCAGTGCATCGTGCAGCGAAAGGCCTCCGATGGCTGTCATGCACTGCGTGCCATTGACCAAGGCCAAGCCCTCGCGCGCCGATAGCTCGATCGGCGCCAGCCCCACGCGCAAGAGCACGTCAGCGGCGGGCAGCGTCGGCTCCACTCCGCCAGCGGTCGGCGGGCCATGCTGCACCTCGCCTTCGCCGATCAGCGCCAGCGCCAAGTGCGCAAGCGGAGCGAGATCTCCCGATGCACCCACCGAGCCGCGCGAAGGCACAACCGGATGAACGCCGTGGTTCAGAAAATCGCAGATGCGCTCGACGACAAGCGGTCGCACGCCGCTGTACCCTTGGCTCAGCGTAACCGCCCGCAGAAGCAGCATGGCCCGCACTACCTCGACGGACAAAGCCGGGCCAACACCCACGGCATGCGAGCGAATCAGGTTGCGCTGCAGCGTCGCGATCTCGCGAGCCGAGATACGCACATCGGCCAGGAAGCCGAAGCCCGTGTTGACGCCGTAGACGCTCGGCGCAGCATCCCCGCGCAAGACGATCTCATCGATGACGGCACGCGCTCGGGCGATCCGCTCCTGCGCGGCGGCAGCCAACACGACTCTGCGTCGCTCTCGCGCGACCGAGCACAGGGCCGGCAAGGTGAGGGCATCTTCTCCGATTCGAAACGGCGGCATGGCCGTGTGCATATCACAGGACGGCCCGTGTACGACGGCACTTGACCGATGGGTCAATCATCTTGACCAATCGGTCAACTGCTGCGACCGTCCCACCGCCGGGACCCGCGCAATCAGTAGGGCCGCTGGCCGCCAAAGTTGCCGGGCGGATCGTAGTCGCAGACCCAGAACGTCCACTTGCCGCCGTTAAACGACCCAAACGGCGAGCCCGTGGTGCATTGCTTCGCCGCACAGCCCAGTCGCAGCGAGCTGCGCCATACGACCTGCGTGTAGTGGCCGCAGACCTTGCTGCAGGTGTTCGCGGCGTAGTTGTAGTTCGCCTTCTCAGAGACCCAGTTGTCGACAACGGCCCGCGCATCGCCTTGTCCAGCGTCGGCGTAGATGTTCTCGCCGTAGCCGTTGCTTGAGTGCTGAAACATGCAGCGATTGGCCCAGGTCTGCGCCGCGGCCGCCACCGTTGGGCTCCACGTAAGTGCGGGCAGTGGAGTGCTGGGGGCGGGCATGACGGCGGCGCGGGCCGCGTTGTGCGCCGCGGTGATGCCGTTGAGTAGCGGGTTGCCTTCTGGGTTCCCGCCGGACGTGCTCATGTCCCCGCCGCCGCCCGGCATACCTGCCATATCAACGTCGGTGATACCGCCGTCTGTGTCTTGATTGTCGGTGCCAGGGCTGCCGCCGCTTGAGCACGCAAGCAGAGCCAGCGAAAGCCCGATCCCCAAACACGTTGAGAAACGAGCCCGGCCAGCGGCAGAGCCATCGATGGTGCGCGTGTGTTGATGTTGCATAGCTCCATGGTAGGCAGGTTTATCTGCGTTGTCTCCGTCGACAAAATTTGCCAACCAGCGCCCAGACTTGCCCTTGCGGTCGCTCAGGACTGTGCTCGGCTCTGCATGGCGCGGTCGCCACTGGGCGCTCCGTGATACCGTGACATCTATGCTCTGCCCACGCTGCAAAGAGCCCCTGATTGCGACGCTGGAGCAGACGCCAAGTGGTCGCATCGAGATCGATCGCTGTGCGTCCTGCCACGGAGTCTGGTTCGATGGCGGAGAGCTCGCCGCGCTGGCCCAGCTGGGCAACAGCGAAGCCTTCGCGCTGCACTCGTCGATCCTGGTCGGCGATGCCGTGACCATGCCCTGCCCTCGCCACCCTGAGACCAAGATGATCGAGAGGCAGCTCGCGCCCAGCCGCACGCAGGCGGTGCCTATGCCAGGCGGAACCGCATCGCTGCTTTCGATCGATCAATGCCCAACCTGCCATGGCCTGTGGTTCGACGGGGGAGAGCTGGATCAGCTAGCCCACTCACTGCGCGATTCGCGCCTTGCGCCCTTCTTGGCGGATCCCGCGGTGATGAACGGCCCCTCGTCCGCGTGGCGCTGGCTGTTCATGCTGATGACCGGTCTTCCCGTCGAGCAGTGGCAGCCGCGCCTGCGTCGACCGCTGGCCGTGATGACGCTTCTAGCGCTCTGCGTTCTGGTGTTTCTGTGGCAGCTCAGCGATGGGCGCGACATGCTCGTCTCGCAGTACGCTCTGGTGCCCGCTCACTTCGTTCGTGGGGGCTGGCAGCCTCTGCTCTTGCACATGTTCATGCATGGCAGCCTGCTGCACATCCTCGGCAACATGTACTTCCTCTGGGTCTTTGGCGACAACGTCGAAGATCGCCTGGGGCCGCTGCGATTTCTATTCCTCTACTTCGGAGCCGGGCTTGGCGCTGTGCTGTGCCACGCCTTGCTGACGGATCGCCCAGGCATCCCCGTTCTGGGCGCGTCAGGAGCCGTGGCCGGCGTCATGGCCGCCTACGTGGTGTTGTTCCCGCAGGCTCGCTTGGTATCGCTGATCTTCTTTTTCACGGTGCATTGGAAGACGCGCACATACCTTTTGGTCTGGCTGATCTATCAGCTGATCGGCGCGGGGCTTGGCATCCCCGGCATCGCTTGGTGGGCGCACGTCGGCGGCTTTGCTGTCGGATACCTGATCGCTCGCCCGTTCCGTCTGGGTGTTGCGGCTGAAAACCTGTCCCCCCCGACGAGCTCTTGGCCTCCGACGTCCGATGACTCTTCGAGTCCCGCCCCGACGAGCCGCCGACTCGAATGGTATTGAGCGTTATTCGAGGACGATCTTTACGACGCCCGAGCGCTGCGGCTCGACCTTCGTGGTCATGTCGTCGTTGTAGTAAAGGATGAGCCGGATGGTGTGCGGACCCGGCTTCAGATACGGGGACGTGGAGAGATCCGGCACGTCGACGGGATCAGGAACGAGAAACGGGTTCGCATCGGTGGGCAAGAGTTTGGTTTCCGCCTGAGTGAGGCTGGAATCGATAAAGGCGCGCACGCGGCCTTTGCCGTATTCCTTGACCGCTCCACTGCCCAACGCGAACTTGACCATCGTTGGGCCTGATGAATCAAAGCCTCCGACGGTGAAGCGGACATCGATGCGCTGGCCGGCCTTGAGCTTTTGATCCTGGACTGGCGACACGATGCTGACCACTGGCGAGGTATCTGGAGGCGGCTCACAGCCCGCGCTCGCCGCCAAAACGAGCAGCGCGCTTCCCAATGCCGTGCCCAAACGAACCATGCGTCTACGGACATAAGCTGTCATCGTCATCATTGCCTCTAGTTTTCTGGAAGGTGTTGCGTTGCGAGTAGGAAGGCTGCGCCGCCTAGCGCCGCCTCGGGCCAGGCAGACCGCAGAGCAGCAAAGCTACGAGGAAAACAGAGAAACGAAGGCGAGCTTAGTTGATACCGCAGAGCGGGTCATCTGAGCCCTTGCAGCGCTCGAACTTGGCCTTCTTCTCACGCTCTTTGGCGGCCTTGCGCTGGGCATCGGCTTCAGCAGCGGCTGCAGATGCACGACGAGCGGCATCACGCGCCTGCCTTGCGAGCTCCATCTTTTCTTTCTCGTCCGTCGCGGAGCCCAACATTCTGCTGATGCGATCGACCTCGGCCATTTTTTCGGACAGCACCTTCTGCAGACGGGCTTGCTCGTCCTTGTCGGTCTTGCGCTCGGCGTCCAGTTTGGCAATCAGCTGCCGACGCGCTTCCATCTTGGCTGCCGCTTGGCTGCGGTTCACGACGATCAGAATGACCACCGACAAAGTCACGAGCGCCGCAGCCACGGCACCGATCAGCTTCCATGGAATCGGCTTGGTGCGGATGGCCTCTGCCTCGGCCGCCAAGCGGTTCTCTTCGATCTTCGCCTGTGCCTCGATGCGGGCCCGGCGTTCTGACTCCTCCAGCCGAACGCGGTCCTCCATCTCTTTGCGCTCTTTTTCTTCGCGAGCGCGGCGCTCCGCATCTTTTATGGCTCGGATCCGCGCCTCTTCCGCTTCTCGCGCGGCGCGCTCCGCATCTTCTTTGGCACGGCGCTCAGCTTCGATCGCTGCGATGCGAGCATCTTCCTCTTCACGCTGGCGATCTTCTTCGAGCTTGTGCAGCTCTTTCAGAGAGAACAAAAGCGAGTTTTCTTCGCGGGCCATTGCTACTGAAACTCCTTGGCATCCCGTCGGGGAAGGCGTCTACCTCGACGGCAGCCCCCGGTGAAGGTTCTCTAGATAATACCGTGCTCCCCGAGCTTTTTACAGAGATTGACCTGCGGCGCCGGAGCGGGGTACGACGCGGCTTCCATGTTGACTCGGACGCGTATGCTAACCGTGCCTGCCTCTTTATCGCTTTTACTTCCCCCTGTCATCAGTTTTGGCAGGTTGCGAGCCCCCATGGGTTGGGTGGCTTGTGCTTGGCTCGCCCAGGCCTCGCTGATACACGCTGGCCCGACCGTCGTGCAAGATAGTCCTCGCGTCGCAGGCACACCTCAACCACCCGCGGCACACCCTGGCTCGACGGCACCCGGCACCCCACCCGGAGCCCCCCCCCATGCGGCTGGAGCCAACCCGCACGCTGCTGGAGCCAACCCCCATGCGGCGGGTCCCATGCCTCCCGGTCCGGTGCTACACCCCGACGAAAAACATCTGGCCAACTTGCGTCAGTTGACCGCCGGAGGGGAAAACGCCGAAGCCTACTGGTCCTTCGACGGGAAGCGCTTGAGCATGCAGGCCACGACGGCCAGCGATCGCTGCGATCAGATCTACACCCTGGACCTCGGTGAATCGAACAGTGGTCTTGGTCTGCTCAAGCAGCTTAGCGGCGGCCACGGACGACACACCTGCAGCTATTTCTTCCCCGCAGGAGACCGCGTCCTGTTCAGCTCGACGCGGCACCTGAGCGACGCCTGTCCCCCGACGCCAGATCGCAGCAAAGGGTATGTCTGGCCGCTTTACAACTACCAGATCTACAGCAGCAAACCCGACGGCAGCGACCTGAAGCGAATGACGCAGACGCAGGCCTATGATGCCGAAGCCACCGTCTGTCGCGACGGCAGCGTCATTTTTACTTCGGATCGGGACGGCGACCTTGAGCTGTATCGCATGAATCTCGACGGGACAGGGGTCAAGCGGCTCACCAATGCCCCTGGCTACGACGGTGGCGCGTTCTTTTCCGAAGACTGCCAGCACATCGTCTGGCGAGCCGCCCGGCCACGCAGCGCCGCCGAGCTTGCCGAGATGCGCGCGTTGCTCAAGGAACACTTAGTCCGCCCGACGCGCATGGAGCTTTGGGTCGCCAATGCCGACGGCTCGAACGCACACCCGGTGACTGACTTCGGGGCAGCGTCGTTTGCCCCTTTCTTCTATCCCGCCACTCTCGCTGGAGCCGCCAACCGCCGCATCATTTTCTCGTCGAACTACGGCGATCCGCGCGGACGTGAATTCGATCTGTGGGCCATCAACTCCGACGGCACCAACATGGAGAGGATCACGTTCAGCCCCGACTTTGACGGCTTTCCGATCTTCTCTCCTGACGCGACGAAGCTGGTGTTTGCGAGCAACCGCGGTGGCAAGGCTCGTGGCGAGACCAATATTTACGTCGCTGACTGGCAGTCCGGGCCTGCCGTTCCCAGTGCGTTTGTCGCCACCGCCGCCGACGAGGCGCAAAAGCGCATGGCCTGGCTGACCGATCCCGCTCGTGAAGGGCGGGGCGTTGGAACCAAGGGCATCTCTGCCGCTGCTGAGCAGATCGCGACGTGGATGACGCAAGCTGGCCTGACCCCCGGCGCCGACCCGGCAGCTACCGCCAAAGACAAGTCAGGCAAGCCTTCGTTCTTTCAGGATGTTGAGGTCTTCGTCGGTGTTCGCGACCAAGGAACGCGTGTGCGAATCGCCGAGCCCGCCCCTGGCCGCCCCTTGCGAGCCGACGAAGTCAGCCCCGCCGGCATGTCAGGAACCGGCGCGTGGAGCGGTCCCTTGAAGTTCTGCGGCTACGGCATTACCGCCCCGGAAGCCCACTGGGACGACTTCGCTGGCAACGATCTGAAGGGCCACGTCGCGGTCATTCTGCGAGGCGTGCCAGCCAACAAGTTCTCGGGCGGGGCCGCACGCTCGTACTCAGACCTGCGCTTTAAGGCCTGGACGGCTCGTGAGCGCGGGGCCGCCGCCGTGGTTTTCGTCGACCTTAGCACCGACGGTGTACCCAAGTTGACCTTGGATGGCCCCGAGGGTGGCGCCGGTCTGCCGGTTCTGTTCTTGGCCAAAAATACGCTCGCCGAGCTTCTGCGGGGCAGTAGCGCATCATCGCCAGCCGAGATCCTAAGCAACCTGGAAAAGGCCGCTGTCGAAGGCAAGCCAGGCAGTGTGACGCTGACTGCCAAGCTGGCCGGCGAAGTCAAGCTGGCGCGCGAGTCGCGACGCGAGCGCAACGTCGTCGGCGTCCTGCCAAGCGGTGCCGCGGATGCCCCGGTCCTTGTTTTGGGCGCGCACTACGATCACCTGGGCTTTGGTGGGCGCGGCTCGCTGGCTCCAGGTGTAAAGGCCGTCCACCCCGGCGCCGACGACAACGCGTCCGGCACCGTGGCCTTGCTGCACGCCGCCGCTCAGCTAAAAAAACAGCCGTTTCCGACGCCGACCGACGTCTATTTCGTGGCATTCACCGCTGAGGAAGTCGGCCTCGTCGGTTCCAGCCGTTTCGTCGAGAAGTTGCCGCGCGGCCTGCGCAAGGAACGCATCAAGGCCATGTTCAACTTCGACATGGTCGGTCGCCTGGCTTCATCTGCCGGTCAGACCCTGCCCAGCGTCGTCGTGCAGGGCAGCAACTCAGCGAGCGAGTGGGCCGAGATCGTCGCGCCGCGCTGCCAAAGCCAGGCCCTATTCTGCCGCTTGGGCGGCGACGGTTACGGCCCCAGCGACATGACGCCGTTTTACGGCAATGGTGTGCCGGTCTTGTTCTTCTTTACGGGGGCGCATGCCGACTATCACCGCCCCAGCGACACCGTCGACAAGATCAACGCCATGGGCATCACCCAGATCGCCGATCTCGCCGCCCTGCTGGTGCGCGACACCGTCGATCGCTTGCGCCAAAATCCCACGGGCCTGACCTGGAAAAAGCCCAGCGGTCCACCACCGCGGGCCGGAGATCGAGGCTATGGCGCGTATCTGGGGACCATTCCCGACTACACGGCAATGCAGGGCAGCCGCGGAGGCGTCAAGCTGACAGGAGCCCGCCCACAGAGCCCCGCAGAAGCCGCGGGCGTACGAGCTGGCGATGTCCTTGTGGGCCTCGGTGATAGCAAGATCGAGACACTGGAAGACATGGCCTTTGCCCTAAAGAAGTACAAGCCGGGGCAGCAGGTCGACGTCATCGTCCTTCGCGACGGGCAGCGCGTGGTTCTTAAGACCACGCTCAAGGCCCGCACGGAATAGCCGCCGTCGAATCCGCCCATGCGAGTCTTGGGAATCGAGTCCTCGTGCGACGAAACAGCCTGCGCCATCGTCGAGCTGATCGAGGACACAGCGCAAAACGGCGCCGCTTTCGGCGAGGCTGTGCCGCCGCTTTGGGTGCGCGCCGATGTCGTCGCCTCGCAGATTGAACTGCACAACCGCTGGGGCGGCATCGTCCCCGAGATCGCGGCGCGGCATCACATAAAAAACGTCCTGCCGACCCTCGATAGCGCGCTGCAGCAGGCGGGCATCCAGTTGGGCGATATCGAAGGCATCGCGGTCACCCGCGGGCCGGGCCTGGTCGGCGCCCTGCTGGTTGCGGTCCAAGTCGGCAAAGCGCTGGCGTTTGCTCGCGGGCTGCCGCTCATCGGCGTAAACCACTTGGAAGGCCACCTGCTCGCGGCGTACCTGTGCGAAACAGAAGGCCAGAAGCGCCCGCCCCTGCCCCATCTGGCGCTGCTCGTTTCGGGTGGGCACACGGCCTTGGTCCATGTCCGCGGCCTCGGCGACTACAGCGTGCTCGGCAGCACCAGCGATGACGCGGCTGGCGAGGCCTTCGACAAGGTCGGCAAGATCTTGGGCCTGGGCTATCCCGCCGGCCCACACATCGATCGCTTGGCCGAACACGGCAACCCCAGCGCGTTTCGTTTTCCGCGCGCCATGACCGGCCGCAAGCGCGGGCTGCAGCTTAGCTTCAGCGGCCTCAAGACTGCCGCGGCCATGCTGCTGGCCCATCGTCCGACGCCACAAGGCCACGAGCTGGCCGATTTCTGCGCGTCGTTTCAGGCCGCGATCGTTGAGCAGCTACAGCGCAAAACGGCGCTGGCCTTGGATCAGCTGGGACCCGGAATCGGCGCCGTGGTGGTCTCAGGCGGTGTGGCCTGCAACCGCGGGCTGCGGGCCAGCCTGGCGAACCTGTGCCGTGAGCGCGGCATCGACTTTTTTGCCGCCAAGCCCCGCTGGTGCGCAGACAACGCCGCCATGATCGCTGCCGCCGGGGCCCTGCGCCTGCGTCGCGGCGAGCGCAGCGATGAGTTTCTCAACGCAACTGCCACCCTGCCGCTTTCCGCATGAACCCCATCGAGCCTTCATCCCCCGTCGCAACCGATGTGCTCTTGGATGCACGCACGCTGATCGAGCGCTATGGCATCCGCGCCAAAAAAAGCTGGAGCCAAAACTTTCTCGTCGACGATCGCGCGTATCGAGCCATCGTTGCGGCCTGCCAGTTGAATCCAGGGGATGTCGCCATTGAGATCGGCGCCGGCCTGGGCACGCTGACCAGCCATCTTCTGGCGACAGGTGCCGAGGTCATCGCCATCGAGCGCGAGCGGGACATGTGCGCGGTCCTGCAAGCCGAGCTGTGCTCGCACCCGCGCCTGACCCTGCACGAAGCCGACGCGCTATCCATCGAGCTGCCCGCGCTGCTCATGGGACGCAGCCTGCCACGCAAGCCCGTCGTCGTCGGCAACCTGCCCTACCAGATCGCTTCACCGCTGATCTTTCACTGCCTGGCTCAACGGGCACTTCTGCGCAGCTTGGTCATCATGGTCCAGCGCGAGATGGCCGATCGGCTGCTAGCCTCCGTCGGAAGCGATGCCTACAGCGCGCTGTCCGCGCAGGTGCAGATGCTCGCTCGGGTCGAGCTCGTCTGCCACGTGGGCCGGCGCGCCTTCGTTCCTGCGCCCAACGTTGACTCGACCGTCGTGCGCCTGACCCCCTTTGTCGAGAGCCGAGTGCCCGTGCGCGACCTATCAAAGTATCAGGCCGTGGTGCGCGCGGGATTTTCACAGCGACGGAAGATGCTGCGCAATGCGCTTCTTTCGCAGCTGGGCGAACAGGCTCTGCCAGCGCTGCAGGCGAGCGGCATTGATCTGAGCCGCCGCGCCGAGACCCTGTCCGTCAGCGAGTTCGCGCAGCTTGCCGATGCGCTGACCGCACAAAGCCCGCCGCCGTCTGCACGCGGCAGGTAGGTCCCAGGAAGATCGCAAGAAAACCAGGAACGAGAGCGAGAGACGAGCAGGATGTTGCCCGCGGCGAGGTTGGGCAACATCCCACGCGCGCTAGCGGCAGGGGTTACTTCTGCGCGGGCTGAACCAGCACGAACAAGGACTGCTCACCGCGCTGCACAAGCAAGACATGGCCACCGGACCGCTCGCTGGTCAGGGCTTTGACGGCTTCCTCGGCGGTGCGCACGGGCCGACGATCGACTTCCAGGATCACGTCGCCGCGGGCCAAGCCAGCCTCTGCAGCCGGGCTGCCCGGCTTGATGGCGTTGATCAGCACACCGTGATCCGCCTTGAGGCCAAAGCGCTCGGCCATCTGCGGTGTCAGCGTCTGCAGGCCCAGGCCCAGCTTGGCCTTGCTCGCTTGGCCGTCGTCGCCGCTGGCCGCAGCCGCCGAGCCGTCTTCGCCCGGAAGCTCCGCCGTCTTGGCCGTGAGCGTCATCAGCTTGCCGTCGCGCCAGACCTCAAGACCAATCGCATCGCCGACGCGACGAGCCAGCACATAGCGCTGCACATCGCGCGAGGTCATCACGGGCTTGCCATCGACCTTGACGATCACGTCGCCGCGCCGGACACCCGCTTTCTCGGCGGGAGCGCCCGGATTGAGCTGACCGACCAGCGCGCCTTTTTCGGGAGCGCCCATCGCCTTGGCCATATCCGTCGTATAGGGCTGCATCGAGATGCCCAAGAACGGCCGCCGTACCTTGCCGCTGGCGATTAGCTCGCGGGCAATGGGCTTGGCCATATCGGACGGGACCGCAAAGCCGATGCCAATGTTGCCGCCGGGTCCCAAGATCGCAGTATTGATGCCGATGATTTCCCCGTTCAGGTTGACCAGCGGCCCGCCTGAGTTGCCGGGGTTGATCGACGCGTCGGTCTGCAGAAAGTCCTGGTAGTTGCCCCCACGATCGCCAATGCCAGATCGGCCTTTGGCGCTGATGACTCCGACGGTCACGGTGTGATCCAAGCCAAACGGATTGCCAATCGCCATGACCCACTCGCCGACAGCGAGCTTTTCGGAATCACCCAGCGGCGCAGCCTTGAGCGAAAGCCCCTTGGTCTGAACGCTGATCACCGCCAAGTCCGATCGCGGATCGGTGCCCACGATCTTGGCTGGCAGCTCTTTTCCGTCGAGGAACTGGACCTTGATCTCGTCAGCGCCCCCGACGACGTGGTTGTTGGTGAGGATGAAGCCCTTTTCATCGATGACGACCCCGGATCCGGCTCCGCGCTGCAGCGGCGCGCCCATGTCCTCGTCGCCCCCCTCCTCGTCGTCCTCGGGCGCCCCAAACGGGCCGCCAAATGGGAAGGGCATGTTCGGATGGAACGGAAAGCCGCGTCGCATCACGCGCGAGACTTTCTGCTTCTTGGCGACACGAATGGCGACCACGCTCGGCGAGACCTGCTCAGCCACTTGCGCAAACGTCCGTGACAGCCCACGCGCGTCCTCGACTTGCCCTTTACCTGCGGGCAGTGCCGGAGCCGGCGTTCCCGTCGAGCTTGTCGTTGAACCTGCGGTCTGCGTCGTCACCATCGCCACCGCGGGCCCAGCAGCCGAAGCAGCCTGATCCCAGGTCACTTTGACCCGCGTGCAAGCCAGGGTGATGAGAGCGCCCGTAGAGAAAAGCGCAATGCTGCGCCAGAAGCGCGTCTCTCGGAGTTGCGTTGCCATGTCCTGTTTCCTCCAGTCCATTGCCCAAAGGGGCGCGAAAAACACGAGTATCGCGAAAGCTAATGACTGCCAGAGCAACAGACAAGCCCGGTCTGCCATTCCCCACGAGGCCCACAGTTCGCCCATACAGTGGGCCGCCGCCCGGTCAGAGCGTGTAAGAATAACCTTGCTCATCAGCACTTGGAGACCGAGCATGCCCAGCACGGAACACGCCTCAGAGACTCGCCCCGCCGCTAGAAAGACCGGCCTGCCCGCTGGGATCAAGCTGGCGCTAAAGATCGTCGCGGGTCTTTTGGGATTTGTCGTCATCGGCTTCCTGGTGGTGGGCTTTGCCGTCGACCTCGGTGGCATGGTTGAAAAGCAGATCACGGCCCAGGCCCCCAAGATTCAAGAAAAGCTCGGGCGCAAGATCCGCGTTGGGCGGGTTCGTCTGAAGCTCTTGCCCAAGACGCGGCTTGAGATTCGCGACATCGCCATCGAGGCCCCCGAGGGGGCCGCTGGGCTGCTCTCGCAGCCGCTGCTTAGCATCGGGGCGGTACGCGCTCGCGTCGCTGTGTTTCCGCTGCTGTGGTCGCTTGGCCGCCGCGTCGAAGTCGACAGCGTCGAGATCACAGACCTGCGCGTACAGGTGATGCGCAGCGCCGACGGTCGGCTGTCGTACCAAGACATCTTGGAAAAGCTGGCCGATCAGCCCGAGAGCCCGCCGATGACGCAGGCCGAGATCGATCGCCTGGCCGGCATCGTCCTTCATCAAGCGGCTCTCAGCGACGGAGCGATACTGTTCTACGACCTGTCGACGCCCTATGGCGCAGCGGCGCCAATCAAGATCGAAGGCATCCAACTGGGCCTGCAAGAAGCCCGCTTGTTCGAGCCGTTCTCGCTGACCTTGGACATGTCGCTGCTCTCAGCGCAGCGCAACTTTCATCTCGGCCTGACCGTCGGTCCGCTGCCACGCGATCTGCAAGTGACGCAGCCGATCTCGCTCTTGCGCAAGGCCGAGCTTGAGATCCTGCCGATCGAAGTCGAGCCGCTCTTGCGCTTCCTGCCAGCCTCGCCGGGCGTGGGGCTGGCGCGGGCTCGTCTGGAAGCCAAGCTGGCTCTTTCGACTCCCCTCGACTCAGGCAACCTGAGTCTGTCGGCGTTCTTTGCCGCACGGGGACTGACGCTGGAACAGGATGCAGGCTCGGGATTTCCCGCGACACAGCGACGAGGACAGCCCGTGGATGTCAAGCTGGAAGCCCAGCTTGGCGCAACGCTGGTGGCCGGCGATGTGAAGCTCGACAAGCTGGACCTTTCTGTGAACGACATGGCGATCAGCGCCAAGGCCGACGTGCGCAGCTTATGGACGACCCCGGCGGTCCATATGCTGAGCATCGCATCGCGCGGCTTTCTGCTTGAACGCATGGTGGCCATGCTGCCGCCGGCCGCGATTCCCAAAGGCGCCGAGCTACGGGGACCGATCCAGCTACGCGGCAGCGCATCGGGATCGCCGACAGCGGCTCAGATTGAAGTGGCCTTGGATCTGACCCCTGCGACGGTGATGCTGCCCGTGCTGTCCAAGCCCGCAAGCACGCCGCTGTCGTTGGAGTTCAAAGGCCAAGTGCAGGGAGAAAAGAAGGGCGCGCTGATCGAAAAGCTGGGCCTGACGCTTGGCCCGATGGCGCTTCTGCTGCGTGGGCAAGTCCGCTCGGCAGACGATCTGGACCTGAAAGCCGATACCGGCACCGTGGATCTCGATCGCTTGCTGCGCCTGCTGCCCACCGTCGAAAAGGCGGTTCCCAAGGGCGGTCGCATCGACGGCGATCTGCGCGTCGTGGCCAGCATCAAGAAGCAAGGCGACCAGGTGGATCTGGGCGCCCACGTAACGATGAAAAACGCCCTCATCGACCAGGGAGAGCTGGATCTGCGCGGCGGCGCCGATCTGCAAGCGCAGGTCCGCTCCACCGCGAACTCTGCATCGGTCCAGGCCGATCTCGATCTGACGTCTGCGCAGCTCAAGATGCCCGGCAGCATTGACAAAGATCGCGGGGTACCCATGCGCTTGCGAGCGCAGATCGAGCGCAGCGCCCGCGTCGTTGTCGTCAAGCTCGCCGAGCTCACGCTGCCGGGTGGCACGCTGCGCGTCAACGGCAAGGCCGATCTGGGCAACAACAACCTCGATATGAAGGTGCCGGTGGTCGATCTCGACCTGGCCAAGCTGGCGAATGTGCTGCCGGCGCTCAATCGCGGCAGCCTGGGTGGGCTGATGGATAGCAAGCTGCGCATCGCGCTGGCCATCGATGGCAACCCCAACAAGCTAGCCAGCGTGCGGGCGCGCTTGGATGAGTTTCACATGAGCGTAGCCGGCGGGACGATCAAGGGAACCGGCGAGGTGATCGGCCTAAACCAGCCACGCAAGATCGCCTTTAACTTCAACGCCGATCGCTTGGACCTCGATCGCATCCTCGGCGACAAGAAAAGCAGCGACGAGGACAGCGACAGCAAGACCGGCGGCGGAGACAGCCCACCGCCACGCTGGCTCAAGCAGCTCGACCTAAACGGACGTCTGCAGATCGACAGCGGCAAATACAAAGGCGCGGCCGTGCGCGACTTCTTGCTGGAGTTGACTATGCTCGACGGACGGCTGCTCATAAAGACGCTGCGCGGGCAGGCCTTGGGTGGCTCGGTCAGTGCGACCGGCTCGACGATCGACTTTGGACCCAGCCGTCCCCGGTTCAACCTGCGCGCCAAGCTCGATCGCATCGAGCTCAGCGATGCACTGTCGCTGCGCGGCGGCGACGTGGGCAAAAAGATCTCGGGCCGCGGCTCGATGGATCTGTCCGCCGATGGCAGCGGCCTTTCGTGGGCAGACATTGCGCCGCGCATCACCGGCCAGCTGGGCTTGGGCTTCAGCAACGGTCGCTTCGAGGGTGCTGGTCTGACCCCGCAAGTCGTGAACCCGCTGCTGTCGCAGCTTGGCAACAAGCTGGGGCAAAACGGCGGCAATCGCGACATGACGATCCGCGATCTGCAGGCGCAGTTCCGCATCGAGGGCGGACGCCTGCATACCAACACACCGCTGCGCATCAACACCGAAGAAGGCGCGCTGGCTCTGACCGGCAGCATCGGCCTCGACAAGACCATGAACCTAGCCGGCTCGCTTGACCTGTCCCCCAAGGCCATCGCAGCAGCGACGGGCGGGAAAGTGGTTCCCGACAGCCCAATTCCGGTGGGTCTGCGGGTTGGCGGATCGATCAGCAGCCCACAGCTTCAGATCACGGATCTGCCCAAGACCATCGCCGCCCTGCTGCAGGCCGTGGCTCGTGGTCGAGGTGCCGATCTTCTCAAGAACAGAGGTGGCGGCGTGCTGCCCAATGTCCTGGGTGGGGCCGCCGGAGCAGGCGGCGCAGGTGGCGGCATCCTGCCTGGCCGCACGACACCCCAGCTTCCGATGGGCCTGCCAGGGCTGGGTCAGCCGGGCGCCCCGCCAGGACAGCCAACGCAGCCCGCCCAGCCGGGGCAGCCCCCCGCTCAGCCCGGTCAACGCTTGCAGCAGGGCCTGCAGAATCTCTTTGGTCGCTAAGCGGTCTTCACGCTCCCTCCTGAGCAGCTCGCATCCAAAGACCGAAGACCGATCCGCCTCGCACGCAGCACCACAGCGGACATTGCGCAGAAAAATTCACAGCCTCCGAGGCGCGTGCTACTCGTGAACGTCTACGCATGTCGCGCCGTCGCCCTTCCTCATCGACCGCGCTGCGCATTCTGTCTGATCTTCGTCTGCTGCCGAAAATGGGTCGTCATGCTCGCAAGCGTGGCGGCAGCGCCTATCGCGTAGGCACGGCGGCGGGCTCTCGTCGAATGCGCAGCAGCGTGCCGTTTTGGCGTCGCCATCGCACGCCCTTGGCACTCGGGAGCGTGCTGGTCGCGCTCGCGGCCATCAACCTGTACGTCCTTTACTATCGCAGCAATACGTCGGTGCCGGCGCTGATGGACTTGGCCAGCAGTGGCCGACGGGCCGCACTCAGCCCGCGCCTGCTCGGTCCCCCCGGTACGCCGCCTGTGCCGGTGCGCCCAACGCGCAAGCCGCGCAACACTCTGTCGCTGCCCGACCTCCCGCGCGTGACAGAGGTGAACCTGAAGCCCAACGAGTCGCTGGCCAGCGTCCTTAAGGCGCAAGGCATCGTCGGAGCGATGGCAGAAGAGCTCCTGGCCACGCTGCGGCCCCTGCAGGATCCCGGCGGCTTTGGACCCCAGCAAACGCTGACCTTTTTCCAGGATGCCGATGACGCGCTCGCCGCGGTGGACTACCGCCTGACCGCAAGCAGCGCATACCACCTGGAACGCGTGGCCACCGGCAGTGCTGAACGCTTCGTCGCGCACCGCTTGGATCAGCCATTGCAGCGAGCGCCTCACGCCGTCACGCTGACCTTCGTACGCGATGGCGACGTGGCGAGTGCCGTCACGCAAGCCGGTGAACACGCTGCGCTGGCCAGCCGCCTCGCCGAGCTATTTGCCTGCGAGCAGCCGCTGCATCTGGAAGCCCGCGCGGGGGATCGCCTGCGCGTCCTCATCGAAAAAGTCAGCATCGGTGGCAGCTTCTATCGCTATGGGCGCCTGCTGGCTGCCGAGCTTCTGCCCAAGGCTCGCCAGACGGCACCGGAAGCGGGGCGTACCGCAAGCGTGCGCGCCTTCTTGAGCCCGCAGGCTGCCGCCTCGCTGGACAACGCCGGGGCCGCAGCCGGAGCGTCTCGCCACTATTTCACCGAGTCCGGCGAGAGCCTGTCGCGCACCCTGTGCCGTGTGCCGCTGCAGCTTAGCCGTCCTCCCGAGAGCATTGCGACAACGCGCGGTGTGGCCCGTCCGATCAAGCCTGCTCTGCATGGCGATCGCACCCGCAGCGCCGTCGACTTCCCGGCGCCGCTGGGGGCTCCGGTGTATGCCGCCGCAGCAGGCCGCGTGGTCGCGCTGGGCTCACGCACTCCCGGCGGTCTAACGCTGATCCTGACCCATGCCGGGGGCATCGAGACCACGTATCAGCACCTTTCTCGCGCAGCCAAAGGCCTGCGCATCGGGCAGAGCGTGCGTCTGCGCCAGCTCGTGGGTTTTGTGGGGCAAACCGGCCCATACCCGACGGGACCACTGGGCGCGCAGCCGCACTTGCACTTCAGCCTGCGCGTGTCGGGGAAGCTCGTCGATCCGCTGCGCTATCGCGCGCCTCGTGAAGCACCCTTGCCGGCTTCGGCTCGGACGGCCTTTAACGATTACGTCGCTAGCTGGCTTGAGAGCCTGTCACAGCCCGATGCGCCCGCCGTTCCCATCGCCGACGCTCGACCCTCGCTGAGTCGGCCGTAGCTGCGAACCTGCGCGACGCTCTCGTGGCGGCGCTGCGCGCTGTACTCCGCTAGCGCGAGTCATAGATCGCCAAGCTGGGCAGCTCGACACAAGACAGGAAGCCATTGCGACCGCAGCCCGTGTCGATGCCGATCAAGTCGCCCCGCATCCAGACCTGACGCACCGCATCTGGCGTCTCAGGATCCCCATCGGCTGGCAGTGTACTGGTATCGGTGTGGCCGAAAATGACGCGCTTCCCGTGGTACTGCTGAAAAAAGTCGCGCTCGCGCATCCACAGAAGCGAACGCGGGCTGCCCTCGCGGGGATGCAGCCAGTGATCGCCTTCCCCGTCGAGGCCCGCGTGGACATAGATCGCGTGCTGGTCTTCGTACCAAAGCGGTAGATCTTTTATCCAGCCGCGTAGCCCGTCGGGAAACCAGCCGCTCGGCTGCAAGAGCAGCATCGTCTCTTGCATGGAGTCCATGCCGCGCACATCGACCAGCGAGCGAAGGAGCGCACGGCAGCCGTTTCCGTCGGGCAGCAAGAAGCCGGGATTGGGCGACTGCAGCGTCTCAAACCAGGCGTCTTCGTGGTTGCCGCGCAGTGTGATCACGCGAGCGGGATCCGTCTGACGCAGCGTCTCGACACACTCGACCACTTCAATCGACTTCGGGCCGCGATCGATGTAGTCGCCCAAAAATACGATGGTGTCGTCGGCCGTCCGCGGCGGCAGCTTGGCCAAAAGGCGCTGCAAATGCTCTAGCTCGCCATGGATATCACCGATGGCAAAGGTCCTCTCCACGCACCGCATCGTAGCACGCAGACTGGGAGGCTGGGCACGTCCGCGGCACCGTCTCCCCCTCGCGATCGGAAAGGTGGTCTAATGGCCGCATGCTGCTGAGAAAATCCGCTGCGCCTTCGTGGGGGATCGCCTCCTTTCAGATGCTTTTTACGCGTATCCTGCTGCTTACTGGCCTAGGGGCAGGGCTGACCATGCTCGGGGGGTGCCCACGCCACGACGCGACGGCACCTTCGCGCAGCGCGACCGATGGCTTGACGGCATCGGCCCAGGCGGCCCCGCAGCCCAAGACCGTTTCGCCACTTCAGAGGAAGAACATGCCGCGCTCAAAGGACTGGAAGCGGGTCGACACGCTGATCGAAGAGCAGAAGTTCGAAGAGGCCCGCGCGCTGTGTGTGACGATCCGCGCCGCCGCGCAGAAGCAGGGCAACAGCGAAGAGTGGACGGAAGCGCTGATCAAAGAAGTGCAGCTGCAGATCGGCCTGCATGGTCACGAGACGGCGGTGCGCTTGCTGCGCAGCGAGTCCTGGCCGCAAGACAGCCTTTCGCAGATCACGCTGGAGCTCTATTACGCGTACAGCTTGATGAACTATCTGCGCGCGTACTCGTGGGAGATCGCCAAGCGCGAGCGCGTCGAGACCAAGGGGCCCATCGATCTGAAGTCATGGACCCGCGACCAGATCTTTGGCGAAGCCCAGCGCGCCTATGCTCGCGTGTTTCAGCGACGGGCTGAGCTGACCGCCACACCACTTGCGACGCTGACTGAGTACCTGCAGCCGGGCAGCTATCCGGCCCATGTTCGCGGCACGCTGCGCGATGCGGTTTCGTACCTTGCCGCCGAGCTTCTCGCCGATAGCAGCCACTGGAAGCCCGTCGAAAGCAACGAGCTCTTCCGCTTGGACTTCGCGCGACTGCTTGAGGGCTCGCTGGAAGCGGAAACAAACCGCATCGATGACGACAGCAAGCATCCGCTTCTGCGCGCCATCGCCGTGCTGGATGATCTGGAACGCACGCACGCAAGCCTAGGCGAGTCTCGACGGGAAGCGACCCTGGAAGCACGCCTTGAACGCCTGCGCATACTGCACCGCCACTTCACTGATCGCCGCGATCGATCGCGAATCGTCGCGCACCTGTCGAAGCTGCTGCCGGGGTATCGCAGCGTCGTGTGGTGGGCCATGGGCAAGGCGCTCGAAAGCGAGCTTGTTCGCGAGGGAACCGGCGATCTCAAGAAAGCCTATGCGCTCGCCAAAGAGGGGCAGAGCGCGTATCCCGATTCGGTGCCGGGGAACATCTGCGCGCAGCAGATGGCGGCCATCTCGGCGCCTGACTTCAACATGGACGGCATGCAGAGCGACGCGCTGGGCAAGCGCTCGCTGCGCGTGCGGCACAAGAACCTGGACCAGCTCTACTTCCGTGTGTACGCCGCCAATCTGCAAGAGCGCATCGAGTCGTCCCAGGATTACAACCTGCTTTACACCACGCATGAGCTGAACAAGCTGGTGCGCGGCAAACAGCCGGTCGCGAGCTGGGTGGAAAAGCTGCCAGCCACGCCCGATTTTCAAATGCACAGCACGTATGTGACGCCCCCGATCAAGCAGCACGGCTGGCACATCATCGTGGTGTCCAAGCAGCCGGACTTCGCCGCGCAAGGCAACCGGGTCTTTGGGCTGAACTTCATCGCCACCGATCTGGTGCTGGTCAGCCGCGTCATCGACAAGACCTTGGAGGTCACGGCGGTCTCTGGCTCGACGGGAAAGCCGCTGTCAGGCGCGCAGGTTCATCTGTATGAACAGAACTATGGCGGCAAGCATCGACGCATCGACAGCGAAAAGACCGATGCCCAGGGCGTCGCGCGCTTGAGCGGAACCGATGGCAAGTCCGCTTTTGTGCTGGCGCAGTATGGCGAGCACTGGGCGCTGGATGTGCAGACGCACTACTTCGGTCGCCGCTACCGCGAGTCGGCTGAAAAAGCGTCGCTGGTCTATACCGATCGCAGCATTTATCGCCCCGACCAGAAGCTGTTCTTCAAGATCGTGGCGTACAGCGGCAAGCGCGAAGCAGCGCGCATGGAAGTCGAAAAAGGCGCCAAGCTAAACGTCGTTCTTCTCGACGGAAATAACCAGGAAGTCGCCAAGACCGATCTGGTGTCGAACGAGTTCGGCAGCGCAGCCGGTGAGTTCACGATTCCAAGCGGTCGCCTGCTGGGAAGCTGGCGCGTTGAGGTGCGCGGTGCATACAGCGGCCAGGCCATGGTCCGCGTTGAAGAGTACAAGCGGCCGACGTTTGAAGTGGCGCTGAAAGATCCCAGCGAAGCGCTGCGGCTGGGCAAGCCAGCGACGCTCACTGGCGAGGCGCGATACTTCTTTGGCATGCCCGTGACTGCCGGCAAGGTCGCCTATCGCGTCAGCCGCGAGCCGGTGTATCCGTGGTGGTGGGGCTTCTTTGGTTTTCCGACGCAGAGCGGCAGTCAGACCGTGGCCAACGGTACCGTTGAGCTCGATGCAAGTGGCACATTCAAGATCTCGTTCACGCCTGCTGCCGACGAGCGCCTCGCGCAAGACAAGAACGCCAAAGACATCAGCTATCGCTACCTGGTCAAGGCGGACTTAACCGATGAAGGGGGCGAGACGCGCTCGGCCTCGCGTGGGTTCCGCTTGGGCTTCCGATCGATTGAAGCGGCGATCGATGTCGAAGGCGGCTTCGTCCGCGAAGGGGCCAGCGATGCGTCGCGCGTCACCATTCGCCGCAGCAGCCTCGATGGCGTGCCGCGCTCGGGAGATGGCAGCTATCGCTTGCTGGCGCTTGCGTCCGACGGACCACTGGTCATGCCCGCCGATATCCCGCTTCTAGGTCGCGGCGAGGACCAGGACGAGAGCACCCCGACCAGCCATCCCACGCCCGGCGATCGCCTGCGCCCCCGCTGGTCACCGGGGTATTCGGAAGACGGCGCCCTGGCCCGCATGCGCGATGGCAACGAGCAGCAGCGCGGCAAGCTGCACCACAACGAAAAAGGCGAAGCGCAGATCAAGCTGCCGCAACTTGCCGCTGGGGCCTATCGCCTGCGCTACGAGACCGTCGATGAGTTCGGTGAAAAGGTCGAAGCATGGAAAGACTTTGTCGTCGGAGGCAGCGGACGCACCAACAGCCCCGCCCTGCCCTTCCTGGTGCGCTTTGCCACCTCGCAAGTGCAGGTTGGGCAGACAGCCAAGCTGCTGATCGCTTCCGGTTTTTCTGATCAGGCGCTGAACCTGGAGATCTTCCGCAGCGGTCAGCTCGTCGAGCGGCGCCTGCTGTCCGGCACCACGCTGATCGACTATCCGGTGCGCGAAGACGACCGCGGTGGCTTGGCGTTCGTCGTGTGGATGGTGCGCGACCACCAATATCTGTCGCAGCAGCTTCCGCTGTCCGTGCCCTGGGACAACAAACAGCTTCAGCTGGAATTCGCGACGTTCCGCGACAAGCTGCGTCCTGGCCAACGCGAGTCGTGGCGCATCAAGGTCAAGGGCCCTGACGGTGCGGTCGTCGGTCGCGGCGTCGCCGAGCTTCTGGCCTATATGTACGACCGCAGCTTGGATCTGTTTTCGCCCCACAGCCCGCCGAGTCCGCTGTCGCTGTTCCCGTATCGTGGCAACGCCACGTGGTCGCGGGCCACGCTCGGCAGCGGCTCCGCGCAGTGGCTCGTCAATGACTACTACGTGCCGGGGCATCCCAGCGCCAAGCTCACCGAGTCCTCGCTGAAGTTCTTTGATAACTACGCGATTGGTGGGCCCGGCAGAGACGGGCATGGTGGTGGACCGTTTGGCGGCATGGCCATGCGCACGGCGATGCCGATGATGGCTCCGGGTGCGCCGCCGCCGCCGCCTGCACAGGCCGCACCGCGACCTGCGGCACCAGCTGCTGCCCGCGCTCGCCTAGAACGCGCCGATACTCTCACGGAAACGTCGAACCAGCCTGACGCAGAAGACGAAGTCAAACGCGACCCGGCCAAGCCTGCCGATGGCGAGACTCCGCAGATTCGCAGCAACTTCGCCGAGACGGCGTTCTTTTTGCCGTCGCTGATCACCGACAAGGACGGCAGCGCGGTGCTGGAATTCCAGGTTCCCGATTCGGTCACGGCCTGGAATGTGTGGGTCCATGCGATGACCAAAGATCTGCGCTCGGCATCGCTGCGCAAGGATGCGCGCACCGTGAAAGAGCTGATGGTGCGGCCGTACCTTCCGCGCTTTTTCCGCGAGGGCGACAGCGCCGATCTAAAGGTCATGGTGAACAACGCAAGCGATCACGCGCTGCACGGATCGCTGAAGCTTGAGATCGTCGATCCCGACAGCAAAGAGGCGCGACATGCGCTGTTCCAAGTGGCGCAGACCGAGCACAGCTTCCAGGTCGAAGCCGGCAAGAGCACGACGCTGCACTTCCCACTTTCGGCGCCGCGTCGCGTCGGTGAGTACGCATTCCAAGTGGTCGCGCGAGCCGGTGATTTGAGCGATGGCGAGCTGCGGCCTCTGCCGGTTCTGCCGAGCCGCATGCACCTGACCGAGTCGCGCTTTGTGACGCTGCGCGACAAGGATCAGCGCAGCATGAGCTTTCCTGACTTGGCCAAGAACGACGATCCGACACGCATCCACGATCAGCTTGTCGTCACGCTGGACAATCAGCTGTTCTTTACCGTGCTCAAGGCGCTGCCGTATCTGGTCACGTTCCCGTATGAGTGCGTCGAGCAGACCGCCAACCGCTTCCTGTCGACGGGCATCGTATCGTCGCTGTACCGGCAGTACCCAGCGGTCGCGCGCATGGCGGAAGAGTTTGCCAAGCGCAGCACGCGGCTTGAGCGCTTCGATGGCCCCGATGCCAACCGCCCCAGCTACAAGATGACGCTGGAAGAGTCGCCGTGGCTGCAGCAGGCCCAAGGTGGCGCCAAGCTTCCCGATGGCTTCGATGCCCGCTTGATCAATGTGCTCGATGCCAACATCGCGAAAGCCCAGCGCGACAGCGCCCTTGCCAAGCTGCGCAAGATGCAGACCAGCCTCGGCGGATTCCCCTGGTTCCCAGGTGGCCCACCGTCGCCGTACATGACGCTGTACCTGATGCACGGCTTTAGCAAAGCGATCGAGTTTCAAGTCGATGTACCCAAGGATCTGGTGCAGCGCGGCTGGCAGTACTTGGCGCGTCACTTCCGCGAGGACTACCGCGAGTGCATGCGCAAAAACGAGTGCGGGCCTGAGTTTCTGACCTTCCTCAACTATGTCGCCAGCGCCTATCCCGATGCGTCGTGGACTGGTGATGCGCTGACACCCGAGGATCGCAAGGACATCCTGGCCTATACGTTCAAGCGCTGGAAGGATCTGTCGCCGCTCAGCAAGGGCCAGCTTGCGCTGACACTCAAGCGCATGGGCCGCGCACAGGACGCAAAGCTGGTCTGGGACAGCGTGATGGACTCGGCCAAGACGGCCCCCGATCAGGGCACGTTCTGGGCCGCCGAAGATCGCTCGTGGCTGTGGTACCGCGACACCATCGAGTCACACGCCTTTGCCCTGCGCACGCTGATGGAGATCGATCCGGCGAACAGCAAGAAAGACGGACTTGTGCTGTGGCTGCTTTTGAACAAGAAGCTCAGCCAGTGGAAGTCGACGCGCGCCACCGCGGAAGTGATCTATTCGCTGGTGCATTACCTGCGGCGTGAAGGCGCGCTGGGCATCCGCGAAGAGGCCACGGTGCAGATCGGCAGCGGCCAAGGTGCAGACGGGCTGCGCGAGCACTTTGTGTTCGAGCCCGACACGTATGTCGGCAAGACGCAGATCATCGTGCCCGGAGCCCGCCTAGCGCAGAGCCCCGCTTCGCTTTCGAGCGTGCAGGTCAAGAAAGAGACCAAGGGCTACATGTTCGCTTCAGCGACGTGGCATTACTCGACGGATCGCTTGCCCAGCGAAGGACGCGGCGACTTCTTCAGCGTGACGCGCACGTATTACAAGCGGCAGAACAACGGCAAAGAGTTCGTGCTTTCGCCCCTTGCGGAAGGCGCCGTGCTGCAAGCCGGCGACGAAGTGGAAGTGCATCTGTCCATGCGTAGCAAGCACGAAGCGGAATACGTCCACCTGCGCGATCCGCGCGCTGCTGGGCTTGAGCCCGAGGCCGCCGTGTCGCGCTACAAGTGGGATCTGGGCTTGGTCTATTACGAAGAGGTGCGCGACAGCGGCATGAACTTCTTCTTCGAGCGTCTTCCCGTCGGAGAATACACGTTCAAGTATCGCCTGCGAGCCAACATGGCCGGCACCTTCCGCGTTGGACCCGCCACCGTGCAGTCGATGTACGCGCCCGAGTTCAACGCCTTTTCCGCTGGCCACATCGTGCGCATCAAGTAAGCCTGCTGCGAAAACGCGGTGCGCGCTTTAGACCATAGGTCTCGTCGCGACACGGCGTTTTCGATCGCGGATTCGCCCCGCCAAAAGCGCCCCCAGAAGCCGCACGGATTCCTGCAAAAGGGACGGCAGCGCCGCCAAGGACGGACGCTGCGGCACCGACAGCCACAGCCGCAGCAGGTGACGCTTGCTGTCTGCGGCGTCGACATAGGCGCCCCGCGCGTGCAGCAGCGTGTGGTTGCTGAGCAGCTGAATGTCACCGGGCGCGAAGTCCATTTCAAGATACAGATCAGGACGCGACGCAATCGCGTCGTACCGATCGAAAAGCTCGCGTTCTTGCGCAGTCAGCGACGGAGCCTCGGGATGACGCTCGGCCGTGCGGAAGTAGTCCGCGTGATAGAACGTGCGCAGCACACCCTGGCTGTACCGACAGGGAGCGATGGGAAAAAAATTCAAGCCACCATCGCCGCGCGTATCGAGAAGTACCGGTTCAAACAAGCGCCGCGCCAGATCGGGACGCTGCTGAAACAGCTCGTTCCAGACCGTGACTGAGCTGACAAAGCGACTGCGTCCTCCCGACTGCGCCGGCCGCAGGCACAGCAAGCCCACCACATCCGCGGCATCGCAGTGATAGGACAGCTGCGCCGTCGTTCGATAGCCGCGCACCGTCGGATCGTCATACGAAAGCCCCTCGTCGCGTACGTGACCAAGCAGCTCTTCAAAGCGGTTCTGCGCGCCGGGAACCCCCAGGTGCAAGCCCAGGCAAAAGAAGACGCGCTCGCAGTCGGCAAGCGACCAGCGCGTCACGGGCAGACCGCGGATCACCTGAACCCCCAGACCCTGCTGGACGTTGCGCAGCCATTGCAAAAGCGAAGCCTTAAGCGTCGGCAGCGGGAAGTCTTGCGCCGAAAGCGCCGACAGCGGCTTGCCCGTCGCGCGAGCCAGCGCCAACGCGGCTTCGATTTCCTCGATCTGAGTGGCAGAGAGCGTCGCCACCCACTGCGCTTCGCGTCCACCGCCGCGCAGGTCTTCCCCGCGCCAAGCGGCCAGCGACTGAATCGGCCGCTGCGGCATACCCAGGTGGGGACGAATGAAATAGTGCAGGCTCTGCTCGGTGACCGAGCGATACGCGCGCAGCATGGATCTCCTCGACGGGACTAGGACGCAGGGAAGGGGTCTGCAGGGCACTGCAGATCGGGCGTGCAGCTCGCTAGGGCAGATCGATGGGCGGCGCCAAGAGAGACCGGACCGGCGGCAGCAGAACCGGCGTCTCGGTCGTCGCAACCATGCCGCTGTGAACCTGCGTGTTCGATCGCGAAGGCTCGGCCAGAATCAAGCTGCGGTCTGGGCGCCCCCGCAGACGCACACGCAGCTGACGATAGGGTTCTCCGACGGACGCGCTGGTGCGCCAGCCATCCAGAATGCCCGTGGTGTTGAAGTTGCTCAGCGCCTTGCGAACGCCGGCTGCGATGTCGGCTGTGACCTTGCTAGACACCTGAACCAGCGCGGGATTGGGAATGCGTCCTGCTTCCCCGGCGTCGTACACGCGGCGCAGCGACTTGCCCTGCACAGCAGGCTCGGGCGCGAACACGCAGTCAGCGCGCCGCAGGACAACGTCGCTCACCGCGGCGCTGATATCGGGCGCTGGGCTGCCCATGCCAAAAAACTGCGCGACTCTCAGCTCGCCATAGAGCAGCACGTTGTTGATGTACGTCGCTTCTTTGGTCCCCGCGGGTGACACCCACGCCAAGCGCTTGCTGTTCAGATCCAGGATGCTGTTGCCGGGCAGGTGCGTGTGCAAACCCCAGCGCAGATACGGTTCACCGCCGGCTGTTGCCACCGCCAACACGTTGTAGCTGCTGCCGCGCTCGGCCAGATAAAACGCGTCGAGCACGGCCAGATCGACCTGCCCTTTTTTGATCGCCGCATCCAAGTCGGTCGCCCGCGCGAACACCTTGGGCTGCGCCGAAATGCCGGCACTTTGTAGCTGTCGCGCTAGCTTGTCGACAAACGCAAAGCGCGCATCGGCCGACGGCAGCGGAGCCAGCGGAGCATACAGCGCCAAGATCAGCGGCGCCCCTGCATCCTGTGCCTGCCCGGTACCGGGCGAAAGAAGCGCAAGTGCAGTCGCGCCGGCCAGGGCCAGCCCACGCAGTGAACGGGAAGGATTCGAGTTCTGTGTGCGCATGTGCTTTGCCTCCCCTTCCTACTGCGCGGCGCCGCCAAGCAGGCGGTCTTTGGTATCGATCCACTCGCGCAGCTTCGGAGTGCGCGCCCCACGCTCAAACGCGCGTCGATACAGATCGAGCGCTTTGCGCGGCTGACCGCGACGGTCTTGCAAGATGCCCAGGTTGACCAGCGCTTCGGGCGGATTGGGTCCCAGGCGCTCTAGCGTCTTTTCTCCGACGCCGCGTCCTTCGTTCAAATCAACGATCGCCAGGTTGTGCTGCAGAATGGCGTCTTCATCGTCGCTGCGTGGCGCGGTCTTCTGCGCGGCTCGCAGCGTCGGCCCCACCTGCTTGCCGCGGCCCGTCACGTAATAGTCATAGGCCAGCGCCATGTTGGTCGAATACAAGAGCGCCCGCAGCACACGCTGCAGCGTGGCCGCATCGGGAGCGTTGCCAGCGCGCCCCTGCAGACGCGGCAGAGTGCGCAGAAGCTGCTCGCGCTGGGTCGGCGCATTGGTGCCGCGATAGGTCACGAACACGGAAACCAGCTCGGTGCCCAGCCGGCTATACGGACTCACCAGCTCGCAGCCCGACGACGAAGCGCGACTTACAAAGTCACGCGCCGTCTTTGGTTGGTTGGCCTGCGCAGCGGCCAGAGCAGCCAGGCACAACGCCTGACCCGTCTCGCGGCTCGGCGCTTGCGATTCCAGGCGGTTGCTTTCCAGCGCTTGTTGCAGATCGGCGAGCGCGTCTTCAGCCAACTTCAGCGTCGCTGCAGTGACACCGTTCTTGCCGATCTGGTTTTCAGCGTCGGCTAGACGCAAGCGACCGCGACGCAGATGAGCCACAGCCAGATCGCGCTGTGCCGCACGCAGCGTGTCTTTGACCACGGGCGCATCGGGGATCGTGCTCAGCTCTTTGCTCGCCTGCTCTAACAAATCGACGGCGCGTTCCAGTCGATCACGCGTGTCTTTGCTTTCGCTCAAGAAGCGCACGGCGAGCTCAATCTGCGCCTCGGCTAAGCGCTGCACAAAAAGTGGACGGCGATTTCCATCGGCGCTGGGCAGACTCTCAAGCTGCTTCTTCGCCTCGCTGACCGCGCGCTCGGCGGACTCTTGCGCGGCGGCCGACTTGCCAAGCTGCTGTTGCGCACGCGAGCGCAGACGCAGAGCCACAACATCGCCGCGATTGAACGCAGGCACGAGCAGCAGCTTTTCGCTCTCGGCGGCATTGCCCTGCAGCAAGTACACCGCGGCCAGATTGCGCGTCACGCTGGGGTTGTCATCCAAGCGCTGCGCCTCTCGCAGCAGCGTCTGCGCATTGGCCAGCGCAGCGGTGCGCGCTTCGGGTGTGATCGTCGATGTCGCCTGTTCCTTTTTTGCGCCCTTTTCACCGACGCGAGGAGCCGCTTCTTCGACACGCGAAACCTCGGCCAAGGCCAGCTGTTCCAGCGTGCGCGAAAGGCCAATACGCGCCCTCGGCAGCTTGTCATCCTGTGTGCGCGCTTCGCTGTAATAGCGTCGCGCTTTCTCAAAGCTGCCCGCGGCGTACGCGGCACTGCCCGCCAAGGCCAAGGCTGGCGCATCCGTCGACGACAGCTCGGCCAAGCGATCGGCCAAGGGCAGAAGCCCCGCCGGCACTTGTGCCGATCCGGGCAGCACCTTGGCCTGTGTCATCTGCTGCAAGCGCGCATCTAGCATGGCCGCGAGAAGCTCCGCCTCTTCGCGATTTCCGTCGCTGCGCCCGCCTTCTTGTGGCTCGTTCTTGCCCTTTATGTCACTCAGCGCTGGCTCAAGCAAGCCCACTGCGCGCTGCGTGTCTTTGAGCTGCAGATACGTACGCGCCATCGCGACGCGAACATTGACGCGCGAGCGTGCCTCTAGCGACGGATTCGCGCTGCGCATCGCCTCTTGCGCTTGCTCATACTTGCCGAGCGCGGCGCGCAGATCCGCTTCTTTGTCGCTGCTGCGATCGATCGCCGCGAGCAGCAGCAGCACGCGTGGATCACTCGGACGAAGCTGTTGGTACCGCTGCGCAAGCCGACGCGCATCATCGCGTCGCCCCAGGTTCAGGTAACACGTCGCTAAGTTGAACGCGACGGCCGGTCGACGGTCGATCTCGCTCTGATAGTTCTCATAGAGCTCAGCGCCTTCGGCCCAGCGCCGCTGCGCGATCAGAACCGTCCCCAGCATCTGACGAATTTGGTGATCCCGCGGCCGGCTGTCGTGTGCTTGCTGCAGCAGCTTGGCCGCTTCGGGAAGCTGTCCTCGCAAGTAGTACGCGGTGCCCAGGTGGTGCTGCGCCAGCGGATCCAGGCCCTTCTGATCGTCGGGGCGATAGCGGAAGTACTGCTCAAGTGCAGTGATGGCGCGGCCCGGTTCGATGCGCGAGTAGTGCTTGCCGATCTGAAACTGCGCCTCATAGCTCTCGGCGCGCTGACGCACGACGTCTTCCAAATACGAAAGGCCGCGCTCGCGCTGGCCGCTCTCGTAAAAGCACAGGCCGAGCACGGTCTTGATCGTCAGATCACTTACCGACAGCTTCTCGGCCCGCGTCAAAAGCTCGATGGCTTTGCTGAAGTCACGCTCACGAAAGTGCAACGTCGCGCGCTTGACGAAGGCCTCGACCCGCGTCGGGTTGATCTTGATGACCTGATCGTAAAGCTCAGCGGCTCCGGCGTAGTCCCCGGCGTTGAACTCTTCTTCCGCCTTCTTGAACAGGACATCTTCTTCCGTCTCGCTGCCGGCGCGACCTTGGGCATGCGCGACACTGGATCCTGAAAGTAGAAGCGCGGCAGGAAGAAGGCTCGGTGCCGCACACAGCGCGCCCCAAAAGATCTGTGCGCGCAGCCGTGCGAAGACTCCGGCCCGCCTGGTCGGTTTTGCAGTCGACGTCGAGATCAGACCCCGAGAGGCACACATAGGGTCATTCTATCGCGAAGCGACGGTGGGCAGGGAAGGCGATTGCAGGCTAGCGGCCCGCGCCACTCAAGGCCGAGCCAGCGACGGCGAGCAAGGCCTTCAGGTCTTCGTCGTTGAACATCAGTTGACCGCCGATGTAGAAGTCGCGGCCGGTATTGCTAAGCACCCCCGGCGGCCGGTCATTGAGCACATCGTCGACGCCGCCGACCACATACAGGTTGCGATAGGGCTGCACCAAGCTCCAGATGCGCAGGCGCGGCAGGACGTTGGCGCGGAAGTCGAACAGATCGGCGCGCAGCGCCAAGCGCTCGCGGAAGAAGTCCAAATCAAAGCCGATGCCACCCGTCGATTCCTTGATGCCGTAGCGCAGCGTCAAAATGAACCACTTGGGATCGAAGAGGAAGCGCTTGGCAAACTGGAAGCTGATCTTGAAGCCGCGCGTCATCGTCACCGTATCCGTCGTCGTCGCCACTGGTTTCGATGGGTCGTCGGTGGTGGTGTACACGCGCTGATAGCTGCGCGTGCCGCGCGGATCATCGATGAGCTCCAGCTGATAGTACTTGTCGGGGCGCGTCTGCAGGCGAATCTCGACGGCGTTTTTGATGTCGTTGGTCGACACATAGTACTCGGCGCGCAGGCCCACAATCGTCTGAAGCTGGCCCAGCGTGCGCACAAAGTCGCGCGCGTCGTCCGTGATCTGCTGCACGTTGTCGCCGATGGCTTCGTCGACGAGCAAGCGACCCACCGTGCCCTTGCCCTTGCGCACGTCCGTGGTCAAGGACGCCACGTTGCCAAGCGCAGTGTTCAAGCTGTCCACGGCGTTCGAGATCTTGTCCAGGTTCTGACGCAGCTTGGTTCCCGTCGAGTCGACTTCGCTCGATCCCTTGCCAACGAGATCGCGCAGGCCCTCGGTGATCTCGCGCACGTTGGCGATGGCTTTTGAGATGTCTTCGCGGCTCTGGCCGCCGGTCATGCCCTTGACGTCGACGGCGATCTCGTCGACGTGCTTGATCAACTGGGTGATGGCGTCTGAGTTTTTGACGATGCTGCTCTGCACGTCGCGTGCGATGTCCTGCACCGGCCCCTGCGTCAGCTTCTGCACATCGCGCAAGATGTCGCGCACGATGGGCAGCGTCTCGTTCACTTGATACAGGATGTCCGACGTCGTGATCGCTTCAACCACGTTGACCACTTGGTCGCCGTCTTTTAAGCGATGGTTGCGCGTCATTTGGCCCGACAGCGGGTCGGGCGACTCAGGCGTGCCGGGATCGACTTCGATGTAGTACTCGCCCAGCAGCGACGAGCTTTTCTTGTAGATCGCGGCGTTCGACCACAGCTCGGTGTCGGGTCGAATGCGAATCGCGACGCGCGCCAAGTTGCCTTGCAGGCGGCGATCCACGATCTCGCCAATCAGCAGACCGGCCACTTGCACGCGCGACTTGTCGACCAAGCCCGTCGCGTCTTTGAACAGCGCCCACACCACGGGCCCGGCCGGCCCGCGCATGCTCTTGCTGACAAAGCGGTACGCCACCGTGCTCATCACCAGAATCAAGACGGTGGTGATCCCCACCTTGAGCGCAGCTGAAAACGTCTTCATGGGGGTGCTCCCGCGGTAACCAAGGGCTCGTCGATTAAGTCGGCTTCGGCAACCGGATCCATATGCACAGCGCCCGATGTGGCGATGAATTCGCGCAGCCACTTGTGGTTGCTTTTGCGCAGCTCATCCGGTGGACCGCTCTCGATGATTCTACCGTTGTAAAGCGCCGACACGCGGTCTCCGATACGGAACGTCGACGCCATATCGTGGCTGATGATGACGCTGGTCACGCCGTGCTCGCGCGAGACACTGCGGATCATGTCATCGACATTCTTGGTCGATACCGGATCCAGGCCCGTCGTTGGCTCGTCGTAAAGCAGGATACGCGGCTTCATGACCAGGGCTCGCGCCAAGCCCACGCGCTTGCGCTGACCGCCGGACAGCTCGGCTGGGAACTTGCGCAAAAGAACGCGCGGCAAGGCCAGCTTGTCGAGCTGTTCCAGCGCGATGTCGTGCAGCTCGCTTCGGCTGTATCGCCGCGGCGGCCGGCGGCGACCATCGGCATAGCGCTCAGGCGTCGTCGGGTCGCCGTGCTCGACCAGCGCAAAGACGATGTTTTCTTCAACGGTCAGCGAGTCAAACAGCGCCGCATACTGAAACAGCATGCCGAACTGCTTGCGCACGCGATTTAGCCCCACGTCGTTGAGTGGCACGATGTCTTCGCCGTCGACAAAGATGCTTCCGGCGTCGGGCTTGAGCAGCCCCATCAGGTGCTTCATGATCACCGACTTGCCCTGGCCCGAGCCGCCGATGATGACGTTGATCTTGCCGCGTGCGATGTCGAGGTCGATGCCGCGCAAGACGTGGTGGGTACCAAACGTCTTGTTGATGCCGCGAATACGGACGTGCCACTCGTCGCTGCGCTGGCTGATGTCCTCGTTTACCTCGGGCTTCCACGGCATGCGGCTACTCTAGTTCTGGATGTTCTTGCTAAAGAACGTCAGCCAGATGTCAGTCAGGAAGTAATCGAGCACCAGGATGGTGACGAAGCTGCCGACGACGGCGCGCGTGGTGGCGACGCCGACACCCTTGGCTCCACCTGAGGCGTTATAGCCCTGCTGGCATGCAATCAGCGTCAGCGCCAAGCCAAAGATCACCGCCTTGATCATCCCCTGCGTGATGTCGTTGGGATCGAGCAGCCAGCGCGCGTTTTCCATGAAGATGCCGCGATCGACGTTCTGCATGCCGACGGCAACGATGTACGCACCGACCATGCCGATGCAGTTAAACACCATGGCCAAGAGCGGCACCATGAGGATTCCGCCGATGACGCGCGGCACGACCAGATACTGCACGGGGTTTACCGCCATCGTCGCCAGCGCATCGATCTGCTCGGTGATGCGCATCGATCCCAGCTCGGTCGCCATGCCTGCGCCGGCCCGCGCCGCGACGACGATGGACGTAAACACCGGGGCCAGCTCACGCGTCAGGGCCAAGCCGACGGTGGCGCCAGTAAATGCCTCGGCTTGGAAGGTGCGCAGCGCCGAGCTGAGCTGCAGTGCAAAGACTGCTCCGACGAACAAGCTGATTAGAAGGACGATGGGCAGCGACTCGACGCCGATGAACACCATGGCTTCGAGCAGCACGCTCAGGCGGTACGGCGGGCGCAGCGCCCAGCGCACGACGTTCCACAGCAGCATGATGTGCGCGCCGAGCTGCTCCAGCGACGCCGAGAGGAGCCGGAGCAGCGGTCCCCACAGGCGGTCCACCACCGCGGCCAGCCGCTGAAGCATGAAACCATCCTATCTTCTTTTGCCTGCGCAGCGTTAGCGGTGTCTTGAGGGGCCAAGGCGCTGGACAATCGAGTGCGGCACGGCGTGCTGCGTGAAAGCAAGCTCAGCCGTTTGTCGCCGCTATTCGGCGGCAACCTGCCATGGCATGTACTGACCCATGCCGCTGTCGTAGTTGCGGAAGATGAACGTCCCCTTGCTGCCCACCACCGACACGCGCTGCGGCTTGCCGTTGCTGGCTGGCGAGCAGTGAACGCCCTTGAAGTCGACGGTTGCGTAGTTCTTGTCGACGAGCTGGATCGTGTCTTTTTCCCACGTGATGCCCAAGATGTCATAGCCCGTGCGATAGACCACGCCGCCGTCACCCACAGCCCAGCGGTCGTACGACGAAAACGCGCACGCCGAGCGCAGCGTACTGGTGCCAATCGGCGATGGCTGCGGCATGGTCCATGAGTTGGCGCTGCCCGAGACGCGCTGCACGTACGTTCCGCTGCTGCCGACCACCGAGACATCGGTGTTGTAGGGATCGACCGCCATGCCCAGATAGCTCGATCCAGCACCGGGCCGCGGCGTAAAGGCTCCGACGGGTCCCCACGTGCCGGTGCCAGTCAGGACGAACAGAGCGCCGTTATCGCCCGCCGCCCAGGCATGCCCTTCCGAGCAGCGTCCCGTCGTGGTCATCATGCACATCATCATCAGTTCATAGGTCGTGATCGACGCCAGGCCGCTCAGCGTGCGCAGCGATGGGCGAGGGTCCGTGCCCAGGTTCGTCGCCGCCTGCCACGTGACCGTGGCATCCGACTGGATGTTGCCGCTCATGACAAAGCCATCGTCCCCACTGACATAAGCTTTTACCTGGCCTTGCGGTGGGAGCGTTATTTTTGTAGTTAAGTCATGATTCCAATCACCAACCCACAAAGATCGTGTCGTAGCCGGAGTGGTATGAGCGGGCCTGGCCGTTCCATCAATATAAGAAAATATCTTATTATCATTCGAAATCGCAATTATTAACTGTTTATCTTGCGGAGCCGATTGATATACATGCCCGCGCCAAATCCCGGTAATTGATTTTCCAGGATTTACAGATATTGTCCTCTGTGGTTCCAAGCCTGGGACATACGTAATTGTATTATCATAATAAATCTTAATTTCACCATTTCCCGTCCCAACCATCGTCGTACGATTGCCATCGTTTGCGACATATACACTTGTATAAAGTGGGGCTGTGCCCGCCATGTCGTCTGGGGCCGAGCCCATCATGTCGCCTGTCGATGTCCCGCCATCTCCGCCATTCATCGACAGATCCTGCCCCGGTGGCGTGTAGCCATCTGGGCACTTAAACCCAGGACGACCGCAGTCAGTGACCGAGCTAGACCATATCTTGTCGCAGCTCCAGATTCCTCCGATCAAGAAAAGTGCGGAACTAGCGATCATGAACGTACGCATAGTCACTCCTTTATGGTCTGCGATAAGATCGGAATTCCAGTATTCAGCGATATGGTTTCTCAGGAATTCACGATTTATTTTACTTTGGGTCCCGGAATCAGGATCAGGACGGCTCCGCCGACAGCCATCAACCCACCCACCGAAAGCAGCGCAATGCCCTTATCTTGTGTATCAAAATAGGTCTTGTTCTCGGGGTCCGCGGGCCGGCCGTGCTGCACCAAGCCCGACACGCCAAAGCCCCCAACCAGGAGGCCGGCGCCAATCAACGAAGCCCCCAGCGCCAAGCGCCACAGCGGACGCGGTGCCCGCTCACCCGGCTGCGGCCCTCGCGCCGTGACAACAACAGGAGGAGGCGGCGAAGCGACCACGACGGGCGGCGGCGGCTTGACCGGCTCGGCTTCGCTGACTAGCTCGACGCGCAGCGTCGCCTTCTTGCCCTCTTCGACGACGATGGTGGCGGTGTGCAGCTTGTAGCCGGCTTGCTTGACGACCAGCGTGTAGCTGCCGGTAAGCGCCGCGCGCTGGTACGGCGCCTGTCCCAGCTTGCGCTCGGTCAGCAAGATGTCCGCCCCCGGCGGCGTCGACAGCACTTCCAAGATGCCGCGCGGTCGCGCCATGCCCTCGTTCAGCACGCGCGACACCAGTGCATCCAAGGTCACGCTGGCCTGATCCGCCGAGCAGCGTGTACACGGCTCGCTGCGCTTCGCGGCCGAGTCGCCCGTCGTCGCCTCGACCAACGACAGACGCAAGGTCCAGTCTGACTGCGTCAAGTCCCCGGTGGCTTCGATGCTGGTCGCAAGCAAGTAATCTGCCTCGTTTACCGTCGTCAGCTTGTCCTGGCAGTCCAGCTGTTCCAGACAGTCAGCCAAGCGCGGCGCCTGCGCCAAGGCCACGCCCTTGGGCACGATGGACAGGCGCTGCTTGCGCACCGCTTGCTCGATCGTCTGACTCAGCAAGCGCTGCGCTTCTGAGGGCACGCCTTTGTACTCGGGCAGCCACACCACAGCCGGCACGACACGCGACACCACGGCATCCGAGTTGACGTTGAAGCGAAGCTCGGACAGACGACCCGGCAAGACCTTGACCGGACCTTCGATGCGACGCTGGGCAATCTCCAGCGTGATGCGGTGCTCGCCACTGGTCAGAAGCAGCGGCAGCGGCAAAGGCAGCATGCCGGTAAGTCGCTCATCGACCAACACCAGCGCGCCGCGCTCACCCACGATCGCCACCTCGCCACTCGGTGGACGCGGCTGCTCGACAAGCTGCTCGGCATCTTTCTTGGCCGCCGCATCTTGCCCGCTTGCCGGATCGGCCAGATAGCGCCGCATCAGGTCCTGCGCCGCGACAGTGCGACCGCTTAGCCACGCCATGCGCCCAAGCTGATACAGCGTCTCGGCATCGGGCGAAACGCGATAGGCCTGAGACAGCAGATCGGCCGCGGCTGTGAAGTCTTTCACCAACAGCGCCGAGATCCCCTGCTGCCGCAGGCTGCGCGCTCGCTCACCGAGCCCCGTGCCCGCGCTGCCGGTCTTTTCCTTGCCTTTTTTCGCCCAAGAAAGCGGCGTCAGCAGGGACAAAAGCAGCCCGAGCAACAGCCCCACGCAGCGCGGGCCTCTTGCCAAACAAACACCCCAGCGATGCCGACTCATGCGCGCTCACCCCTCCCCTACTACGATCGCTTGGCCACCTTCGTTCCACGGTTTCATGGACAGCTTCCAAGGTTCTGCACTTCACCCGGACGAACCTTCACAAACGTCTGCGCTCCGTTGATGGTCACGACGTTGGTGCCCGGCAGCATCCACTCGGTCACTTCGCGGCAGCGGCCCGATACGGTCTTGGGCATGCTGACGCGCCCAAGCTGTCCGCGCAGGCGCGCTTGCCCTGCCTCGGCTTCCCCTTTCAGAGATGCCGCGCCCTTGCTCGCTGCACCAGTGACCCGCAGGGCTTTTTCGTACTCGCTCATCGCTTCGACAAGCTGGTCTTGCTTCTCGTAGATCTGCGCGATGCGCACTGCCATCTCTTGCGAAAGCTGCGCACAGGCCTCGGCGAAGCTCTTTTTCTTTTCGCACTGCTTCTCGGCTTTGTGCAGAAGCTTGAGCGCCTTGCCAAAGTCTTTGGCGGAAAAGGCCTGCAGTCCTTTGCGCGCCAACTGACCGATGGCATCCAGCGCTTTGTCGCCACTGTTCTCGACGGTGGTGAGCGTATCGCTGGCGCCGGCATCGCTGACCTTGGGCGGCTCGCCGGCATCCTGCACAGGCGCTGCCGCAGATGCGTCGCTTCCGCCATCGACGGGCGATGAATCCAGCATCACCGGACGCAGCAAGCGCGGCACGCCATCGCTGTCCTCTGCCGACTTCTTGGCAGCACTCACAGCCGCTCGTTGGTAGCGACTCAGGTCGCCAAAGCGCGCGATCAGCGCCGCTGCCCGGAAGCGCACGCCCGCGTCGCTGTCTTGCTGCAGCAAGCGCAAGATGGCCAAGCCAGGCGGCCCTTGTGGACCTTCCGGTAGATCGGCCGCCACTTCGGCTACCAAGCGACGTACCAAGCGCTCGGCATCACGCGCCGCGTCCAGCAAGAAGGGCACCGCCACATCCGGCGGCAGCTTGCCCAGCGCCTCGACGGTCTGCATGCGCTCGCCAACATCGGGCCCGTGCAGCAGTCGATCAAGCTCACGCGGCGGAGCCACCTGCTCGCCCAGCCGTCGCAGCAGCGCAAAGGCCATGACACTGCTACGCCCCCCTGCCGAAAGAGCATCGCGCAGCGCCGGCAGCGCGCGACTGTCGCCTTGTTCCGCCAGCTTCTGCGCCGCGGTCATGCGCACCCCCGCATCGCCATCGGCAAGCATCGCCACCAGCATCGTGCTGGCATCTTTTCGATCGCTCTGCTCGGCCAGAAGCTGCCGCGCGTCGCGATCCGGTGAAGCTTGCAGAGCCACCAACGCCGGACGCTGCGTCTCGTCTCCCAGACGCAACAGCGCACTGCGCGCCAAGACCTGCTCACTGGGCCTGCCCTGCGTCAGCACATCGCGCAGCCAGCCCGCGACATCTTGCTTGACCTGCGCCTGACCTTGGTCGCTCAGCACCTTGGCGACACGCGACAGGCCGCGCAGAGCCTCTTCGCGCACAGAAATTTCCGCGTCGAAAAGTGCCTCGCGAAGTGCCAGCAGCGCATCACGACTGCGCTTGCGCCCAAGGGCCCGCACAGCGCTCTTGCGCACGCGCTGATCACCGTCTTTCAACATGCCCGACAGCGCCTGCGTGGCGGCATCGCTTTCGAGATCCCCGAGGACGGCCGTTCCCGCTTGGCGAACCAGCCAGCTGCTGTCGCGCAGCGCATCTTGCGCCCAGGCCAGGCTCTGCTCGGACACGACGCTGGCATCCAGCGCCGACAAGCGCAGCACCGCAACCGCGGCAGCTTGTCGCAGGCGCTCGATCGTTCCGGGGGACAGATTCGGCCGCAACAGACCAATGTCCCGCAGTCGACCGCCAGATCCCAAGCCCTCGACGGCTAGAAGCTGCGCACTTTGGCTGGCGGCAGGATCGCGCAGCACCTGGCGAAACAGATCGCCCAGCGTCGCGTGCTCGGGCGAGACATACAGCCGTGCGGCCAAAAGCTGCTGCGGCCCTGGGTTTTCTGCCAGCTGCCGCAGCTCGTCGCGCCCTTGCGGTTCACCGAGCTGCGCCAAGCGATAGGCGATCGGCAAGCGCTTCTGCGGCTGCTCGGCCGACGACAGGCGAGACAGAAGCTGGCGACGCGCTGCATCCTCGCCGGCCTGCGAAAGGCGCGTTAGTGCATCCAGCACCACTTCATCGGGCGGGTGACTGCGTTCCAGCAAGCTGCTGAGCACCGCGACGGCTTTGCGGTTGCCCTTGCCAACCAGGACATATGCCGCGCGAAAGCGCGCCACCTCATCACTGCCATCCAGCATCTGCAGCAGCGCCCGCTGCCCACGCTCATCGTCGAGGAGATCCAGTGCAGAGGCAGCGGCTGCCTGCACACTTGGCTGACGCGCGCGAGCAAGCAGGTCGGCCAGTGGCGACACCGCGCGGCGATCGCCGAGCTGCCCCAGCGCCTCGGCCGAAAGCGCCGCGATGTCGGCATCGGGATCTGAAAGCAGCGGCACCAAGAAGGGCTGCAGCGCCATCTCGTGCGTCTTGCCCGCGCTCAAAAGCGCGCTCACCCGCAGCTCGCGCGCCGTCGAATCCGGCGAGGATGCGAGCTGCGAAGCCAGCACCTGCAGCGAAGACGTTCGGACCGTCGCTAGCTCGGCTGCTGACAGCTCACGGCTGCGCAGCTGTTGGCTCGCACGATATTGGCGATACCCCAGCACACCTGTGCCCAAAAGCAGCACGCCAAGGGCGGCATAGACCGAAAGCAGCTGCCAGCGCCGCGGGCGCAGCACCACCTGCGTCGAAAGCCGCCCGCCCAGTGAGCTCGCCGATCCCCCCGCGTCCATCGGAAGCAGCGCATCGTCGGGAGCCAGCAGAGCTAGCTCCCGCGAGAGCGCCCCGGCCAGCTCAGCCAGCGATGGAAAGCGTTCCTCGCGCGTCTTGGCCAGCATGCGCAGCACGATCGCTTCGACCGCGTCTGGGATGCGCGCGTCGGGACAGCGCTTGCGCGGCGGCGTCACCGCTTCCGACACGTGCTTGAACATGATGGCCATCACGTTCGTGGGGTGATCGAACGGCACATCGCCCGTCAGCATCTCGTAAAAGATGCAGCCCAGCGCGTACTGATCCGTGCGCGCATCGACATCCGCCCCATCGGCCTGCTCAGGCGACATGTAGTGCGGCGTTCCGAGCACGGTTCCCGGAAGCGTCTGCCGAGCCGATAGCTCCGCCGATGCATCGGCGCCAGGCTGCGGCGCCGGCTCCGCACCACCGCTTTCTTTGCCGGCTTCCACACTGTGCGATGCCGCTTTGCTCAACTCGACGCGCAGCGTCGGTGCCGCCAGCGCAATGCCAAAGTCGACGATCTTTACGAACTCTTTTTGGCCATCGCGAATCAGAAAAATGTTCTCGGGCTTCAGATCGCGATGGACGATGCCCTTGTCGTGGACGGCTTGCAGTCCCTCGGCGATCTGGCGCGCGATGGCGCAGGCGCGCGGTACGGACAAGCGCCCGCCTTGCAGTGCCTGGCGCAGCGTCGGCCCCTGCAGGTATTCCATCACCAGATACGATCGCCCGTCGGGCAAGAGCCCAAAGTCCGAGATATAGACCGTGTTGGGATGGCGAATCAGCGAGGCCAGCTTGGCTTCTTGCAGAAAGCGGCGCTGCGCTTCGGCGTCCTGCGGCTTCAGCAGGATCTTCACGGCGATCGGGCTGTCGAGCACGATATGCCGCCCGCGATAGACCACGCCCATACCGCCTGCCGACAGGCGCTTTTCGATCTCGTAGCGCTCTCCGAGGATCAGGCCGACCAGATCGTCCTCGGCACTGCGGGCCACGGCAGCCGATCGGGGAAGGGTCTGCGCAGTGGCGCTGCTCGGTACCTTGGCTGTAATGGCCAGTGCCTCATCGCGCGCCGCGGCCACGCTGGGTGCGCTTTGGGTCGGGCTGCTTGAGCAGACGTGATCCGCATCTGCCGGATAGAGCATATTGCAGTGCGGACAGCGCCGAGAGAGCAGCGTAGGCGCCTGCTGACTAGACATGGCGATCCACAGAGTATATCGCCAAAGTTATGCGAAGTTCGGCGCGAAGCAGCGGCAAGCGTCTACGGCGCCGCAGCGGCCCGTTGGCTAGTCGCTCTGACTGGCGCTGGCCTTGCGCTTGGTGGGGTTCTTCAGATCGAAGTGCGGCAACCGGTTCGAGTCACAGTTCGGCCCGAAGCCCTGCGCATTGAAGTGGTAGCTCAGCGAACCGCTGCTGGCCCCAAGCTTGGTGACGACTTTCAGATCGTGTTCCTGCGCGCGAGCCGGAGAGCAGTACGACAATAGATAGAAGCTCTTGGTGTAGGCCTCGACGCGCTGCGCGATGTCGTCGAACGCCTTGGCTAGCTCGGCCGGGTCCTGGCTTAGGAACGCGTGCGTGCGACCGATGTTGCGAAGCTCGCCGTTGTTGATCTCTTTGCCGATGCCGATGACATACAGCGACGTGCGGTCGTCGTGCGCCGCATCGAGAGCCTTGTCGAGATCCGCGCGCAGAACGCGCTGTGCCCGATCCGAACCGTCGGTGAAGACGACCAGCGAGCCAAACTTAAGCGGCGTCGGCTCATGCGCCACGGCCTTTTCCAAGACCTTCAGACCTTCGACGACCGCACCATTTAGGTTCGTCGAGGGATCGCGGCCTTTGAACGAACTCAAGCGCTCGCTGACGCTGCGCACGGCGTCACCGCCCTTGGTGAAGTTGAGCAGCGGATAAAGCTGCGTCGATCCATCGAAGCCGTAGATCGCGACCTTCTGCAGCTGCCCAACGCGATCCGCGAAGGTCTGCACCGCCGGCCTTAGCTGTTCGATCGCGCCCGACTGCGTGATGCTGCCCGACAGATCGACGAGCAAAAGCGTGTAGTGAATCGCTGCGATCTCAGGATTCAAGATCGTCTGCTTCGACTCAAACGTCGAGATCCGCCCACCGTCTTCGTAGATCTCGAAGCGATCGGCGGTCAGATTCGGCACGGGGTTACCGGCAGAGTCCAGGACGTTGAAGTACATGGCGATCTGGCTCGGCTTCATGACCGCTGCTTGGTACAGCGTCAGCTTCAGACAACCGCTTGCCAACCACAGCAAGGCAGCCGCGGCTCCAATCCTGCCTAGCTTGCTCATCCGTGAACGCTGCGACATTGCGCCTCCGCAGTGCCGACAGCCGAGTGCCCTGGGGTTAGTCGGCTGCGGCGTCTAGTGGGTCCGGGTCCTCATCGTATCGGAAATCATCGCCGGGTAGAACCGTCAGCACCGTGGGCTTTGCGCCGCGACGGCGTAGAAAGGTATTGCGCACCGTGCGAGCCACCAAGCGCCGTGTCTCTTCCGGCAGCGTGGCCCAGCGAGTCGGCGATGAACCATGGGCATCGCGCAGAAGCAATGACGCCTGACTCGCGGCTTCACTGCACAGCTCTTCGAGCCCTTGGCCTGGATCGCGCACGCCCACGGTGCGAACCAGCAGGCGCCCCGGCGAAAGCGGGTCAGCGGCCACGACAACCACCCCCGAATACGAAAGTCGCAGGCGCATGCGCAGCGTATAGGGACCGACTTCCCCGACGGTATTGCCATCGACGATGCGCGGCTCGGGTTCGATGTTGTCGGTGATGGCGATGTCATCGTCGACCGAGATGACATCGCCGTTGCGACAGCGCAGCGCAGGAATCCCCAGGCTCTCGGCCAGTGCTGCATGGGCATAGATCTGCCGCGGCGTTCCGTGGACCGGCACCACCATGCGCGGCTGTGCGGCTGCCATCAGCGCCCGCAGATCGTCTTGGCTGCCATGGCCGGACACTGCGTACGGCCCCCCGGTCAGCACCTCGATATTCGCCAATACCAAGCGATCGAGCAGCCGCCCCACCTGACGCTCGTGTCCGGGGATGATGCGCGCGGCCACGACGACGGTGTCACCTGCCGACAAGCGCAGCCCACCAAAGGCCGCAGGTGTGCCGCGATCGAGCGCCGCGACCAAGCGACCCAGGGCAGCCATGCGCTCGCCCTGCGTCCCCGTACACAAGATCGCCACACGCTCGGCAGGCAAGGCGCAGGCCTGCTCGGCGGAGACCAGCACATCGGCAGGAAGTGAAAACACGCGCGCCCGCTCGGCCGCCGCAACCGCATCGTGCAGTCCGCGTCCGACCAAGCACAGCTTGCGCCCGGCTGTCTGACACGCGCGAGCCAAGCGCGCCACGCGCTCTAGATGAGAAGAAAACAGGGCCACGACGATGCGCCCACGCCGTGTTGGATCAGCAAGCAGCGCCGACAGGGCATCGCTGGCAGTGCGCTCGTGCGGCGTCTTGCCCGCGACCTGGGCATTGGTGCTGTCGCCGACCAGCACATCGACTGGACGACGCGCAAGCTCGGCAAATGCGAACTCTCCCATTTCATCGAGCTTGAAGTCTCCGGTATGCAAGACGCGGCGACCATCAGGCCCCAGCGATTCAATCAACAGCGCGCAGGCTTCAGGGATCGAGTGCGGCACGGAAAGCGGCGTCACCTTCATCACCGCTTGCTCGCCGTCGACCTCTTGCGCGATCGGCAGCTCGGCATCGTCGGATGCGGGCGCATCGCTGCCCCAACCAAAGAACACCGGCCGATTGGCGACAAGTTCGCGCAGGTCACGCAGCCGAGATGCAATGCCCAGCTTGTCCAGCCGACGTTCGCACAAGCGCAGCGTCAGCGGTCGACCATAGACCGGCACTGCCCAGCCAAGCCGACGCAGCAAGTACCCGAGCGCTCCGATGTGATCTTCGTGCCCGTGCGTGAGCAGCACAGCAGAGGGCGGGCCATAGCGCGAGATCACCGCATCGAAGTCGGGCAGGATGTGCTCAATTCCCGGCGTGACATCGTCGGGCATCTGAATGCCGCAGTCGGCAAACACGAGCACGCTACCCGCCACGTAGGCCGTCAGATTTTTGCCAAACTCACCGCAACCGCCAACCGGAATGACAAGCATCGCGCGCACCGTATCACCACCGCGACAGCAAGGCAGCACGCGGATGTCGCTTCGCTGCACGCAGGCCGCAGCCCGCGGACGCGACGCGCCGAAGCAATTGAGTCGCGCCGCAGATCTGACCTATCCTGAACGCCCTAGGAGGCAGGATGAGCGACTATCTGACGCAAGGTGAAGCGGATCATCAGGCGTGGTCAGGGTATTGGTGGCCGATGCTGTCGAGCCGAGACCGCCCTGACTATCGCAACCTGTACGACGAAAACGGGCCTCTTGATAAGTACGACCGCTATTGCACCGCGCTGGGTCTGCCCAACCCGCGCTCGCGCGAGTTTGAAAACTGGCGCAACTTCGCCGACTCACGCCTTGAGCAAGCGACCGGTTACAAGGCCTTCTGGTGGGGGCACTGCAACGGCTGGGCGGCCGCGTCTGTGTTGGAAAACGAGCCGACCAAAGCCCGCGAGCTTCACGGCATTGCCTTCAAGGTCGGCGATCAAAAAGGCCTGCTCACCGTTTGTCATAACGGCGATCCGGTCGACTTGATCCGCCGCATCGGATCGGACGAAGCGCACATCTTTCACGCCGCTGTCCTGCAGTCGATCGGCAAAGATCGCCGCGGCCTGATCTTCGATACCAAGCTCGATCCCATCGATCCTCAGACGGGAAAATCCACGCGCGAGGTATGGAACTATCCAGCCTATCGCTATGAGTGCCGCTACACGGCTCTGGGCGGAAACCAGTACGACGTGACCATGCAGCTCTGGTTTGCCGACGATGGCGTCATGCCTGACTTCATCGGCACGCGCAACTGGCCGGAAGAGGGCAAGCCCAAGGTCTACACGTATCGCATCCGCGGCGATAAGGCGAACCCGCATGCCGGTACGTGGACCGGACGCAGCATCGGCGATCACCCCGACTTGGTGTGGCGCCCGCAGCCGCTTTCCGTGCAGAACGCCGCCGAAGAGCGCGACCCCGGATCCAGCCAAGAGAACCACGAGCAGTACTTCCACCCGACGCTGCGCCAGATCGTGTACACCGTGACCCAAGACACGAAGATCAACGACTTCAGCAAGCTGCAGCGCAAGCTGGCCAGCTTGGATCTGCACTGGGTGATCACACCCGCCGAGGCCGCCGGGTATCCGCCGCCCATCGCTGTCGGTGACTTTTGGCGCTATCGCGTGGTTCACAAAGACACCATCGGCTACACCACGCGGCCGTTCATTCTGCACGTTGAATGCGTCGGCTACGTTGGTGATGACTGGGTGTTCGAGGTCGGCGCCGTCCACCAAGGCGACATCATCCCCGAGCGCCACGTCATCTATGTCGACAAGGTGACGCGGCTGATCTCCAGCAAGTCACCGCACGAAAATGGCTATGCCTATACGCTGCGACAGGACATCAAGACGGGCGCATTCGCACGCAGCGACGATCCTTCGCTGTGGGAAAACAGCCCGCTGCGACCGCTTCTGACGCAGATGCCGTACGCCTGGGATCGCGCCGGGCTTGAGCCGGTCATGGCCGTGACGCTGCCCGGCCTGGGCAGCGAAGCTGTGCCTTGCCGTGGCTTGTCGACGGGAAATGGCCTGCAGTACTGGGCCGATCACACCGTCAGCCATCCACGTGGCAACCTGCGCGGCATGTTCTTGATGTCGCGCCTCGATCGCGTCACCGCCGAGCTTGTCGACTTCGGTCAGAAAGTGACCTAGACACCGGCATGCGACGGCGCCCGGCGAAGCGCAGGCCTCGCCGTGGCGTCCCCCCTGCGCCCGCCTCGCCAAACACCGCTAGGTCACGGCCGCCCGCCCTCTTGTTGTCGTTTCCTGCTTCGCACCTTGACTAGCGCCCGCTGTCCGCGTTCTGCGATCGACACGATGCGTTCGCGACGGCGCGTGTCGTCTGCCAGCGTCCGTTTGTCAGACTTCCGTCCGCCCGCGCGTACTCATCCATGTGAGTGGATCTCGATCGTCGTTGCCTGCAGCGAAGTGCCCAGGCATGCAGGCCCACGCTAGTCAGCCCACGCGGCGCACCGGGGGACGTCTATGAGCACCGCGCCTGTTCCAAGCAGCGATCTCTTCATCTTGCCGGCGGATCCAAGGACCGAGGAGAGCCTGCAGGCCATCGTCCGCGTCACGCTCAAGCTCGGCACCAAGTCCGAGACCTGTTTTTCGTTTCTGGACAAGGACCGCATCGTCCTTGGCTCGCAGCCCAAGGCGGATGTCTATGTACGCGATTCGGGCGTCGCGGCCGAGCAGCTTGTCATCCAGCGCAAAGACCGCGGCTATGTCCTGCTGCCGGCCCATCCCTCCGCTCTGCTTGTGAACCTCGAAAACGGCAAGCCCCTCGTGCCCGGCACCCTGCTGCCCAGCCGCGTGCAGCTTGCCACCCACCCGCAGGGGCCGGTGGTGATGATCGAGATTGGGCTGGCCGTGCCATTCGGCACCTATTTGCTCATCGGCAAGCTAGGTGGCGGCGGCATGGCCGAGGTCTTTCTGGCGCGCCAGCAGGGCCTAGGCGGCTTCGCCAAAAATGTCGCAATCAAGCTCATTCATCCCAATATCTTTGATTTAGGCAACGCCGAAGCCATGTTTCTGGACGAGGCGCGTATCGCCGCAGAATTAAACAACAATAACATTGTGCGCACATATGAAATCGGAAAGCGTGGAAATCATTTATTTATATCAATGGAATATATTCGCGGCATTTCCTTATACGACATTTATTCCGATCTAGCACAGCGCGGACTGCGCTTGCCGCCGGGCTTGGCCGCCGCTCTTATCAGCCAGGCCTGCGCCGGACTGCACGCGCTGCATGAGCTGCAAGATCCCGACGGGCGGCCCATGAATGTCGTCCACCGCGATGTGTCGCATTCCAACATGATGGTGACGCCCGAGGGGCTGCTAAAGGTCATCGACTTGGGTCTGGCGCGGGACTGCAATCGGCTTGAGCTGACCGATCCAAAGATCCTAAAAGGGAAACCCTCCTATATGTCGCCCGAACAGGTTCAAAGTCAACCTTTGGACCGCCGAACGGATATCTGGGCATTGGGGGTTATGCTTTTTGAGCTATGTACTGGCAAGCCGTTATTCACGAAAGATGACATGGTTGCGACGCTGTTTGCAGTCGCCAAAGCCCCCATTCCTCCGCTGTCGCAGCTCTGCCCGCACGTCTCTCGGAAGCTGGAAGCCATCGTCGCAAAGGCGCTCAGCCGTGAGCTCGATCAGCGCTACAGCTCGGCGCAGCAGCTCGGCAGCGACCTGCGGCAGGTGGTGGCCGAAGAAGGGGGGCAGTTTCTTAACCCCGACGCCATCCTGCAGTACCTGGCCAGCGTCGGTCTGAACCTGACGGCCAAGAAAGCCAGCCTGCTCACCCATGTGCCAGAGGCGCTCAGCGACGGCCCCTCGCGCCGGACGGGCCCCCGTCCCAACTACTCGTACGTCGACGATCCGACGGGGCTGTGCAACCGCATCGTCCTTCAGGGCACCTACAAGCTGGCCAGCCCCGCGGGAGCCGTCATGCCGATTGGCTCGTCGCTGTTCCAGCTGCAGTTCCATGCGCAGGTGGTGTCGCTGGCCAGTGCCTCGCTGCCGACCGAGACCACCAAGCCGTCTCTCAACAAGCCGATCCTCGCCGTGCTGGTCGGCCAGGGCAAGCAGCTCACATCGCTGAGCAGCGAGCAGTACAAGGCACTCGCCGCCTACGTCCGCAAGCGCCAAGCCCTGTCTGAGCTGCATGGCGACCATCGCCTGCCGTTCACCACCATCCACGAGGTCGGCGTCGCGTGGGACTCTGGACCGGCTATCGCCGTCTGCCCGGCCTATCCCGCCGTCTGGAACCTGGACGAGCTGCGCAAGCAGCCCATTGCTGAGCGCATCCAGGCGCTGCTTCAGCTGGGCCGCCTGCTAAAGAAAGCCAGCGAGCTGGAAGCCGACTATGTACACGGGGGCCTGCGTCCCGAGGCGATCAGCATCCTGGCCGGCACCAAGCAGCAGCCGCACCAGCTGCTGGGTCTGTCCGTTGCTGCGGTGCTGCGCCTGCCGCTCACCGACAGCGGACACGATCCGTTCCTGGCGCCCGAGTGCCGCGAGGGTGCGGTTCCGACCCCCAAGAGCGATATCTATAGCTTTGGCGCCATTGCCTTTGCCCTGTTTGAAGGCGATCTGCAGAAGCTGCGCGGGGCGCGCTCGCCAGGGGACGTGCTGCCTCGCCTGCCGCCGCTCCGCGAGCGTCCCGCCTTTGTCGAGCCCGCGGTGCTATCGGCTCTCCATGCCAACCCGCATGAGCGCCCCAGCATCCCCGAGCTTCTCAGCCGCTTGCAGCCGCCGCCTCTGCCGCTGCCTCAGCCCGTAGGTCCGACGGGCTCGCGTCAGACCCTGCGTCCGCCCGTCCCCGGAACGCTGCAGGCGCAGCGCAGCGTGCTGGGCCACGAGCTTCGGCTGTGCAGCCTGGACGTCGCGCTGTCGCAGACACGGGCCCCTATTCCAGTTGCCGTGCCGTCGGTACCGGGCCTGTTCCCGGCGCCGCTGGTGCTGCTGATCAAAGGCTCCTCGATCAACCTGGAGCTGGCCGAGCCGCAGACCTCGCGCGATGCGCCGCAGCTTTACTTGAACGCCCACGAGCCCAGCACCAAGCTGCGCAGCTGTCTGATCGCGCGCAGCGCCAAGAGCGCCACCATCGATCTCGGGCACCGCCGGACCTGGGTCCAGCGCATTCACTATTCCAGCATAGGCGCTGAAAACGGCGAAATCCCGCTTACCTTAGCGCTGCCCGAGCTGGAAATCGAAATTGCCAGCCTGGGCCCGGTATTGCGATTCATCGTTCTACACACAACCGACAACACCACCGGATGTATTTATCTGGTTTGTGTGTCCATCAGGATGTAATCAACTATGAACGCCAGCAATGTCATTATCCGTTCGGTCAGCACGTTGTCCTCTGAGGTCAACTATGAAATCCTACAAACTCGCAATGAGTCAGATAATCGTATTCTGCCTCATCAGCTAGGCCGAGGACGCTTTGCCAAAGTCTATCGTGCAATGCAACGCAGTGCCGGCCGCAATGTACGACCGGTGGCTATCAAAATCTTGCATGAGCATGTCGATTTCTCAGCAGAACGTCTGTTTCAACAAGAGATCGACCTGTTGCGCACATTGGTTGATGGCGTCAGTGTCAATACCGTCAACTTGATCGATATTGTCCATCTAGGGCCGCTGGTTCTCTGCGGAGGCTGCGGAGCCTTGTATCATCCCAAGTGCCCAGAGTGCGGGTCGCATTATCTGCAGCGCATGGCCCCCAGCGCCTCAGATGCCAAGGGCCCGTATCAGACGCACCCGGCTCTGCACTGCAGCAAGTGTGCATTCAGTATTTCTGGCAACGAAGTGCAGCGCTATGAAAGTCGCCTCTTCAGCAAGCTCGCCAAAGACTGTTGCTCAATTAATACTGGTACGATTATCAATTTTGTCGATCGCGACGCTATTGTGATGGAGCTGTTAGAGAGTCCCGGCGATCGCAGCAAGAATGCTGTCTTGCGTTTTCATGAACACCGTCAGCGCGCCATTCGCGATATCTGCAAACAGTATGCGATGAGCATCCCCGATACGAAACGCCTTTCGGGCGTATCTGGGCGCCTGCGCAGCTTTTTCCTCCCCAATCATCCCGAAGTCATCTTGGCCAAAGTGATGCTGCTTGAACGCGTGGGGCTGATGATGCAGCTGGCCGAGGCCATCACCTGGCTGCACACCGAGAAAAAAATCGTCCACAAGGATCTGGCCCCGGACAACATCCTCTTGCGCATCGTCGGAGACGAGCAAGGCGAAGGCCGCTGGCGCGGCAACGAGAAGCTGTCCTTCCGCGGTCGCATCCGCGAGCTGATCAACTCGCGCGACTTTGAGATCAAGGTCATCGACTTTGGCCTCGCCGACAAAGAAGAGCTCAGTCGCAGTTGGTATGAAGAAGACGATGTAAAGGCCGTATGGGTCAAGCGGCCATATATCTCTCCAGAAGCACAAAACCGCAAAGAACCCGTGAATGGACTAGAATTTAACAGCGATCCAATTGCCTGCATTCAACTGCCTGCTGGATTAATCAATACCGATTTATCCGTTTTACCTTCTGATATCTTGACCGATGCCACCGACTCATCTCACTCGCACGATATGGAAATCGCACGGGTCGAAGAAATTCCCAGGGGTAGTTCAAATTACTATGCCTATGTCAATGGTACGCCACCCCCGAATCCACAGAATCATCAATTTCAGATTGTTCGTAAACTGGGTGAAGCACATGACATCTATGCAGTGGGTGGATTGTTCTATTATATTTTGACCGGCAGCGACAAAGAAGTGGAGCTGCTGAAGGCGTTGGTCGATTTATTACAAAAGAAACCCTGCGATCTGACCGCCACCGCGGTCAAGGCCCGAAATCGCGAAGATTATACGGAACTCTGCAAGGCCATTCCTGAGCCCTTCTGTCGCGATGAGCTCATGATGCTTATTTTGCGTTCAATGGTGCGTGGCCAAAATGCCAGCTTTGTAAAAAGCCGAACCGAGCGCGGGCCCGATGCTTCACATCGCTTGCTCGCCGCGGTGTATCGCATTCACCACACCATCCAGCAAGATGTCTTGGCCGCTGAGCGTCTGCAAGGGCTGCGTCTATTTGTGGCATTTCTGCTTGTCCTTCTGCTGGGACTGGCAGTCATGTGCATCTCGCATGGTGCGGGACACATAACCAGGCTGTGACGCTACATGCATATCAGCGCCGCTGCCGACACCTTTCCTAACGGAATACGATGGGTCAACATGTGTACCAAATTAATCCGACTGTTCCTGCTGTTCCTGCTCTCTGCAACGCCGACGTGGGCACAGGCTCAGCCCGCGGCGACTGCGGCACGTCCGCTGGACATCGCGCACGCCAGCATCTTGGTCCTGGGCGTCAGCGTGAAGCACGACTCGGCCCAGCAGGGGATCGACTTTGACGCACGAGCGCGCAGCGTGGTGCAGGCGCATGTCACATCCGTCTATCAGACCGCCAAGCTCTTGAATCCGTCCCTCAAGCGCGACGATTTGGGCTGTCGCTCGCGCGAGTGCTGGGCCCTGCTTTCCCAGACGCATCAAGCCGACTTTCTGCTCACGGTGGACGTTCTCGATCATCCCGCCAACTATTCGGTCGAGGTCGCTCTGGCCGATCGCCAGGGCCATGTCGTGCGCGTCGGTAAGAAAGACTGCATCCAGTGCAGCGATGACGGCAAGCCCAAGACCCTGGCCGCTGCCGTCGACGCGCTGCTTACGGCCCAGGTCGTCGAGCCGCTGCCGTCGATCCTGCCCAGCGCGCCTGCGCCCATCCGCCGCGCCTGCCCGCAGGTCTATAGCTTCGGTCGCGGCCTGGCTATCGGTGCGTCCTCTGCCCTGCTGTTCTCAAGTCTGTTTGCCGCCGTCAGCTTGTCTTCGCTCGACGGAAAAGCCTATCGGCCGACCGATCCCACGTCGCCGACGTATGCGCTGGGTCCGCACCAGGGTGTGCTGTATGGCCTGTCGGGGCTGTCGGCTGCGGCCCTCGGGCTCTCGCTGGGCGTCGCTCGTCCGGCCAGCAAGGCCGTCATTCGCTGCCCCACCACCGGCCCCTGTCCCGCTGCCGAGCAAGCGCGAGCCGAAAGAGCCAGCGCCTCGGACAGCCAGCGCGCCCAGCTTGAAGAGCGCCTGTGCCGCGAGCCCGCGGTGGGCAAGCGGACCTTCTTTCGCGGCCTGGCGCTGGGCAGCCTGGGCGGCATGTTGGTCAGCAGCCTGGTGGCCACCGCAACCTTCGGCGGCCTTCACGGTCAGCCGTACGATGCCGCGGGCCGCATCACGTACAGGATGACGGGACCACTTGCGGTCAGCGGCTCGCTTGCGGCCCTGTCTGCCGTCGGCTTCCTAGCGGCCTTCCCATGGTGAGCCAACCGTCCGCGACACCGCGCCTGCGGGCGCGCAGCGGCCCGATCTTGTGGCTCTGTCAGAACGCCGCAGCCCCCCGCGTACTTCTTGAAAGAGACGGGCCACAAGCAGATCGCAGCACGCCTCGCACGCGGCCGGGCTTCACCGGGCGAGGTCCACAACCCAGCGCTCCTGCGGCTCAAAGGACCCATGGCCGCAGACACCTAGAAATCTTCGGTGAGACCGAATCGGTCCGAGGTTGAACATGAGACTCCGATATTCCATTGCCTCCATCGCCGTCGCGACCCTGCTTGGTGCCTGCCAACAAGGCGGCCTCTTCGATCCTCTGGAAGAACACCCAACAGACGCGGGCGCACCACCGGATCAGGCCAACGGCAACGACAGTGGCAGCCCCCCAGTCAACGTCAAGGCAACCGAGGTCAGCTTTCCCGACAGTCTGCGGTCGACGAGCACCAACTGCTCAATGCTGCAGGCCCAGATCTCTGGCCGCTCGCTGACGCTCGACGGAACCCAGATCCCATACGCCGATACAAGGTCAGGCTTCCAGCTTGACTGCTTGGTCGTGTCGAATCCCGTCACCATCCCAGCCGGTGCCACGCGTGTCGTGCTGCGGATGAAGACGACGCACAACTTCGCATCCGACGCTGGAGGGACCTCCGGCAAGCCACGAATCACCCGCGGCAGCCTGCTCCTACGCAATCAGGACACCAAGATGCCGCTCGACTGGCAGCCGACCTTTCAGACCTCTGTCTCAAGTGCGTATGACGTGCGCCTAGAGCTGCCGACGAACGTCGCTGGCAAGACGTACACCGTCGAACCCAATATGTCGGCGGTCGCCTCTAACTGGGGAGTGAATGATCGCTTTCTTGTCTTCCAGTGGGTCTTAACCGATATCGCGATTGAGACCACTCAATAATCAACACAAGGAGTGATTGTCTTGTCCGACGCAGTACCCCATGGCGAGACGCTCAAGAGCGCCTACATCGTTGAGCGCCTGCTGACGAGCGACCCCGTCTGCGAGAGCTATGCGCTCTGCGATCTGCAAAAGACGCGCTCGCTGCTCGGCCTGCGCGTCCTGCCGACGCTCGCCGCCGTCCGGGGGTACCTGAGCTGGTTTGAGGACCATGCCAAGCGTCTCTTGGGCATCCGTCACCGCAACCTGGCTCCTGTGATCGACTACGTCATCGACGGCCCAGGGCGCTGCTTCCTGATCCTGGAAGAGCCCATCGGCCACACGCTGCGCACCGAGCTAACGCTGCCGCGCCAGCAGAGTGCCCTGCCCCGCCCCCTTTCGTTTGCCCGTTCGCAGCACATCTATCGCCAGATCGCCGAGGCGCTGGACGCACTGCATCAGGGGCACTGCCTGCACCTGGACCTGCGACCCGAGACCGTCTTTCTAAACAGCGCAGGCGATGACCAGGTGCAGGTCACGCTGACTGGCATGGGCCTGGTCGCGCCGACGCTGTGGCATACGATCGAGTGTCCCGACGCCCTCTTGCCGTACCAAGCTCCCGAGCAGCTTCTGCGCGAACCTGCGTCGGAAAAGAGCGACATCTTCAGCCTGGCCAGCCTGATCTATGAAATGCACAAGGGCGCGCAGGCCTTCCGGCGTCAGGGGGACGACCGCGTGGCCGTGCTGTCCAAGATCCAGCGGGAAGACCCGATTCCGTTTGCCGCGCCCTCGCAGGCCGTGCCGGGCTTCAGCCGAGCCTTGAACAAAGCGCACTACAAGAGCCCGCAGCAGCGTCACGCATCGATCCGCGACTTCTGCCACGAGCTTGGGATCTCGCTCGCAGTCACGAAGACGCCGCCGAAGCCAGCCTTCACCAAGCGCGCTTCGCAGCGGCTCTGGTGGACCCTTGGCGGCGGCAGCCTGTGCGTCCTGGTGATCTTGGCCATTGTCCTGGCCTCGCAGGTGCCGGGCGTCGCCAAGCAAGGGGACGGCGGCCTGGCGGCGACTCATGACGGCGGCAGCGACGGGGCAAGGCTCTTACTGGATCGCGATGTGGCCCCCCTTGAAAAGCCCGCTGATGCCACAGCACGTCGCCCCGATCTCGAAGCTGCCGACGTTGCGCACGTCGGTCAAACCGCCACCAGCACGAGCGGCACAGTCGGAGCGATCGGCGGCCCCGCAGCGGGCACCACGACGCAGCACCGCGACAAAAAGGGCGCAGCCGGAGCCGCCACTGCAGCGACTTCGGCATCGTCAGAGAGCAGCCACGGCTCCCCTGCGGATTCAGCCCTGAGCCGCGGCAGCACCGCGAACGCAACGGGAACTGGCGCGACGGGAAACGTGGTCGCGATGGAAAAAGTCGCCGCGACGGGCAAGGACACGCCACAAGCCCAAGGAGAGCGCGGTGAGCCCAGCGGCGCCGCCAGCAACACTGGCAAGGAACCGGGCAACAGTGGCAAGCAACCGGGCACCGCCAGCAACACTGGCAAGCAACCGGGCAGCGTTGGCAGCGGCAGCAAACCGCCTGGCGGCTCGACGGGAAAGAGCGGCAGGCCGAGCCCGCCGCATGAGCCCCCGGCTGCCGTCAGCTGTGCGTCGGTCATGCGCGCCAGCGTCGAGCTGCCACCCGAGCAGCAGCAGATACTCAGAGGCTGCCTGCAGTCCCTACGCCCCTGCAGCGGTGTGGCGACCATCCGGCTTGTACCCTTCAATGGACATTATTCGGTATCGGCCTCTACTCCATTAACCAATAAACACGCCAGCGAATTTCGCGACTGCGTGCGTCATCAGCTAAAAGCAGTTCCCGATACAGGCGAGATCTTGATTAAAAAAGAGGACTGAGATGTCGGCTCTGGCTTCGCACTCTACACCTCGTTCGTTCCTTGCTTCGCGATCGCCCCAGCACCACACACAGCGGCAGTCCGCTTCTTGGGCATTGCTTGTTGTGTTGGCCAGCTTGGCGGTGCCATTGTGCAGCGGCTGCGCCACCCTCGAAGCGCTTCGACGCGTGGAAGCTCAGCTAGCTGAGGCTCTTGCTCAGCTGGAAGAGACCAAGCGCGAAGCGGCGATGGCCATCGCCAATGCTAGCTGCGGCAAGGAAGTCTCGGATTTGGTGAAAGATGTATCGGCACTCTGCGTAAAAGGGCGCTGGTGCGAAGACTCCGAGATCATATCTGCAATTTCTGATGCAGATCCACAGGGTCGATTTTTATTACTTATGAAAACGCAGCGCAGCGCTGCATTTTATTTTCCTAATACCTGGGAGAATCCCGTACATATGCACCGACTCGAAAAAATTATTAGCAAACGGATGCTGCCGCGTACCAAGGTACTGGTTGTTGCCAATACGACCGCCCGCAAACCGCAGAAAGGCGGGGGCAGCGACGATACGGCCATCCTGGCGGCCCGCGATCGGGTCAGCGAGGTGATTCGCCAACTGAAGGATACGTCAAAGCGCCTGCATGGCAGCGATGAGCGAATTCCACTGATTTCTGACAGGGATATCCGCGTTTGGCTCGTCCCGTATCTGGTGCAGGATTCCGAGCTGGCTCACCTAACGGCCGATGGCAAGCCGCCGGTTGGCTATTTTAATCATTCCAAAGGCAATCAGGGCCTGCAGCAAATGAAGCAAGCTGTTCAGCTTAGCGTATGGGTTTATTTGATTGATTGCTGGCCAACTGACATCAGCGAAGAGAATCAATCTTTGCAGAGCACAGCCCCCAGCACTCCTGAGGCAAATCTCACACCAGGAAACCAACCTTCGCCCAATTAATACTCAATCACTGCACTGAGTCGATACGGCACACCAGGGGGATGCGAATGCGACGTCGTGATTTTCTTTCAGCTCTGGCTGTGGCGCCGCTGCCTGTTTCGCGATTTGACCAATTGACTGCGCAGCAAGAGAGTCTGCTGTTAAATCGCCGTATTTCACTAGATGAACTGCGCGCCGAGCGCAATAATGCCCCCATCGCACCGCTGACTGCATCGGTCACTGTGTTGCATTTTTGGGGAGATGCCTGTCCGCCCTGCGTGATTGAGATGCCCACCTGGCGGCATATCTGGGGCGTGCTGCGCAACCGCTCTGATCTGCGGGTGATCTTTTTGGGCGAAACGCACAGCGAACAGGGCTTTCGCCGCTTTCTGGCAGCAAACGAACGCAAGCTGCCGGACTGCGAGCAGTTCCTGATTCCCTACGGCGACGCGGCGAGTCACTTGCCGGGGCAGCGCAGCCAGATCCGCGCTCGGCTGGAAAACGACGTGCAGCCCCTGACCTTGCTGATGGACCGCGAGCACACGGTTCGCCAGGCCTTTGTCGGCAGCATCCAGAACCGCTTGTCCGAGCTACAAGATGGCTGGACGCGCTTGCTGCGTTCCCTGCAAGGCCAGCCCGCGTTCCTGGCACAGACCGTCCCCGCGTTGTCGTCGATCGTGCCGTGGGCCCAGCGCGAGCAGGCGCCCACCGCCGCGGTCCGGCAGCTTGAGCTTTCGCTGCTGCATCACCGCCTGCCGACGGGCGCAGCGGGGCCCGAGGTTCGCTTGCTGTACCCGCGCGATCAGCGCAGTCACGGCGACGAAAGCTGGCTGCGCTCGCTCGCTGCGCAGCGCAAGTACAGCAAGCTGCGGGTCCAGTCCGTCCCGTGGATCGGTGCGGTGCCGGGGCTGCTCTTCCTCGACGCAGATCAGACCGTGCGCCAGGCCTTCTTGGGAATCACCCACCGCACACGCGCTCCCGAGGCGCTGGCCGCGCTCGACCGCTTCGTCAACGTCCTGTGACCGCTGAGGAGTCAAACGCCATGCTGTGTGCCGCTGCGCCTTGCTCACCGCGCGTGTCGTTTCTGCGTCGTGCCAACGTGCGCGTCGCCGCCTTCGGACGCCTCGCTGGGGCGGCCATGCTGACGTGGCTTTGGGGCTGTGGCACCGCAGAGCCCACGCCGCCGATGCCAGACCCGGCCGAGCCGCACGGTGCGGTTGGCTGCAGTCCAGAAACCTGCACGGGCTGCTGCTTTGCCGGCATCTGTCAGCCGGGAACCTCGATCAGCGGCTGCGGCAGCGGCGGCCAAAGCTGTCGCAGCTGCAACCCGGCGGCGTACGAGATCTGCCTGCCGCAGCAGACCTGCGACCTGGATCCCAACGGGCTGTGGCGCTTCTTGTGGACCGAGGCGCGGATTCGTCCGACGAACGGCAGCGCAACCTGGGACGTTGGCGCCCAGTCCAAGCCCGACCCCTACTTCAAGATGGGCCCGTTCACGTCGCCGACGCAGAACGATACTCTGTCACCGACGTGGACAGACCAGGGCAAGAACTATCGTGCCAGCGATCTGACCTCGCTGGGCGTGACGCTTGAGCTATGGGACCAAGACACGACATCGGCCGACGATGTCATCGCTCCGGCCCGGCTGTTTCGTTTTCAGACAGCCGACTTGGCCGCCGGCCAGGTCACCGTCACCGGCTGGGGGCAGACAGACAGCGTCACGCTGCGCTTCATCAAGCTGCCACCGTAAGCGGACCCCGATTCACGCCCGCAGCGGGCAGTCCCGCACGGCGACAGCGCGTCGTCAAGACGACGATCGGCGTGGGCTTCCGGTAGTGCCGTGCGTCTCAGATGCCAACGCGCGAGCTGCCTGCGCCACCGGGACATACACATCGAGCCCTGTCCCCAGCTCAGCAGCCTGCACCGCCTGCAAAGCCCAGTCTCGCCGCTGTTGAGTCAAGCCCTGCGCCGCAGCGATACGCGCGAGCAGCAGCAGCGCATCGGCAGCGTACAGGCGAAGCTCGCCCCGTGCGGCTAGCGACCACGCCAGCGTGGCGTGAGAGATCGCCGCGGTGGCATCACCCACTGCCAGCCGGACTTCCGCCAGCGCCAGGCTGGTGTCGATCTCGTACCCGGCCAATCCCGAGGCGCGAGTCATGCGCAGGTTGTCGGCAAGGCGCTCGCTCCACAGCGAAAGCGCGTCGCCAAGCGACTTTGGCGCAGCCAGCGCCGGATGCGCAATATGCCGCGCCAGCACCGCATCCAACGCCAAGAGCTCCTGCGTGCGCGCCAGCGAGCGCGGCTCCATCGAAAGCAGCAGCTCGCGGCCTGCGTGTGCAGCCTGTACCGCACGGGCGGGCCGTTGGTTCATGCCGTGCGCCTGCGCACACAATCGATGGATGCGAGCCAACGAACAGCGGGCCGCTGCATCCTCGCGGGCACTGCCCAAGGCCGGCAGCTTGAGCGCCTCAAGCAGGCGTTCCGCCTCGTCGCTGCGGCCCATGCAGATCAGCGTCAGGGCATGCTCGGCGTCCAGCAGCCATGGAATCGGATCCCAGGGATGCAGCTCATGCGATCCGCTGACCTCGGACGAAAGAAAAAGCAAGCCGCGCTGCTCTTCACAGAAGCGCACCGCGGCCTGCAGCTCTCCGCATACGCGCAGCATGGCGACTTGGTTCATGCTGTCGTCCAGCACCGACTGCAGGATCTCGTCGACGTTGTACATGCCCGAGTCGTCGCTGCTGCTTTCGCTGAGTCGGCGCTTGTGGTCGAGAAAATCCAAGGCGCGGCGCAATAGACCCGCGGCGAACAACACGACCGCGAAGCGCTGATTAAACCACTGCCGCGGATCGCCCGCCTTCCAGCTATACGCCTGCGGCTTCAGCTCTGGCGACAGCGCAGAAAACAGCTCCAGCGCCGTCCGTACGTCGACGAATTCATGCACCAGCGGCGCATAGATGCGCTGCCTTAGCACCTGCAGAGCGCGGCTGTGATTGCCGGATGCCACCAGCTGATGAAACAGCTCGATCAGCGGCTCAAGCTGACTGCGGTCTTGTGCCTGACCTGCCGTCGCAAACGACTCAAAGTATGTGCTTAGGTCGTGGTGAATGCTCTGCTTGTTGACCAAGCGCTCATAGGCATAGCGGCGGACCACTGGATGCAGATCGAACTGTCGTCGACGTTCTTCGCGCAGCAGCAGATTGCGCGAGGTCAGCTCGCGCACCGCTCGACGCAGCGTACTGGCATCGCGACCTCGCGCACCACCCGCCTGCGCGCGGGCATCCTCGACGGCGACAATCGCCTTGTAGTCCACCGGCCCGCGAAACGCCGCGATGGAGCTAAGGAGCTGCTGGTCCGGTCGCGCCAAAGACTCAAAGGCCACATGCAGGATGTGGTGCTGCCGTCGCACCAGATCGCGAATCACGTCGTAGCCATCGGCCGCGCGCAGGTCTCCTGGGTACATGGGATCGTTGCGAATGACGCCGATCAAAAGACGCATCGCCAGCGGATGTCGCCCATAGATCGCGGCCAGCGCTGCAATGTCCTTGGCATGGGCGGTGATCCCCGAGTGGTGAAAGAGCTCCACGACTTCGTCATCGCTGAAGTCGCGAAGAATCACCCGCCGACAGGCCGATAGCGGCGAGCCGTCGGCGGCCTCCAGCTCGGCTGGAAACAGGCGGCTGGTCAGAAGAACCCGCGCGCGAAGCTGAGGAATGCCGCACAAGCCCACCAGGAAGCGCACCGCATCGTGGTCGATGCAGCGACGCGCATCACGCGGGTCCCCCCCCACAGGCATGTCCCCGTGATCGGGACGATAGCCCGCGATGTAGCTTTTCAGCTCGCGCTCGAAGCCATCGAGCACCAGGAAGAAGCGCTGCCGCTCTAGGTGCCACAGAAGCTCGCGCACCGGATCATCCTTGTGCCCGAGCGGGGCAGGGCTTGACTCGGAGTCCGTCGTGCCCCGGAAGTAGCGCAGCGCCGCCTTGAGAAACTCGGGAAAGCGCGCGTTGACTTCATAAAACGACCACCACAGGAACCCCTGGCAAGGGCGCTCGGGCCGAAAGCGACGGTGCAGCGGAGGCGAGCCCGCACCGGGCAGAGGCGCTCCCAGCACATCAAACTGGCTGAAGCACCAAGCGAGCGCCGTCTTGCCCTGCCCGCCCATCGCTTCCAAAACCAAAAGCGGAGCCGCATCGCCATTGAACCAGTCCGCGAGCAGGCGACGTTCCTCGGAGCGGCCGATGAAGTGAGCGTCCAGCGGATAGGGATGCGCAATCAGCGGCTGGGGCGGCAGCGGACGTGGACACGAGCCGCCGAGCGCGCGGCGCTGAAACGAAAAGTTGGCGAGCGCGCGTTCGATGCGCCGCGGCAGCTCCTTCGCGCTTTCAAAAAAATCGACGACACGATTGCGCAATAATTCCCGGCGAAGCGAAATAATTTCCCCATGCTGTGCGGATGACTGCCCTGGTATTTGATTTCGTTCTTCCCATTGCCGCAGAAAAACCAAGGCCGGTTTGCCATCGGATTCAATTTCACGATATACGTGCCGCACGAACTGCAGATGTGACGATTCAGTGTTAAGAGCCGGGCTGTCTTCTTGCACAATGACGACAATCTCTGCGTTCCTGAGCGCTGTCCGGCAGGCATCGACCCGTGCCTGTTCGCTGCCAAAGGCGGCGCGGTCGAACAGGTCTATTTGAATGGAACCAAGCGACAAAAGGGCGGTGCGCAGCGCCTGCTCATACGCAGCGGGCTCCTCTCCGGCCACGCACAAAAGGACGCGCAGCAGTCCACGGGGACGCTCGCGACCGAGCGCCCGCAGCTGCCGCGTAACCTCTTTCCACCCGTGATCGTGCGTTGGCCAGTCGACAATCGGCCGCCCACCAGGCGGTAGCGGATCGAGTCGGCTGAGAGCGGTGGCTTGCCATTCAACGGGGCGCAAGATCACCGGCAGCACGATGAGCTGGCCCAACGCCTGACGCGAAAAGATGTGCTGCATATCCGGGCGCTGCATGCTGTTGGCCGCCAAGAAGTCTGCGCTAATTAGCAAAATAACAATGTCAGCCGCCGCGGCCTGTCGTTCGCTTTCCTCTTGCCAATTTTTTCCTAATTCAATAACAAGACCATGGCTATATTGTATGATTCCTTCATTCTGAAGCAACGCCAAGTGATGACTTAATTCATCACAGAACGACTGATCTTTGTTGGTATAGATCAGCCACACTCGTAGCGGCGAGGACAGCGACGTCACCGGCACAGCATAGCGTTGAATGTGCAGTCCCTGAAAAGAATCTGGGCTGCAGGTCTGCCCGTTTACTGGCCGCGCGCCCCCGCCGCCGCGCTAGTACTTCACCGAACAACCATAGGGCGGCGTCGTCGGGACGCTGACGGGCTTGTTGGCCATGGCTTCCGTCAGAGCCTGCGTCACATAGTTCTTGGCCGTGGCGATGTCGCCGGCATCGGTGCTGGGCTTGTCGTCGATGGCGCCGCCATAGATCAGCGTGCCCTGCGGGTTGACGATGAACATGTGCGGCGTCGTCTTGGCGCCGTACAGCTTGCCTAGCTCGCCCTTGGGATCCAGAAGCACAGCCGTCGGCGCGGCCCCCGCCTGCTTCATGTTGGCGTTGGCAGTCGGCCCATCGACATGCCCTTCTTTGCCCGGTGCCGACGAGACGACGGCCAGCCAGATCACGCCCTTGCCCGTCCACTCTTTCTGCAGCTTGGGCAGGTTGCCGCTGCCGTAGTGTTTCTTGACGTAGGGGCAGCCGTGGTTGTGCCATTCCAGCACGACGTACTTGCCTTTGTACTGGGCCAGCGAGACCGCCTTGCCGTTGCTGTCGACGGCTGAAAAGGCTGGCGCTGCGTCCCCCACTTTCGCGGCCTGCACCGCGCCAGGCAGAGCACACAGCGCAAGCGACAGACCAGCCACCATTCCAGCGAACCTGCGACGAGAAACCACGTGCGTGGGCTTCATTTCTGCACATCCTTTTTTTGTTGGGTGAAGCGAAACCGAGCGCCATCGTACCCCGCGAACCGATGCGACGACGCGTGAATGCGCGAGCCAGCCCGCAGCGCCCACCCAAGGCGACCGCGCGGGGGCTAGAAATAGAGCGTCGCGCGAGCCTGAACTTGGATCGGCGTGCCCGGCGTGAAATTCACGTCTTCGCAGCCGACGAACCAGCCCGCATCATTTGTCTGAGCGCGCGTGCCGGCAGGGCAGGCCGCAGCGGATGGTGGCGCGCTGGTCGGCGCCTCGCCAGCGAGTCGCGAAGTCGTCGCGAACTGCGCCGATCGATACGCGGAATTGGTCAGGTTCTCGACCGAGATCCCAAGCTCGATCATGCGATAGCGATAGCTGGCGAAGGCGTCGAGCAGATACACCCCCTCGGCTGACAAGAAGCCATCTTCTGTCGCGGGCCGCGCATCAATGCCGGTAAAGCGCAGGGCCGCGCGCAGCCCAAACGGCAGTAGCGCAGACAGACCCGCGGCCACGGTGACCCGCGGCGCCAAGGCCACCGCACTGCCATTCCCCGCGTTCTGCACAAACTTCGCGTCGTTCAATGTCAGATCCAGATCGGCAAACAGCCAGTCTGTGATGCGCAGGCGACCCTCGAATTCCAGACCCAAGCGGCGCGTCGCTCCGGCGGCTTCGGTCACGCCTTCGTCGCCGACCCAGACTAGCTCGCTGTCGAGTTCCAGACCCCACAGGCTTGCGGCCAGATCCAAGCGATCCCACAGCCGCGTGCGAGCGCCTAGCTCATAACCCAGCGCGGCGGTCAGCGGGGTCACCGGATCGGCCCTGCGCACCACGCCACGCGCGTCGTTCGAATGAAAACCACGGCCGAAGTTTGCGAACAGATCGAGCAAGCGATGCGGCGACACAACCAGCGTCGCCTTGGGGCTCACCAACAGATCGCCGCGCACACCCGATGTCGCGTCGCCCTGCATGTCCATCGCTGTGACGTCTGGCTGGCGATCGTTTACATCGAACACGAAGTAGTCGGCGCGAAGTCCCGCGATCAGCCGCAGCCAGCGTGAAAAGCGCAGCTCTTCTTTGATGTACAGCGCCAGGCTGCTCTGGCGAATGTCGTGATCGACGACGGACAACCGCCGCTCGCGAGCGCGCTGAGCAAACAGGCTGTTGTGGATGACATCCAAGCGACCAGACAGGCCGACGCTGGTATCCATGCCCAGCCAAGAAAGGCGAGCCCGCCTGCGATAGTTCACGCGAAACCCCAGCAGATCGCGGTCGTCCGCTTGCTCGATGCCGTCGCCGTTTTCAGGGTCGCGCGAAAACAGCGTGAAGTTGGAATACAGCTTCAGCGAATAGCGCGAGTAATAGACGAGCGCCGATAGATCGTGCGCCTCGTTTCTGAGCTGATACGCAAGGTACACGTTGTATCGAAACGAGGCGCCCCCTTCGCTGGGATCAAGCGATCCAAAGCGTGAGATCAGACCGTTTTCGACGGCGCGAGCGGGAATCTGTCCCGACGCGAACCAGTCTCCGGCATAGCTGGTGATGGCCAGCGAGATCGAGGATCCCGGCGCGATGTCATACGTCAGCTTGCCGAACGCATTGAAGCGCTTGCTGCGCTCGGGATTTTCAAACGGCCCATCGGCGTAGCTGCCTTCGCCAAACACCAGAGCGTGCAGTCGCCCATCCAAAAAGGAATGGCCTGCGCCGACGACGCCGCGCAGCGTGTTGTACATGCCGCCTTGCAGTGAGGCGAAGCTGTTCTGCAGGCTGCGCTTGCTGACCAGGTTGATGGCTCCCGCTGTCGCAAAGTCGCCAAGCTCTGCGAAATAGGGGCCTTTGAATACTTCGATCCGCTCGATGATCTCGGGCAGGACGAAGTTGCTGTCCGCATAGCCCTGGCCATGCGCGTGCGAGACCATGTTGATCGGCACTCCGTCGAGCGTAAGCGCGACGTCCGTACCATGGTCGGCATCAAAGCCACGCAACAGGTACTGGTTGGCTTTGCCGCCACCGGCATGCTGGATCGTGATCAGGCCTGGTGCGACGCGCAATAGGTCGCTCGTGCGCTGGATCGGTCGCAGGCGCAGATCCTGCTCGCGCACGGTCAAGGAAGACGCAGCGGTGATCGGTCGGTCGGCCACCACCAGCGTCGAAAACGCGGCCTTGCCGTCGGTGTTGGGAGCCGACGAGCTAGCGTCTGGACTCTGCGCCAAGACAGGAGTCTGCACAAACGCGAGGGCACAAAACATGGTGCCGCACGCGCACGGGATGCGCGACATGGTCTCCTCCCCGCTGCAGCGGCGATGCGTCGCTGCGGGATGCCAAGGTTCTGGGTTAGCGATGCAGAACCGGCGCCGCAGGAGGCCCGCGTGGACCATGCGCAGCCACTAACAAAGGAGTCGCGGCAACCTCGCGGCCAGCAGCCACAGCGACGGAGAGATCCCACAGGAAAATGGCAGGAAGCTGCGGTGATGCGGCCGCCGCAAGCACGCCCAAGGCAAAGTGCGACAGGCTGCCCAGGCCGTGCGCCGCGTCAAAGGGCGCATGGGATGGCCCAGGGCCGCGCAGGGCGAAAGACAGCGGAAGCGCTCGCTCGACTGGCGCGTCGTGGTGCTCGTGCTGCTCGTCGTGTTCTGGGGTCTCGGCGTGCTGAAGCTGCGCCGCCCCTTGCGGATGCAGCCGCAAGCCCAGCGCGGTGTGCTGATGCGCGTACCCATGGTTCGCCAGATGCAGCGACGGCAGAACCAGCGCAGCCAGCAGATACAGAAGCAGCGCGAAGGCGCCACGGCTCTGACGTGAAGCGGACACCGAGTCCGGGCTATGCCACGGTGGATCGCGCATGCTCAGCGATCCATACGAGCCAGACCGGCCGATCGTTTCATGGCAGGCCGCGCGCCCTGCCCACAGCGGGGCTTGGTGGCTCTTAGCTCTCGCGGATCGCGATGGAGTGAATCTGGACGCCGGGCTTGGTGGCGCGGCTGGGGTCCCGCTCGGTGATGCTGAACACGACATCCATGCCACGGATCACCTTGCCAAACACCGTATGCCGATCGTCTAGGTGCGGCGTGGCGGCAAACGTGATGAAGAACTGACTGCCGTTGCTGTTGGGGCCCGAGTTGGCCATCGACAAAATGCCCGGACCACTGTGGCGCAGTGTCGGATCGAACTCATCGGCGAACTTATACCCTGGGCCCCCGGTGCCGGTGCCCGTCGGATCGCCCGCCTGTGCCATGAAGCCGCGCAAGACACGGTGAAAGGTCACGCCGTCGTAAAACCCATCACGCGCCAGAAACACAAAGTTGTTGACGGTGCGCGGTGCCTGCTTGGCAAACAGCTCGACTTCAAACTCGCCCTTTTCCGTCTTAAAGAGGGCGGTGTACCGTCGGCTGGCATCGATGCTCATCTGCGGTGCGCTTCCGTATTTCTTGGCCACGACTGCTCTCCTGCGGGCCCTCGGTCTGATCGAGGCCCCTCATTTTACCGCGCCGGCTCCGCGGTTTTTCAGGCCTTGCGCTCTGTCGCTGCCCTCGTCGACAAAGCCGACCTTGCCCGGACCCAATCAGGGCTTGGCGGGAAGCGGCTTCTTGACCAGCCCGGTCAGCCCAAGCGTCGGCACCTTGGTTTTTACGACGGTGGCTAGCTCAAGCTGACCGCGCGCCTGGTTGGCAAGATCGCGGGCCGCGACGGGACGGGGCAGACGATTGCCCGGCGGACCACCCCACATGGTGTAGTCCGGGTTGTCGCATGTCGCCTTGCGCCCCCAGTAATGACGAATGATGTAGCGGGCCTGGAAGTTGTTGCTTTCGTCGCCGCGCACCTGCGCCTTCCATGGACCGCCCCCGTCCTCGCGATCGGCGCGCCCGCCCACCACCGGCCGAGCCCCGCGGAAGATCAAGTCCTCGCTCAGCGTCTGCTTGTCATAGCGCGTGTGCATGCGAGTGACGACCCACGACGCGTTTTCGGCGTCGCTTCGACTGGCGCCCAGCGTCACCAGATCGCTTGGTGTCAGCGGTGGAGTCGGACAGGGATCGCAGCTTGCGGTGTCCCAGGCGTACTCGGTGACCACGGCGCGGTTGTTCTGCCGGCGCAGCGTCTCGTCGAATAGCTCGCCATAAAAGCCACCAAAGCTCTGCCGCACGCGGTCGAGCACTTCCAGGTTGGTGGGGATGAACACGTTGGGATAGTTGGCCACTTCGTAGCGCTTGCTCTGATGCAGCACATAGACCAGCAGGTCTTGTTTTTCCTCGGCATTGAGCAGTCCCAAGCGCACTGGCAAGCGTAGCTCGTTGGCGTCGTACGAGAACTGCAGCGGCGACAACACAACCAAGCCCCGGCTGTCGCGCTTGACCTTTTTGATGTCGACCTTGGCGACAAAGAACTTCATCTGCTCGCGGATGTATGGGGCCAGCGCCTCGGCCGCGCCCTGCGGAATGTTGTACTTCTGCAGCCGCAGCCACGCCTCAAGGCCACCCGACTCCTCGGCGGACAGGATCAAGATGTCGTACTCGCCGACCTCGAACTGCGCTTCGATCTTGACGCGGTACTGCGCAGCCGATCCCGCCATGTCATCCATCGCCGCGCGGCTGGCCTTGGCACGCGGCGCCATGCTGCCAACGCCGATGCCATAGCCGCCGCCGCCGCAGGGATCTTGCTGCCAGTACTCGACCAGGCGCGGCGCGGTCAGCTCGTCGACGCGGCCAAAGACCTTAGCGCTGGGGGTTCGCACTTGATGCTTCTGCAAGACGACGGGAACCGGCACCACCATCGCGAAGTCTTCCGGCGGTCCTTTGTAGTTGTTCGACATCGTCATCACCGTGCGATTGCCCTTGCGCAACAGCACGACCTGCGACGCGTTGTTGTACAGGCGCTGGTTGCTGCCAGCGACGAAGAATCCACAGAACGCGTGGCCGTTACTGGGACGCAGCGACAGCCCGAGCAAGGACACAAAGACGAGCCAGCCCACCGAACGAAGACAGCCAAAAGGACGCATGGTGAAGCGATCCTAGCGCGACCCCCGGCTGCGGTGGGGTGCCAGATGGACCTGTTTTTCATACCGCCCGCGGTCGTGCAGTTTGTCTCTCAAATCACTGTTTGTCGGCGAGAGGAACCCTCTGTCTTATTAGATAGATATCTGTGATTACCATTGATTTATTCAAGGTTCTTGCCTTTGTTTGCCATCAATGAAATCATGAAATAATGTCTATCACCAAGACATCGCCTATTTACAATTTAAGTACAATCGCCCATGTAAGAAAGGAGCCTACCATGTCGTTGGTCAAGAGCCACCTGAGCCGATCGAGCCACATGAGGACCAAGGGTTTATACACGCTGGCGCTGGGAGCCCTCACGCTTGCCAGCGTGGCTGCCATAGGCTGTGGCCCCGTCGCTGATGGGGATGCTGCAGCGACGCAGCAGGAAATCACTCTGGCCCGCGAGGTACGCGCGACCTTTACCGATTGCATTGAATTTGGCGGCGTGGGTGTGGTTCCAGTCGCCAATGTATCAAGTTTGGTTCCTTCACAATTTACGCTATCGCCGGGACCTCCCGGATTGGCAATTGCCGTTGCTCATATGGCTAAATGCCAAGAGATTAAAGTCGGCAACGCGGCCGGACATCCAGGTCTCATGGGTCACTTGGGCTTATTAATCAATCCACCTACCGGAACTGGCAATTTTAATAATTATCTATTTGCCCATGTGACCGATGATCCCGGCCTGTTTTCTGCGCTCAAAGGGGCAGGTTTGCAGACGACGTACATAAACCCCCACCTGCGCTTCGACGTGCTGGGCAGTGGCAGCAGCACGACGCTGTCGGCCGCAGCACAGCGACCACACCAGCTGGCCTTTGGGCTGTCGGGACCGTTCGCGCTGCCTGATGCCAGCCAGCCGCCCGGCACAAACCTGATCAACTACTGGACGGACAGCCGACGCGCCGGCAACGCCGTGCTTGAGTACAACATCTCGGGCCTGCGCGTGCAGCCGACGCCCAGCGTCGTTCTGGATGCAGTGGGCGCCGATCTGCAAGCTATCGTCGGAGGCACCCAGCTTGCGTTCCCCTTCTTCGCGGCCGGCGAGTCGTTCGAGTCGACGACGCTGACCTTCCGCCCCAACGCGTTTTAGCCCGCATCGCCTCGCTGCGCTCGCTATCGAGTTCCTCGCTCGTCACCGCGGTGCTTGCATCGCTGCCGCCGGCTGAGTATGCATCTGCGGCGTGGGCGGCCTCTGCCCTGGTGAGCCATGAGCAAGATCTTGCTGGTCGAAGACGAGCCCGACCTTCAGAGCATCCTCGAATACAACTTGCGCGAAGCCGGATACGAGGTCCGCTGCACTGCCTCGGGCGAGGAAGCCTTGGCGCTGTGCCTGCGCGAGCAGCCCGATCTGGTGCTGCTTGATCTGATGCTGCCCGATCTGCCGGGAACCAAGGTCTGCCAGCGCCTGCGCAGCACGCCCGAGCTGCGGTCGACGCCCGTGATCATGCTGACGGCGCGCGGTGAAGAGATCGATCGCGTCGTGGGCTTTGAAGTGGGCGCGGATGACTATGTCGTAAAGCCCTTTAGCGTGCGCGAGCTGCTGCTGCGAATTCAGGCCGTTCTGCGACGACAGCCCCACAGCAAAGAGCCAAGCCCAGCGCCCCATGCATCCACGCCAGCCCCAGCGCCAGCGACGACGATGATGCCGCTGACCCTGGGCGCACTGCACATTGACCCGGCCGCGCATCGCGTCTTTGTGCAAGGCGGCGAGGTGCGCTTGACCGCGCTGGAGTTTCGCTTGCTGTGGACGCTGGCCAGCGAGCATGGCCGCGTGCTTAGCCGCAGTCATTTGCTGGAGCACGTGTGGAATATGGATCCCAGCTTGAGCACGCGCACCGTCGATACACACATCAAGCGGCTGCGCGAAAAGATCGGCATCGTGGGCGATCAAGTCGAGACCGTCCGCGGCGTTGGTTATCGCTTTGTCAACGGCGCAAACAAGGTCAGTCCGTGACCCTGGGCATCCGCAGCAAGCTGTTCCTGCTTTCGCTGGGCTTGATCGCCGTCTCGCTGGCCAGCACCTATGCCTATCTGCGCCCGACGCTGGACGAGGTGATTTCCAGCCGCATCGAGAGCGATCTGAAGGTTCGCCTGCGCTTGGTGGCCGACGCAGCGCAGGCTGCCAACCTGTCCCTTCGCGAGCTGCGTGCCTGGCAGACTACGGCCCGTCGCTTGGCCCCCCTTGCTGATGCGCGCGTGACCCTGCTTTCTGCCGACGGTGTGCTGCGCGGAGACTCCGAGGTCGCCGAGGAAGAACTGGCGCGGGTGGAAAACCACGCCAGCCGACCGGAGATTCGCGAGGCTCTGGGTAACGCCATCGCTAGTCTGCGCATGGAAAGCGCGACGGTCAGTGTGGCCACACGGTACAGCGCGACGCTGCGCCAGCGCATGCTGTACGTCGCGCAGCCCTTTGCTGCTGCCGATGGTGAACCGGCGATCGCACGCTTGTCGATGCCGCTTGTGGCCATCGATCGCGCCATGGGCAAGCTGCACTTGGCGCTGTTTCTGGCATCGTTCCTGGCGCTAGCGGTTGCGGTTGTGATGTCGAGTGCCGCCGCGCACTTGGCGGTTCGCAGCCTGCGCCTCTTGACGACGATCGCGACGCGAATGGCGCAAGGCGATCTCAGCCCACGCGCCGAGCCCGGTCCCAGCGAAGGCGATGAGCTGGCGATGCTCGGTCGCGGACTCGACAAGCTGGCAGCGAAGCTGACCGCGGCCTTGGCGGTGCGTCGAGACTTTGTCGCCAACGCCTCGCACGAGCTGCGGACACCTCTGGCCTCGCTGTGTAGCGCGGTTGAGACGCTGCGCTCAGCAAGTCAGCGCGATCCGCAGCACGTCGAGCGCTTCGTCGAAATCATCGCGCGCAATGCCGAACGCCTGCATCGCTTGGTCGAGGACCTTTTGGATCTATCGCGGATCGAGTCGCCGGGCTTTCGCTTGAGCATGGTGGCTTTGCCCGTCGAAGAAATCGCCCAGCACGTGCTTTCGCTGTTCCAGCCGCGGGCCGAGAGCAAGCAGATCGTTCTTACCTGCCGCCTGCCCAGCCCAGCACCACACGTCTTGGGCGAACGGCGAGCGCTCGAACAAGTGCTCAGCAACCTCCTCGACAACGCGCTGAAGTACGGATCCGCTGCGTCCGAGATCGTCCTAGGCGCCGAGGTGATCAAGCAGACCGAGCGAACGATGCTGCGTATCGCCGTATCCGATCGCGGCCCCGGCATCTCTGCCGAGCACTTGCCGCGTCTATTCGAACGCTTCTATCGCGTGGACACGGGCCGCTCGCGAGCGCTGGGAGGTACGGGCTTAGGCCTGGCCATCGTCAAGCACCTAGTCGAAGCCATGCACGGCGAGGTCGGCGTCGAAAGCACGGTCGGTCAAGGCTCCACGTTCTGGTTTACGCTGCCGCTTTCCGAGCGCTGAAACGGCTTCGCAAAAAAACACCACTGCGTACAATGCGGCCTCGCTTCGCTGCCGGTCGCAGACAGTCGCTGACGCCCTTTTCCTTGGAGGTGTCCCGGTGCCGCGGACTCCCGTTCGTTCGCTCGCTCGCTCGATCCCACTTTTCGCATCGCTGCTCATCGCGTGCAGCGACCCGCAAGACCTAAAGGATCCCCCGCTCGATCGCGCTGATGAGCGCGATGACTCGATGGATACGCGGCTTGATGCGGCGCTGCCTGCCGACGCGGCAGAGCCTGCGGATGCAGCCACGCCCCCGGATCAAAGCGACCCGCCGCCCCGTGTCTGCCAGCCCCAGGTGACACTGACGATGGCGGCGCCACTGGCCGAGCTACGCAGCAAGTCGAAGCTGGCCATCGAGGTCTTGGTGACCGATCGTGGCGGCTCGACGGACCCGCACCCGCTTCGCGTCGAGCTAACGAAAAAAGACGGTACGCGGATCAAGACGCTGCACGATGCCGATCTGAAACCTGGCACGCTGCGGATCGATTTTGTACCGGGCAGCGAAACCGATCTGCCGACGGGAGAGCAGCAGATCCGCGCCTGGCTAGGATGCCCAGCGAGCGTGCCGGGAATGCCCAGCGAAGCGCAGACCCCGCTTTATCTGCTGCGCTTGGGTGTGACACAGATCCACGTGCAAGATGGCGAAGGTGGCGGTCGCGTGCCGCTCCTTTATCACGCGGTCGACAAGCGCAGCGGCAACTACTTCCCGATTCCAAAGACCCTGCCGACATCGTCGCTGAATATTCCAAGTGGCGAGCCCGAGCTCGACAAGCCCGATGGCTCCCCTCGCCTGTTCCCCGATAAGCCTTGGAGCGATCTGGTCACTCCCCCCGTCGACGGAAGCGGTGCGGTGCGTGAGACCGGCGAGACGCTGCCCGTGTCCCTGCGCATCGGCACCAAGCCTGATCTGGTGTTCACGATCGGAAAGACCGCGCAGGCCATGGGCGGCAGTCAGCCGACGGGGCTTCTTGCGATGAGCCTGCCGCCGATTCGCTTGGTGGTGACGGGCGTGCCGGGCAGCGATGCCGCACGCGTCAAAGAAGGCGGACAGGTTACGGTGCGCTTGCTGGCCTCTCCGGTGCCGCGGATACAGCGCGTCGATGCCGATGTGAAGTGGCACTTCGAGTGGCTGCGCCCCGACGGCAGCTATGCGGTGATCGCGGACAGTGAACAGGCGGTGACGCTGCGCTTCTATGGCGTGCTTGGCAACGAGCAGGGTACGACATCGCCCAACCTGCCATGGGTGGCGGTCGTCGATGAAGCAACGCAGGCCATCGCCGGCACGGCCAGCGACGCAGCGGGGGCTCGCGCGGTGCTGGTGCAGTACGTCTATGAAAAGATGGGCCTCTCGTACGATCGACGCTCGGGTGCATCGGCGTATACGCGGTACAGCGGCACGGGAGGCTGGGGCACTTCGACGTTTTCGCTGGCCGAGTTTCTCAAGCGCTCGCGCGGACGCGTCGTCAACTGCAGCGACTGCGGCAGCATTCTTTCGACGTACGCCAACATGATCGGCGCCAAGTCGCGCTATGCGATCATCGGCTGGAACTTCAAGCTGAACCCCATCTTGGGCATCGGGGCGATGATGTTTGGTTCGCCGTTCGAAAGCGGGCGGCTGGGTTTCAGCTATCACGCGGTCACCACTCCCGATGCAACGTCGCACATCGATGACGCGACGCTGGCCGTCGACGGAGACATGGATCCAAAGACCGCGCCGCACACCAAGCTTCTGGTGCAGTCGCTGACCGGCGACGAGTACCTTACGCGCTTGTCGCCAACCTTTGGCAGCGGTACGCCGGCCTATCAATACAAGGACCAGATCACCAATGCACGCTAAGCACGTCTTTGTGAAGTGGGTGGGCCTGCCGATGGCGCTGGCTCTTTCTTTGGGCGTGTCGGCTGCGCCAGCGCTCGCTGCACCGTATGGGCAGGATGCAGTCTCGCCCATGACCGGCTCGCTCGATCAGGAATTCCGCGCCGCCTATCCGCTGGATGCGCCGTCTTCATCGCTGCGTCTGGCCGGTGTGGCGCTGGATCGATTGCGGCTGCCGGGCCTGCAGCTCAGCAGCCGCAGCGACGATGCAGGAGACGAGGGCGGCGTGCTGTTGAGCTTTTCCGATCGCAGCGGAGCCGTGCGCGCACTCGTGCAGATCGCCGTGCTGCCTGATGTCCTGTGGGCGCGTCGCGTGCTGGGAACCGAGCTTCGCGGCGTAGCGCTGCCGCTGTCGCGCGCATTCGATCCGCTGCTCGGCGATCTGGCCTATGCCGATGAAGGAGGGCGCGGGACCTCGCTGGTTCTCGCCACGCAAGCCAACATCGCGTACCGCGTACAGATCGTCGAAAGTGGCAGCGATGTGCCAAGCGCTGCCAGCATTGCCGGGCTCGTGCGCACCGCGATGATCGCCGGCTCGCCGACGTATCCACAGGTGACGCTGTCGCTGCCTGCCACGATCGATGCCAAGTCCGGCGCGGCGCTGCGCATCCAGGTTGCAGGTGGCCTGCCCTATACGCTGCGCGCCGAGGGTGCATACGTCGCACGCGGCCAAAGCGGACCGCTGGTACGTCCGTTTGCAGCGGGCCCGATCACCGTCTTTGCCACCGTCACCAGTGAGCTGGGCTGCGTCACCGTGGCCAGCACCAGCAGCCTGGCCCGCTAGACGAAGCTGCGCGGACTTGGGGGGGACAGCGCACGAACCCTGCGCTTGTGCCCGTCAGGAACTTCGCGCCCCTCACGCACGTTGCGATGGTGCAGTGCTGCTAGACCGCAAGGGCGCTGCAACGCGCAGCTAGCATCGACGCTGCGGATCGTGGTACACGCCCCGACTACGAACCGCGCAAAACGTCGCGCTCGCGTCGAACGGATCCACTTGGCAGATCGACAGCGCAGACCCGCGGATCGGTCCTGCTTGGTAGGCAAACGAAATGGCAATCACGCGAGTTGTTACCCACGCGGAAGTGGTGGCGCTGCCCGACCGCGGAGTGTTGACCTTAGAAGAAGGCGCTGAGCTGACGCCGCTGGCCGCGGAGCGAGTCGCGGCGCGTGGCATCGAAGTCCGACGCGGCGCGGCTGTTTCAGCCGATTCTGCCGGGCAGCTTTCGGCGGTTGAACAGGCGAGCCGGCAGGTCCTGCAGCGACTCAGCGAGCGCTTGGGCAGCGGCCTTTCCGAGCTACCGCCTGAGCTGGCGAGCGAGCTTCCCGGACGCATCGCGCACGAAGTGCTTCGGGCCGTGCAAGACGCGCCCGCGCAAGACCTGGGCCTGCCGCCTGCCGCTGACTACTGCGCTGCATATCTGAATGCTGAAAAGCAGCATGCGCGTCGACGCGCCGTCTTGACGGCCACGGGCAAGAACCAAAAAGGCATCGTGGCGCATCTGACGACACTGATCGCCGATCACGGTGGCGACATCCTGGACATCTCGCAGACCTTGGTCGGCGGTTACTTCACGATGCTGCTCATCGTCGACATCGGCGATCTGATGACGACCTTCGCCGATCTAAAGCAGGCCCTTCACGATGCCGCTCATGCACGCGGTGTCCAGGCCATCCTCATGCATGAAGACATCGTCTCGTCGATGCACCGGGTCTAAGCGATGATCTTCGATTTGGAAGAGACGCGGTCCATTCTGCGAATGATCGAGACCGAGCATCTCGACATTCGCACAGTGACGCTGGGTATCTCGCTGCGCGGCTGCACCACCGATGACATGGGGCGGCTTTGCGATCGCATCTATGACCATGTCATGCGACAGGCGGGACGCTTGGTCTCCGTCGCGCGCGAGGTGCAAGACGCCTTTGGCGTGCCGATCACGAACAAGCGCATTGCCGTGACGCCGATCGCGCTTCTGGCTGAGCCGACGCGGGCCGCAAGCTATGTACCGATCGCGCAAGCGCTCGATCGCGCAGCAGCGGATCTGGGTATCGACTACATCGCGGGATTTTCAGCGCTGGTCGAAAAAGGCATGACGCCGGGTGATTCCGTGCTGATCGAGTCGATTCCCGAGGCGCTGGCCGTGACAGGGCGCGTCTGCTCGTCGATCAACGTCGCAACCACGCGAGCGGGCATCAACATGGACGCCATCGCAGTGATGGGACACGTGCTGCGCGCTCTGGCCAAGAACACTGCTGATCGCGGCGGCATCGGCTGCGCGAAGCTAGTCACCTTCGCCAACATGCCGGAAGACAATCCCTTCGTTGCGGGCGCCAATCATGGAATCGGCGAAGGTCCCGCGACGATCAACGTCGGCGTCAGCGGCCCCGGCGTCGTCTTGTCCGCGCTGCGCCGGCTGCGCGAATCGATGCAGAAGCCGACGGTGACCGACCTGGCCGAAACCATCAAGCGCATGTCATTCAAGATCACGCGTGCCGGAGAGCTGATTGGTCGCGAAGTCGCCAAGCGCCTGGGGGCTCCCGTGCGTTTTGGCATCGTTGATCTGTCGCTGGCTCCGACGCCGGCCTTGGGTGACAGCGTGGCCGAGATCCTGGAAGTGATGGGCCTAGAGCGCACCGGCTGTCCCGGCACCACAGCCGCCTTGGCCCTGCTGACGGATGCTGTCAAAAAGGGCGGCGCCATGGCGACAAGTCACGTCGGCGGTCTGTCCGGCGCATTCATTCCGGTGTCTGAAGATCACGACATGATCGCAGCTGTAGAAGCCGGCGCGCTCAGCCTAGAAAAGCTGGAAGCGATGACGGCTGTCTGCTCGGTTGGCTTGGACATGGTGGCGGTGCCGGGGGATACGTCAGCCTCGACACTTTCGGGGATCATTGCGGACGAGATCGCGATCGGTGTCTTCAACAACAAGACGACGGCCGTGCGCATCATCCCTGTACCGGACAAAAACGTCGGCGAGCGCGTCGTCTATGGCGGCCTGCTGGGTGAGGCGCCGATCATGCCGGTCAGCCGCTATCGCCCCGACGCGTTCATCGCCATGGGCGGACGCATTCCGGCGCCGATCATTTCGCTGCGCAACTAGCGACGCGCAGGTCAAGGCCCATGCCCATGACCGAAGAGCGATCGAGGGTGGCAACGATGCAGCGTCCGCTGCGCATCGCCCTGGTCAGCGAGCCGTTTTATCCCGACCTGGGCGGCATGCCAGAACACGTCCACAACCTGGCACAACAGCTTGCGCATGCTGGCCATGACGTCACGGTCATCACCACCGAGTACGCACGGGCCACCCCGTTGTCACCGCCTGCCGCAGCGCTTTGTGCTCGCTATGACGTGGTGCGCTTGGGACGTGCGACATCGCATATCGTGTCGAATGGTTCGCAACATCACGTCGCGGTCGGGCTTCGCTTGCGCGCACAGATGGGCGCGCTGTTTGCTCAGCGTGACTTTGACCTGATCCACCTGCACGGACCGATTTTTCCGACGCTGGCCCTGCTGGCGATCCACTGTGCGCCGCCGCGTGCAGTCCTTCTTGGGACGCTGCACACGCACTTTGCTGACTCGCGTCTTCTGCGGCTCTTGCGCAGACCGATCCAACGCTATGTGGATGCGCTGGATGGCGTAATCGCAGTAAGCGAAAGTGCCGTACGTTCGCTAGAACGAGTCGGACTGCACTGCCACGCCACGCGTATCGAAAACGGCATCGACCCAGAGTACTGGCAGAGCGGTCGGCCGATCGCGGCGCTGCGCGATCACTGCTTCAACGTACTTGTGCAAGCGCGCTTAGAGCCGCGCAACGATGTTCGCACCGTACTCGCGGCGCTGCGGCATCTGCCCGATCCAGCTCGTGTGCGCCTGATCGTCGTCGGAGACGGCCCCGATCGCGAGCGACTGCTGCGCGAAGCAACCGGGCTCAACGTCGCCTTCGTCGGCCCCCAGCTTCAGGCCCGCGCCGACCTAGCCGCCAGCAGCGATGCCTATTTCTTCACGGCAACGATTGCCTCGCACCCGATGTCGCTTCTTGAAGGCATGGCGGCCGGGCTGCCTGTTCTGGCGTTTGATATCGAGGGTGCGCGAGAGCTGATTCGCGATGAAATCGAGGGCTTCGTCGTTGGGCTGGGCCGCGCCGATCAGGTCGCATGCCGGCTGGCGCAGCTTATCGCGGATCCCATCCGCCGCAGCGCGCTCGCGCAGTCAGCCCGGACGCGGGCCCAGGACTTTGCCTGGCCGCAGATCGCGCAGCGCGTGCTCGCGTACTATCGCGAGCGGCTGTCCGAAGTGGAAGGCCGGTCGACTAGTCGGGAACGAACTGGCCATCCTGCAGGCTAAGGCCGTTGCGCTTGCAGAGCTCGGCCAATAGCTGCCGGTGTTCTGCGACGGTTAGGTTGGTATACGCGCGGGTAGCCAACGTCGACGAACGAATGCTGCAAGCGGCCGAGCCGATAAAGCGCCAGGCCTTGGTGACTTCGTTAGGTGTGCCGCGCTGCGTCACCTGCAGAGCCAAGTCGATGGAACGCTGACGCTCACCACGCACATAGGCGGCTTGCGCATCTTCCATGAGCTGCTCCGCATTTTTTTCAGCCGAGTCGCTGGCCGTGTCCCCCTCGCCCGCGGGACGAGTGGCAGGGCGTGTCGACGCGGCAGGCTTGGGCGGCTGAACAGAAGGAGCCACAGGGGCCGCAGGCGCGGCGGGCTGGGCAGCGGGCCGTTGGTTGGTGTTGCCGAGAAGCTCGTCCACTTCGTCGCGAGCAGCCGAGCGCGGGGCGGCCTGAGGGGCCACCGCGCCGGGTGGCGGAGTTGGCGCAACCGCTGAAGGCACGGGGCCGGGTGACGTCGCAGCCGGTGGCACGCCTGCGCCTACCGGGCTCACGGCGGTGGGCGCAGGGGCTGGCTGACCACTGCCCAAAGCCCCCACCGGGCGAGGCGGTGTGCCAGAAGGGGCAGACGCGCCTGGATTTGCGCCCCCAGCCGTCGGTGGTATGACCGAAGCAGACGTAGGCGCCGAAGCAGGCAGCGGCGGAGCCGGAGTCCCGGCAACCTTGGCAGCCTCACCCAGCGCCGTCGGGGCCGGCGAAGGCGCTGCGCTGGCTGCGGGGGGATGCGTCACGTCCTCGCCCGTGGCAGAACGAATCGGGGGCACCGGCACCTGCGGCATGGCTGGCCCGCGCAGACCGGCATCCTCGCCGGTCGTCGTCGGGGGAGGAGCAAGCGGCTCGACGACCAGCGATGAAGCAGGACCTTGTGGATTGGTGTTTACCGTCGGTGGATTGGCCAAGGGCCGCGGGCGGTGACGCTGTTCCCAAAGAAGGGTCAGGCCGATACCGGCCAGGATGGCGAGAGCTCCGCCGGCAATGGCAAGGCCCAGCGTCGGGCGACGGGTTGGCTCGACGGCTGCAGGCGCAGTGCCTTCGGGAATCAAAAGCGGAGGAGCCGCCAGAACCGGAGGAGGAGCCGCGGGCGCAGCGCTTGCCGGCCGCGTACTGGGTGGAGTTGGAGCAGGGGCCGGCGCAGGGCGCGACACTGCCACCACGGGCACAGCGCCAGGCACCTGCGGGGGCGAAGGCGGTGTCTGCGCCACCGCAGCAGGCGGGACTGGAGGCGGAGCCGCCACGGCGCCCGATGGAATTGGCGGAACAGGAGCCCCCACTCGGCCAGAAGGCAACGGCGGACGCGCATGCGGTACCGCATCGGCTGGCGGAGACGGAGGCGTAGGCGGCGGCGCGGCGTGCCCGACCGTTTCGACGTTGGTGGCCGAGGCTGTGCGCGCTGTCAATGCCCGCACGAAGTCCATCAGCGTCTCGTACCGATCTTCGCGTCGCTTCGACATGCCACGCGAGATCGCAGCCGCGGTGTGTGCCGGCAGATCCGCAGTCCGCGGTAGGGGCCGCGGTGGCTCGTTAATGATCTGGCGCAATAGCTCGTCGGGGTTGCTGTCTTCCCAGGGCAGCTTGCCCGACAGCATGCGATAGGCGATGACCGAAAGCGCCCACTGATCGGCGCGGCCATCAATCGGCGTCGTCGTCTCGCCAAGCGTCTCGGGGGCCATGTAGCACGAGACACCCAGCGACGCATCGCGAGTGCCAGCCGGGGCCATGCGACGAAAGCGGGCCAGCCCGAAGTCCATGATGCGCGTGCTCTCGACGACGCGGTCGCCCAAGTCATGGCGGACCAGAAAGATATTCTCGGGCTTGATGTTGCGGTGGACGATGCCGCTGCGATGGGCAGTGTGCAGTGCGCTGCCGACCTGCTGAATCACTTCCATGGCCTGCGCGCCCGGCAGCACTTCCTTGTGCTTGAGGCGCTGCTGCAGATTCTCGCCTTCGAGCAGATCCATGACGAAAAAGGGGATGCCGTTCTCGTCTCGATCGAAGTCGGTGATGGGCAGAATATGAGGGTGACGCAGCGTCGCAATCAGCCGGGCCTCGTCCTGAAAGCGCTGGTACAGATCGGGACTGGCGGCCAGCTTGCGGTGCAGCACTTTCACTGCATAGAGTCCGCCGCTGCGCACGTGCCGCGCGACGTAGACCGTGCCCACCGTGCCAGCGCCCAAAAAGCGCTCGATGCGATAGGTCTTGGCCAGGATCTGACCGATGATGTTTTTGTCGCGGTTGTTCATCGACCTAGGTCACCGTCAGGGTTAGCAAGCCAGCGGAAGCAGCCGCCGTGAGCGACGCAGGGCTGCTCGGTCCATGTCCGGCTTGGCATCCACGTCGAGCAAGAGAAAGAGAAAGGCCCCAGGCGAATGCCGAACGCGAAAGAGAGACCGATGTCATTTCAAGCAGATACATACGCACTCCGCAGACATCGTACATCATCCAGTGGGTACAGGGAAAGGGAAGCCTCGGCGTGGGCTTCAGGGACTTGGGGGTGGGCGGCGTCGATGCTTCGGCACCTGTTTAGGCGAGGCCGAATCCCGCCAGCCCTGCGCGCGGGCCTGCTTGGAGCCACCCTGCTGTGGACTTGGATGCCGCTCCTGCGGATGCCTGCGGCGCATGCCGATGCGTTCTGGGCCCACTGGGGCGATGGCAAGGCCGAGCTTGCAGGGTACACGCTGCGCATCTCTCGCTATGGCCAGCCGCGAACCGGGACGCTGGTGCTGATCTTCGTGACCGAGGACTTTAGCCAAAGCGCCCGAGTCAAAGCCGACCCAGGCAAGCATCCGCCAAGGGATGTCTTCCCGGTTCTGAAGCTCAACGCACTGCGTCGCTTTCAGACGGGAATCTACGAATACAGCACGATGACATCAGTGTTTGTACGCGCCGATGCTCTGGGTGCGCTGCCGACTGCGCAGGGCGTCGCGGGGTCTCTGCCGGCGCTGGCCAAGGTCAGCTTCTCAAGCCAAGAGTGGTGCGGTCACGTCTTCCATCAGGTCGTGCCGCGCGTCGAAGCAGGTGGACTGCGTCTGCACTCGCAGAGCCATAGCTACTTCGACGGCGAGGCCGACGATCAGCGCACGCTCGACGGGTCCCTCGACGCGCTGTCAGAAGATGAACTGGCGCTGCGCCTGCGTCGCTATGCCGGTCGGGCTGAGGCCCTGCCGATGGGCTCGTCGCGCAGCGTCCCCCTGCTGTCTTCCCTGTTGCGTGTGCGCTTGGGGCACCAGCCCGTCTCCATCGAGGCAGCGACAATCGAGCACCGGAAAGAACGCACGACGCTGAGCACGCCAGCGGGCAGCCTGGTCGCGTTCAGCTATGGGGTCCTGCGCAAGTCAGGCGAGCAGACGACGTACTTCTTCGAGGAAGCGGCCCCGCACCGCCTGCTCGGCTATCGCAGCGTGCAGGATGGCACGGTCGTCGAAGAGGCGCTGTTACGCGGCAGCACGCGCTTGCCGTACTGGCAGCTAAACCAAAGCGGCCACGAGTCGTTTCTGAAGCAGCTAGGCCTGTAGGGCCAAGCCAGGCGCGGGCGTGCTGACACGATGCACGGCCGGTTGCGCGGCCGAAACCGCTTCCCCGCTTGTGGTTGCCACGGGGCTGCGGTATCTCCGCCTGCATGCTGCCATTGCGCCTGTCGTGCATGCATGGTTTCGTCGGATTTGGCTGGCTGCTTGCGGTGAGCTGCTGGCTGGGCTGTGCGGGTCCGAGCGATGGAGTATCGCCTGCGCCCCCCGAGAGCCCCGCGACCGTGGTCGATCCACCAGGGTCTGGGGGACCGAGCGACGACATGCTCTTGGGGCGCATCACGACGCTGCGGGTTCACTATCCGCTGGCCAGCGACAAGCAGCTCAGCGTGCGCGGCTCGCTTTCGCCTTTCGCCTGGAGTGCCGGCGTGCGCATGACGCGCAGCGCCCCCGATCTGTTCGAGCTACGCATTCGCGATCTGCCCCGCGAGCTGGAGTGGAAGCCGCTTGTCGACGATGCAACCTGGTCGCGCGGACAGAACTATCGCGTACGTCCTGGACAGACGGTTGACATCTATCCGCACTTCTTTTCTGGCGCGGGTCGCTATCTGCGGCACTACGGCGCCTTTGAGTCCAAGATCTTGGGCAATCGTCGCGGCGTATGGCTGTACCTGCCCCCCAGCTTCGACGAGAACCCGCAGGCTCGCTATCCCGTGCTGGTCATGCACGATGGGCAGAACCTGTTCGATCCTCGCTATGCATTCCTTGGGCGAACGTGGCGGGTAGCCGAAGCACTCGACGCGGGGATCGATGCACTCGACCCAACGCAGCACCTGCCTGAGCTGGTCGTGGTCGGCCCCGAGAACACATCGGCGCGCATCTACGAATACACGCCGACGGTGGGCGACGATCCGCGCTACATGGGTGGGGGGGGCGATCGATACCTGCGCTTTCTGACGGAAGAGCTGCAGCCAGCCATCGAAAGCGATCCGCTGCTGCGGGGCCGGCTGCTCAACGACCGCGCACACCGCGCTCTGGCTGGCTCGTCGCTGGGAGGGCTGATCACGGCGTATGCCGGGCTCAAGCAACGCGACACGTGGGGTCGGCTGGGGATCTTTTCGCCGTCGACGTGGTGGGACGGGCTGTTCATCGTGTCCGCTGTGACGGGCTCGGCCGGAATGATGCCGCGCTGGGACAAGGTCTATGTGGACAGCGGGCAGCCAGACGATGGCTATGACGATACGAAGGTGCTGGCGCAGAAATACCGCGATCTTGGCTATCGCGATGGCGCGGATCTGCTGTACGTCGCCGAGCCAGGAGGGCAACACAACGAAGACGCCTGGGCCCGTCGCCTGCCCGCTGCTCTGCGCTTCTTGTGCGGCGACTGGTAGCCCCCAGCCATCGCCGTCCATCCCCCAGCAAGCCGGCTTGCTGGCACGAAAACAATAAAGCCCGCAGAGCTAGGCTCCGCGGGCTTTGTTGTCGGGGCGAGAGGATTTGAACCTCCGACTCCCTGGTCCCGAACCAGGTGCGCTACCAGGCTGCGCTACGCCCCGCACTCACCGACGAGTGAGGCCCCAAAGACCTATCCGACCTGCGCAACCATGTCAACTAGTTTTCGTGCGCGGATGCCAGGTCAGCTCGACTTTTGAATCGTTGCCGGACAGCACGAGGCGAGTTCCCTCGTCGGACAGTAAGACCCGCCGGGCTCGCCGCTCGCGGTACCACGTCCCATTGGTTGAGCACAGGTCCATGGCATAGACCCGACGTTTTTCCGCCAGCAGCAACAAGTGCAGACGCGAGATTTGGCCCGACAAGACTTGGCGCAGGCCGCGATCCAGACAGGACTCCGAGCGGCCGATCATCACCCCGGCGTACAGATCGGCCTCGCTGATCTCAAGCGAGACGGCGCGCTGCTGGCGCTGCAGGGTCAGGCGGGCAAAGCCGGGAGAGGCCGGGAGGCCGCTTACGCGCGAGACGCTGCTGCGTGGCTCGGCCACCGCATCTTCCAAGCGACGCGAGCGCGGCAGGATCGTCACGTGCGTCATCCGCTGCGCAGCGCGGGAAGCGGCTACACCCTCTAGCTCTTCCGGCGGCAGATCCGCCTCGATGGTGTGCAAGGGCGGAAGCTCTTGCCCGTCTCCGAGCATGCCCGCCTTCTGGTGAAACTCGGGCAGCGGGACACAACCCAGGGCACAGTCACCAAGCCCGATGAGGAGCGGCCCCAGAACACAGATCGACGATCGTGGCTGGCCATCGATGCTAAACGGATGACTCGTGTGCAGATCCAAGAGTCGAAGCGCCGGGACGCTTCCATCTAGGAGGAAGCAGCTCGCCAAGACGTGTCGGTTGCTGATCGTCGGCCGCTTGGGAAGCTGCAGATCGCACTGCTCGTGATAGCCCAAGACCGCGTAGTTTTCGGGCGAGGCTTCGAGATCGATCCAGCCCAGATCACGCTCGCGCACCCAGAACAAGCGATACCCGTTGCGACAGGCGGCCGGCTGGTGCAAAAGCAGGCGCGCCCCGAACAGATACTGTTCTCGCAAAAGAGCCTGCTGCTGAGCCCGATCTCCGGCGTCTGGTCCTGCGGATGGCTCGGCGGTCCCATCTGAAACAGACGTGACCAAGCGAAGCGGCGGCCGGATCAGAGGCGTGCTGTCCCGCTCATCAGAAGCCATCCTTGTCAGTATAGCCGCAATGCTCCCGAGGAGCGGTGCCGTTTCCCCCGCGGGGACTGCGGCTATTTGCCAGACAGGTTCTTCTGCAGAACAGCGATGCGATCCGCAGCGTCCCGGAACCGCCCATCTCGCTTCATCGCTGCTTGATAGAAGTGGATGGCTTCGCGGGCGTCGTTGAGTAGCTCGAACGAGCGGCCAAGCTGGTAGTTCAGCTCAGCCAAGTCGCCATCGCCGACGCCAGGCATGTGAATGCCCAGCTTGAACGCTTCGACTGCATCGCGGACGCGGTTTTGATCGCGATGGCACAGCCCGATCATGAGCGTGGCGCGGGCGGCTCGTCGTTCGTCGCCAAGGCACTTCTCAAACTCAGAGATGGCTTGCTCGTACTGACCACGGTTGCGCAGCGAGACCGCCAAGCGGAACGCGCCCGAGGACTCAGACGCAGAAACGGTCTTGGGCACACCGTCCGAGAGCAAGTCCGGCGAAGGCAGCTGAATCGCCTTCATGATCCGGCTGGGACGCGGCGGCGGCGGCGGCAAGCTGCGCTGCGAGGCGCGCATGCTTCCCGTCGATGCAGGGCTGGTCTGTGACGAAAATTCAGGCGGCAGCGTCCGACGCAGCTCGCCTGTTGGCGGCGGAATCGTTCGGCGCAGCTCGCCTGTCGGCGGCGGAATCGTTCGGCGCAGCTCGCCTGTCGGTGGTGGCATCGTTCGACGCAGCTCGCTCGTCGGTGGTGGCATCGTTCGGCGCACATCCCCAACCGACGGTGGCATGGTGCGACGCACTTCGCTCACGGCGCTAGGTGGCGGCGACGAAGCCTGTGAGCTGGCCGAGGACAGACTCGATGCAAACTCTTGCGGCAAGCTCTGCTGAGACGGGGAAAGGATGACTTCTTCGCGCACGTCATCCATATCGACATCGATGACGACTTCGTCGGATATCGAGCCCTGCGACTGCAGATCGTGTAAGCGGGTCTGACGAGCTTGCACCGACTTGCTGTGCGGATAGCGGGAAAGCAGCTTGTTGATCTGGCGCTGAGCATCGTCGAACGAGCGCTGCTGCAGAAAGAAGTCGACCTCGGCCAGCTCTTCTTTGAGCGTGCCGCTGGTCAACGCCATCTGCTCGGCGACCGCTTCAACTTCGACGGGGTTCGGCCGGGTTGGCTGCACTCCCATCTCGACAGGAACTGCCGAGTCAGGCACCGAAGGCGCAGCCTTGCCGCGCGAGACCTTGCGAACCTCGCCGCTGCGGGACGGATCCAGACTGGCATCGGGCTTCGATTTGTCGACGTACTGCTTGAATTCAGCGACCGGGACTTCCGAGGTCGACGCAGCGTCGTTAGCGGCCCACTCCTCGACACGCTCGGGCTGCGAGCGCTTGCTCTCACCGATCTCGCGATAGTCGGCCAGTGGCACTTCCGAAGTATCGCGATCGGCCGCGGTCCAGCCTCGTCGCGCAGCGTCTTCTTCATCGCCCAGCGAGATCTCGGGCTCGTCGGGCTCGTCAATCGTCGACAGATCGATGCGATGCGTGCCGGTAATTACAGTGAGCCGTCGCTGCGCCGCTTGGTCGCGATCATCCAGGCGCAGGATCTCACGCAGATAGCGCACTTCTTCCTGCACATCGCTGCACTGGCTCAAAAGGACGCGTAGCTCAGCAATCGCGCTCTTGTACTCGCGCTGCGACTCATACAGCTTCACCAAGCGCTCGCGCACGAGCTTCAGCTCGGGCTTGCGGCCCAGAGCGCTCTGCAGGTGATCCAGGGCTCGCTTCGACAGGCCGAAGCGCAAGAAAGACTCTGTCTCGGCGATGATGTTCGCCGCCTCGTCTTCCACTTGGCTGGGCGCCTGACCTACATGTGCCATCGCTGTTCCTGCGGCGGGTGTGAACTGAGCCGAGACCGCCGTTCCGCTGGCGGGGGTCACCAGCCGATTCGACATCATCGACGGCGAAAGCGGCGTACCACCCGATGGAGAGAACCCGCCGGGGGGCGGCGAGCTGAGAATCATGGCTCGCAGGGAGCCGGTCTGCGATTCGGTGTGCTTAAGGCCCGCGGCCTGCGAAAGGCCCACGCGCGCCTCAGCATCGTCTGGGGCAAGCTGGAGGATGCGCTGGTACACAGCAAACGTCGACGCGCCGCGCTGCGTATAGATATGCGCCAGCTCTTTGAGGACCGAGATGGCCTTGTCAGGCTTGCCCAACACGACGAAGGCCTGCGCCAGCAAGTCCAGGATTTCCGCATCGCGGCTGTTGAGATTGAACCCCGCTTGCAGGCGCGTCAGTGCCCGCAGCCCATCGCCCTGCTCCAAGTGGCAGCGCGCGAGCTCTTTGATGATCTCGGGCGTATCTGGCGCGTGAAACAGCAGCCGCTCGGCGACCTTGACAAACTCCTCGTTGCGCCCGGCTTTTCGCAGGTGCATCGCCGCAGCAGCGAATTCTCGCGACGCGTCGGCGTACATGTTCTGGCGCGAGTACAGCTCGGCCACGCGTATCCTGCGCGCCACGCTCTCGGGGGACAGGTCCACGATGGCCTGCTCTGCCAGCAGTGCATCCCGGCCTTTGCCTTGTCGCCCAAGCAGATCAGCGGCCTGTTCGTATTGCTGGATGGCCTGCGCCGTCCGCCCCTGCTCGCGCAAAATCTGGCCGAGCGCGATGTAGGAATCGGCAAGCTGCGGCGCAATCGCCTGGATCTGTCGGTACACGGCCGCGGCTTTTTCCGTCTCACCCTGCCGCTGATAAAGCTGCGCGACCTTTTTGTAGTTCTCGGTCGCCTCGTGCTTCTGGCCCTGCTTTACGTACAGATCCCCGATGCGAATCCAGATGCGGATGTCTGTATCGTCTTCTGCGACGGCCTTCAGGTATTCCCGGATCGCCTTGTCGAACTGGCCCTTTTCAACCAGCTTCTGCGCCTGGGCGATGTACTTGTCTTTGTTAGATGGCGGTGACACGCAGCACTAACCGGGCGAGAGACAACGGTCTTCTCAAGCTGCTGAGTCTAGATGACTGTCCCGTCTGAGGTCAAGGCTGCGTCATCAGCCCCGAAAATGCAGTTTTGGGGCACCGCCTCCGTCGAGATCCTCGCTTCCCAAGGCGAGCAAAAGCAGCCTGCGCGGTGAGATCGGGCACCGCGCAGCGCGCAGCAGCAGACGGGCTGTGCTGCGCCGCATCCAACTGCGCCGACAATCGCGTACCATGAATGGAAGTCATGTTTGTTACTCGAACCCAACACGAGTGGTTCACACTGGCCGTGGATGAGACCGATCGCATCTTGCGCCTGCGTCGCAGCAACAAGAAAGTTCTGTCGGCCGAAGAGCTGACGTCAGGCATGACGTACCTGCTCGACGCCATCGAGAGAATCGTCCCGACAAGCGAGCGACCGCGCTGGAACTTCCTACAAGACATGCGAGAGGCTCCGCTTTTGAACAATCCCGAGTGGGAAGCAGAGCAGTTTCGCTACGTCAAACGCTTCCGCACGGGCTGGCGGCGGAGCGCACTGCTGGTCCAAACCCCGATTGGCAAGCTGCAGGCGCGACGAATGACGAGTGCGGTTGGAGTCATCCCAGTGAGCGAAATCTTGGTCATCGATGACGAGATCGCCGCGTTGAACTTCTTGCGCCAGCCTACTTAGCCACCAGAGCATCCCCCAGAAACGACAGGATCGTTGCGCGGGTTATTTGTTCCGCGACCCCGCCTGCGCGATGGTCAAAGCCGTGCTCTGCAAACGGAATGGCAAGGTGCATAACCGGGTACCCAGCATCCGTCAGAGCCTTTTCCAGGGATGTGCTCTGCTGCGGCGGCACCAGCGTATCAGCCCGCCCGTGGATCAAGAGCGTCGGCGGCAGCGGGCTTCCCAGCGTCACGTAAGACACGGGGCTCGCGTGTCGATAAGGCCCTGCAAGCTGCGAGGCAGGACCGCCCAGATAGGCTCGCATCACCTGCGGAGTATCCAGCGGATCGAGGCGCGGTGGCGACTCATACGCCTCGTTCAGGTTGGTCCAGGGATAGATTGCGACCACAGCGGCCGGCGCGACATCGACCACAGCGCAACCGGCGCGCAGTGCGGGGGCCAAGGCGCCCGGCTTCGCCGGATGCTGCGTCACCGCTGCGGCATAGGCAGCGCTCAGTGCCAGCGTGCCCCCCGCCGAGCGACCGAGCAGCGCGATGCGTCGCGCGTCCACGCCATAGCGCTTCTGCGCGCTTGGCTCGGCCAAGCGACCGACGATGCACAGGATGTCTTGCAGCGCCGCTGGGAATGGGTGCTGCGGCGCCAAGCGATAGCGCAGATCGAAGACGGCATAGCCTGACTCGGCGAGGGCCTGCGAGACCTCAGGAACGTCACCCTTATCGCCGCGCTGAAAGCTGCCGCCGTGAATGACGACGACAGCCGCGCCGGCACCGTGACGGTCGCTTGCCGCGGCCGGGCGATAGACATCGACAAGAAGCTCTGGCCGATCAGACGCGAGCACAACGTCATGCTCTTCCACGATCCGCGCTGCAGCAGAGCGACCCGCGGAAAAGCCGACGTACTGCCCGATCGAAAACCAGCTGCGCTGTCGATTGAAAAGCGGCAGCGTCGCCGCAAGCGGTAGTGCTCCCAAAACCAACAGCAGCGTAGCGACCGCTAGAACGCGCCCACGCTTGACCAGCGAGCCGCTCGGCGGAGCCTTGGCCAGCAGAACCAGCGCCAGTGCCGAGAGCAGACACGCGAACAAAGACAGCTCGCGCGCAAAGAAGCGCACCATCCACAGCAAATACACAACCGGCGGCAGATAGGCCGACACGACCAGCAAGCCCGTGAGCCCCAGGCACACAATGGCCAGCATTTCCCGTCGACGATAGCCATGCAGAGTGCGGGGCATGGGCGCTTTTTCCGAGCGTTAGTGACCCGCCAAGAAGGCCTCGGCTTCTAGCGCGGCCATGCAGCCGGTGCCCGCTGCGGTGATGGCCTGTCGCCAGCGCTTGTCTTGCACATCCCCGCATGCAAACACGCCGGCCACCGCAGTCTGCGTCGTGCCCGGTTTGGTGATCAGATAACCGGTCTCGTCGACGGGAAGCTGGCCATTTAGAAACGCGGTATTCGGCACGTGGCCGATGGCATAGAACAGGCCGCGGCACGCGATCTCATGCGCTGCGCCGCTCTGCACATCGCGAACTCGCACGCCCACCAGCGAGCGCTCGCCCAGCGCCTCGACGACTTCGTGATGCCACAGCGGCTTGACCTTGTCGTTGGCAAACAGCCGCTTCTGCATCGCTTTCGAAGCGCGCAGCTCGCCGCGGCGATGCACCAAGATGACTTGGCTGCCGAACTTCGTCAGGTGCGTGGCTTCTTCGACCGCCGTGTCCCCGCCGCCAACGACGATCAGCACCTGATTGCGAAACACCGGCAGAGCGCCATCGCAGACAGCGCAGGCGCTGATGCCGTGATTCCACAGCGTCTCTTCCCCTGGAATCGCCAAGCGCTTGGCGGTGGCTCCTGTCGCGATGATCACCGTCTCGGCAAACACCTCGGTGCTGTCGCTTTTGATGTGAAAGGGCCGCTTCGACAGATCGATGTGCTCGACCGTCTCGGTCAGGATGCGCGTGCCGTGGTGTTCCGACTGAGCGCGCATGCGGTCCATCAGATCAGGGCCAGGGATGCCCTGGGGAAAGCCGGGGAAGTTTTCGACTTCGGTCGTGGTGGTGAGCTGCCCGCCTGCGGCAACGCCTGCGGCCATGAAGCCTTCGAACATCAGCGGCGATAGGTTGGCACGGGCGGCATAGATCGCCGCCGTATGACCCGCCGGCCCCGAGCCAATGATGACGACTTTTTCGACGGACCCAGTCGACGCAGCGACGACAGACGCGGATGAAGAAGAGGACGTAGACATGCCGCGATACTACTGCAAACAGACTGGTGATTGGGCTGGTGGGTGACACACAGCTAGGAACCGCGATACAAAAATAAGATGAAGGCCATTCGTTCTGTTGGCGATTGTCGGATCAGTCTGGGGCAGACAACGCGGCGAGCCGGGGCGTGGCTTCTTGTATCGTCGGCGCTGATTCTCGGCGGCACGCTCGTAAGCTGCGATGTCGATCTGGGACAGCGCAGCGCGCCTGCTTCACGCAGCTTCGGCGAGATTGTCTATACCGAAGCCTGCAACCGCGTGGCGTATAGCGGCGAGCTAGCCGAGGTCCAGGCCGGCAAGCGCGCGACGCTTGATGCATCGGGCGTGGCCTATCGCGGCATGTGTCGTTTTGGACAGCCGCCCCCCGCTGATGCGCCGGCTGTGATGTCCGCGGTGCAGAGCGCTCGCAAGACCCTCATCGACGATGTGAACGCAACGGCCCCAGAGGCGCTGCTAGAGCCCTTGAACACGACGCTGCGCGCCTCGCTGCCAGCGTTCGATGGCCCCGCTGCACGGCAGGCTGCGCTAGGCGCTGGCAACGTGCTTCTGGGTCTGTCGGCCGATGGGCCTTCGGTATCGGCGCTGGGGCGGTTGACGTGGCGCTCTGGCTTCCGTCCTCCCGGCACGGAAGCAACGGCCGCGCGTGGGCTGCTTGAGATCCCGGATCTACACAGCAGCCTCAAGCAAACGCTGCCCCTGCTTTATCCCGATGCGAATTCTGATCTTTCGGTCGATCCAGACACCTGGCCGCGCAGGCGCCTGTACACAGCGCTGACTCGCGAGCTAGCCGCGACCACGGCGGTGCCCGATGTCCACGCCGCAGACCGCACGCTGCGCCTCGGGCTGAACCTGCTTTTTTCGCAGTATGCCGAGCTGCGCACGCTGCCGGTCGGACAAAATATCTATGGCGTGCTGCGCGATGCCCGCGGCCTGCCCGATATCAACAAAAGTGGCCCAGGTGGCACGCTGCCTTCGCCGTATCGCGACAGCGATCGCGATGGCCTTGCCGACGTCGATGCGGCGGGTCACTTTGTGTCGACAAGCGGCAGTGTCCTGCCCGATATCTCGCCGTTTCCGCTGCTGGACAAAAGCAAGCGCGATAACGCGGCAGCACGGGCCAGCGACGGGCGCGCACTGCTCAGCAGCATGACGCCGCTTTATCGCTACCAGAATCTCGACGACACCATCCTGGCTGCGCTGCTGCGCGAGACCCCTGCCCTGCTCGATCCCAGTCGCGATATTCCGCTGCGCCTCTTGGCCGGCGCTCGGCATCTTTTGGGCGATCGCGTGTCGGTGCAGAAAGACTATGGCGCGGCAGCGGGCGGCGTCCTGACCTATGCCGGCTTTGACAGTAAAAACAGCCAGAGCGCACCTCTTCACGATCTCATCTATTCGTTCGTGCAGCTCTTGGGGTTCTCGCACACCGGCACCGATGCCTCGGGGCTCTTGCGCACGGTGTATCTGCTGCTGCGCGATCAAGAATCGCCGCTTTCGCGCAACCTAAACGCCGTAGCCAAGGCCTTCGACGAAGCGAAGAAGCCCGCGTACGACGCAGCGCAGCTTGCCGAGGAATCGACGCTGTACGACGATCTAGCGCCGATCTTGGTGCGCCTCGTGCGGCAGCCCGCTTTGATGCAGGATCTGGTCGCAGCGATGGCCGACCCCGCAGTTGCGGACATTGGGCCGCTGACCGCGACGCTGATGAACGATGCCGGGTACTTCAATATGAGTCAGACGCAGCTTGACTCAACGCGACCTGGCGCGGTGAACGGCAGCTTGGGCAAGGCGGTCAATCGCAGCCTGCCCGACAGCGATGTCGATCAGAACAACGGCAACCCGCAGAACAATCGCTCGATCATGCAGCGCGTGCTGCACCTGGTACACGACGCCAACAACTCGCAGTTCTGCAACAAGAACGGCGCCCGCATCACGTCGCCGATTCCTCTGCCCGGCACCTATGCCCCCTGCGATCTGATGCAAATCGATGATCTGGCTTTTTTCTATCTGATCTCGGTCGCGGACTCGTCGGTCAAGGACAACATCCCGGAAGCCGACTTCATGAACGCGATCAAGAGCGATGCGCTGCGCAACGGGCTCTCGTGCCTTTTGTTCGGCACGATGATCGGCCTGCCTGGCTTTGACTGCACGACGCGACCGACGAGCAGCTTCCCATTCTTCAAGCTGGTCGTGTACCCCAAGCCGGAAGCCGCGGCGCGTCTGCTGTTTCAAGACAACAACAACCGCAGCGATTTTCAAAAAGACGCCATGGACTTTGGCGCCTGCGATCCCAAGCGCCCTGGGACGCTGTGCTGCAACCAGAACCACTCATGGCAGCAGCATCACAACGGCACGCTGTTTGCGCTGGAATCCGTGCGCTCGCCCAGCGGTCGCACGTTCTATGACGCGCTGCGGCCGCTGGTGAACGTCTTCGGTCGCTACACCGAGTGTGTGGCTCGTGCCAGCAATGGCGCCTGCACCAAGACCCAAAATGCAGCCAAGATCCTCGTCGATCTGCTGTCGGTGCTGCATCGCCACTGGCCCTCGCCGCAGTCGCGCTTCTTTGGCTTTGACTATGAAGCCAAGTCCAAGAAAGACGCCGTCGTGCGCTATGAACCGCTGATTGCCGCGCTGCTTGGACAAGGCGATCTGCTGCCCTCTTCGCTGGCACTGTCACCGGCCCTAATAAACACGCGGCTCGATGATGGCAGCAACCTGCAGGCCATCACGGTGCTGACCAAGCTAGGCCAGTGGCTGCTTGATCCAGAAGCTGCGCGACTGGGCGGCTCGCTCAGCTATCGCGATGGGCGCATGAATGCCGTGCGCAACGATATGCAGCCGACGTTTCAGCCGACCGCTGATGCCGTGATCAAAGACGTGCTGTCGCCAGCGGGCCAAGGCAAGGTGACGCCATACGATCTTTTGGCCGAAGCCTTCCGCAACAAGCGAGCGCGCCTGCGTGCTCAGCCAACCATCGAAGCGGGCTGGAAAGCGGCGATGAGCCAGCTCGGCGATCTGTATCTGCTGTCGCGCAGCGTCGGGGTTGGGCAGTACAAGTTCCAGAATCCGCGCTTCCGATCGATCCAGCTAGCTGCCGTGGATCTTCTGCGGCAGCGCGTGCAGGCACATGCTCAAAAAGCCGATCTGCAGAAGTGGGTGCAGAACGATCTTCACAGCGACCTTCGCGATGCTCTGACGGGTCCGCTGGGTGCCGCGGCGCTGGATGTTCTTTCCGACTTCAACCAAGGTTCCCCGGATGCGCGCCAGGCACTGCTGAAGATCCTCGCGGCGTACACAACGGATCCCGGTCCAAGTGCGCCGGATGCGCCTCGCTTTCGCGCGCTGTTGACGCTGTCTGCGGACCTGCTGCAGCTTCTCCTGGATGATGGCGATCTAGTGCCGATCCTCCGCAAGCTGGCCCCCTTTTTCGATCCGCAGCACGGTGCTATCGATGGTGTGGGCTGGGTGGCGCTGCGCAGCCTGCCCGCCGATCCCGATCAAGTGATGCTGCAGCTTGCCCGCAACCTGCTCAAAGCCGATCTGACGGGACTTTATCCAGCGTATCGCCTGGGCGATGTGCTCAGCGAAATCCATCGCGCTCGCGCGGGTGAATCCGCGGTGTACGGCAGCGAGCTTGGCGAAGCCGACATGGCCAGCATCACGCAGGGCCTGGGCGCGTTCCTCGCGGATCCAATGCGCGGAGCCGTTCGCTTGGTCGACATCGTGCAGAACCGCCACCTGCCGCAGTAGGCGCGCCATGGGGGGCTGCGCCATACGACCGGGCGATCTGGGCGCCTACGACGACGCGTACGTGCAACGCCACACCCCGTGGCTGCGACGCTTGATTCACGGCTATTTTCGCGCGCAGATCGAAGGGCTTGAGCACGTACCCGATCAGCCCTTTTTGGGCGTCGGAACGCACAACGGCGGCATCCTGATGCCGGACATGCTGGTCTGGGTCAGCGCCTATCACACGGCGGGGCGCAAGACGCCGCTTCTGACCTTGGCCCACGATCTGTTGTTTACGCGCGAGCACGGCCTGTCGCGCGCCTTGGCCAAGCTGGGCGGCCTGCGCGCCGATCCAGAACAAGCGCTGCGGGCGCTGCGTAGCGGTTACGCGGTGCAGGTCTACCCCGGCGGCGATTACGACAGCAGCAAGCCGTTCTGGCGCAGACACCAGGTCTGCTTCGCGGGTCGCATGGGCTATGTGCGCCTGGCCTTGGCGGCGCAGGTGCCGATCGTGCCCGTGGTCAGCATCGGCGCGCACGAGACGCTGCTCATGCTCTCGGACGGTCGCCGCATCGCAGAGGTTCTGGGGCTGCGTCAACGCCTGCGCCTTGCAGCCCTGCCGCTGCAGCTCTGCTTGCCCTGGGGACTGGTGCTGGGAACGCCGCCGGGTTATCTGCCGGTGCCTGCCCAGATCACGATCCGCGTGCTGCCGCCGATTCCGCTCTCTGGCATTTCGCCCCAGCAAGCCGCCGATCCACAAGTGGTCGCTCGCATCGATGCCAGCGTGCGCCACGTCATGCAGACCGCTCTCGACGATCTGGCCACGCAGCGCGTCTTGTTTTGGGGCCAGCGTCGACACGATGCGCGACATCGTTCCAACGAGCTGTGATTTTTTCTGCGACCCATTGCGCGATGAAGCCCGCCCGTGATGCAGCGAGCGCGCGACATCGCAGACAAGGCAGGACCGTTTATGAAGTCCGTTGACTCGACACCCACAGACCGCGGCGATGCGTCCCCTTCGCCGGTTGAAAACGCAGCGCGCGAAGCCGAAAAGAGCGCCAAGCGTTCCAGCCACGAAGAGCGTGTCACCGCATCGCCGGACGCGCTTGCAGAGTGGCTGGAGGCGATCTTTTCCGAGGAGCCCACGCTGCGCCCAGACCCGCGCATGCGCGACTATCAGCTGACCTATCCACCGGCTGTGCAGATCGAGCAGCCCGCGTATCACAAGACGCCAAGCGGCGCCGAGTATCTGGCCACGCTGAGCGGACCGATCAACACCGCCGGGTACTACTTTCACTTTGGTTACTGCCAGTATCGCTGCCGCTATTGCTTCCACTATGAGATCCGCATTCGCGAGCAAGAGGAGCGCATGGCGCGCTATGTCGATGCGCTGCTCTGTGAAGCGCGAAGAATGCGAGCGCTCACGCCCCACCTGCGGCAGGTCCTGACATTTCTTGGGGGCGGGACACCGACGGCACTGCCCGAGCCTCTGCTGCGCCGCTTCACAGAAGGCTACGGCGAGATCTTCGGCCGCCCCGCGAGCAAGATGAGCACCGTCGAAGCCAAGCCGATCACCGCCACGCAAGAAAAGTTGCGCATCTTTTTCGAGGCCGGCTTTGCGCGCGTGAACTTCGGCGTGCAGACCTTGGATCCTGCGCTGTACGCCTTTCACCATCACGGCGAAGACGTCGAAGTCGCCGTGGCCGCGCTGCGGCGAGCACGCGAAGTCGGATACACATGGATCAACATCGACCTGATGATCGGCCTTGAGCGCGAGACAGCCGAGTCCTGGACGCGGACGCTAGAGCGCTGTTCCGAGCTGATTCGGCAGGGCTTGCTCGACAGCGTCTTTGTCTATCCGTTCCACGACGATCCGCGCTCGCGAACCTATCAGCACGAAGGGCTGTGCCCGGCTGCGCAGCAGGTCTTTTGGGCCGATGCGCAGGCACGATCCCACTTTGAAGCACTCGGCTGGCTAGAGCTTGGGCCGCGCTTCTTTCGATCGCCCGCGCACGCCGCCTGTGAGTTCAATGAAGTGATGCGACTGAAAGTCGTTCCGGGCTATGGCGACACGCTGTGGCTGGGCTTTGGCAACTCGGCCTACTCAGTCGCGGACGAGTCGACGTATCTGAACATCCGCGATGCCGAGCGGTATTGCGAAAAAGTCGAAGCTGGAGAGTTCGCGATCGAACACTTCCGCACACTGAATCGCACGCAACAAGCAGCGCGCGATCTGACGTTTGCGCTGCTTTACGCGCCATGGATCGCAGCCGGGCGAGTCGCGCAGAAGTACGGCGCCGAGACCGTGGCGCGCCACGTGCCGCAGCTGCGCCGCTGGGCCCAGCTTGGCCTTGGGACCTTCGATGACGAGTGGCAGCTGTTCACGCTGAATCGCCTGGGCAAGCTGTTGCACCAACAGATGATCCCACAGCTTTATCTGCCGGAAGATCGCCACGACTTTGATCTAGTGATGATCCGCCGACGGGAAGCCGGCCGCACATACAAAGGATACTGAGCTACTCGCGCCGCAAGCCGAGCGCCCTAGGCAGGATGGGCTGCGCGGATCGACTGCCACAGCGAGGCGCCCAGAAGCGATCTCAAGCGGACACCACAAGCGCCCATCAAAGCGACAAAGGCTGGCAGTGCCAGCGCGGAATAGCTCACAAAGTACCGTGGGCAACTGACCCCCGGCAGCGACGTCTTGAGCTCGCGCAGGCGCTGCACATAGGGAACTGCGGACAGGTGCATTTCCAGCCACTTTAGCTGCGCAGCAAGCAGCGATGAACCGCTGAGCGAAGGCTCTTCCGAGCCTCCTGCTGCACGTCGCTGGGTCTGATGCAGCGGACAAAAGCCCAGCGAAAGCTCGTCGATGCCTTGCTGCTGTAGCTCGCGACACAGTGCATCGACCACCGCGTAGAACACGCCCCACTGACGAGTCGGCTCACAGCGCAGGATGTCCAACAGATAGCCGGCCACGACCCCCTCGCGAAACCAGGGATTGAGCACAACATAGCCAAGTAGCTGCGGCGCTTCGTCGCGGCGCCACGTCTGCCACAGCAAGTACAAGCGCGAGCGCGCCACCCGCGGCTGCGCGTCTTGTGGTGCGAAGGGGCGGTTGAGAAAGCGCATCTCGTACGGAAGCTGGCTCTTTTGCAGATACGCATGCGTGATCTGCGATAGGCGCAGCACAAGCGAGGACGAGAGCTGTTCGGCGTCCACCGCTTGCACAAAAAACCCCGCGCGGCGTGCGTGCTTGCGAGCGCCCAAAAGCGGCTTCGGCAACGACGCATCCGACGACACCAACGAGCGTGTCTTCAGCAGCCGATCCACACCCATGCCAGCGACATGCAAGCGACGCTCGGCCGGGCCTGTTCCTGCCAACATCACCTGCTGTGCCGACTGGGCACGCAGATAGCAGAAGACCGGGCGACGATGCAGCCGCAAGAAGCGCTCATAGAGCGCTGCGTGATCGCAAGCCGCCGCAACCGGAGGCCCCAGCGTGATGTCGATGCCCCACGCGCGCTGGTACGCGATGTAGCCATACGAGGTCTCGCAGTACAGAAGTCCGCTCTGCAGCGTCGAAAAGGCGATGGGATCCTCGCCATGCAGTGAAACCAAGTCGGCGCGTCCTGCCATGTCCGCGACCCGGCTTTACGTCTGGGAAAGGGGCGCAGCTGCGATCTGCACATCCAAGCCCGCTTGCCGCAGATGCAGGTTGAGATCGCTCACGCAGCGCGCCGCCAAGATCTGCGAGTCCAGGCCCAGCGTCGCAAAGTGCGGCTCATCGGCCTGCGGAATCGCCAGCAGCAGCTGCCCCCAGTATTCGACCTTGCGCTGCAGCGCATCGATCTGCACCCGCGACAGCTGTCGCATGCGCTGGCCCAGATGCAAAACGCCAAACGCGATATGCCGCGACTCATCACGGGCGATGCCGTTCTGCAGCCAGTCAGCGAGCAACAGCGGACCACCGACGGGATCCGCGAAGTCCGAACCACCGCGCGGTGACAGCGTACGCAGCACGTGCGCGGCCTCTTGAAAGACCGTCTGCGCCAAGCCTTCAACCATAAGCTGCATGCCCAGGCACAGCTCATCCAGCGTGGCGCTGCCATAGATCGAGTCGATGAGGTTGGCCACGCTGTCATGAATCCCGGAAGGAGGCCCGGCATCGAGCAGTTGGATCAGTCGCGTGAACCACTCAACGTGCCGTGCTTCATCGATCACCTGGGTCGCGGCGAACATACGCACCGCGCTATCCGATGCCTGTTCGACACAGCGTGCAGCGGCCAGCATCGATGCGACCTCGCCGTAGTGCAGCTGACAGCACAAGCCCGATAGCGCCTCGCGCAGCGACAAAGGCAAGCGCCGCAGATCCAGCGCAGCCCAAGGCTGGCTATCGACATTCCACTGGTCGCGCTTGGCCATTTCGTACAGGCGCTGCAAGCCGCGCTGCGGTTCCAAGAAGGCTTGCCGATAGGCGGCGATGAGCTGCGCGTTCACAATCGGTTCTCCTCTTCCTGCCATCCATCGCGTCCGCACGGACTGCGCTGGCCCGTCGGTACCACGAACACGTCAGTGCAGCAGCGTGTCTTTCGGATGCCGAAACGGGGCCACGAGTTGTCCCAGATAGTCCCGCGGATAATCGGCATCGCCTTCAAATCCGACGGCGACAGGCGGCGGGAGGATCTGCGACACGCGACGGGTGCCAAACAACACATCCCAGATCAACAACACCTGGCCATAGTTGGCATCGGCTTCTTCTCGCCTGCGTGAGTGATGCCAGCGGTGCGCATGAGCCGTCGAGAAGATCCAGCTGAGCGGCCCCGTCCGCTGCTCGATGTTGCTGTGCTGAAGTAAGAGGTGCGTGCTGGTAAACACGCCAAACAACGCAAAGGCCGCCTCGTTCATACCGAGGAGCACCAGGGGAAAAAACGTCGCCACAACGCTGATCAGCATATCGATGGGATGGTTGCGGCTGGCGTTCAAGAAATACAGACGCAGCGCGCTGTGATGGACGGCGTGGATCGGCCACAGACAGGCCCACGTGTGCAGCGCACGATGGCTGGCGTAGCCGCCCAGCTCAGCCAGCACCAACGCCAGCGCTAGCTGTGCCGCGAGTGGCCAGTGATGCGGCCATGGCGATCCCAGGTTCTGCGCGCCAAGCAGCGAGCCAAGCGCGCCAAAAAGCGATCCCTGCGGCAAAGCCTGCGTCAGCTGCGCAGCACCCAGTGGTGCCGCAACAAAGCGCAGCGCACGCAGCCCCAGAACCGAGATCGAAAGCGACACCAACAAGTGCAGCGAATCCGTTGCGCGGTCGCCCTGAGGTTGCTGCCAGCGGTGGCAGTAAGGCAGCGCCTGTTCGAGCATCCACACGCATAGAAACACCGCAAGCTGCGTGACCACAGCGGCCGTATTGACATCTTGGCCGCTCGCGCACAGCGCCCACCACAGCACGCAAGCACCGCTCAAGATCACCGGGTACACCGTAAGCGCAGCCAGCGATCGCAGCCCCTTTTCCATCGAGGCGAGGATATCACGCGCACGCCAGCAACTTGCTCGACGATCGCGAGCGGCGGCGTGGAAATATCGCGGAGCGTGGAATCCACGCGCCAAGCGAGAACTCCAAGGGAACGACGCTAGCGCGGGCTGAACGGCATCACGTTTTTGCTATGAACCACGCGCCCAAACTCGCGAATCCACTGCATGTCGTCCGCAGAAAGCGCGCCCTGAGCCACCGCGGCCAGGTTCTCATCGAGCTGCTGCTGACTGCTCGGCCCCGTTAGCACCACATCGACATGTGGACTCGATAGGCAGAAGCGATAGCAGTCGCCGGCCGTCGGAACGCGGCCTTCGTATCCAGACGGACGCTTGAGCAGTCCGCCCCACGATGTCGCGGTATACGCGATGATTGCCGCGGGATGCCTGCCATTCCCCGGTTTCCGCTCGCCCAGATGCGGGAAGATGTCGCGCTCGGCACCGGGGTGGGCGGCGTTGTAACGAATCATCAGCATGTCCAAAGGAGAGTCCGCAGCAAGCTTCCCAGCGCGCGGCCGATCGTGGATCGACACACCGATCGCGCGCACCTTGCCTTCCTCGCGCAGGCGGACCAGCTCGCCAACGGTTCCGTCGGTCCACGCCGACGCGCGACCCAGCCAGCCCATCTGAAAAATATCGAGATAGTCGGTCTGCAGCTCGCGCAGGGCCTTTTCTGCAGCACGACGCAACGTGAAGCCCAGAAAGCCCGTGCTGGGTATGGCGGCAATGATCATCTTCTCGCGATCACGACGTAGCGCATCGCGCAGAGCTGGGATCATCGAGCGCTCGCGGATCGGCCAGAACACATAGTTGACTCCGCGCTCGAACGCATGGCGTACGCCCGCATCGTCGATGCCATAGTTTGCGGCCAAGCCCAGGCGAAACGCGCGCTTGCGAACGGCTGGCAGGTACCTATGCAGGAAGTCATCCGGGTGTTCCGCCGCCTGGGAATCCGAGGGAAGCGCCGATGAAGTCGGCGCAGCCGGCGCTGGGCTAGATGCTGCGGGCGGGATGGACATGGATCAGCCTCCTCCAACAAAGGTGACCAGCTCAATGCGATCATTTTCAGCCAGCGTGACCTCGGGGCGCGTACGACGCGGGACGATCTCGCCGTTTCGTTCGACAGCCACCTGCGCCGGATCCAGACCCAGCACAAGCAGCAGATCGTGGACACTGCCACCACGCTGGATGGCGTGCGGCTGGCCGTTCACCAACACATGGATCGCGCGATCCGCTGGCGTCTCTAACGCGGACGTGGGCGCGGGATCGAAGGAACGCTGCGCAGTCATGCCGCGAATCGTGTATGGGCAAGGCTGGTCGCGTCAACCATCCTGCGCATCCGGGCGCTCGGACGACGGCAGGGCATCGCTGCCGCCCACGCTCGCCGGCAGATGAAAGAAGAAGGTCGTGCTGCGACCGGACTCACTTTCGAAGCGGATGTCACCGCCGTACAGCCAAGTGATCTTGCGAACGGTGTTCAGACCGAGCCCCGTGCCACTGCTTGGCTTGGTGGAAAAGAATGGCTCAAAGATTCGCGGCTGTATCGCCTGCGGAATTCCTGCACCGCTGTCCGTGATCGCGATCTGCCAAAACAAGCGTCCATCGGGCTGCGTCAGCATCTGCGCCACGCAGCGAATCACGCAGGCTCGCTCTGGGTCTCGCTGTCGACGCTCTCGCAACGCATCGACCGCGTTCAAGATCAAGTTGCGAACAATGGAATCAACGTGCTCGGGCAGGCACGCAATCTGACAGGTGGCAGGGATCGATTCCCATTCCAGCGCGATCGACTCGGTTGCCAATAGGTTGCGTAGCTCGACGGCGATGGCCTGCAGCACCTGGCGCAACGCGACCCCCTGACCAGGAACCAGCTTGGCCGACTGCTTGCCGAGCTGCGCATACTCCAAAAGCAAGCGCGTAAGACCCAGCGTTCGACCCAGCGCCTGATCGATGTGCAATAGCGTCTGGTGGAGCTGCTGCTCGTTCTGATTCAGTGTCCGTATGCTTTCGACGACGCGCGCTCGTTGTTCGGCGGAAAGCGTGTCGCGCACGGCCAGAAATAGCTCTTTCAAGGCGCGACTGTTGTCGATGCACAGGCTCCAGGTTTCTTCATCGCCCGCAGCCGATACGGCGCTTGTGGCCCCATGCTTCTGCCCTTCGATCGCGACCACGCGTGATAGCAGCATGCGAGCGCCAGTCATGGCGTTGCGGACCTCGTGCGCAAAACCACCTGCCATCTGTGCCTCGGTGGACTGTCGCTCCAAGCGAAGCAGGCGAGCCTGCGCTTCGTGCAGCGCACGGGTGCGCTCGGCAACGCGCCGCTCAAGCTGGGAATACAAAAGCGCATTGTCGATCGAGATCGCCACCTGTGCGCAGAGCGCCGTTAGAAGCTCGGCTCGCGCTGCCGTAAATGCACCAGCCACCAGCGTGTTTTCCAAGTACAGCACGCCCATCAGCGCGCCCTGGTGCAGAAGCGGCAAGCACAAGACCGAACGCGGACGCCGCCGCACGACGACCGGATCTTGACTGAAGTCACTGCCGCCTTCCCCACCCAGCGTGGCATCCGGCAAGAGCACGCGCTGCTGGGTACGGCGGACGTAGTGGACGATGCTGGGCACAAGGCGTGGTGTGGCGTCGATCGCGAGCTGCGGATCAAGCATGCGCAGCCCAGCTTGGGCATCCAGCAAGGCAAAGGTGCGCAGCGTATCTTCCGAAGATGGAAGAGGGGCGCTTTGCCCAGCGCCGCCCCGGCCATCCGGTGCGGTTGCATCACGCGAAGATACGTCCAGGATCAGCGCCGCGTTTTCCGCTCCGGCGTTTTCTGCGATCAGGTTCATGCTGCGCAGCAGCAGCTTGTCGATCGTGACCTCGCTGGATAGCGCCTGCACTGCGCGCAGTAGCGTAGGCACATCAAACGCGGCCGCGGCCTGCGCGCTGGTGGTGCTGACGCTGAGCTGCACATCGATGGGCGAGCCGGATCCGCTGCCGGCTGCGATTCGTTCGGGAACGGCAACCGAGATCCCGGACCACGTCGCTGTGCTGGCTTCGCTGCGCACCAGATCAGGATGCGCACGATCGATGGCCGCCACCTTGGCAAGAGCGCCATATCGCTCATACGCGCGACGCGCCTGCACAAGGTACAGGTCGGCCGCGTCATCGAGTTGCCGCAGACGCAACAGCGTGGCCATTCGTTCGAGCGCGATGGCTTCATCGCGCAGGTAACTTCCATGCCGAGCCGCCTGCACAGCCTGCGAAAGATCGCGCAGCGAATCATCGCTGCGTCCCGCCAGCCAGGCCTGTTCGGCCCGCACCATCAGGAAGCGATGGCGAAAGTTCGGGGGTGCATGCTGCGCCCAGCGCGCCAGCGCCTTGGCATTGTGCTGCAGCCGTCGGTGCAAACGCAGCCGACGCAGACCCGTCAACTGCGGCAGAGCTTGGGCGATCAGCAGTGCTTCCAGGTGATAGAACTCGACCACATCCAGAAGACCCAAGAGCACGGCATCGGCATCGGGACGATTGGCATCGCAGTGCTGCAGCCCCAGCATCGGCTCGGAAAAGATCAGGCACAGCAGCGCGCGGTAGTTGTGGTGGAAATACACCTGCACGCGCATCTGCATCTCGGTCAGCGTGCGCAGGCACTTGTCTTGATCGAAGTCCGCAGAGCTAAGCTGCAGCGGGCCCAAGGTCTCGCCGCGCAGCGCACGGGCCACTTGACGGATCAGGCGCAGGGCCTCAAAGCCCGCGGCGTGGTTCATAAGCGCTGCCGCTGCCAGGTAACGTTCGCAGTCGGCAATCAGCTCACCAAGTGGACCGCCCGACAGCAGATGCCAGCGCGCCAGCGTGTTTACCGCATACACGGAGTAGGTCAGATTTCCTGACTCCTCGCCGCGCCGCCACGCCGCATGCAGGAGCGGCTCGCCCGAGCGCAGCGGATGCGCGAAGTGGTTGGCGATCGCGACATAGACGCACTTGACCTGGGACTCGGTAAACGCGTCGGGATAGCGCTCGACCAAACGCAGTGCGAGCTGGCCTAGCTCTTCTCCCTCCGCGAAATTGCCCAGCCCGGATCCGACGATGGCCGCCAGAAAGACATACGCCACCGCTGACAGCGCATGATGTCCGCGGCGCAGCGAGAGCTGGATCATGCGGCACAGCAGCACCGCAAGCAGGTTGGGGCTGACGAAGTATGCGGATGCTGTGGCATCGCTCAGCATGCGCAGAATACCGATGGCGTCTGGATCGATCAGCGCCGGCAGTTCCAGCAAGCCAAGCAAGCTGTCGGCCTGAGCCAAGCCGTTCTCTCGCTTGTGGGCCGCAGCGAGACGGGCGGCCCGGCGCATCGCCCGACGAGTGCGCACGATTTCAAACAAGACAGTGACCGCACTCGGCGAGCGCGGCAGCGCAATCCCCAGCTCGCTGAGCCCATCGAGGAGGGCATAGCTGGACAGCGTGGTATCGCCGACGTGACGATGGAAAAGGCCCGCGACATAGTAAACGCGTGCCTTTTCGGATCGGGTTGGTGCCTTCTCAACCAGCAGCGCCAAGAGCTGCTTCGCTTCCTCGAAGTGTCCGCTGAGATAGGCACACTCGGCTTGCCCGATGAAGAGCTCCATGGCGAGCGCAGGGTGGCGGTTCCACGCGTCGACCGGCAGCCGCTCGACACCCAGACGAAAGTTCTCGTGTGCCGTCACAAACGCCGCCGCCGCTCGGGCTCGTTGGGCCGTGCGCAGGTTGAGCTGGCACAGGATCATTTTTTCGCGATCGTCCAAGAGCGCATGCGCTTCGTTGAGGTGGCTGCTGAGCGCAAACAGGGTGCGATCGTCGAGGCTGCTTGGAGCCTGTGCCACGGTGTCGCTACAACCCAGCGCACGCGTCTCTTCGCTGCGAGCGCCTTGCGCTGCGCTGGGCAGACTGCGCGCCAAGAGCGCGCGTCCAATCTGTGCGTGCAGCAGGCGCCGTTCTTGATCGTTGAGGGTCGAATACGCCGCTTGCTGAATCCGATCATGGGCAAAGCGATAAGCACCGGCACGCGGCAACAAGAAGCCTTCGGAGACCGCTTCGCGCAGCGCTTGTTCAAGCCGTTCTCCCGTCGGCAACGCCGCGATCGGCGCATCGCCAAGAGCTTCTGCCTGGGCTGCTTGCAGGTCCTTGGGCCGAATGTCGTGACCATGTACCGCTGCGCGCTGCAGCAAGGCACGCGTGGCAACCGGAAGCTGGCTCAGGCGCTGCACCAAGACCTCGACGACATTGTCGGCAATCGGAGCGATCCCGATTTCCGCCATCTGCCACGTCCAGCGCTGCGCGGAGCGATCGAATCGCAACAAGCCATCGCGATACAGCTTGCTGAGATAGGCTCCAGCGAACAGGGCGTTGCCGTGCGTCTTCTGCCACAGGCGTTCTGATAGCTCGCGCGTCTCATCCGCAGGCAAGTGCAGCGTGTCTGCGACGAAGTCGTTCAAGCTGCCTTCCGAAAGCGGGCCCAACGAGATGCGATTCACGGGGCACGCGATGCGAGTTATCTCGGCAAGCAAGGCATGCAGAGGATGCGCCGGCCCGACTTCACTGTCGCGATAGGCCGCGATGACGATCAAGCTGCCACCTCGCCGATCGGCCAAGACCAAGGGCAGAAGCTCAAGCGTTGCAGCGTCCGCCCACTGCACATCATCAAGAAACAGAATCAGCGGGATGCCCTGTCTGGATAGGGCCCTCAGCAGGCGCTGAAATGCGGCACGAAATCGGTTGCGTAGCTCGGCAGCCGGAAGCTCTGGCGGGGGCGACTGCTTGCCCAAAATGATCTCAAGCTCAGGCAGCAGTGGACACAAAACCGAGGCCAGAGCGGCACTATCGAGCGCCGCGTGGCTCTCTGCCGGCGCGCTTGCCAAGACCTGCAGCAAACGCAGCCGCCAGCGCTGCAGCACGTTCTCGCTGCTGCTCGCAATCTGATGCAACGCATGGGACAGCGCAGCCAAGAGCGCGCTGTACGGACGGTCGCGGGCTAGCTGATCGAACTTGCCGCGCGCAAAGAATCCCAGGCTGCGCGGAGCAGGAAGCGGCGCTGCTCGATCCACGTGTCTACTGTCGTTTGATGCAGAAGCAAGCGGCCGCGTGCTGCGAGCATGCTGTTCGACGAGGATGCGCTGCAGCTCTGAGATGACGGCACTCTTGCCGATCCCAGCCGCTCCACTTACAAGGACAAGCTCAGGACTGGCGGAATCGGCGACGCGCTGTACGCAGGCGGAAAGAATCGCGATCTCGCGCTCGCGACCGTGCAAGCGCTGCGTGAGCTGAAAGCGCTCGCGGATGTCGCGCGTGCCGATCGCAAAGTCAGGGATCGTCGCGTGGTCACGACTCTGCTCCAGCAGAACCAGACACTCGGACAGATCGCGCTGAACCCCAAGGCTGCTTTGATATCGCTCTTCAGGCGCTTTGGCGAGAAGCTTTTCGACGATGCGCTCGACGACGACCGGCACATGCGGAGCGACTTGCGAAAGTGGCGGTGGCTGGCGAGCGATATGGCAGTGCAGAAGCTCCAGCGGATCGCGCGAGGGAAAGGGCAGTCGCCCGGCAAGCAAGCGATACAGCGTAATCCCCAGCGCATACAGATCGGTGCGGTAGTCGACGGAACGATTCATGCGCCCGGACTGCTCGGGCGACAAGTACGCTAGGGTTCCTTCCAGGCGGCCGTCGGCAAGCTCGCCCGTGGTGGCGCTGCCAGAGTTGCCAGCAGTTGCTGCCGCGCTGTCAGGGCTGATGGCTGGCTCTAGCTCGCGGGGCATGCGCGTCGCGAGGTTGAAGTCGATGATCTGCACGGCGACATGGAGCGGCATGTCCTCAGCCGCTCGCCGCACCAGGATGTTGTTCGGGTTCAGATCCTTGTGGATGACATCGCACAGATGAACGTGGTGCAGGATCTCGGCGATACGAGCCCCGATCGAAAGGGCCTGTGCCAAAGGGGGTGTGCCGCGCTGCAGGAACTGGCTCAGAGACTCTCCGCCAAAGTCAGAAAGAACCAAGGCGCAGCCTAAAGGCTCCACCGCACTGCCGCCGAATTCGATGAAGTCCAGCAGGCACGGCAGGGCCCCTGCCGCAACCACTGTCGGAGCAGCCAGCTTGAGCTGCACGAGGATGTCGTGCTCGTGCCGCAAGCGCTGTTCACCGACGGCATGCTGCAGACCAGGACGCTTGAGCACCGCCTGCGTCTGGTCGCGACGATCAAAAACCCGCTCGATGATCGAAGCGCCGCTTGTGTGCAGCGTCTCGACCCACTCAAAGCGCTCGACCAGCCACGCCGGCAGCATGGGGCCAAGACCAGTCTTCGAGCTCGCGGCCGATGGATCGTTCATGCTGCTCTCACGCGTGTTGACTCGCGGGCTGAGCAGCGCTCGCGCGGCAGTCGCTGATCGTCCGCGTGGGGCGTTAGAACACTTTGGGCTTCTTCTTGGGCACGACCCCTACCGCCGTTGGTGGCTTCTTCACGGGGGTGGGCGTCGACGGCTTGGTCTTCTTTGGGTCGTTGCTCTTGGCCGTTGCGGTACCACTGGGATCGGTTTCGCCCGTGGGGTTGTCGCTGCCTGCAACATCGGGAGCCTTGCTTGGCGTCGACGGCGGAGTCGCGGCGCTCGGCTCCTCGGCTTTGTCCGTGCTAGGACGCGCGGCTTGGCCACCTGGGTCCGATCCGGTCGGACGGGTCGGCGTTGCGCTGGTCGGAGAGTCCGTTTGCGTCGAGGAAGAGCTGCCGCCGCCCGAAAGGAGGATCAGCAACAAGACAACAAAGACCAGAGCCGCCAGAGCGCCGCCTGCGATCGCCAGCCGACGCGGTTCGCGAGGCGCGATGCCCGTCAAGGCAAAGGCGCGATCACGAAGCTGCTGCAGCTGCAGGCTCAAGGCCGCGCGACTGGCAGACGAGATCGCCTGCTCGCCCGTTGCACGTGACAGCGTATTGGGAATGCCTGAATCGAATGCACTGCTCGGCAGCGAAGGCTTAAGGCCACTCATCGGCAGCGTGGCATTCATCGCGTTTGAGGAGCTGCGCAGGTCATCCTTCTTTACGCGAGGCACAAGGCCGGTGATCGGAATGGTTGCTTTGAAGTCGCTGCCCGCGCCTGGGATCTGGCCCCCCGCGTTGAAGGCCACTTGCGTCGGAATGGCTTGCAGATCGGTCGGCTCGCTGGGCTCACGCGGCTCGCTGGTCGCGGCATTGCCATCGCTGCCCGCCGATGTGCTGACTGGCGTCTTGCTGCTGTCCGCAAGCAGCGAGTCAAAAGCCGACGATGCCATCGAGATGCTCGTCGGTGTATTGCCACTGGGCGGACGCCTGCTGGCGGCATCGGCCTTGGCTGGCTCGACGCTGGACTGGGCGTTGACCCGCGTGGGTGCCTCAGGAAACGGCGCCATCGCGGTCGGTGTCGTAGGGGTCGCAATCAGCTCGGCCGGAGCCTGCCCCACCGGCACGGTCAGCGGCAGCATGTCACCAGCAATCGCGGGAATCGTCCGCACCATCTCGGGGGCAGGAGCGATCTGCGGCTGCGTGACTGCGCTGGGTGGGTTGGCAGCATTGCCAAGGGGGCTGGTAATCGGTGTCGGAGTGCCCCCGGATGCCTTGGCCAAGTAAGGAATGCGCGTGGCCGCGCTCGGCGTGCTCGGAGGATACGCAGCCGATGCTGCAGGCTGCGCCGCCATGTGAGGCACGCGCGTCGGAGCATCCTGTACTGGACCCGCGGCGGTGGCCGAGGCATTGACGGCGGGTAGAGCCCCTTGCGACAAGCCCGGCAGCTGACCTGACGGGGCAGCCGGATCGATGGGCAGCGCCATGCGCATCACGGCGCTGTTCATCTGCAGGCCCGACGTGAAGCGCATCTGCGCCCCCACCGTCTGCCCATGCCCGCTGATCGCGCGCACGAAGTCCGCCATGCGCGGGAAGCGATCATCTTTCTTCTTGGACATGGCGCGGGAGATCGCGTTGATCACGTGCTCGGGAACATCGGGGCACAGCTCTTTGAGCGGCACCGGCTGCTCATGAACCACCATGTAAAGGACGCCGACCAGATTCTCGCCGTCGAAAGGCAGCTTGCCCGATAGCGACAGGTACATGATCACGCCAAGCGACCACTGATCCGCGCGACCATCGAGCTGTGAGTTTTGACCCAGCGCCGCCTCGGGAGACATGAACTGCGGCGTGCCCAAGATCGTCATGTCGCGCGTCATCTGCGCACCAGCCCGACGGATCTTCGAGATGCCAAAGTCCACGACTTTGGCGATCTCGGTCACCATGTCGGCGAGCTCGTGCCGAACCAGATAGATGTTCTGCGGCTTGATGTCGCGATGGATTACGCCGCGATCGTGCGCCGCATGCAGAGCGCTGCCGACTTGGCGCCCAATATCCAGAACTTGATCGAGCGGCAGTTTCCCGACGGTGCAGAGCCGCTGGTAGAGGTCTTCACCTTCCAGTAGCTCCATGACGATAAATGGCGCGCCGTCTTCGTCTGCATCGAAGTCTGTGACCTGCACGATATGCGGATGACGCAGGGCCGACACCGTTCGCGCTTCGTCCTGAAAGCGCTTGTAGATCTCGGCATCGGCGGCCGTCTCGCGGTGCAGAACCTTGACGGCAAACATGCCGCCTGTGCGCACGTGGCGCGCTGCATAGACCGCGCCCATACCGCCGCCACCCAGGAGGCGTTCGATTTGGTACGTTCGGGCCAAGGTGCGGCCGATCATGTCTGCCGGCTGCGGCATAGAAGGCTCTACACTCTCCAGCACGCCGTCGATAAAATGGCGCTCACGTTTACTATAGACCAGTCGCTCGCCTCGGGACTAGCTAAGATCTCGGGACCGTTTGTGGTCGCACGCCAGGACCCGCAAGCGGAGCACTTTCAGCCACCCCTTTGCACGGACCGCATGCGATGCTGCATGGAAAGCTGCAGTTCGATCTACGTGGCGCAGCCGGGCGCGGTGGGTCGGCTGCTCTGTGGATGTAGGGACGAAGGAAGGGCTGCGACTAAACGGACGGGTTGCCATGAGCGAACCAGAGTATTCGTACGAAGACTTGTACCTGCCCCTTGCTCCTCACTTTCGCGTCGATCCATACCCAGACCTACATCGGCTGCGAGCTCTCGATCCGGTTCACTGGTCGCGAACGGGATACTGCTGGGTGTTGTCGCGATACAACGACGTCAAGCAGGTGCTCTTCGACAAGCGCTTTGGCATTGGTCTCGATCAGTTGATGCAGATCGAGGCGCTAAAGCCGGTGTTTGCTGAGCCGTACAACCAGATCATCCGCACGCAGCTTCTCGGTGCCGATCCGCCCGATCACACTCGCATCCGCGCGCTGTTCGCCAAGGCCGTGTCGCCCACGCGCTTGGACACTCTGCGGCGCTTGAGTAGCCAAATCGTCGACGAGCTGATCAGCAACGCCAAGGCCAACGGTGGCATGGATCTGATCGCTGACTTTGCACACCCGCTGCCGTTTCGCGTGATCTGCGAAATCTTGGGAATTCCCGAGTCTGAGCGCGCACCGCTGGTCGACTGGACGCACGCCATGATGCGGCCGACCGACCCAACACCCATGACGCCGGCCGATACTGCGTGGGCGAATCAGAGCGCGTATGGTTTCCGCGACTTTTTTCTTTCGATGATGCGCGCCGATCGCGCACAACCCAAAGAGGGTTTCTTCCACGATCTGGTGCTTGCCACCGACGATGGAAAGATCACAGAAGAAGAGCTGGTTGCCAACCTAATCCTGCTGTTTTGCGCCGGACACGACACGGTGATCAACCTGTTCGGCAATGGCATGCTCGCGCTGTTTCGGCATCCGCGACAGCTGCAGATCTTGCAGGAAGATCCCAGCCTGATCCGCGGCGCGATCGAGGAGCTCTTGCGGTACGACACAGCGGTGGCCATCGCGAGGCGGACTGCCATGGAGCCGGTTGAGATCGGCGGTCGTGTCATCGGGCGCGGACAGTACGTGCTGTGTCTGCTCAATGCAGCCAACCGCGATCCTGAGATCTTTGACGATCCCGATCGGCTCGACGTACGAAGGCAAAACGTGAAGGTGTTGTCCTTCGGCGGCGGCGTCCACTACTGCCTGGGCGCGCAGCTTGCGCGGGTGGAAGGCGAAGTGGGTCTCACCGCACTTCTGACACAGCTTCCCGGTCTAGAGCCGACGACGCTCGATCCCGTGTGGAGGCGCAACGTGTTCGTGCGCGGCATCGAGTCGCTGCCCGTGATCTGTCAATCGCCAGCGTAAGGATCCGCATCATGACGATGAGCATTCGCGACACACGAGAGTGGCTGAAATACGACGCGCGCACGGCGTTCTTTGTAAACGCCATTCAGTTCATCAACTGGGAACGCATCGAAGGGGACATCATCGAGTTTGGCGTTTCTGTGGGCAAAAGCCTGGGCCTTCTTGGCGTGCTTCTCGACGAAAATCTGGCGCTTTGGCAGTACAGTGAAGCGGCCTGCCGCAGTCGCCGTCTGTTTGGCCTCGACACATTTTCTGGCCTGCCAGAGGACGATCAGATCCATCCGCGCTGGGGACGCGGCTCGTTTGCCACGAACTATCTGCAAGGCCATCCGACCTTGAGCTATGGCGAGCCGATTACGCCCGATTCCATTCGTGCGCTGTTCCGCCAGTGTGAGCTGCGCGAGCCTGAGCTTTTAGTCGGTCTTTTCGCGCAGACCTTGCCTGAGCTGATTCCTGGCAAGACGGAAAAGGCCGCCTTGGTTCATATCGACAGCGACCTGTATCCGTCCGCGCGCGAAGCGCTGTTCGGGGTCGAGCCGATCCTGCAAGACGGTGCGCTGATCTGTTTCGACGACTGGTTTATGTACCGCGGCGATCCCAACAAGGGCGAGCAGCGTGCGTTCCGCGAATTTCTGGAAGCTCACCCGCACTGGCAGGCCGTGCCGTATCAGACGTACTCGGTGTTCTGCAACTCGTTCATCCTGCACCGACGCTAGCGTGCGGCCACAAGGCCTGGCGGCGCGCTGCCCAATGACAGACGCAGCGCCGCGGCAAGGCGCTAGTTTCGCGGCGTAAACAGCGAGCCCGCGTAAAACACCACGTGACCGGTGCCACTTGCGACCACTCCGCTGCTGATTGCGCTGAGCTTTTCGATGGGATTCGTCAGGCGTGTGTTGACCAGTGTGAACGGGATCACGGCCCCCGGCATTTGCGGTGTGTCATCCCAGCGCAGAACGGTCCCATTGCTTCCGGTCACCCAAACCTGTGCCGTGCTGTTGATACCCGATGCGTCGGGGGCGCTGCCGATTGAAAAGAACTCGGCGCTGAAACCGGAAGGCAGGTACTTGCTGTAGGAATCGAACGTGGTGGGCGCCGGGATGGCCATATCCAACGGAGCGGTACCGCGCAGGAGGGTCGATCCGCTGCCGACGATGCGCACGTCCAGTCGATTGTCTTTGCTGTTTGCTCCGACCCAGACGCCGTTGAAGTTCTGGGCCGCCGCCTGGTTCACGGGATAGACATAACAGTTGGTCGGAACCAGCAGGCTGACCAGGCGCAGAAGCGTTCCCTGATTGGCGGCAAACCAGCAGTCGTAGTAATCGCCGCTGGCCCGCTTCGTAGCGACGCATGACACCGCATTTAGGTCACGCATGAACGGCGTACCGGGTGGAGCAAGCGTGTAGCAGTTTAGCCCGTATGCATTCACCGCTCCGGCGGCGGGGGTATAGAAGCCAACGATCCCCTTGCTGCCCATCAGCCAGACATCGCCGACCGTCGGATCCGCCGTCGAGACAGCGCGCCAATCGAGACCGGCTAGCGCCGTGTTGACTGGGTTCACCAGCAACGACTCCAAGGCCGATGTATCGGGGCGCCAGCGCACGACGAAGCCCTTGGTTCCAGCGATGATCACCTCACCACGAGAAGTCCCCACGACAGAGGTCCAATCAGGAGGCAGCGACTGCAGGCTCGTCGGCAGCGGAACCGTGGTGTAGCGCTCGCCATTCCAGCGCAGAATCTTGCCGCCGTCTCCGACGAACCAGATGTCGTTCGCGGCCCGCGCCCAAACAGCCATGTTCTTCGCTGGGAAATCCGCGGGTTCTTGCCCGCCGGAACACGTCGACGCCGTGGACGAAAGATCGATGTTTAGGTTCTGGCGGAACTCACCGGGCAAGTGAACCAAGCCCCCACCTGACCCAAGGCTGCAGGGCACATCATTGGCGTATGAAAAGACCTGAACATCTAGGTCGCCCATCGTGCCGAGCGACGCTTCAATTCCGAAGCGGTCGAGGTTTCCGCGAATGCCAGCGCTGCGGTACGAGGGCTCGTTGAGCTTGTAGTAGGCACCGATGGCTGTCGCTTCCGGTGCTCGGTTCTTCAGCGAGATCACCGCGACCTGGCGGTTTTCGCAGCCGCTCTGGGTCGAAAGCGAGACCAGACATCCGGCGACGGACAGAGCCGCTAGGCCGCGGCCCGATCTCGAAAGCTTCCTGCGGTTGCGAAGACGCGCATGGTGCATGACAGACCCCCAAGATACGGCTAGTCAAACAGTCGATCAGACGCTAGGCCAGCGATCAAAAGCGCAGCTGCAGCTGGATGATCTGAATATCGCCAGGAATCCGTCTTTGTTCCGCGACAACGCCCCCTGCGATGCTCGCGATCAGCACCACACCGACAGCGCCACCGACGACTCCCCAGAACCATGGGCGCTTGTAAAGTGGCGGCTCGGAAGACGTCGACGGAGCCGACTTCGAGGAGGAAGCAGGCGTTCCGGCGCTGCTCGCAGACGCACCGCCTTGGCCCTCTGTACTGCTTGGTTTTTCCAAGAGGGCACGCGTGGCCGGGATGAATTCGTCGAGCTCTTTGCGGATCTTGCGCGGTGGATTGGGCTCCGCCTTTAGATACAGCTCGTAGTAGCTCAGCGCCTCGCGAGCCTTGCCCATCTTGCGGAACACCGTGCCGATGTTCAGAAGCAGACGCGGTAACTGGCGAATCTCGTACGCCTTCTGAAGCTCGGTCACAGCTTCTTCATAACTCTTGTCTTCATAAAGCTTCATCCCGCGGTTGTAGTGGTCCGTGAAGTCATCCGCGCAGGCTTCACGCTCTCCTAGACCCAGCCAACCGACCAGACAGAACAGCACCAAGAGACTATTTGATAATCGCAACGTCATCGTTATCTCGAACCGAGCCCCCACGCTTCTTGCCCTTGCCCTTCTTGCTGCTGCTGCTCTTTTTGTGGTTGTTGCCCTTCTTGCTCTTGGCTGCAATCACCGGCACGGGTTGCAGCTCTCTTTCATGTTCTTCGCTGTTTCCGCGACTTAGTTGCAGCGTGATGGCGGTGTAACCATTCAGGCGAAGCTGCACCGCCTCTTCTCCTGGACTCGGTGCAGCTTCCTTTTTGAACGGCGTGGTGCCCAGGACGACCCCATCCGCTAAGCGCACGACCTCGGCACCGGGCGGATTGGACGCCAAGCGCCATACGATCGGCTTTGCTGTCTTTGGCGCGGCCTCCATGATGGCTTTGGCCGCGATCTTTTCGACCTGTCGCGCCTGCTGCGTCGTCTTGCGCAGCTTGATCAGCAAGCCACTGATGATCAGCAGCGAGATCAAGAGCCCACCTGCAAGCGCATAAAATCCGGTACGCGTCGGCTTGATGGTGCGCTTGGCAAGCTCGCCGAAGTTCGGCAGACGCAGCGAAGCAGTCGACGGATTGCGCGTGCGCAAGGTCTCGCTGAGCAGCATGAGCTCACGCTCAAGAGCGCTCATCGATTCGAAGCGATCCTCGGGGCGCAGAGACATCGCCCGATCGACAATCCCCTCCAGCGCAGAAGGAATATTGCGCTCGGGCCGCACCTTGCTCGGCGGAGTTGGCCGATCGGTCAAGTGCTTGAGCATCGTCGCTGCGGCCGTCGAGCCTTGATGCGGCACCTGTCCCGTCAGCATTTCGTACATGATGCAGCCGAGCGCGTATTGATCAGCGCGATGATCCGTCTTGTGACCCTGCGCCTGCTCAGGTGACATGTACTCGGCCGTGCCCATCACCATGCCCGGCACGGTCAAGCGCGCTGGCGTCGGATTCGAGTCCTGACGCGGCGTGGCGTCGGGGGCAACCAAGGTGGCAATGCCAAAGTCGACGACCTTGGCTTGCTCCTCGGGCACGACTCGCTCACTGCTGCTGGACATCGCCGCTGCGTCGCCCGCGACGGGCTGTTGCGAAATCAAAAAGATATTGGCCGGCTTGAGATCGCGGTGGACGATGCCTTTTTCATGCACGGCCGCAAGACCCCGCGCGACCTGCGCCGTAATGTTGCAGACCCGTCGCGAGGATAGAGGGCCTTGCGCAATGGCATCAGCCAGCGTCTGACCGACCAGAAGCTCCATGACCAGATAGGGCTGGTTGCTGGTCAAGACGCCGAAGTCAAAGATCTCGACGATGTTTGGGTGATGCACCAGCGAGGCGAGCTTGGCTTCCTGCAGGAAGCGCTGGTGCGCGCCATCGTCCTGCGTTTGCAGCATCACCTTCACGGCCACTGGCTTGTCGAGGACGATGTGCTGGGCGCGATAGACCACGCCCATGCCGCCCTTGCTGATCGCCGAGATGATGCGATAGCGTTCCCCGAGGATCGCTCCCAGAAGATCGTCCCCTTCCTGGGCGCTCTTGCGATCCGAGGCGCAAGCGTGTGCAGTGCCGTGCGCATACCTCGTGCCACAGACTGAACACACCCGGATGATTGACGAACTGGCTGCCGAGAGAGACACCAGTGCCCCCACGCACTCGTTTTCATCTTACGGCAAACAAGGGCCGCGACCAATCGCTGTTTCGACGCCGCGTCTTCAGGACAACGAGGCGGACATGGCGGGTGCTGTCCCGACCCTGCCCCGCGAAGAATCCTGACGCAGGATCGTCGCCGGCAGGGTCTTGGTGCGTGATAACATGTTCCAGAATCGGCGAATTCTGTGACTCAGTCGCTCGATACCAGCCGGTACTGTCCGGCCTGCGGAGCCGTCTACTCAGACGACACCGAGTTCTGTCCAAAGGACGGCACGGCCGTCGAGCAGAAAGCGCGCATTGTCGCCGGGCGCTACGTACTAAAGGCCATGATTGGCCTAGGGAATATGGGCACCGTACACCGCGCTGTGCAGCTGCCCATGGGGCGGGAAGTGGCAGTGAAGCTGCTGCACCCCGATCTTGTGCGCAATCCCGAGATGGTCGCGCGCTTCGAGCAAGAAGCGTTGGCCGCGAGTACGGTCGACCACCAGAACGCGATCACCATCTATGACTGCGGGCGCACCGATGACGGCCAAGTCTATATCGCCATGGAATACCTCGATGGCGAGAACCTGGCGACGCTGATTCACCGCGAGCATCACTTGCTGCCCGATCGCGCGCTTGAGCTCTGGGTGCCAGCCGTGAAAGCCATGGTGGTGGCCCACCGGAAGGGAATCATTCATCGCGATCTCAAGCCCGAGAACATCTTCATCGCCCGCAAAGTGAACGAAGAAGGGCAGACCGAAGAAGTCGTCAAGGTCCTCGATTTTGGCATCGCCAAGCTGCTCTTGGCCGCGGGCAACCGCACCAAGACCATGGCCGGCGCCCGCATGGGCACCGCCCTTTACATGTCCCCGGAACAGCTAGAAGGGCAAGAGGTCGGCAAGTACAGCGATGTCTATGCGCTGGCGCTGATCCTCGTCGAGATGCTGAGCGGACGCATGCCCTGGGGACAGTCCTCAGAAGTATCCGACACGGTGGTAACGATGATGCGCTTGGTGACACCACCGCGCACGCTCAACGAGCTCGTTCCTACCGGCAAGTTCTCGGCCGAGCTGCAGAAGGTCATCGACGAGGCGCTGACGGTTGACCCCAGTCGTCGACCGCAGGACGCAGGAGAGCTGCTCAAGCGTGTGGCGACGGTACCCGAGGCGCAAGCACTGGCCACAGCTTCGTCCCGCCGATCGGATGTCAGTCAGATGTTCTCGGCCGCCATCGTCAGCGCTGCTGTGATGCAGAGCGGAAGCAAAGCGGGGGATGGCGTATCGGCAGCAGGGGGGCCGCTGCTGCCCGGATCGTCGCTGGCGCGACCGAGCGCCGCCGATGCAGGTGCCAAGCCTGCGGCCAAAGGGCTGGCGGCATTTGAGACCGTCCGCACCGGAGTCCCCGCTGGCTTGGTCACCACCGCGGACGCGGGCCCCACAAGCGGCGAGACGGCCGATCTTCCCGCTGCCCCGACGGTGGTAACCGTCAAAGCTGGGCCCACGGAACGTCGAACCGAACCATCACGGCCCCCGCTTTCATCCGAGCCGACACGACCGCGACTGGAACCGCCGATAAAGCCGCCACTGTCGACGGACAAGACGATGCCGCAGCCCATGCCTGCTCCTCGCATTCCTGGAGGGGGGCTGCGCGTCGATGACACGCCTGCGACACAGCCGCTGCCGCAGCTCAATCCGCGGGCCGTGGCCCTGCTGCGCGAGCAGGGGTCATCCGCCAATACGCTGGACAAACACCTGCGCAGCACCGTGACGATGGGACGCCGCGGAGCGACGCAGGGCTGGCTGATCTGGCTGCTGATCTGGCTGCTCGTGTTGAGCCTGTTTGCAGCCGGCTACTTCTTTCTAGGCGGGCAGTCGACGCTGCTTAAGTAAGCAGCGCGCTGAAGGCTCTTGCGCCATGCCGTGGACGCTCGGCGTCGCTGAATCAAGCGCCTGCGCGTCTGCTTACTTTGAGCGGCCTTCGACCTGCGAAACCAGCTGATCCACGCGGCTGGCGTCATCCAGGCAAGCCATCACGCCATCGACATAGACGATCGACTTGCCCGGCAGAGACGCCGCCGTGGCGATGGTGATGCGCGGATGCAGCAGCGAAGCGTCGCACTTCGGCAGTCCTGCAACCAAAGCCGATCCGCTCTCAGCCGTCGCTGGCGAGCCGCATCCGACAGAACACATGAGCGCTCCCACCCCAAGAAGGAGTGCCACGCGCTGCGAGATCCGGCGGGCTTTGAACAACCGGGCCGAACAGTTCGACAGAGCGGCAATGGCAAGGTGGAGCGACGAACGCGACATTGAACGCAGTCTATCACTGGCGTTGGCGCGATGGCCACAAAAGCCTGGCTCTCGACGGCTAGGACGCGACCGCAGCCCGCCCTGGACTGCACTAAAAGCGCAGCGCTGCGAGCGTCGCAGGTGTGCTGTCAACAAGGGCAGCGCTCGGCTTGGTGGTCGCTGGCGTACTGGTGAGGTCGTACAAGAACAACCCGCCGGACGCCGCAAGCGAGCCGATTCCCAGCACCAGGAAGGTGATGCCCGCAGGCTTGAGATTGCCGCTCCAGCACGGGGTCATGCTTCCCGGCGAGACATCCGCGCACAGCGGACGGCTGCCGCCCACGCCAAGCAGCGTGGCTCCGATCAGGGTTGAAGCCAGGCCGACGCCAAGCAGGCTCCACTTGGCGATACGCCGAATGCGTGGATACGGAGACGGCGGCGCGACAATCGCGGGCAGGTTCGCCTGCAGCTTGGCCGTACCGCCATCGACGATCTGGGCCGTGGCGCTATAGGGACTGTAACCGGACTTGGTGACCAAGACCTCGTGCGGACCGACGAAGGCATCGCGCTGAAAGGGCGTCGTGCCGAGCGTGCGCCCATCGACCTGCACCAGGGCTCCCGGTGGGTCGCTGTCGACTTCCAGCGTGCCGCGCGGACGAGACGAGGCCTGGCGGAACAGCTCAGCCGTCACTTCGCTGATCTGCCCAATGGCGCGCCGCAGGTTGCAGTCGGGACAGGTCTGCGATGCCTGCACGCTGATCTGTCCGACATCGACATCGAGAAGCTTGACGCTAAACGAGAAGCCTGAGTCCGAGGAAGTGGCGCCCGCAGGCCGGCCGGGCGATGTCGGGCTGGCATTGGCGCGAACATGCAGCCGCAAGACGAACTGCGCCGAAGCCAACTGACCCAAGCGCTCTTGGCACGAGGGCTGGTTGATGCACGACGCAAGATCGGCATGACGCTGCAATAGCTCAGCCTGCGCTTCGGGGGTGAGCAAGACCGCGTTTTGCTGGGCCAGCGTCTCACGCAGAGCGCTCTGCAGCGGCACCGCCAACGAGGGCTCTAGCGCGCGAGGTTCAAGCTCGGGCAGCATCAGCACGGCCGGTGTCAAGGTCAGCAGAGCCAGCGAAGGCACCAAGGTGAACCGAACCTCGGCGCGGCGACGAGCCAGCAGGTTCACCTGGGTCTCGACCTTGCGACGGCCGTGTGTAAGGACCAGCTTGTGCGTGCCAGGCAACAGAGCCAGGCTGTGATCCAGCGGCAGCGTGCCCGCGATGCGACCGTCGACCGTCAGCAGCGCTGCGCTCTCGCCTGCAACGGCGACTTCGCACTCGGGCGGCGTAGCGCTGGCCAGATAGTGCTGGATTTCTAGCCGCGTGTCCGCGTCGATTTCATCGCCCGCACCGCGCAGAAATCGTCGATACAGATCAAACGCAGCAGCATGTCGCTGCTGTGCCTGCGCCACTTTGCCCAGGTAATACAGCAGCGTCGGGCGTGGCGTCTGACGATACAGATCTTCAAACACCGTCAAGGCCTCGTCGAGGCGCTGGCCGAGCAGGGCTTCAACCCCGCGCGTAAAAATGGGGCCAAATCGCGGGTCTGTCTCAAGCGGCGGCGGCGTAGCGCGATGCGGCTGCGCATGTGCCGAGCGCACACGAAGCGAACCTTCCGACTGCAGCAGGCTCAAAGCCAAGCAGCCGACAGCAAGGTACAGCGGCAAAGAACGTCGATGCATCGGTCGAACTCTCAAACTGGTGCGCGGTGGTCTTAGGGCAGCGGCACCGCGCCCTGACAGAGCTTCACTTCAGCCATGCTGCCTTCGCGGACACGGACGGTACGGAACTGGCCCCCATCCTCGGCAATGCGGTGCTCGCCAGGGCGTACCCACTGGTCGAAATTGACACAACGCCCTTCGACTTCTTTGCTCACCCGAATGCGTCCCAGGCGAGCAGATAGGCGTGCGATGGCTGCCTGCGCCGCCATGTTCTGTTCTGGCTTGCGCGCCATCTCGGGCAGGCGCTGCATGCGCTCCAACTCTCCCATTGCTTCTGGCAAGCGGCCTTGTGTCTCGAAAAGACGGGACTGCAGCAGCAAAAGTTCCGCCTGCGCGGCCTTCGGTCCGCGGCCTCGTCCAACGAGCGCGCGTGCGCGATCCAAGAGCTGCTGCGCACGCATGTATTCTCGTCGAGCGATCGCGTCCGCCGTGTCGTGCAGCAGCTGCTCGGCATGGCTGACCGGAATCTGTACCAGCGCTGTGTCGCCAGACGGGACCGTCACTTCGACGGCACCACCCGTGAACGACACCGTGTGCGGACCCGCATCCAGGCTCAGCTCAAAAGGAGGCGGGCCGATCTGAATATTCATGTGCTGATCGATCGTGATGCGTACCCACTGCTCTCCGACAATCCGTAGGCGTCCGCGACTTTGCGCCACCGGGGCAGCGCCCGCATCAACCGGAGAGCTGGCGAGATCGGCGGGCACATCGGCGGGCTCTTTGGGTGCTGTCTCTTTGCCCATCAGCTTGGCAAGCAACGCACCCGTGCGCGTGCGGACACTGACATCGGGATCGTTGCTCAAGCTATAGACAATTTGCAGCAGCGACTCGTCATGGTTCTTCAGATAGAAGCTGGTCGCGACCTCGGCAACACGACGGCGCACAGCAGGTGCCGAGTCAAAGCGCGCTTTGATCAGAAGCGGCAACACGTCGCTTGGCGGCAAGTCCGAGATGATCTCCAGCAAGGCGCGCGTCGTCGCCGTATCGCGGCCGATCTGGTCGACAAAGCCAGCCGGTGGCACCACGGCTTCACCCAGCTTGCGCAGCAAGCCATACGCGATCAGGCTGTCGGCACCGCCCCCGCTCAAGCCTTCTTTCAACACAGGCGCAGCATCCCGCTGACCCAAGGCGCCCAGACGACGCGCCGCGGCAAAGCGAACGCTGAAATCCGTATCGCTCAGAGCCTGTTTCAGCAGACCTTCATCGCCCGCCGTGGTCTCGACGAGCAGTCGACGTAGCACGGCATTCGGCGAGCTCAGCATGGCGCGCAGCCGCTCAAGCTGCGCCGTGTCCCCCAAGCGCGCGAGCGTCGCACTGGCCATCACTTGCTCTTCAGGCATTCCGCTCTCAGCCAGCTGCTGCAACCGAACGCGCGTCTCGTCGCTGGTGGCCTTGGATCCGGCGCTGCCCATGCTGGCCAGGATGTTGACCATGGCACGCAAACCCGCCTGCCGAACCTCGGGATCCGCGTCGTTTAGTGCCACACGAAGCGCTGAAAGCGCCGCCCGCAAGTTCTTCTGACCCAGTGCCGTCGCGGCGCTGCGCCGGACTTCACGCTGGCTATCCGACAGCGCACGCGCCAACAAAGGCACAGCTTGATCGTTGTCTAGATCCGCCAGAACCGTCGTCGCGTTTTGGCGCACCACCCAGTCATCGTGACTAAGCGCGGCCTGCGCCCAGCTCATGCTCTGACGGGCAATCTGTGCCGGGTCGCCACCAGTAATCTGCAAGATGGCCCCCGCTGCTTGCTGCCGCAGCAGCGGCTGGGATGAAAGCTCGTCCAGAATGCCAGCGAGCAGCACAGCGCCATGTCGGCGACCGCAGCTTCCCATGCCTTGCAGCGCGAGCTGCCGCACGTCGCCTGCCTGACGCCCATCGGCCGAGACTTTCTTGAACAGCGGATAGACGCTGAAGTCGCCTACCTCGGCGAGCAGGTTGGCGGCCACAAGCTGCTGCGGACCGGGACGCTGCGCGGCTTGGTTCAGCAGGGCCCGCGCCCGATCATCGCCCAATGCAGCCAGATAGCCCGCTGCCGTAATGCGTCGATCGGTGAAGCCATCGCCAGCCATCCGCGCCGTCAGCTGTTGCTGGGCCTGCGCGTCTCCGATCTGTGCCAGGCGGCGCAGAATGTTCCACGACAGCTTCTCGGGCAGCTGCGGATTTTGCAGCGCAGTGCGCAGCGGCTCAGCGGCCTTGGAATCACCGCTCTCTAGCAAGAGCAGCGCGGCGGTGATGCGGATCGACTCAGATGGATCTTGCAGAAGCTCTGTCAGCACCTGCTTGCCGCGCGGATGCGCCAAACGAGCGAGCGCACCGGCCACCGTGACGCGCACCCCAGGGGGCATATTTCCGTCGAGAAGAGCCAAAAGCTCGCCATGTGCATCGCTGGCTCCAAGCTGCCCCAGGGCCTCGGCGGCTTGCGCCTGCACCATGGGATTCTGGTCTTTGAGCAGCGTCGCGATACTGCTGCGCTGGGTCACGTCGCGACTGAGCCCAAGCATCAGCGCCGCATGCCCACGAAGCTGTGGCTCCGTCGAGCGCAGCCCCTGATACAGGACGCCGAGCGCGCGTGCCTTCGGGCCCGCCACATCGATCAAGAAGTCGGCTTCTTCGGGCGCTTCCGGTGGATTTACCACCGTCGGATTCCGCGTGCGTCCGATATAGACACCGGCCGCCATGATCGCCGCAGCCACGATCGCCGAAAGGAACATCCAGCGCCCGAAATGGCTCGGCTTGGGCGGGGCAGGCACCGCAGCCAGAACCTCGGTTGCCGGCGGCGTCAACAGCTCCAAGACCTCGCGCATACCGGGACGGTCCAAGCTCTTGGGCGTCAGCATGCGGTGGATAAGCTGCGCCAGCTTGGGCGATACGCTGGGCTCAACTTCCGCGATGGGTTTCGCCGGCTGGTGAAATGCCGCCAGCGACGTCTTGGGAAACGGAACCTGCCCGGCGACCATTTCGTACAGCATGACGCCCAGGGCAAAGACGTCGGCCTTGCCATCGACTTTGCTGGCATCGGCATACTGCTCGGGCGCCATGTACTTGGGCGTGCCCATCGTCGTGCCGATCGCCGTCTGAAAGTCTTCGCCGTCTTCGCTCTTTGGGGCCGGGCTCTGCTTGTTCGGCTGGCTCTGCTGGTTCACCTTGGCGATGCCAAAGTCGAGGATCTTGACGCGATCTTCCGTCGGACGCACTGCATCCGAGACCAGCATGACGTTTTCCGGCTTCAGGTCGCGGTGAATGATGCCTTTTTGGTGTGCGGCATCCAGCGCCTGTGCCATCTGGCGAGCCAGCTCGATCGCCTGAATCTCGGGGAGCTTGCGACTGCGACGCAGCTTGGCGCGCAGCGACTCGCCCTCCAGAAACTCCATGATGATGTATAGCGTGCCGTCCGGTAGCTGACCGAAGTCGAAGATCTCGACGAGGTTCGGATGACGCAGGATGTTCACGGCACGCGCTTCGTTCAAGAAGCGCTGCGCATAGTCCGACGTCTTAGCCAGCGGGCCATGCAGCACCTTGACGGCAGCTCGACGGCCGATTTGGCGATGGACGGCGGCGTATACCGCGCCCATGCCTCCCTGGCCGATCTTTGAAACGATGCGGAAGTTGCCGACGAGCTGACCGACCTTCAAGACCGCGCTGCCGCCAAGTCCCGGTTCCACAGCGGTTGCCGCGGTTCGGCCACCGCCGGTTCCTGTGCCGTTGGCCGGGCCGTGGTTGTCGTCGGATCGATGGGTGACGCCAAACGCCAAGCTGTCGCGGCGCTCGCTGGGACGCTGTGGATTCAGCGTGTACTCGGCATTGAGCTCAATAACCCCATCGGCTGCCGGTGCTTTTTTGCCCGCGGCGACACCCGCCTGCGTCGGCTCAGAGCTGAGCGTCGGCTCCTCGACCATGCTCAGCTCGATCTCGGCCGGTTCGCCATCCAGGCTCGCCTCACGTCGCTTGGAAGCGGGCGCAGCGGCGGGACTGGCGGCAGTCTGCGGGCTGGGGACAGCACGCGGCGGCTCAACCGACCCAGGGCTGGCTGCCATAGGTGCCCCTGCTGACGCGACCATGGGCAGCGCAACGGGTGTCGCAGGTGCAGCCTGTGCTGAAGGAGCAGACGGCGTCGCAGAAGCGTGCGGCGTCGCAGGCGCGGCCGCCGTCGCAGAAGCGTGCGGCGTCGCAGGGCTCGGCCGCACGTCGTACGGCGTTGTGGGTGTGACTTGGCTGTCGCGCAGCGCCGACGGAGCCGCAGCCCGGACCGCAGCCGTTGGCAGGTCGGATACGGCATCTTCCACCGGCACCGGGCGGTCTTTCGTCTCGGGCTCAGCGACTTGTGCGCCTTGCGGTGTCACGGCGCTTTGAGCGGCAGAGCCCTGAGCGGCCGCTTGCGCTGGCTCGGGTGACAGCGCGGTGGCGGTTCCCGTTCCAACGGCGGTCGGCATGCTCGGCGTTCGCTGCGAGGCGGCTCGCAAGCTGACCCGGCTGGGAATAATCGGCGTCCGCTGCGAGGCACTCGTCGTGGAAGTGGACGTCTGCGGCGTCGTCTGCGAGTCGCTAAGCGGCCGAGTTGCTTCGGGCACCGCCTCAGGGACCGACGGTGCTGCATCGGCCGGGCGCGACACCGGGACAGGGTTCGGCCCCGAGCGATCAAGCGCCGGGACCTCGTCCCGCAGCGAGTTCATCGATCCGGGCAGTGCGCCAAGAAGCGGAGCCATCTTGGGCGTCGCGCCAGATACCGGCGGCGGTGGCAGGCTGATTCCCGACGGACCAGACTGCGGCAGGCTGGTGCCCGAAGCCGAAGGCACCAAGGCGCTGAGCTGCTGCAGGGTCGCCGCCACCTGACTCATCGTCGGACGCTCGCCGGGAACAGGCTGCATCATGCGATCGAGCAGCTCGGCAAACGGCTGCAGCCACGACGGCAGCATCTGCATCAACCCGGTCTGACCTTCATGGCCCGCGAGGCCGGGATAGCTGCTGCGCGAGGCTGTGGGCAGACCCCCGGCGCCGATCTCATGCAGAATTACCGCCAGCGAGAACACGTCGGCAGGGCCACCGGCACCGGGCTCTCCACGGCGAAATTCCGGCGCGGTATACGCCAGGCTCGTGGGTGGGATCTCGTCGCCACGGGGAATGCGCCCCAGCGCGGTCAGCAGTCCCAGATCCAAAAGCTTCAGCTGATCACCGTCGGGACCCGCGCCTCCTGAGACCAGCAGCACCTTGTCCGGTCGCAGCGCCAAGTGGTGGATGTTGGCGCTGTGGGCAACGGCCAAGAGCGCCGAAAGCTGACGGCCAATCCGCAGCGCCTTGTTCGGCAGCGGCAGTCCCGAGTGCCGACGGAGCTGCGTCGACAGGCTCTCGCCGTTTACAAACTCACTGACCACAAAGAGGCTGCCGTCGGGAAATCGCCCGCACTCAAGAATGCCGGTGATCGCTGGGTCCCCTCCTTGGCTGGGGCCGCGCATCGGCATCACGACGCTGCGCTCGGCTTCTAGGCGGTGCAGTGCGCGCTGCAAGGCCAGCAGTCGGCCGAGCGCGTTGGTCTCGCGGCCGATCGTCGCTGGCAGGACCCGCACCACGACGCGCTCGTGCGTCTGTTTGTGCGTGCCTTCATAGAGTGTCCCCAAGGGGCCCTCGCTCAGCCGCGCGAGGATGGCGTAATTGCCGGCGTCCATCAGTCAACCCGTTTGGCGCAGCCTCGTGCCAGAGGCGTGCATAGTTGGAACGAGCGAGCACCCGATCCCAGTTGGCAAATAAGGCCTGGGCGGGCCCGCTTGGCTAGGACAAGCTCTTCCACTCCAGATAATCTAACCGATTTGTTCCTTACAGAATTATGTAACTGTGAACTATCTCTAGCCATGTGGCTGATTTCCGGGCGCTCCGGCACCTGAGCCGGCGCGACGTTGCACCACGGTTACAGCCCCCCCGCAGCACCGCCCGATCCCTTTCCCACGGCTGCCCGACACGCGGTCCGCGCATTGACTCGTAGGTGGTGCGCGTGATGCAATGCTTCCTGTTTTCGTTAGATGACATACTTTTTCTAAGTGATGAATGAGGGTGCCAGGACTCAAGCCAGGGGGATCCAGTGACCGCTTCACCAGAAACCTATGACTACATCGTTGTTGGGGCCGGCTCGGCCGGATGTGTGCTGGCTGCGCGGCTGTCAGAACAACCGCACACACGCGTGCTGCTGCTCGAAGCAGGCGGTACCGATGATCTGCCCGATGTGCAGGATCCGCTGAAGTGGACTTCGCTTTTCTATGGCGATCTCGACTGGTGCTTCAACACCGTGCCGCAAAAAGGCTGCAGCGGCCGCGTCGTCCACTGCCCGCGCGGCAAGATGCTGGGTGGCTGTCACAGTCATAACGCCAACGCCTGGGTACACGGCCACGCCGCCGACTATGACCACTGGGCCTATCTGGGCAACGCGGGCTGGGACTATCGCAGCATGCTGTCCGTGCTCAAGCGCCTTGAGTCTTGGTCCGGCGGGCCGAGCGAGTATCGCGGCGGCAGCGGTCCGATTCCGGTCTCTCCTCCCGTCGATCCCAACCCCATCGCGCAGGCGCTGGTCGAAGGGGCCAAGTCTGTCGGTCTGCCCTACATCGACGACAACAACAGCGGGCGCATGGAAGGCGTCAGCTACTTCAACATGACCATCCAGGATGGCCTGCGCTTCAGCGTCACCAAGGCGTATCTGCGCCCGGCGCTGTCCCGGCCCAACCTGACGGTGCTGACGCGGGCCATGACGCACCGCCTGCGCTTTTTAGGCACGCACTGTACGGGCGTCGAATTCGTCCACGAAGGCGCGCTGAAGTTCGTGCAAGCCAGTCGCGAAGTGATCCTCAGCGCGGGTGCCATCAACTCGCCGCAGCTTCTGTTGCTGTCGGGTGTTGGTCCGGCGGCGGACCTGGCAGAACTGGGCATTCCTGTCGTCGCAGACCTGCCGGGTGTGGGCAAGAACCTGCAAGATCACATCCTGCTTGCTGGCATCAACTACGAGTGCAACGGGGACCTGCCGACGCCGCGCAACAACGCAGCCGAAAGCACGCTGTGGTGGAAGTCGAGCTCGCGCCTCTACTCTCCTGATCTGCAGCCCGTGATCATCGAAGTGCCCTTCGTCACGCCAGAGCTCGCCAGCCACGTGCCGCCCAACTCGTATGCCATCGCACCGGGCCTGGTGCGTCCGGCTTCGCGCGGCTCGGTCAAGCTGCGGACCGCCGATCCCACCGCCGCCCCGCTTATCGACATGAACTATCTCGGCGTCGATGCCGACATGCAGGCCCTGCTCACTGCCGTCGAGCTATGCCGCGAGATCGGTGGCTCGCAGGCCTTTGCCCCCTTCCGCAAGCGCGAGATCATGCCCGGCAAGCTCGGCCGCACCGACATGATGGAGTTTATTCGCCAGAGCACGACGACGTTCTTCCACCCGGCCGGCTCATGCAAGATGGGCATCGATGCCGAAGCCGTCGTCAGCCCCGAGCTCAAGGTGCATGGCCTGCGTGGCCTGCGCGTAGCCGACGCGTCGATCATGCCGACCGTCACCACGGGCAACACCAACGCCCCCTCGATCGCGATCGGTGCCCGCTGCGCCGACATGATCCTCGGCTAGCCCTGCCACTTCACCCCCGCGAGCGCCGCTCGGACGCTCGCCCTCCCCTGCCCTCGCTCCCCCTGCCCCGGTTTGCCTATTCGTCGTCGCTGCTGCTGCGCTTGCTGCTGCGCGTCGACTCTTGCGCAAGGATCGATTCCAGCATGCGGTTCAGATCGAGCTTCTGCAGCGAGGCGCCGTTGCCGGCCGGAACGATCATGATCGGCTTGCCTTGCAGCGCATCGGCGATGCGCAGCTTGACCGCGGTCCGCCCACCGGCACCGGCCATGGCTTTGTTCTGTTTCTCCATCGACTTGGCCCGCGCCGTCGCCTCGGCCAGGATGGCCTTGGCTTCGCGTTCTTTTTCATAGAAGTCGCGGTCCGCGCTGATGCGAATCTGCTCGGCTTCGCCCTTGGCTTTGGCCACTTGCGCTTGCACATCGCCCTTGGCCTTTTCCAGGTTGCGCTGCGCTTCGGCTTCGGCGGCCTGCGCTTCGCTCTTTAGGCGCTCGGCATTCTGCTCGGCCAGCTTGCGGTCTTGGATGACCTTTTGGTACTCGGCGTTGAACGTGTGCTCGCCAAGCAGCATCTGCTCGACGATGATGCCCTCGGGCCCAAGCTCGCTGCGCAGCTTTTCGAGCGCCTTCTGCGCTTTCTGAAAGCGCTTCTCGGACACATAGAATTCTTCCGAGTGAAGCTCGTTCAAGACGTCGCGCACGTAGGTACGGCAAGCCGGACGCACCAGCTTTTCTTTGATCTCGACGGTCGATCGCCCGACGCGCTGCAAAAGGTGCGGAGCCTTTTCCGGCTCGATGCGCCAAGCCACGGTGACGTTGACGCGGATGTCGTTGCCATCGGTGGTCTTGAACTCGATGGCATCGTCGCCTTGCCGATCACCGCGGTTGATCGCCGACGTCATCTCAAGGTTCTGCAGCTTGATGTCAAACGTCGCCCAGTCCGAAAGGAATGGCGCAAAGAAGTACGTCGCGCCGGGCGGATAAATGTGGGGATCGATGCCCGCTCCAAAGATCTTTTTGGTGCGAACGCCGACCTCGGTGCTGTCTGTCGAATACGCCGTGCAACCCGACAGTGCAGCGACGGCAACAAGGACGGCCACACCCTGCCATGTACGCTTCATTTGGCCACCTCGAACTGACGCAGCATATCGTTGATGTTGAGCGGGTTCGTCGCGCCCGGTCCGCTCGACGGCACGATGATGACCTTCACGCCCTTTAACAGATCGGCCAAGCGGCGACCCACCAAGGCCTGCGCGCCCGCGCCTTCCAGCGCACGGTTTTCAAGCTCGGTGCCGGTCGCCTGCGCAGTCTTTACCAGCAGATCCGCTTCCGCGGTCTTGGTGCGCTGATACAGCCGGGCATCCGACAAGATCTGCGCCACCTGCTGATGTCCTTTTTCCAGCTCGACTTGCACCTTGGCTTGCCCGGTCGAGACCGTCTCGCGCTTCAGTGCTTCTTCCTTGGCGGCCACGCTCTCGGCCTGGTTCTTGTAGACCATCTGGTCCTGGATCTTCCGCTGCTCGATCTGGTGCTGATAGGCCTCGTCGTATGTGATGCGGCGGACCAAGACCTTGACCAGCTCAATTCCTTTTTCTTCAAACTCTGGCTTGAGCGCGTTGAACGCGATCTGCGCCTGCTTGATGCGCTTGGGACCCTGATAAAACTCTTCCGAATTCAGCTCGCCCAGCGCCTGACGCAGCGCCTTGTCGGATCGCGGAATCACGACAGAGTCTTCAAACAGCTTGCCGGGACCGACCTTGGTGATCAGCAAATAGGGATCCTGCACGCGATACAGCACCGTCGCATCCACCGTCACGCGATAGCCATCCGATGTCTGGATACGAATTGCCTCGGTGCTGCGCCCTTCCTTGGTGTGCTCGCCCGAAGCGGTCATATCCAGACTTTGGATCTCGGTAGGAAAGACATGCACGCGCTCATAGCCGGGTACCACCAAGTGTGTGCCCGTCCAGACCGGCGCCTTGCGAATGCCCGAGCCGCCGCCGTAATAGACTTGGCGAATGCCGATCTCCGTTGGTCCGACATAGACGGTGGCGCAAGACGCAAGCCAATAGCCGCCGAGAAAGACGACCAACGGAATCATCACGTAGCGTCGCCACAGAAGAAACTTCAGGACCTTAACCAGCGTTTCCATTCCATTCCTTTTTTTGCGGCAGGGCGGCCTGTGCGGCCGATCCTTCCGTCTGTTTTGTGCGGCGATCTTCCGACGGAAGATGACCAGGCAGAGCCGGCGTGAAAAGCGGAGGCAGCGGCAAGGTTCGCCCCGCTTCATCCAAATCCATCAGCAAGAGCCCCAGACCCAGCCGATGCTGTCGCAGTCGCAGGCTTTGATACAGGTCGGGCAGCCATGGCGTAAGCAGGGGCGCGACGATGGCCAGGGCAAACGGCACCCACTTTTCCCAGATCGGAATGAACGGAGCCCAGACGATAAACAGCCCCAGCGCAAAGAACAGCGCCGCGTACGACAGGCGGTTGTACAGAGCCCCGCGCGTCTGTTGTCGCTCGATCTGGTTTTGCTGCTGCGCCAGCTTGGCATAGCGCGGAATCAGGACCTGCTCGACTTCGCGGGTGTACAGCGCAAGCTGCGCTTCCGATTCGGACCCTGCTTCCCCTTGGTATTCGGAATAAAGCTCTGGCAAGCGCAGGCGCACGCGGGCCGCGCACTGCTCGACAGTCTGCGCGGCATCCGCCGTCTCGGAAAAGCCGGGCCGCACCCGCTCTAGATCCGCGATCAAGGCACTGGCCAGCGCGCCAAGCTCGGTGGTGGGTCGGTAGCTCAAGGGCTTCAGTGTATCGCACTTTGCGCGCTGCGATCGATGGCTCAGACGGGAATAGGACCCGCCCCCAGGGGAACGGCTCGGCTGGCAGCGCAGATCGTACGAGCGTCGACTGGCTGCCGCTTGTCTCTGTCCATGGGCTGCGGCATGCTGCGCGCTCATGAGTGACTCCGCTCCCATTGTCGTGGCGCTCTCAGGTGGCGTGGACAGCGCGACCTGCGCCGGTCTGCTCGTCGAAGCGGGCGAGCGAGTCGTCGGCATCTCGATGCGCCTGTACTCGGCAGGCAGCGCCGCAGCCGAAGGCGGACGCTGCTGTGGTCCCCGCGACCTGGAAGACGCCCGCGCCGTCTGCAGCCACCTGGGAATTCCGTTTTACGTCGCGAACTATGAAGAAGACTTTCGCCGCGCCGTCATGGACGACTTCGCCGCGACCTATCGAGAAGGCAAGACGCCCAACCCCTGCGTACGCTGCAACCAGCACATCAAGTTCACGCCGCTTCTGCAGCGGGCCCGCGCGCTGGGAGCCCGCGCCCTGGCCACCGGGCACTATGCCCGGATCGAGACAGACAGCGACGGCACGCCGCGTCTGTTGCGCGGAGTCGATGCCAGCAAAGATCAGTCGTACTTCCTGTTTGCGATGCCAAATGAAGCGCTGTCCTTTGTCCGCTTTCCCTTGGGCGGCATGACCAAGGAAGAAGTCCGCGTCCACGCCAAGCGCCTGGGACTGCCCAACGCCGACAAGCACGAATCGCAAGAAGTCTGCTTCGTTCCCGACGGTGACTATGCCCACTTTATCGAGCGCTATGTACCGGCCGCGACGCTTTCTGAACGCGCCACGACGCCTGATGCGACCACGCTTGCCGGAGAGCTCGTCGACGAAGAAGGCGCCGTGATCGGTGAGCACGCCGGCATTCATCGCTATACCGTGGGTCAGCGCCGCGGGCTGGGGGGCGATGTGGCAGCGGCCAGCGATGGCGAGCCGCGCTATGTCATTCGCATCGACGCGCTGACGCGTCGCATTCACGTCGGACGCAAAGAGGCGCTCTTGCGCAAGGAAGCGCTGGTCAGCGAGCCGCACTGGCTGGGCTCGATTCCACAGACCGGCACCGAGATCGAAGCCGCTGTGCAGATCCGCTATCGCCGCAAGCCGCAAGAAGCGCGGCTGCGCGTTCGCGAAGACGGCCAGGTGGCGGTTCACTTCGTGGCTCCCGAGCACGCCATTACGCCAGGCCAAGCAGCCGTCTTCTATCAAGGCGATCGCGTCCTTGGTGGCGGCTTCCTGGCGGCTTAGGGTGCTGATGCAGCCTTCTTGCTGAGCGTCGCGATCGTCGTCTGCAACAGGTCGTCTTTGCGCAGGCATGCCCAGCAGTCGAGCAGACCATACGGCCCGCAGTTGCGCGGCGACAGCAGGGACTTCAAGTGCGGCAGAAGACGGGCATCTCCAGCCTGCGCAGCGCGCGGCAAGAGCCCGCGTTTCTCTTCGCAGGCCTCGCTGAAACGAAGCTCGATGGCGATCTGCGTCGCGGGCGAAGCGAGTGCCCGCACCTGCGGCTTGGACAAGCTCTCGCGGAATCGCGCTTTCAAGCGAATCGGTCCGGGCCGCACGGCCAGCGCATACAGCACATCGATCCCCGCTGTGCCAAAACCCGTTTCAAGCAGCTGCAGCGCTGTGTCGACGGTGTCCGGTGTACTCAGCGCGATCAGGCAGGCCTGCTGCACTTCCCCTTGGCCAACGCTGCCAGGGCTCTCACTGGCCGCTTTCGCTAACCAGCGCAGCGCCTCGATCCCTTGCTGCTGCGCCAAGAACGACATGGCCAGCGTGCGCTTTGCTGCGGGATCGTTTGGGTACTTGTTCACCAGCGACAGCAGCGCGGGAATGCCCTCGTTCAGCGCCTGCTGCCGCTCGCCCGCGGGGGCTCGTTGACTCACCGGAACGGCCTTCGCTGCGACAGAGCTCGGACGCGGCTTGGTGGGCTGCCCAGCGCGCAGAATCCATATCGTCACGATCAGCGACAGCGCAAGCGGCACCGACAAAAGATACGGGCGCTTCTGCAAGGCCAACGGCAGGTGTCGCGCTGCTTGCTTCAAGACAAGACCCAGGCGGCTTGCCGCCAAGCGCATCCGTAGCTCGCTGACCTTGGTCAGCCACGAGTCTTGATCCGGGCTCTGGGCGGCAGCCGACTCGTTCCCTGCGCTGGGGCCGGCAAGCGGCGGCGGGGTCGGAACCGACGCCTCTTGAGCCCCTGCAAGAACGGGAGCCACCGCATGCTTCGCGTCCTTCGCGGATCCCCCAGGCATCGACGCTGGCGTGGCAGAGGCCGCCGTCTGCGCCGACGACTCTCCACCGGCCGCCAAGCCAAGCTGTGCGCGAGCTTCTTTGAGCGCCGCGAGCAGCGCCGTCGCATTGGGATAGCGATTCTCGGGCGGCTTTTCGGTCAAGCGCATCACGATGGCTTCCAGCGCCGCTGGCACAGAGACCGCTGGAGCGATCTGCTTCATCGGCGGCGTCGGAGTTGCGAGCTGGTGGCTGATGACCATCAGCGTCGACTTGGCGGCGATCGGATGAACCCCGGCCAGCATCTCGTACAGCACCAGCCCCAGCGAGTACAGGTCGGATCGACCGTCGGTGGTGCCCCCCACGCACTGCTCGGGAGGCATGTAGCGCGGCGTGCCAAAGATCGATCCGGTCTGCGTCACCAGCTTGTTGCCAGTGAGCCCCTCGGGTCGCGCTTCGCCGGCTGGCACCACTTTGGCCAACCCGAAGTCCAGCACCTTCACGAAGTCGGGATCGCCCGGCCGCGCCACCAGCATGATGTTTTCTGGCTTCAGGTCGCGGTGGATCACGCCCAGCTGATGCGAACGCTCTAGTGCGCTCGCCACCTGCTCGATGATGTGAATTGCTCGCAGCGCAGGCATCGGGCCGGCGCCAAGAACATCGCGCAGCCGCTTTCCTTCCAGGTATTCCAGGGCCAGAAAAAACTGACCGTTTTCTGCTCGGCCAAAGTCGGTGGCGGCCGTGATGTTCGGGTGCTCGACGTGCGCCGCAGCAATCGCTTCGCGTTCGAAGCGCGCGACGAGCTCTGGGTTCTGCGAGGTCTCAGGATGCAGGACCTTGATCGCCACCCGCTTGCGAATGCCGACGTGCTGCGCCAGATACACGGCGCCCATGCCGCCTTCGCCAAGCAGGGCCTCGATCTTGTAACGACCGGCCAGCGTGGTCCCGACCAGCGACTCCACGGGGATCGTTGGGGATTCGTCTGGACGATGTTTGGGTGGCGAAGACATGACGCAGGCTCTGGCGCTGCGTGATCTCCCACGCGAGATAGCCAGAGTCTGGCTATTTTCGCGCAGCGCTGGGGCTGCCCACCAGCAAAAGATGCAGCCTCGGCAAAGGCGCCTACTTTAGGCTGCGCAGGATCGCATCGGCGCGCTCTTTGACCTGCCCACGCCAGTCGCCGTACAGCACCTCTTCCAAGTACGGCGCCGCGGGAAGCCCAATGTCTTGACTAAGAAAGCGAGCCACCTGCCGATGATCGCTGTCGTTGCCTAGCCCACCCACAGCCGCACGAATCAGAAATGGGCTCTCGCGCAGCTCTGGATCGATGGCGATGGCCCTGCGAAAGGCCTTCAGTCCGTCGCTGACCCAGAGTTTGGAAAAGTACACCTGCCCCATCAGATACGGAAGCTCGGCATTGCTTCCATGCTTGCCCGCAAGGCGCTGCAGTTCTTTGAGGATGCGGCTCGAACTCTCGCCTGCGAGCAGGCGCTGCTTCACCGCAGCCACGTCCGCCGGATCGCTCTCCGGTGGGCGGAAGCTCGCAAGCAGCGCCGCAGAAGGCTTGGCTGGCTCGCTGAGATCGATGTGTGGCGGCGGCGGCACTCCCGGTGTCGCCGCGGGGCCGGCTGCCTCGTTCCTGCTCGCTGCACTCGTTGCGGAAGCCTGTACCGTGTCCGCAGGCTCGGCGGCCGACGTACCTTCTTTGGGATCAGGCTGCGGCTTGGAACACGCCGCCATCCCCAGCCAATAGCCGACCGCAAGCACCGTGCAGACCGTCGCGCGCACGGATCTAGCGTATCAAAGTCTGCCCTCGGACCGGCGGGCTCGTTTGCCTACGTCGGCAGCGCGCAGCCAGGGGCCGGCTGCCTACACACCCAGGACGATCTCGCCACGCGGATAGATCACCGCGGTGGCCGACACGCGCTGTCCCCCCAGCCAGGCAAAGGCCTCGATCGGCATCGCCGTGCTGGTCTCGATCTCATACGTCACCCGGTTGCCGCGACTGCGACAGCGGTACGAGATCTGCCCATGCAGGGTGGGCAGCTTGCTGCAGCCGAACTCCTTTCCTGCGTGAAACCACGAAGGCGGAGCGGCAGCCCCCAGCCACAGCGTCCCCGTCGGCAGATCGTCCTCGTCGCGTTCTTCACAGGCCAGAAGCAGTCGCAGGTACTGCAGCAAGACCCCCGTACCCGCCGAGCACGGATCGGAATCCGCCCGCGAGCCCTGAAAGCGCAGCGCCCGCATGCGATCCTGATATTCCTCGCGCGTAAACAGAACGACTGCGGTCTCGGGACTGACAAAGGTATGCGGGTCGCAAGACAGCGCTACATGCGCCATCAGACCCAGATAAAACCGATCAAACTGCCGTCGCTGCAGCGCGACTAGCTGCGTGCCGCGTGCGTACTCGGCATCAATCCCCAAGCGACCGAACCAGCCATCGAAGCGCGGGATGCCGAGCACCATGCGACCGGTCTTGGCTAGGTACTGCGTCAGCTCGCTCACAAGCTCGCTGCGAAAGCCGAACACCGCGGTCTCTAAGATCAGCGATGCGAACAGCTGGTAGTAGTCGCCGCTGCTGGGTGACTCTCCATCCTCGTCGGTGGCGAACGGCAGATAGGGCGGCTTGCCATGGGCGCGATAGATCGCGCGGGCCGCCGTCACCAGGTCTTTGCGCGCGGCTTCGGCCTCGCTGTACAAGTGCGCACTGGTTTCGCGTTGACCCACGATGCCCGCGACACGTGCGGCATCTCGCAGGCCGCGCCAGCATGCGCTGCTTGCGTACAAGCTATAGGCGGGATGGCGCAGATCGCCGCCATAGATGTGCTTGGGCATCAGGCCAAAGTGCGCAGGACGTTGGCCGCGCTCGTCGACGCTTCGCGTGCTGCGCAGGCTGTCGACGATCCATGAAGCGCTCTCTTCGATCTGCGGCCACAGCGCATGCAAGCTGGCCGCGGTCCCCGTCAGCAGAAAGACGTCGAGAGCATAGGTGATGGCGAGGCCATTTCGATACTGGTGATGCGGCCCTTGCTTCTGCAAGAACTCGCGATCGAAGAACGTCCGCTCAAGCGCCGACAGCGCCACGCTCGTGTGACCAAGCTGCGCGAGCGCAACGATATCCCAGCCCTCCTCGACGCCGAAGAGGCCCCCTTCATAGACGCCGGGAAACAGCCCGTACATCAGCACGCCGTTCTGCATGAACAGCGGCACATGGGAAAGCAGCGCACGCCACAGGTTCTGCAGGTGCGGATCGGGCAGATCCAGCGCGGCACCGCTTTCGATGAAGCGCCGCGCCTGCGACTCGACACGCTCACGAGCCGACAAGCCGGGCGCGAGCGCTGCGATCTGCGGTGACCGTTGCACATTCGCCTGCATGGCAAGCGGCACGCGCAGCGCACGCGCGATCTTCCCGCCGGCCGGAAGCGTAAGCAGGACATCCCCCGGCAAGCTGCGCTCGGGATCGCCAAGCACCAGACGATCGTCGATCTGGCGCAGCGGGATGGCAGTGTGGATCTCGGCGTGCAGCGCACGATCGTTTTCCGCCACTTGACGCCGACTTCCCGTCGCCGAGATGCGCAGCGTTTTCGCCATCACACCGCGGTTTTCGGCCGATAGATCCACGTGTAGATCGCCGCGCTCGTCGATATAGGCGCACTGCTCGACCGTCACCTCGCCCGCGTCGCCGTACGCACTGCGCACCTCGCCGATCGGCGCGTAGCCCGCCCGCAAGCCCTGCTCACTTTTGCGCAGCGGTTCCTCAGGATCTAGCTCGACACGCAACAGCACCCGATCGCCGCGCCCTCCACCCAGCCGAAGCGGCGGCAGCGAGCGGTCTTCGCTGGTCTCAGCCGGGCGACACAGAAGCCCACCGTCCCATAGCTGATAGGCCAGCGGTCCGTCGCGGGGCGGCCCCGGATAGCCCAACAAGGCACCGCCGCGAAACGGCAGAGCCAGCTGCCACAGCCGCTCGCACGTGGGCTCAAGCGAACGATCAAGCAGCGCGGATGCCAGCGCGTCACCTGCTTTTGGCACGTCCGGCTGCGGCGGCGGATACGTCGGGAAATCGGGTGCCGCAGGCGGTGGAAACGGCGGCCCTTGGTATGCAAAGTGAGCCCAGCGGATCCGCGACAGAGCAAACGGACCCGACGGAAAACGCAGCGTCAACTTTCGCAGCGACGTGCTCGGCAGGCGCAGCTCGATCAGCACCGCGTCGTGGCGTCGTTGCGGCGGCGTGACACTGCGCGCCGAAGCACAGAAGCGGTGCTCCGTTGCGTCGAGCGGCTGCGCCATGTCCTCGACAAAGAGCTGCAACCGGCTGCGCGGGGGAAGCCGCGGTGCTCGCAGCCAGCTATTCCACACATCGGTCTCGCCGCAGCCCAGAAACCACAGGCGCAGGCTTGCCAGCGTCTCGGGCTGGGCCCAGCGAAGCTGCACGCCCGACAGCGCGCGGCAGCCAAAGAAACGAACATCCGCATCGCTGCCCGTGTGCGGCGCCACCAGCGCCTGCGCGTCGTCAGGAAGCGGCGCACCATCCGGCGAAAGCAGCGTGACCCGCGGCAGGCTCATGCCACCGCCTAGCGCCAGGGTCCCGGTGGGCGAGGCGCTGCGCCCGGTGCCGCCAAAGCTGGGGCGGCCGGGACTCCAGGGGCCGATGCCGGATCCGCAGGCGTCGAGCTCGCCGGGCTCGGCCAGGCGACGCGAAAGTTCGCGAACAGCTCGCCACTTATCGCCGCTTCGCTGCCTTTGGGAATACCCAGGAAGACCGCGATCAGCCGCTCACGGCGCACCACACCATAGCTCTGGCTGCCTTTGTAGACGGCAAAGGGTCCGCTGCGCGACTTGCTGGCAGCGCTCGCTGCGGCCGACTTGCTCTCTCGCCCAGCCACGATCGGGCTTGGCTTGCCGCTCGATCCCTTCTTGCTGGCGCCGCTCGTGGGCGGTGGCGCAACCAGCTCACCAAGCACGCGACGCATGGCCTGCTCTGCCTCATCGGCATCGCTGTCGTTGTCCCAAGCGGACAGCGCCAGAACCACGGGCTGTTCGTCGCCGGGGCCTTCGTATGCCACCACGCGATCGCCTCCCCACCCTGCTGCCGCCGTCTCAGCCTGCGACTGCGCCATGGCTGAGCCGAACCAGATCTTCCACATCAGCTCGCCCATGACGTCGCGCCGCACTTCTTTGCGACCGCTGGCCAGAAGGGTCGGCAGCGGACCCGATGTGATGCGCACCGGTCGCTCACGCGGGCTGTATTTTTCGGGGTGAAGGATCTGCTCGGTCGACTCGGGAGGATCGCGAAACAGCTCGTTGACGCGCGCCCAGCCACCTTCCGTGCGACACACACCGACGAACTCCAAGCCCGCGGCATAGGGAAACACCAGCGTCTCGCGCAAGGCCGCCGGGGCTTTTTGGAACGACGGGGTGGCGCCCATCGTCAGGTACATCATCTGCTTGCCGAGCTTGGCCAGCACCGCCGGAGACCGCGCCACATCGAGCCGCGCTCCCTTGGCGGGAAGCTCCAGCATGACCGCGATACCGTCCCCTTCGACGATCGCCGAGCGGGCCAGGCTGGCGTCGCCTTCTTCTTTGATCGGCTCGGCGAACTTTTGCAGATCGAAGTATTGGTCCTGTAGAGCGTGCTGAATCTCGTGCGCCAGCGCCGGGCGCTGTAGCTGCACCGGCAGCCAATCGGCGATGTACAGCGTTCGTGTCGGTGGATCGTAAAAGCCCGCGACCTGATCCGCGAACAGCTCGAACACCGTCTTTTCATAGTTCATCTCGGGCGGTATGAGGCCCATGCGCTTGAGCACACCCGCCTCGCGGCGAATGTCCTCGGGCGTAAGCTGCTTGGCGACGCGAGCTCGCTGCTTTTCGACGATCTGCTCGCGCGACAGCACCCCGCGCGCAATGGTGCTCTTGGGTGGCAAGCCACGCAGGTTGGCCACTTCGCGCACCAGCTCATCGGCGCTCTGCAGCAAGGCGGTGTGCGCCATCGCTGCCGTTGCAGAGGGCGCCGCAGCCGCTGGCCCTGCGCTCTGCGGTACAGCACCGCCCTGCCGCACGAGCCACAGCGCAGTCGCCGCGGACACAACCACTGGAAGAACCCTGCGAAACGAGGACATCTGCCACCTCGGCATCATCGGTAACAATGGATGGACACCCCGTCGAGAGACTGCGCACCAGCCCGGCGGCCAGGCTGTTCGGGCCGCTCGCGAACCGGACGGACGCGGCGCCTGCTACAGCATGCGCTGCGGAGTGTGAGCGCTTGCCGTCGCAGGACTCGCCTGACTAAGCGTGCGAACCGGCGGAGCACGCTCGACCAGCCACTGCGCGGCCCGCCCGAAGTCGGCAAAGCGGGTCAGCTTGCCCTCTTCACCCAAGAAGGCCATCACGACCTCGCGGGGCTTGTTGCCACCGCCGCTGCCCCCCAGGATCCGTGCCGCCACCACCAAGCAGTACCCCGCTCGATCGTTATAGCCCGTCTTGCCGCCATGAATGACGTGCTTGGTCGAGCGCAGAAGCAGGTCCGTGTTGCTGTACTCGACGCTATCGCGCGGACGCGTCGTCGAACGCACGACGTACTGCGTGGCCCGGCTGGCCTCGGCGATGTGCGGGTTCTTGAGCGCCGCTTGCAGCATGGCCACCACCTCGCGCGGCGTCGAGACATTGCGATAGTCCAGGCCCGTCGGGTCGCCAAACGTCGTCTTCTTCAGCCCCAGGCTGCGAGCTCGGGCCGTCATCGCCTCGGCGAACGCCGAAGGCAAAAGGCCAACCGCCCGCCCCAGCGCCAGCACCGCGCGATTGTCCGAAGCCATCAGCGCCGCGTGCAAGAGCTCCTGATTGGTCAGCGTCATCCCGACGAGCAAGCGCGACTTGGCACCCCGCGTGGTCAGCTTGGCATCGGCGGCGGTGATCGTTGTGTGGCCCTTTAAGTCCAGGTTGCGCTCCAGCACCACCAGCATGGCCATCAGCTTCGAGATCGACGCGATCGGGCGAACCGCCTCGGGATTCTTCTGGTAAAGCGGTGCGCCGCCCGCCCCAACATCGACGATCACCGCAGCAGCGGCCTGGATGTTCGGCAGGCCCGAGCGCGTATACACCGGGATCGGGCGGCTGCGAGCCACCACGCGTTTCTTCTTGGCCGCGACGTGGGCACGCTTGCTGCTGCCACGCACCGGCTTGCGAGCCGCAGCGTCGGACGTCATGGCCAAGAGCGTGACCAAGAGCACGCCCGCAAGCACCGACCAGCGCGTTGCCGCTCGGAAGCCATGTCTGCCACAGAGGATGGGCTGTCCCTCTCTCATCGCCGAAAGTATGGAAGAAGCGCCGGATGACCGGAAGTTTTTTCAGCCAGCTGCAGCCGGGCCGGACTGCGACAGAAGCGCGAAGCCGATGAGCTTGTAAAGGACGCGCGCTCCGACGCAGGCATCCCACTCGTCGTGGACTTCCTGGGCTCCATCGCTTCCGCTAGCCCGTCGACGCGGTGGCGCTGGCGCCGGAGCCACTTCGCAGAGATCAAAGCCCACGATCTGGCGGCCCGAGCGAACCAGCGTGCGCAAGAGCGTCACCAGCTCGGCAAACTGCAGGCCACCTGGCACCGGGGTTCCCGTGTGCGGGCACAGCGCCGGATCCAGCCCGTCGATATCGACGCTGACATAGACCTGTGATGGCAGCTCCGCGACGATCTGCTCGCACAGCGTCATCCAGGTCGTGCCCTCGTGCTTGGCCAGCGCAAGCTCGCTGTCAAAGAACGTGCGAATGCGGCCGTTTTCCGCCGCGATGCGGTCTGCCTCGGCCTCACACAGATCGCGAATGCCGACCTGCACCAAGCGGCCGATGCTGGGTGCTGCAGCAAGGACGTTGTGCATGATCGACGCGTGCGACTGCGCAAAGCCCTGATAGGCCACTCGCAAGTCGGCGTGCGCATCGATGTGCAAAATGCCCATGCCCGGAACGTGCGCCGCATGCTCGACGATCGCGCCCAGCGGGACCGAGTGATCCCCACCCAGCACACCGACCAGCTTGCCCTTTTGGATCAGGCCGCGCGTCCGATCGGCGACATAGCGCTCGACGGCTCGTGAAGCCTGATTAACCGCATCGAGAGACGCCTGCCGCTCGCTCGCCGCTTCGTCCGCTGCATCCGCAGACTCGGCAGCGTCCTCGTCCAGCGATGTCGCGTGCGCCGCCGCTTGGCCAGCACTGGCGTTCCAGGCCTGCACACTCGGCGGCAGCGGCAGCATGTGGATCCCTGCCGCATACGGTCGGCCTGTATCGACGTCATACAGGTCGACCTGATGACTGGCCCGCAAGATCGCAGCGGGGCCCTGCGCGGTCCCGTGGTGATACGAGGTCGTGGCGTCAAACGGCACCGGCACAATCACCACGCGCGCCGCGTCGAGCGAGTCATCCAAGCCAAACAGTCCGCTGTCGGGACGAGCCGCAGCATTGGGATCAATCGTAGCCATCGCGGCGCGCAGTCTATCAGACCGCCGCGGCGACAAAAGTCCCGCGCAGCGAGGAGGTCGGAGCGACCTAGACCGAGGCGCCTTCTTCCCGCGACTTCTGCAGGAACTGCAGCGCCGCCTCGCGATCGTCGAAGTGCGTCACCTGAAGCTGGTATCCACCCAGCACCCGCGCCGCTGCGCTGACCAAGCTGATCATCGTGCGCAGCGGCAGCGTCGCTCCACACGTCGCGATGTTCAGTCGCTGGCGGTGCGTGCGCAGATACTCCACCAGCAGGCGACGCGCCTCGGGCGTGGGGCGTGGCGAGCCCTGCGGCTCGAACAGGCACTGCAGGCATGCCTCGGATTGGCCATAGCGCCGCAGCAGCAAGACCAAGCCAGCGACGTGCTCGCCTTGCACTTCCCCCGACGGTACAAAGCGCAGAATGCCGTCGCGGAACGAGTATGTATGTGGGCCGATCGATCCCGAGTCTGCGATTCCCGAAAGCCCTTCGCCAGCCTGCGCATCCTGCGACATCTGTCTCATTAGGCGCAGCCAGGCAGAGCGGTGCAATCTGTGACCTCGCGTAATCGACCGACGCAGGCGGAGCCACGTTCCGTGGGCGTGCTGCGTGCGACCCGGCCGGCAGCCCTCGTCGCCACAGGCAACCGCTCACACGGTCGGCAAGGAAGCGCAGGCCCGGTGACATTCTTGACCGAGGGGGGACGACATCACCATGCGCGCATCGATCGCAGCGGGCCTGGGACGCAGAACCAAGAAGGCCTGCGCCGGGATGGCTTACACAGCATGGTTGGGATGAATCAGGGGGATGGGCCGACGTTTCGCTTTGTGGCGGACATCACGCGCGGTCAGCAGCCGGCGAGTGTCCAGATCATGCGCATCATCGACCGCGCCACGGACGGCCGTCCGCAACATCGACACCGAAGACATGAACGGCGATGGCCGAGCCGACGTCGTGATCTATCGCCCGCAGATCGGAACCGGGCTGCTTATGGCCTATGCGCGCAACAACGGTGCGAGCTTTGTCGTTCACCAGGACTTTGAAGGCCACGAGATCGAGTTGGATCTTGGGGGCGTCGAGAAGCGCGACACGTTCGACCTCAACCTGGACGGCTGTGCCGACTATGTCCATGCCGGCATGCACGGTCGGCGGCGAGCCCTCAGCTATCTTCTGGCTCCGTGCGATGAAAAACCCGCGCCCGCGACCGCCACGCAGCCCGAGTCAGGCGAAGAAAGGCCCGCTCGGACCGCGCAGCGCTAGCAGTAATCAGTCAATGATTCATACAAATAAAAGATCATTTATTATATTTTATTGTGCTGCTTCATATTCTCGTAAACAGATTACCTAATGATTCAGTGTTTATTGCCCGTTTCTTGAACAAGCGCCTAACGTGACACCAGAGCCACCTTGGGGCCGGGGATGTCGCCTGGTGGCTCTTCGATGTCGATGGTCGTGGCCAAGACCGAAAGGGACGGATCGTGCTGGACTGGCTGCGGCTCGCGCAGCGGAGGGGTTCGCCCGGCCCCGCGCGTCTTGCCTTCGGGCCGCTTGCCGTCGACAGGCTTGCCGGCACTGGCCGGCCGCAGCGGGGGCAAGCTGGGGCTGCCCGTCTGCACGGCAAACGCGCGCTGCATCTGCGGCACCATCGAAAGCGGCATCAGACAGGAAAACGGCTGCCCCGCCTTGAGCGCAGCCTTGAGCGCAGCCACCGACTCGAACTCTTCGACGGCCGGAGCGCCAAAGCCGGACAGCCGAGCGTAATAGGTAATCAGAGGCTTGGGGATGGCGAGCGAGCACAGCTTGGCTCCGCTGGGCGCGTGCTGCTGCGACAGCGCAAGCTGCTTCAGGCTGTCGCTCTTGTGAAGGACGCCATCGCCTTCGATCATCGCGACCACCACGCCCGCCAAGGCACCCAGCGTCACCACGCCACCCAGCGAGCCCAGCCAGCGAACCGGCGACTGCAAGCCGACGGCAGCGGCCACAGCCAAGGGAGGCAGAACCAGGCCGATTCCCCGCGGTGCTGGGCTCGGCTCGGACAGCACCGACAGCACGGCCGCAACCAAGACCCAGCAGAGCAGCGGTCGCGAGGCGCGACGCATCGATCCCAACAGCAGACCAAAGCCCGCCATCACGATCACGACAGCGCCGACGTGACGACCGTACCAGCTAGGTCCCTGGTACCACAGGGCCATGAACTGCCGCACCGCGACCTCGGTCCCGCGGAACGAAAACAGGCCCTGCAGACCGTGGGGATGCAGCCGCAGCGACAGCATCGTCAGCAGCGAGCCGCCCAGCAGCATCAGCCACACGCGGCGCTTGCGCAGAAGATAGCGATGCGCCACCAGCATATCCAGCAGGGCAAAGGCCATGGCCACGATCGCGGCGCGTGGATCGACGGCGGCGGCCAAGCCGATGCCGAGCGTCGCAAAGAACATGGGCAGGCGGCGCAGGGGCAGCGGCGCGGGCTCTTCTGCCTCTTTGTGAATGGGCAAGATGTGGCGATCGAACTTGTGGCCGTGCAGCGCGTGGCTGACCACGGCCACGGCGGCTGTCGAGGCCAGCGCCGACAAAAGATCGGGCACGATGCGGTGCGCTAGCTCGTACGTTACGGGCAGCGCCAGGAACACCAGGCCAGCCAAGCCGCCGACGTGCCGCCCCAGACCGATGTCGATCGAGATGGCGAGCAGACAGATGGCACAGACCAAAGCCGAAAACACCGGCACCACGCGCAGCGTCAGCTCACTTTCGCCGAGCAGGCGCACGCTGGCCGCCATCTGCAAGAGCCCCAGCGGCGACGCCAGCGGACGCGGCAGCGACTGCAGGGTCGTCTTTAGATCCACCTGCCCGGCCGACAAGCGCACGAGCGCATTGGCCAGCGTCGCGTCATCGCCCTGCCACAGGCTGCCGCTGCCCATGTTGATCAGATACACAAGAAGCGGCAGCAGCATGGCGATGGCCCAGCCCAGCACCAAGCCGCGGGGCGCCTGCAGCGTATGGATGACTTTCTGCGCGGCGCCCACGGGATCGCGCAAGACACCCGCGGCGGTGTTCAGGCCGCGCTCGATGCCCTCTTCGAGCTTTTCGATCTTTTCGGGCAGCGTGCTCGGCAGTCGGCTTAGCCGGGCCAAGCGGCGCAGGCGACGGCGCGAGGGCGGCCCGGTGTTGATGTCGGGGCGACTGGCGCGGCCGGATCGCGGCGAACCGGAAGCTCGCGGCGAACCAGAAGGAAGATCGGGACGGCTGGGGCGCCCGGTCCGCGTCGGCCTAGACATACGAAGAACGATAGCAAGACTGACGCGCGATCACGCCCTGTGAAATGAAATGGCAACAAATCGCAGGGGCACGCATGCGGCGACGCGCCAGCCGACGTGGCAGCCGACGTCGCGTGGCTAGCGCTTAAGCAGGGTGACGACCCGCTGCGGCGGCAGGTAGTGATCGACGACGGGAAGCTGCTGCTGCTGCTCCATGCCCAGCCGCGACAGCACGAACTCGACGGCGCGGATGCGCTCTTGCATCGACGGCGTGTCGATCGGCAGGTAGCGGATGCGGAACTGTTCCAAGAGCAGCTTGACCATGCCATCGATGCGCACCACCGAGTCCCAATCGACGCCCGCCCGCACTCCGTCTTCCTTGAGCAGCGAGCGGTGGGGGCGAACGAAGAAGACCAGGCCGTTCGAGACCCACTCCATATAGCTGCGCACTTCGACGCCGCTGTCTTCCGCCATGATGTCGCCCAGGACCATCGCGTGCTCGGCGGCATAGGCCAGGTTGTCGAAGGCGCGGTCCGAGACGAAGCCCTTGTCTTGCATGCGCTCGATGGCGATCTGCCGTTCGAAGACGCGGCGCTGATAGTCGCCGACGCGCTCCATATCGGTGCGCAGCGTGTCGAAGTTGGTCTCAAGCTCGGCGAGGACGGCGCGAGCCACCTCGGTGATCATCGGCAGGCCATAGCGTCGGCTGACCCAGCGGGTCATGGTCGTCTTGCCGGTGGCGTGCGAGCCAACAAAATAGATGCGCATGGGCTTGTCATTTGCGGCGTGGGTCATGGCGGTGCCTGCCGTACTCTGCTCAGCCCGCTTGTGTCAAGCCGCCCCTCACCCATCCGCCCAGCAGAGGCGCCCGGCCGCTCCCCATACGTTTTCTGCCGTATCCTCGCCGCCCAACAAGCCGCCCTTCATACGTCTATTGTCTTATCCATGGCACTGGATGACCCATCCCAGGAGGTCGAGCGACCGGTCCCAGGTGGTCAAGCGACCGGTCCCAGGTGGTCAAGCGACCGGTCCCAGGTGGTCAAGCGACCGGTCCCAGGTGGTCCATCGACCGGTCCCAGGTGGTTGATCGACCGATCCCAGGTGGTTGATCAACCGATCCCAAGTGGTCCATCGACCGGTCCCAAGTGGTCCATCGACCGGTCCCAGGAGGTCGATCAACCGATCCCAAGTGGTTGCTCAACCGATCCCAGGGGGTCCATCGACCCCTCCCAGATGGCCGATCGGCCGGCCCCAAGAGGCCGGTCGACCGCACGCTGGCGCTGGGTACGGGCTACGGGGAGCTTGGTGTGTCGCTGCGATCTGCTTGCACGGCGGCTTCAAAGGCGGCTGCAGAGGGGAAGGCATAGAGCGGACCCTCCTGGGTTTCCAGCAGATAGACCTCGCCATCGTCGGCGGCGAGACCCTCGGCCAGCGACGCATACAACAGAGCGGCCTGCCGCTGCCACAGCACGGGCACGATCTGCGTGGCGGCCTTGTCGGTCAGATAGCCAGCCTGCTGAGCATGCACATTGATCGCGAGGCGCCCCTGCGCATCGGCCGCTGCGGGCGCGCAGACCCAGCGATCCTGGCGAAAGGCGAAGTCCGGCATCGGATCCAGCGCCAGGGCGCGCTCGGCCTGGCCCTGCTCGTCGCGCTTGATGATGTACCGCGCCTCGGCGCTGGGTCCGCCCATGGTGACGTAGTGCAGCTTGTAGCTGGTGTAGCGGAAGCGACGGCCGCCCTCGACGCAGTCAATCTGGCCCAGCTTGTCGATGCGAATCTCGCTGACGGGATAGTTCCAGACCGCCATGCCCGACGAGGTATCGAACACAAAGGGCAGCCCCATGCGGGCGGTGACGAACTCGTGGATCTCGATCACCGAGTCATAAACCGTCTCTTGGCAGGCCAGGACCCGCGCGGCACCACGCGGCTCGCAGCGCGTAAGCTCCCGTCGGGTGGCGGGCGAGCCAGTGACTTCAAACACGATGTTGTGATAGTCGCCGGTCTTGGCGTTGTACCAGTGCTCAACGACCTTGCCGCCGCAGCCGCTGGGATGCATGTCCTGCACTTCTTCGGCGATCTTGACCGCGCTGTCCTCTTGTGGGTTGAGCTCAACGGCCTCGATACGCAGGTCGCGCTCGCCTTCCTCGTTGAGCGTGACGTACTTGACGACCACCAGCATGCGCCGGCCCTTGGCGTCGATGGTGATGTCGTCTTCGTCGCTGGCCTCGGCTGCTACCCAGTCCGGGTTGGGCAGAAAGGTCCCGTCCGCCGTCGGCAGATCGCGACGGAAGCGAGCCGCTGGGTTTTCGTACTTCTTGCTTGGGTCGGACTTGTGCCACAGCTCTTTGACCTCGGCGTCGACACGAATGCGGCGTCGACCGCCGGCTGGCTCGATGAGAAGCCAGTGACCGCCGTTGTTGCGGCTGCCGACGAACTGTGTGACCTCGACCTGTGTCGACTTCATGCGCAGCGCGTCGGGGACGGCCCAGCCCCCTTCATGATCGGCGGTCAACGCCCCGGCGAGGTCCCAGCAGTCCTCGGCGGAGTACGTCTGCAAAGCCGGGGGCGGCGCGCCGGGAGTGTCGCTGTGCGGCACATAGTCGCCGCGCTCGCAGCGATACAAGTGGACGCTGCGCTGTGGGTTGATGCCCATGGCGTTGAGCGGCGCCTCGTTGTGGCAGTGTCCCCACCAGCCGATCTCGATGGGCGAAAGCTCGATGCCGCCGTCTTGGTTCCAGTCAAAGGGAATGCCCGGCCGGGCGGCTTCTCCGTCGACTAGACCGCGCACGCCCAGCTCTTGCTGCGTCACTTTTCGCGCGACGATGTAGTCCGCAAGCTCGTCGGGCAAAGGGCTTCCGGCGCGGGACGGCGACACCGCAGGTCCCTGCCAGTCAAAGCGCAGCGTGCCGTCGCTGTCGCGGTACACCGGCAGCCCGGCCAGAGCGGCATGCTCGCGAGGAAGTCCGCTGTCCTTGAGGTTCAGCACCTCATAGCTCGGACGCTGCGGACGGCTGCCCGAGGCGAGGGACACGCGCTGTCCAGGTCCACTGCTGTACGAGCGCCGTTGCACGAGTGCCCCGCTGATCGACACCTCGAAGTCCTGCTCGTCGACGTGGCGGTTCCAGTTAAAGACGGTCTTGTGGTTCAAGAGGTCTTCGATGCGGTTCTTGATGATCAGGTACGCTTCGCTGTCGACGGGGGTCTGCGCCAAGAGCTTGTGCAGCGGCGAAAGGAAGTTCTGCCAGTACGGCCAGTAGTTCGTGTGCTCACCGACTTGCATGACATACGCGCGCCCGCAGAGAAGGTCTTCTTCGAGCGTGTGTAGCTCGCCGATCGCCGTCTGCCGATCGGATGCCGATAAGCCCGTCTGACTGAGCGCAGCGCGCAGCGATGCAAAGAAGGCGCTGCGACGCAGGTGCTGGATGCCAAAGCGCTCGTTTGCGCCCCGCACCGCGACGCCTTCGGCCGCGAAATAGTCGCGACTCTGTTCGACCGTGCGCTGAACCCAGGCCCGCAGATCGTCGAGACTGCACAGGGCACAGAGCGCGGCTTGCTCCGTCGCGACCAGATCGCGCGGCGATGGGTCTTGCCAGTCGGGTAGCTGAAACACGACAGCGGGATAGGAAGTCCCGCCCGCTGTCGTGACAAAGGCCAGCGTCGCGCCGGCCGTGGTCAGCCGCCAGCTTGCGCAAGGTCCAAGAGGCTTGGCCCCCGACAGCGCCCGTTCCAAGGCACTCGGTACAGGCGGAGCTGCAGGAGCCGGGCTGGCTGCCGTCGGGGAACGCTCGCCGGCTTGCCCGCTGTCCTGTCGACGGAGCCGGGTTGGCTGCTTGGCTCGGCTCAGGCCCGGAAAGATGGACTCAATGCCGAGCTCAGCGGCCAGATCGTGGGCTGCGCGCAGCGCTCCTTCGTCGAGCGTGATGTCTTCCAGACGTATGCGGCGATCGCGAAGCTCGGGACTGGCGCGCAGAAACGCCGCAGGGCGCAGAAGCGTCGTCCGCAGCCGAGGAGACATGCCACCCTCGCGGGCAAGTCGGATCAGGCTGCGGAAGTCGGTCTCTGTGATGTGCCCATGGTTGGCGACCAAGATGTCGATGTATCGACGACGCAGCAGCGCGGCGCTCATCTCGCTTCCCCTTTCGGGCCGCGAAGTAGGCGGCCCACCAAATCATGAGCCCAGAAGCAGGCCTAGGTTACTTGAGAGACTCGCCCTTCAGACGACCGCGCAGACGTGCCCACAGCCCTGGCTTGGATGGCGTGGGGCCCGTATGCTCGACGGGCTCGGCGGGCGGATTGCTGGGCGAAGCAGGCCGCGCGACGGTTGGACCCGACTGTTTTGGAGCCGGTGCGGGCGCAGCCGGTGCGAGCACCACCTGGGGCGCCGTCGCCTGCGACGCGGTCTGCTCTTGCTTGCTGTACGGCGCGCTGTCCTCGGTCGCAACGCTGATCGAGACCCCTTCCAGCGAGATCGCCGAAGCATGTACAACCAGCGAGGCCTCTTCGGTGTCGCCGGTAGGCAGCAAGGCGCGATAGCACGCGGCAAGCTCAGCCGCCTCGCGCTCATAGTCGCTGCGAAACAGCCCGCGCAGGTGCTCGACAAGCTCGTTTGGGTCGAAGCGATACGGCTTCAAAAAGGCGTGCAAGTCCGCGGCAAGCTCGGCTGCGCTCTGATAGCGATCCGTGACATCGCGGGCCAGCGCCTTGTGAACGACGCGGTCAAGCTCCTCGGGCACACGGCGGTTGAACTTCGACGGAGGCACGACCTCGGCATTGCGCACGCGCTCCATCAGTTGGAACTCGGTGTCGCCGCGGAACAGCTTCTCGGTCGTCAGCATCTCGTGCAGGATGATGCCCGTTGAGAACACGTCCGTGCGCGCATCGACGGGCATGCCGCGGATCTGCTCGGGCGACATGTAGCTGAACTTGCCTTTGAGGATGCCGATCTCGGACGTGAACTTCTCCATCGCTTGCGCGATGCCGAAGTCGAGCAGCTTCACCTCTCCGTCGTAGCCGATGCGAACATTCGACGGCGAGACATCGCGGTTGACGATGGCAAGCGGCCTGCCGTCGTTGTCGTTCAGCGTATGGGCGTAATGAAGCCCCTCGGCCATCTTGGCGGCGATGAAGCAGGCGTGGGGCACAGGAATACGGGCTTGCGTTTCCTGGCAGCGCCGCAGGATCTGCGTCAGATCCTTGCCACCGATGTACTCCATCGCGATGAAGTAGCGTCCGTCGTTGCGCCCCAGCTCATAGGTTCGCACGATGCTCTCGTGTTCCAGGCGCACGGCAAGCCGCCCTTCACGCAGGAACATGTCGACGAAGCGCGACTCTTTGGCAAGCTGCGGTCGCATGCACTTGATGGCGAACAGGCGGTTGCTGTTGCGACTGCGCGCTCGGTACACCTCGGCCATGCCACCGCGCGCGATAAGTCCCATCAAAAGGTACTTGCCAAACGCGACGGGTTCCGTCGGTGAGCCGGGGTTCAGTTTGTCGTGAGCAGACTCCATTCAGCGCCTGATCGTTTGAGGTCTCTGTGAGGTCTTTGGGTGGTCTTTGGACGACCTATTGAGCTTTCTTGCAGGCAACACGCGCTGTGGGTCGCGTCTTCGTCTGACCTTGCTCTGCATCCAGCGATGTCGACCCGCCGTTTTGGCAGCGGCCAAGCGGGGTTTGCAGAGAGCAAGACACCCCGGCTGCGACCCGCGCGGGGTTCAATAGGAAAAGCAGTCTTTGCGCTTACGCCCAAGGGACAGAATACACGAAATCGCGGCCCGGAAGCGTGCTGACCCATGGCCGGCATGGCAGCCAGAACAACCCGGATGTGGCAGTGATGCCGCCCCCCAAAAGAGCGCCGCAGCGCTTCCGAGAGATCGACGTTGCCCACGGCATCCGCAATCGTTGCCGCGCCGCGATAGGGTGCGGTATTCTATGACCTTCACGCGTTAGGCAGTGGGCGCATGGCGCACGCACAGCATCCCGGCTCCGCACCATATCCGTCGTCATCCCAAGCCGTGGGGGCAGCAACCTCTGCGAGCCCAGGGAGCAAATCGCATGCCGCAGCTTCCGGTCACGGCAGCCCGGCAGAGCGGCCAACCAAAGAGCGCCCTGGGGCGATTGTCCTCGATAAGAATCGCGCCACAAGCAAGCGTCTAGCACGCGTGCTTACCAGCGCTGGCTATCACGCAAAGCCCGCAGATGACGATTCGGCATCGGCGCTGTGGTCGATGATCGCTGGCTCTCCAGAGATCAGCCAGTGGCTGCTCGTGTCCGAGGCAGCCGCATCGCCGACGCTATGCAGCGTTCTCAACCGCGGGGAAGCCCAGAGCAGCTGTCGCGGCCTTGTGTACTGCGGCCTTGCTGCATCCCCGACGGGATCGGGCCCGCCTTCCCCCCCATCGGCAGCGGGCGCTGATGAGCTCGATGTCGCGGCGCTCTGCGAGCAGAGTGGCATCGTCGCCCTGCTCAACGCACGACAGAATCGAGACTTTGATCTGCACCTGCTCAGCGTCGCCAATTATCTGCGCGGCCAGCCGCTCTTGCCGCTGCAAGGCTTCCTTCTATGGGGGGCTGCGGCCTACAGTACACAGATCAGCAATGTCGCGGGGCGCGACGCCGCCGAGGCGCGAATCGTCAAGCTGTGTACAGAACAGCTGGGCGTCTCATCGCGCATCGCAAACAGCGTCGGCGAGGTCATCCACGAGCTCTTGACCAACGCCATGTACGATGCCCCCGTCGATCCACAGGGCCGAGCGATCTATGCACACGACCGCACAGCCCCGATCCAGCTTCACAACGAAGACCGTGTGACCTTCCGCTATGGCACGGATGGCACACGGCTGGTCGTCGAGACTGCCGACCGTTTTGGTCGCCTGCGACGCAGTGACTTTGTCCGCAGCATGCGACGCGCAGCGGCCGGGCAAGTCAACCGCTCAGCAGGTGGGGCAGGAATCGGCCTTTCGATGATCTATCGCACTGCCAACGTCCTGCAGGTGGATGTCGAGCCAGGTCAGCGCACTCGTGTCACGACGGTCTTTGATCTGGACAGCGCGCGAGCGACGGAGGGGGCACGCGCCGCGCGCACGATTATCTTCCCTGACTTGACTATCGCCTCTGCTCGGCGAGACCCTTAGATGAGGATGGGCGAACCGTGACCTACGATGAACGATCCGGCGTGGTGGGGGCTGTTGCGCCGCCGCCAAAGCTGCTGATTGACTGGCTCTCTGAGGGCGAGGTGACGTGCTTGCGCATGTCCGGCGTCATCGACGAACAGTTCGATGCGCCAGGGCTGGCCACCAAGATCACGGGCCGCTACCTCATCCTCGACGTCGGCGGCATCGAGCGCATCTCATCCTTTGGCATTCGCCAGTGGGTTGACTTCATCGGCGCCATGGCGCCGCGCCTCAGCGGGATTTACTACGTCGAGTGTTCGCCCAAAGTCGTCGACCAGTTCAACATGGTCGCCAACTTCGGCGGCTCTGGCTTCATCGTTTCGTTCTATGCGCCGTATCGCTGCGACACCTGCGATCAAGAGCGCCGCTTGCTGTTCCGCACCGACGAAGAAACTCCGCTGTGGAAAGCGGGCCAAGCACCGCCGTCTTTGTGCCCGACCTGCAGCAACCCCGAAGATTTCGACGAAGACCCCGCGACCTATTTCACGTACGTCGCGCAGCAGCCCAACACGCAGATTCCACCGCAGGTCATGAACTTCCTGCGCGTCCACTTGAGCTATGGCCAGGGCGGACAGCGCAAGCTGAAGATCGAAAAGCGCATCGAGGGTCGCGCCACGTACCTCAAGTTCTCTGGCGATCTCGACAGCGATCTGCGAGCCCAGAAGCTAGCCGATGGTCTAGAGGGAGAAGTCATCTTCGACCTCGGCGGCATTCTGTCGGTTGACCCCGTCGGCACGGCGCAGTTCCGCAAGCTGATGCAGATGCTGGCGGCCAAGACCGGGACCGACGAACAGGTCGATCGCGTTCACATGCTCGCAGTGCCCGCGCCGTTCCTTGAGCGCCTTGGACGCCCCGAGGATCTGACGGCCAAGGGGCAGGTGCTCTCGCTGCTGATCCCGTACAACTGCTCGCGCTGTCGTGCGACGACGCAGCGCTTGGTCGACTTCGCCCAACATGGTGAAGAGCTGCGCGCCGGTCGCGTGCCGCGCGTCAAGTGCGGCATCTGCGGCGGGCCCGTCACCTGCGTCGTCTCAGAGAGCTGGTTCTCGCGACTGCAGACGCTGCCGGTGCCCCAAGTGCCGCCGGATCTACGCACGACGATCGCTCGTCTGACCACGGCACCGCCCCCCGCTGCAGCAGCCGCGGGACGTCAGACCGGTTTCCCTGCTGCGACCCCGGTTACTCCGTCGGGAGTGGCTGCCTCAGGTCCGGGCTGGAATCCGCAGGCGGGCTCGCAGCCGCCGGGCATGCTCTCGGGTGGGCTGGGCATGAGCAACACGACGTCCGGCATTCTGAGCGGCCCGCGACAGACCACAAACCCGGGTGCTACGGGCGCGCTATCCGGTATGCGCGGCGAGCTCACTCCGGGTTCGCGGCCACCGCAGGCAACGGGGATTGCCCCGGCGATGGCGCAGAACACGACGCTGCTCGGCAAGCTGCAGGGAATTCCCGGTCTGCTGCCAGGCATCTTGGTGGTGCTGCTGTCGCTGTCGGGCGCGATCGTCTATCGCATCCTCAGCGTGCCGCAGACCAACAAGCGAGGGGACTGGCAGCTCGTCGAGTCTTCGCAGCCCAAGGTCCCGGCCTGGCACGACGGCAAGTATGTCAGCAAAGACGATCTGGCCTTCATTGGTCACTCGCCGCCGCTGACCGATCGCGCCGAAGCGGTTGAGCGAGCCGACATAGCGGCTCAGACCGAGCTAGCGCAGCGCTTGGCCGACGCGGTCAGCACCAAGCACAGCGAATGGGCGAAGGTTGTGCCAGCGCTTTACACGGGCGCCATGCAAGCCGTGCTCAGCGAGGTCACCAAGGCCCAGGCTGCGCTGTTGAGAGAACAGCAGCGCGAGATGGAGTCGGAGTCGAAAGAGCGCAGCCCGTCCCTGAAAGCGGCCGAGCAGAGCCTGGCCCAAGCGCGCGACAAGCTGGGCGAGATTCACAAGCGCGTGTCGATGGCCCTGCGTACCGGTGCGCCGGATCTGATGCAGCCCGCGCCGCTGCAGTACTGGGAAAAGAAAGCGCGCAGCAGCAAGGGCAGTCGCGAGGTGGTCTATCAAGCCAGCACGCTGCTGCAGCTGAAGCCCGAGTCGCTAGATCGCCTGATCGCCTACTACGGACAGAGTGAGGCCGCGACGCTGGCCAAGGCACATGCCGTGTCCTTCTTCCCGCTCTTGGGCTATCGCTTCGATCCAGCAAATGGTGGTGCCGTGGTGGTCGAGGTCGATGCGCAAGGACCGCTTTCCCCCATCGGCCTGCAAGTGGGCGATATCGTGCTGTCGATCAGCGGGCGCGACGTCCACAGCGCCATCGAGTTCGCCAAGCTTGCCGATCAAGCGGTGCAGGACAGCGCCAGCAAAGACAGCATCTTCAAGGTCCAGCGCGGCGAACAGATCACCAACCTGACTCTCAAGAAAACCGCGCCCAAAAAAGGCCCGGCCTTCCCCGGCAAAAAGCTCGGCAAGTAGCACCTCTCCGTCCTCGCGATCCGCGATACACTACGGCCTTATGGATCCAGTCATTATTGGCCCACTTATCGCAGGTGGCGCGCTGGCGCTGATCATTGCGTTTAAGGTTCTTCTGTCGGGGCGCAAGAAGGATCCGGGGCCGCAAAAGAAAGTGCGGCTCTTGATCCACTCGATCAATGACGACCGCTGCACCGGCTGTGATGCGTGCGTCACCGTCTGCCCGACCGACGTGCTAGAGCTTCAGAAAAACAAGAGCCGCGTCGCTCGCTTTGGCGACTGCATCCAGTGCGAGCAGTGCGCCAACGTCTGCCCAACCACCGCGCTGGTCATGCACCACGAAGGCACCGAGCCACCACCGCTTCTGGTGCCCGATCTTGACGATTACTATCAGTCCAACGCAACGCCCGGCCTGTATCTGCTCGGCGAAGCAGCCGGCAAGCCGCTGGTCAAAAACGCCGTCAACCTGGGACGCGCTGCGATCGAGCATGCGCTGCGCTCGGGTCTGCGTCCTGGCGCGCTTTCCGGCATGAACTCGCCGCAGCTAACCTGTTACGACGTCATCATCGTCGGCAGCGGCCCCGCGGGTCTGTCCGCCGCGCTGTCCTGCGTGCAGCGCAAGCTGTCCTATGTCGTCGTCGAAAAAGACGCCTTTGTCGCCTCGACCATCGCGCGCTATCCCAAGGGCAAAAAGGTCATGGCCGAGCCCTATGACGTCCGCTGCGTGGGCCTGTTGCCCGTCTGGGATTCGACCAAAGAGCAGGCCATCGGCGAGTGGAACCGCATCCTGTCCGAGGTCGAGCTGAACCTGAAGATGAAAGAGGTCGTCGAGGACATCAAGCGCGACCAAGCCAGCTTCGTCATCAAGACTGACAAGGGCACCTATCGAGCGCAGCGCGTGCTGGTCGCCATCGGTACCCGCGGCAAGCCGCGCCGCCTGAACGTGCCGGGTGAAGATCTCGACTTCGTGCAGCCGCTTCTGGACGATCCCGACAAATACACGGGCCGCACCATCTTGGTGGTCGGCGGTGGCGATAGTGCCGTCGAGGCAGCGATCGCTCTGTCCGCGCCCGAGCTTCGCAACAAGGTGCTGCTCAGCTATCGCGGCAAGGCGTTTAACCGCGTCAAAGCTAAGAACCGACAAGATCTGGATCTGGCCGAGCAGCAGAAGCGGGTGCTGGTGCTGTTCGGATCCAACGTCGCGGAGTTCAACCGGCAGGGCGCGACGCTAAAGCTCGCGGACGGCCGCATGCGCCCGGTGCCGCTGCAGAACGCGTTCGTGCTGATTGGCGGCGATCCGCCGGTCAAGTGGCTGGAGTCCATCGGCGTTCGCTATGTGCAGAAGCCGCACTCGTACCAGCGCGGCGCCACGGATCAGCTCGTCGAGCGCTTGCTGGGTCGACAGCCCGAAAACAACCGTCCTGGTCAGGCCGTCTCGACGGAGCTTTCCAGCTTCTTCCAGGCTCCAGCGATGCCCAGCTTGGTCGGCGATCGTCCGGTCATGGCGCAGCGCCGCGAACGCAAAGAGGCGACGATCATGGTGCCCAAGGAAGCCTTCCTGTTGCACCTGCCCGAAAAGCTCAAGCTCGACGCAGAAGCGCAGAAAGTCTCGGACCTGCGGCGCTAAGCGACGGCGGGCGCTGCGTGGCCCCGCTTGGCCCTATGCCAAGGCCCCAGCCTGCGCTCGCCAGTGGGCAGCTAGCGCGTCGGTCCGCCGGTCACGCCCCGCAGCATCACTGCGGTGCGGCGCAAGATGTTCTGCGTGTCCAGCAGCACGACGGGCTCACCGCGGATGATTGCGATCTTGGCTCGCTCGACGGCAGCGCGGGCTCGACGCACGGCATCCATCCCCATGTCGCTGGCTCCCACGGCCAGCTCAGCCCGAGGCAGCAAGCGCTGGATCTCTCCGATCAGCCGCTCGATGCCCTGCTGAGTTCGCGCCAGCTCTTCGTCGGGCTTCATCTCAAGCGTATAGCCCCCGCCCGCCCCCGGCGACTGGCTGCTCACCCCGTCGAGCGCGTGCGTAGCAAACTGTGCTTTGCGCTGCTCCTTGGTCTCTAGGTTGGTGGCCGAAACGAGCAGCGTGCCGTTTTCTTCCAAGTGGAAGTGGATCTCGATGTCGGGCTCGCCACGGGGTGCTTGGCGCATGCCTTCCAAAAGTAGCTCGCCGAGCAGCTTGTTTTCTTCGCCTCGCTCGCTGTTGCCTTCGACGATCAGAAAGCGCACCCCGGTCTGCGAATCGCGCGTCGTGCTGAAAATATGGCGTCGGTCGCACGGCACTCCCGAGCCGGGCTCGATCAGGCGGAAGGTGTTGCCGCCAGCGACGACCAGGCCCAGGGCCCGCTGCACCGCGATCTTTTCGGGCGGTACCGGCACAGACGCAGCGGGTGGCTCGGACACATGCACCAGCGCCGCCCCCTGCAGTGCCGCCCCGAGCGCGATGACTTCCTCGGGCGGCATGGTGAAGCTTGGCGTGCGTCCGAACACATCCTGCACCGCCGCCTGCACGCGCGGCATGCGCGTCATGCCTCCCACCAGAAGAACCGTGTCGACTTCTTGTGGCTCGACGCCCGCCTCAGCCAACGCCCCGCGGGCAATCTGCATCGTGCGGTCGATCAGGTCTTCCGAGAGCTCCTCCAGCTTGGAGCGCGGCAGCGTGCGCACCAAGTGCAGCGGCTCGCTGGTGCCACTTGAAATGATAAACGGCACCTCGATGCTGACTTCTTCCAGAGACGACAGCTCGCACTTGGCTTTCTCGACGGCGTCGCGAACCCGCTGCAGCGCCGTGCGGTCCTGTCGCAGATCCAGCTTGTGATCCTTGGCAAAGCCGAAGATCAGCCAGTCCAGGATGCGGCGATCAAAGTCTTCACCGCCGAGCGTTGGATCCCCGGCTTGTGCTTGTACTTCCAGACTGCTGCCGCGCAGGCTCAGCAGGGTGAACTCAAAGGCGCCGCCCCCCAGCGAGTACACGGCGATGCGCTGCGGCTTGCTCTCGCCCTGGCCGATCCCGTACGCGATGCCGGCGGCCACCGGTTCCTGCACGATGCGCAGGACTTCCAGCCCGGTGCGCTGCACCGCTTCGCGCACCGCTTGCCGTTGCGCGTCGGTAAAACACACCGGAACCGTCACCACCGCTTTGTGTACTGGCTGGTTCAGGTACTGCTCGGCCGTGCGCTTAAGTTCCGCGACGACCGTCGTGTAGAGCTCGCCAATGGTGACGTTTTCACCGCGCAGGACGGCGTGCGGTTCGTCGTTGCCACCGCTGGTAAGACGGAACCCAACCATGTCCGTGACCTGGCGCACGGCATGGCTGCTGTACTTCCGACCGATCAGACGCTTGAGGCCCGTGGCCGTGTTCTCGGCAAAGATCACAGCCTGCCTGCGGGCCAGATGACCGACGACGCGGCGCCCTTGCTCGCTGACCGATACCATCACCGGCAAGAGCGTCTGCCCTTGACTGTTGGGGATCACCATGGGCACGCCCCCTTCGACAACGGCGACGCACGCGTTGGTGGTACCGATGTCGATCCCGATGACTCGTTCGCGGTCTGCAGGGGAAGCGATCATTCCGTGTCCGTGGGGCGAAGGAACGCCCGACCCCAGCGTGTCGATGCGGCAGGCAGCCACCTACGACACGCGGCCATGCGCCGTGACGATTCCGCGCCGGGGTTCATTTTACATGAGTTGCTCGCGGAACTGCGCGGAAGCGCGCCGGCTTTGGGCTCAACGTGATATGGATCTGCGGCATGGTGCAGGGTCTTCCAGGGTCCGACGAGGTGGTAGAGCCCCCCGGTGCGCACGCGACCACGGGAGCCCCTGTCGTTCCCGCCCGGCCTAGCACCCGGCCTGCTTCTTCATCGCAGTCTCCCGTCGCTTTGCGCGAGCGCGTGTCGATGTTTCGCGACGCGGTGCGGGCAGCCGGCCAGCGTCTTACGACGACCAGCAACGGCAACGTGGCCAGCGCGCCGCCCCTGGGCCCCGTGCTGGCCGAGCATGCCAACGTCCTTGCGCATGGACTCGGACGCCTGCCGCAGCGCCAAGGCAGCGTCGAGCAGCAGCGGCAACAAAACCTCAGCACAGCGCTGCGCCGCTTTAGTGAAGAGGTCCACGAGCTGGACCACAGGCCCGCTGCCGACCAGCAGCGCTTGGCAGCCGCCGCACAGCGCCTGTGTACCTGGGCCGAGCTGGCGCTGGGTCCTGCACAGCCCACGAACAAGCCTTCGCTCTCTGCCGCACCGTCGGCTCCGCCGCGCCGTTTGGCTACAAAGACCCAGCCCAGCACGCTGGGCAAGCCGGTTCCCGACCCGACGAAGAGCGCAGCCAACGCCGTGGCAAGCAGCGACGCCAGCACCGCCGCGGTGAAAACGCCGATATCGCAGCCACCGACGCCGCAGGTCGCCGCGGAAGCAGCGCCACAGCCACATCGCCCCTCTGCCCGCCTGACCGCCGTCGCTCTGCCGATGGACTCGGACGAAACAGATCCGCTCTCGCGATCCCTGGTGGGTCTGCCCGGCGTGGGCCCTCGCACCGCAGAGCGCTTGGCGGCGCGCGGCTTGGTGCGCGTCGTCGACATCTTGTACTTTCTGCCCCGTCGCTGGGAGGATCTGCGTGCGCTGAAGCCCGTCGGAGCTCTGCAAGAAGGCCAGGTGCAGTCGACGGTGGCCATCGTGGAGCGCAGCCGCATCGTGCCCGCGGGTCGACGCTTCTTGGACGTGACGGCGCGCGGTGAAGACGGCACGCCGCTATCGCTGCGCTGGTTTTACTTTCACGGTGGCATGCTGCGCCGCTTGCAGCCAGGTCAGCGCCTGCGCGTCGTCGGTTCGCCGCAGCGCTTCAAGGGCATCCTGCAGCTCGTTCATCCCGAGATCGATTTCCTCGATACCGACGATGAACACGCCAGCGGTCAGGGGCGCATCCGCACCCGCTATCCCGACGTCGAAGGCGTCCCGGCCCGCACCTTGGAAAAGCTGTGCCGCCACGTGTGCAGTGGGTTTTCATCGGCCGTGCCGGATGGCATCCCCAGTCTGCTGCAGCAGAAGCTGAGCCTGCCGACACTGCCCGATGCGCTGCGCTCGCTGCACTTGGCCGACGAAGAGCTGCAGTCGCAGATCGAGTCAGAGACAACGCCGCCACTTTTGGATCTGCTGAACCAGGGACTCGCTCCGGCACAGCGACGGCTGATCTTTGAAGAGCTGTTCTTTCTGCAGCTTGGGCTGATGCAAAGGCGGCGCAAGGTTCGCAGCGAAGAGAGCAGCCCCTGCCCGTCGGATCCACGCTCGCTGGATGCGCTGCGCCAGGTCTTGCCCTTTACGCCAACACGAGCGCAAGAGCGAGCCATCGCCGAGATCGCCGCGGACTTGGCGCGACCGCTGCCCATGCAGCGCTTGGTGCATGGCGATGTGGGCAGCGGCAAGACCTTGGTGGCCTATGCCGCATGCGAGCTGGTCATGGCCGCAGGGCGTCAAGCGGCCATCATGGCGCCAACCGAGATCCTGGCCGAGCAGCACGCACGCACGCTCGGGACGTGGGCGAAAGCGACGGGAAGGCGGCTCTGCATCCTCACCGCGACGACGCCGAAGTCACCGCGCAAGACGACCCTGGCCCTGCTGCAGGCCGGGCGCTTCGACGATGTCTGGCAGCACGCCGAGCGCAGCGGCGAGCGACTCGATCGCGAGTCGATCTTGGCCATGCTGACCGTCGGATACATTCACGTCGTGGTCGGCACGCATGCGCTGCTGGCCGAGCGCGTTGAGTTTGCCGATCTCGGCCTGGTGGTGATCGATGAACAGCACCGCTTTGGGGTCGCGCAGCGAGCCGCTCTGCGTCGCAAAGGTCGCACGCCGCACCTGCTGGTGATGACCGCCACGCCGATTCCGCGCACGCTGGCCCTGACGTTGTATGGCGACCTAGACATCACCCAGATCGACGAGCTACCGCCGGGGCGCACCCCGCCTGTGACGCGCGTTTTGGCCGGTGCCGCGGGCCTGTCGCGAGCGCTGACCGCAGTGCGTCGTGCGGTCTCGGCTGGCCGGCAGGCGTACTGGGTCTGCCCGCTGATCGAAGAGAGCGAAAAGCTCGACTTTCAAAGCGTCACCAGCCGTCATGCCTCGCTGGTTGCGGCGCTGCCCGAGCTGCGCATCGGCCTGGTGCATGGCCGCCTGCTTTCCGACGAGCGCGACGCCATCATGGACCGCTTTCGCCGCGGCGAGCTGCACGTGCTGTGCGCCACCACCGTGATCGAAGTCGGGGTCGATGTTCCCAATGCCTCGCTGATGGTCATCGAGGGAGCCGAGCGCTTTGGCCTGGCGCAGCTGCATCAGCTGCGCGGGCGCATTGGCCGTGGTGAAGGGGCCAGCGCGTGCCTGTTGCTTCACGATACGCCCGCGGAGCTGCCGCAAGACGGCGTCGATCAAGCGGCCCTGCCCGGCACCGGACACAGCGACGACAGCGTGCTCGGTGAGAGCCCGAGCAAGGCCGCGACCGACGCAGCGCTGGCGCGCAGCGACGCCAAAGCCGCAGCAGACGGCGGCGGCGGGGCGCGGCAGCGGCTGGGCGTGCTGTCGCGGTCGTGCAATGGCTTTCACATCGCCGAAGCCGACCTGCGCATGCGCGGCCCCGGCGAAGTCCTGGGAACACGGCAAGCCGGCCTGCCCCCTTTGCGCTACGCCGACCTTCTGCGCGATATTGATTTATTGCAGATCGCTCGTCGCGAGGCCGCGGCGCTGGTGCGTCGCGATCCCGACCTAGAGCTGCCGGAGCACCGACACACCCGACAGCTCGTGCGCGAGCGCTGGGCCTTCGCAGAAGAGTCAACCACGCTGGAATAAACCAAGTCCCCAGTGGGGCTTAAAACAGGGTCAACCACGATGCGAGCAGGAAACCTGCGTGCCACACGGGCGGTCGTTATTTCCGATATTCACCTCGCCAATGGCCAGCCGGACATGGTCTCGAATCCTGTCGTATTGACTCAATTTATCAATCAATTACCGTCATTATTTCCTGTTGATACTCAAATCAATGAAAAATTGGAATTAATTATCGCAGGTGATTTTATCGATTATCTGAATATTCAAGAATATTCTGCGTGGACCGTCGATCCTGCGCAGGCCGTCAGGAAGCTCGCTGATGTCACCGATCGCTCGCAGTTCGCGCCGGTCTTCGATGCGCTGGCGCAGCACATACAGCGCGGGCATCGCTTGACGATTCTTCTCGGCAATCACGACGTAGAGCTGGCGCTGCCGCAGGTCCAAGACGCGCTGCTCTGCCGCCTGGGCGCCTCACCGCATGAGGTGCTGTACGTCATGGACGGTCGCGCCTATCGCTTGGGATCGGCGCGGATCGAGCACGGCAATCGCTATGACGATGCCAACGCCAACGACTGGACGGGCTTACGCGCCATTGTTTCAGCTTTATCTCGCAATGAGTCACCCACCGTTGATTTAGAAATATCCGCAGGCAGCAAGCTCGTTATCAAAGTCGTAAATCCACTAAAAGATACATATCCATTTGTCAATCTATTGCAGCCCGTTGGTGAAATTTTATTATTATTGTTATTAGAATTTGAGCCCAGCCTAGCCTGGCAAGTCGACATGCTGGGGCGACTGCTCAACAGCAAGCGCTTGGCCGAGCGCAACAAGCTGGGTCAGCAGCCAGGCGCGACGCGCAATGTCAGCGCCCAGGCCGACGCGGCGCGTGAAGTACCCGACGACGAGCTTCTGACGCTGTTCGGCGACACGTACCGTCAGCTTCATAGTCAGGCCAGCAAAAACGTTGCGGCCGGCGACGTCTTAAGCCTGCTGGTCCGCCCTGGCCGCGACGGCTTGGCGGCGTACTTCGAGCGCCAGGCTCCCGTTCCCATCGAGCGCCTGCGCAAGATCCGCGCTGCGCTCAAGCGCATCATCGACAACGACAAGACGGACAACCTGGACATCGCAGACGGGCCCTGCGGAGCCGCCGCCAAGCGCCTGCTGCAGAGCTCTGAGGTGCAGGCCGTGGTCATGGGCCACACGCACCTGCCGCGATACTACCGCTGCGATGACGGGGTCTATCTGAACAGCGGCACCTGGATCGATCGCCTGCGCATTCCGCATCGCGTGCTGGCCGAGGGGGCCGAGCGCGAGCTAGAGGCCTACTTGCGCGATCTCAAAGAAGACCGCCGCTCGCCTTGCCCGCCGACCTGCGCCGAGCTGCGCATCGACGAAACAGGCGCGGTGCGAGCCAGCGCCTTGCACGAGGTCCTGTTGTCGCAATCCAACGTCGCGCTGCGCACGCTGAAAGGAGCGACTTCGTGAGCACCTTTCGTCTGCGCGTCTATGTCGGCGGCTCGCCGCAGTCGGGCGCTCCGGCGCAGCTTGTCAGCCAAGGCACGGCCTGGCTGATCGCGCCCGATGTGCTGGCCACGGCGTTCCACGTCGTCGGCAAGCTAGAGCGTCGCCGCTTCTTTCACGAAGGCTTGCCCGATGTGCAGTACCGCGTGGTGCGAAGCGACGATGAGCGCGGCGAACACGAACAGCAGGTCACGCCGCTGTGCTGCGACTACTACGCCGACGTCGCGCTGCTGCGCGCCCCACAGGCGCTGCCTGGCTCGCCGCTTGTGCTGCGTCGATCGCTGGACCGCACAAACGCCGGGACGTGGACGGCGCGCGGCTATCCCCGCTTCATGGGCGGCCGACCGTTTACGCTGTCCGGTCGCATCACGGATCTGCGCGGCGACACCAGCAACAGCGCTCTGCAGCTCTTGGTCGATCAGGACACGCGCTCGACGGGCGGCGGCGATGCACCGTGGGAAGGCATGTCGGGCAGCGCGCTGTGCGATGAAGCGGGCCAGGTCCTGGGCGTGCTCACGCAAGTCACCGAAGGGGTGGCCACGGCCTGGGGCGCAGCGATGCCGGCGGTGCAGCGGCTGCAAGACCTGCGGGCCGCCGAAGATCTGCTGACACGCTGTCAGTCGCTTTTGGTGTCGCTGTACGCACGACCCGAGCCGCTTCTGCAGCAGTGGCAAGACCTGGGCTGGCCGGCGGACTCGATCCAGCCGAGCAGCAGCGTCGATGCCGTCGCCAGCCAGCTTGTCGCACGGGCGCTTCAGGAAGGTGGCAGCGGCATCTTGTCGCTCTTGCGCGAGGTGCAGCGCGACTTTCCATCGCAGCGCGAAGTGGTCGAGCTGTCCGCGGCCGTAGAAGCACGGCTGAAGCTGCCCGCCCGACGTAGCCCGCCGACTCGTCGCGAGATCGTTGACGAGACACTGAGCGAGCTAATCAGCTCGAAGAACTATGGCGTGGCGCTGCTGTCGCCGCTGGGCTTCGGTGTTCGTCAGCTCGCGCACGAGACGCTGCGTCGCCTGGATCGCTCGGACAAGGCGCTTCTGCCGGTGCGCCTAGTGCCTGAGCGCAGCACGACCACCGACGAACATCTGTACAGCGCGCTGCTGCGCGATCTGCGCAGTGGCTTGGAAGAACAACTAGGTACCCCGCTGCCGCCACACTGGCGCGACCCGCTGGATCGTCGAGCCGAAGCCGATGCCCGCCAGCGCTTTAGCGCGGCCATCGAAGACCTGCTGCGCCCCAACGGTCCGGCGGCGCGCGATCAGCGCAAGCTGGTGCTGGCCATCGAAGGCCTGGCGCGCGTGCAGAGCGAACAGCTTCGCGCGTGGAGCCTGCTTTTGGCGCGCTTCGCACAAAAGGGCCTGCGCCTTCTGGTCTGGGGCGGCAAAGAGCTGTCTGATCTGCGCTCGCTAGCCAGCGAAGGCTCGTCGGCCTTTCATGTGCTGCGCGGCATCGAGCTGGGACCGCTGTCGGAAAGCGAAGTGGTCGATCTAGCGGCGGCCCAGTCCGTCTCGCGCGAGGCGGCGTTGGTGCTGCACCGGGAAAGCGGTGGCCACCCAGCGCTGATCGATCAGCTGCTGAGCACGTCGCTCGACGAAGTGCGGACCGCTGATGCCGCGACGCTGCGCGAGCTGATGCTGACCAGCGATCACCTGTTTACGCTGCGCTCGATCGCCGAGCGAGAAGAGCCCCTGCGCGAGCGGCTGCGCGAGCGGGCTCGCGAGTCGGGTCCAGGTCTGCGACCCAAGCCATCGCTGGACGCGCGGCTGTACTGGCTGGGCATCTTGCGCAAGGTCAAGGCGCGCTTCGAGTGGCTGGCTCCGGTCATGCAGTCGTTTGCGGAAGAGTGGCTGTGATGGGAAAAACGGCGGATCGTCAAAGGCATCAGGCGCCGCCCACGCACCGACGCTGGCGAGCCCTTGGAATCGCCGGGCTCGTGTCCCTGCTTGCGACCTGGTTGGGCTGCGGCCGTGATGAAGGTCCACAGCTTCGCGAGTGGCGTCTGCCGTCGACGGATTCGTATCCGGTGCTGGGTCATGTCAGCGCCATCGCCCAAGGCCAGCAGGGCGAGATCTGGTTTGCAACGCTGCGGCACGGGGCCAGTCGCTATGGCAACGGCCTGTGGCGCAACCTGGGCAAAAGCGATGGCATTCCCGACGATGGTCTGCACAGCCTGCTGCCGGCGCGCGATGGATCGGTATGGTTTGCGTCGAGCCGCGGCCTGGTGCGCTGGGTGCGCGATGAACAAGGCGAGCACACGACCAGCTTCACCACGGCTGAAGTTCCGCTCTTGCCCAGCGACGATGTGCGCTCGCTGTATCAGCGGCCCAACGGGGACGAGACCCTGTGGATCGGCACCAGCACCAAGGGCCTGGCCAGCTATCACCCACGCGATGGCTGGCGCGGCTATCTATTGGATCCACGAGGGCGCGGCGGCCCGCGCAGCGGCGTCATCAAGACCATCCACGAAGGCAGCGATGGCCACCTATGGGTGGGTACCAGCGACGGCATCGCGGTGCTTCGCAAGAGCGGCATGGCCAGCGATGCAGGCGCGCTCGGTGAATGGAGCGAGCTTCGCCACGACGAGGCCACGCTGCGCTCGGATCGCCTATTGGGCAATGACATCCGGCAGATCCGTCGCCATCCGACCGACGGCAGCGTCTGGGTTGCCACGGGCTATGGCCTAAGTCGCTACGACAGCCACAGCCGCACGTTTCGCTCGCTGCCACCGATCGGCATCGTCAACGCGCTGCTTCCCGAGGTCGATGCGGCGCGCAAGCACACACGCATCTGGCTGGGTGCGCTGTCTGCGAACGCCCTCGCGTTCGAGCCAGATAGCGGCGCCTGGCAGCACCTTTCCCCCGGTCGCGAATTCACCGACGTGCAGGTCAACGCCATCCTGCGCGATCGCGATGGCACGCTGTGGTTTGGCACCAATCAGGGGCTGTGGGCGCTGGCTCCACCAACGGCCGCTCAGGATGAATCCGATGAACCGAACGCGGTGCCTGATCCCGGCCTCAGCCCGCAGCAAGGGGCGCCGCCAAGCCCGACCCCGGAAGCCGCAGGCAGCACCGCGAGTACAAAAGAGGTGCGACGCGCCGCAGCGCGAGCCTGGCGCCGCGTCGACAGCGATGGACAGCGCCCCGTCGTCATGAGCCTTCTGCGCACGCGCAGCGGCGAGCTGTGGGTCGGCACAGGGGCGGGCATCTGGTCGTGCAGCGCAAGCTGCGAGCGCTGGAACAATCCCTCGAATGTGCAGACGCTGCGACGCTCTGCCATCTATGCCTTGCTAGAGGCCAGCGACGGCACGATCTGGATTGGCAGCGAAATCGGGGCGTATTCCTATGACCCGCGCAAGAGCCAGCTCACCGCGCACAACCCGACGCTAAAGCTGCCGCGACGCAGCGCGGTGTACGACGTCGCGCAAGACAGCAGTGGCACGCTGTGGTTTGCCAGCGAGCTAGGCGTTCCCACGCTGCATCCCAAGACCGGCGAGAAGCACCCCGTGGGCGAGCCCGGCACACGGCGCGGCGCGGTGCGGCGCATCCTGTGGGACGGACGCAGCGACCTGTACCTGACCTCGCCAGAGCGCATCGTGCGCCTGCGCCGAGGCAGCCGACCGTATGAGCAAGACCTGACCGCGGCCAGTCAGCTAAGCAGCGTGCGCAGCGTCGCCCTTGGCTCCGACGGTACGGTGTGGTTCGGAGCCAGCAACGGCCTCGCCCGCTATGAGCCGCGCAGCGATCAGTTCACGACGTACTTTGCCCTGCACTCGATCGCTGGCTTGGCGGTCGACGACACCGCCATCTGGCTGGGGCTTAGCGATGGGCTGTTGCGCTATCGCGCCGAGGCCGCCGACTGTCACAGCAGCACGCCCGGCGCGCTAGGCAGCGGCGAATCCGAGAGCTGCCAGCGCCTTACGCTGAGCGATACGCCGGCAGGACAGCGCGGGATCACCGCCGTGCTGTCCGCAGGAAAAGACGCGCTGTGGCTCGGCACAAGCGCAGGCATCCGTCGCCTTCGCCGCGATCTGGCTGGTGGCCTATCCGATCACTCCGGCCCCTCTGCAGTGCCGCCCGCGTTCGACAGCGTGCCGGCAAGCTCGGCCTATGCGGTGCGCAGCGGGGGCTCGGGCCTGTTCCCTATCGGAGGCTTGGCGCGCGTGCTGCAACGCGAGCTTTCGCACGTATTCCGCGCCCGCAGCGGTGACCTGTGGTTCGCATTCGCCGGCAGCGGCGTGGCACGCCTGGATTCGACGGGATCGTGGACGGCGATCACGCCCGATAGCGCGGCCCCGATCGGTGCCAACATCTTGGACATCTTTGAAGATCGCGACGGCCGGTTGTGGTTTGCCAGCGACGATCGCGGCGTCAGCGTCTATGCGCCAAACAGCAACCGCTGGCAGCAGCTCACCACGCGCGAAGGTCTGCTGGACAACAAGGTCTATCAAGTGCGCGAGACCAGCGATGGCTGGCTGTGGCTGGCAACGGCCGGCGGCATCAACCGCATCAGCAGCGATCTGCGCGAGTTTGTGCCCTATCCGCTGGATGCCTTGCGCTTGTTTGTCGGCCCGCTGCGTCTCGCCATTCATGCCAAGACACAGCCCTGTGTACTCGACGGAAACAGCCGACTGATGGTGCAGTGGGTCGCCAGTAGCTGGCAGCCCCTTTCGCTGCCGATCCCTGGCGGCCAGAACGAAGAGATCACGGCCATCGAAAACGATGACCAGGGTGCGCTATGGCTGGGCACGCGTCGCAGCGGTGTGTTCCGCTTTGATGAAAGCGGCAACTGGACACGCATCGAACTCAGCAGCGGTCGCGGCAACGAGCCCATTGCAGCGGCCGCTGACCGCTCCTCGGCCAAGCTGCTCGGCATCGGCGAGATCGCCAAGCTAAACGGCCTGTATCAGCAGGTCATCTCCAGCGTCGATTCTCCGTCGGAGCCAGTGGTCAATATCCTTCGCGATGAGACCGGAACGATCTGGGTCTTCACCGATGACAACGACAAGCCAGGTGGCTTCCGCATCTATCACCACGACGGAAACGAGCACCTGGATCTGCACACGGGCATGGGGCCGGTGTACCGCGGCGAGCAGGCCTTTCGACCGCTGGGGATCGAATCGAGCGGCGTCCTGTGGGGCGCTGCGTCGACGCTGGCCGCTTCACACAGCAGCAAGAGCGAGCGCCGCTTGGTCCGCGCCGTCCTGCCTGGCGTCGGATCGCCTCTGCAGATCGCACGCGAAGTCGGAGCCTTCACGCAGATCCCAGGCATCCCCAGCAAGCAAATGATCGTGACCCCGGATGCCCTGATTCAAGTGCGCGGCACGCGTCAGCTCGTCAAGTACGTCCTCGAAGAAGGCGAGCATCCCAAGGGCGAGCCGCTTGTGCAGGAAGTGCCGTACGGCACGACGATCACCGACTTGGCGCGTGGCCCCGAGGGGCGCGTCTGGGTGGCAACCGATACAGGTGGACTGATCTTGCGTCGCGTTGAGCGAGATCAGCCGCCGCAGGATCTGCAGCTTGGCGATGCGCTGCCGTCCATGAGCATCACGTCGCTGGCCTTGGCACGCGTCGTCGATCCGCGACAGTCCGAAGGCTGCACGCTGTGGGTCGCCACCACGGGCGGCGTCGCCTATGTCTCGGTCTGCGCCTTGTCGGGAACGCTGCTCAACAAAGAATCGTGGCGCGTGCGAACCTTCGAAAGTGCAAGCTGCCCACTGCCGCCAGGTCCCGTCGATCGCCTGGCTGTGGACCGCGATACAAGTCGCGAAGCGGGGCGCGTCGTCTTGGCGTACAACGCGCTCGACAGCAGTCGTTTTGCCAGCGAAGAAAAGGCTCGCCTGCGTCGGCGGACGCGCTTTTTCACCATCGACTACGATGCCGAAAAGGACAGCGCGGTCTGTCGCCCACTAGCCGAAGAATCCGAGCCAGCACTGCACGCCGCGTCGATCTCAGGCAGCGAAGACACCCTGCGCAAGAGCGCTGCCGAGACACGCCGCCGCAGCGCCGTCGATCGCGCGCAAGTGCAAGCCATGGCGTACAGCAGCAAGCACGATGTCGGTCTGTACGCAGCGACCTCGGCGGGCCTGCTGTTCAGTCCCGATGTCGAGCGCCTGCCCGTACGCGTCGTCGCAGGCGAAGGCCGCTTGCCGCCGATGCCGGTCTCGGCGCTGGCCATCTCTCCCGATCGCTTCAGCACGGTGTGGCTGGCGACAACGCAGCAAGGCGACACGCCGCCGTATGTCTTGGGCTATCGCCCCAACTCACAGTGGATCTATGTGCTGACGCAAGAACAGGGAGTGCCGCTTGGCCCCTCGATCGATGGCCTGGGATTCACGCGGGACTCGCACGATCCAGCGCAGGGCATCTTGGTGGTGGCGGTGGGCAATCGCTTGGCGCGCGGCGCGGCGTTTGTCGTCGATGATGGCGTGCGATCGTGGCAGTACCGGCTGCTGTGGTTGTTTTCGATCATCCTGATCCCGCTCGTGCTAATCGGCACCACGGTGGTGCGGTTTACGCTGCGACATCCGCTGGTCCTCAAGCTGCGCGCGACTCCGCAAGCCCTGGCGCACGAGCTGCCCTTGGCTGCCGTGCCGGTGGCGCTGCGCCGTCTCAGCATGGCACGCGCGCTGCCCGAAGTGTTTACGCAGCTCGGCCTGCCGCGCGATCGCGAGCGCTCGATTGCGCTTCTGGCGCAGGGTGCAAGCGGCGGCCTACTTTTGCCTCAGCACCTGCGAGCGCTGGCCAGCTTGCTCGGCATGGAAAAAGCCAAGGACGCCGACGTCATCACGGTGGTCCCCGGCGTGCTGTTGCTGGCTGCGCGCCTGCCGCACCCAGACAAGCTCGCGGGGCATGCGACGGCGCTGGTCGCGATCCAAGCGCAAGCCTGGCAGGCCAGTCAGGGGCGCCCGCTGTTCGATCCACTGCGAGCGGCGCTGTCGCAGATCGGTCATCCCGAGCCGCATCCATTCTTGCTCTTGACGCAGCGTCTTCCGGGCAGCCCAGCGACCCAGGCTCTGCACCACAGCCTGCCTTTGCATCTGCACCTGGGCGATCCTGAGCTACGCGCTTTGCTGTTTGCGCCGGATCCTTCGCGCCGCTTGGCGGGCCTGCTGCATGCACGACGACTGCTGGCCAGCTCGCCGTACAGTCACGAGGGCGATGTCAAGTCCGCGACGATGTTCGTTGGGCGAGATGCACTGCTTCGCGATCTGGCGACCGCGGCCTCGCCGCAGGCGATCTTGGTGGGTCCACGTCGCGTCGGCAAGACGTCGCTGCTCAAGCGGCTGGCGCAGACGCTGCGCCTAAACCGACCCGAGCTGGACGTTCACTTCGTGGATCTTCTGGGAATCCGCAGCTATGAGGACGCGGCGGCAGCGCTCAAGGGCGTGCTGGAGACCGCACGCTTTCAGCCCGCAGCCAGCGCCTCGTCTGGCCATTTCACGGCCTTGGCGCAGAAGCTCACGGGGGAGCTGGGCGTCGATCCCGAGACGCCCGAAGCGATGTTCCTGCAGCTGGTTCGCGCTCGCCATCAGCACACCGGGCGCCGCGTGGTGTTGCTCATCGACGAAGCCGACGCACTGGTCAAGACCGACGCTGGCCGCGACTATCCCTTGCTCAACGCGCTGCGTGCGCTGCAGGCGCAAGATCAGTGCGCGATCGTGCTGGCCGGTTACCTGTACCTGTATCGACAGGCGCTCTCGCAGAGCTCGCCGCTTTACAACTTTGCCCGCGTTCTTTTGCTGGGTCCCTTGGAGCACAGCGAGGCCGTCGAGCTTTCGACCAAGCCCATGGCGCTTCTGTCCGTGCGCTATGCCGACCCCGACATTCCACAGCGCATCGCCCAGGACACCGGAGGCTATCCGAGCTTCGTTCAGCTGCTGTGCGATCAGATGCTCAGCGAGCTGAAAGAGGACGATCTGGTGCTGACCGCAGCCCATCTGCGGGCCGCGGAAGACAGCCAGCGCGTCTACGACCAGCTGGTCACCATGCTCAAGATGAACACGCGACGTCTGACGCAGATCTTGGTCTATGCGCTGCTTTCGCAGGATCACTTCACGGCGGCTGAAGCGCACCAGATCCTGCAACAGACCGTCCATCGCAGCGTGCCGTTTTCCATCGTGGAACAGGCCCTGACCGAGCTGCGCGTGTTCAGCCTCATCGTGGCGAGCACGACCGCGGCGATGGAATCTGCGGCAACGACCACGTATGGCTGGGGCATTCCTTTGCTGCGATCGATCTTGCGCGCATCCGAACCGGACTACGCACTGGCTGGACTGCTTGAAGAACTCACCGACGACGATCTCGCAGCCGTCCGTTAAGGACACCGCGCAGAAGGTGCGGTGTTACTTCCCGCGCGGGGAAAGCTTGCGTAAGAACTCGTCGGCAAGCGGCTGCAAAACCTCGCGGTCTTCGTCGAGCAGCATGGCTACAACGGCGCGAGGCAAAAGCGGATGGCGGAACGCGAACTCTTCCTCATCGGCGAAGCGTCGGGCCTCGTGCAGTGGCTCGATCAGCTCGGCTTCGACCAGCCCCCGCAGCCAGCGCGAAAGCGCAGCCGTCGAGACACGCGGCCCCAAAAGGTGCGCCACACCGCTGCGCAGAAAGCGCTCGCCGAACAGGCTGGCGATGCGCAGAACACGGCGGGCCGATGGCTCGATTCGATTGAGCCGCACCTGCAGCATGGCCAAGACGGTCTCGGGCGCGGGTGGCTCGGTCCGAAGCGCCCCTCGGCCAACCCGCTCGCGCACGAGCTCTTCCAAGTACATGGGGTTTCCGCTGGCCAGCGAAAGCAGCTGATCGCGATCGTCGGCCGCTAGGGCATCCACTCCTGCGCTCTTTGCGAGCTGATCGAACAAGCGCTCGCCGGCCCGCCGACTCAGGCCTCCCAGACGCAGCTCCAAGACATCGCGACCGCTCCACAGCGACGGGAACGCATCGCGCAGCTCGGGACGTCCCAAGGCCAGCACCATAAGTGGCGCATCGCGCAGCTCGCGCAGGGCCAGATCGACCAAGCGCACGGTCGGTTGATCCCCCCACTGCAGATCTTCCAGGATCAGCACAATGGGCTGCTGCGCGCTCAAGTGCTGCAGCAGCGACAGCCACGCCTCGCCGACCTGCTGGCTCATCTGGCGTGCATCGGCCACCACAAGCGATGGCGAGTGGCCGCGCTCCAGCTCCTCACGCTCGCTTGGAGTGATGCCACAGATCTCGCTTAGGCACGACAGGATGTGCAGCTGTTCGTTGTCGGGCACGTGCTCGCGGATCCAAGCGGCAAGCTGCGCACGGCGATCGCAGCGCGGCTGGCCCCCCAGCGTCTGCAGATCGCGCTCGGGAAGCTGACACTGACGACGGATGGCGCGCCCCAAAAGGCCGTATGACTCGCCGACATTCAGCGGATCGCCGGCTCCTGACAGCAGCGTGAACGCCTCGCCTCGCTGGTTTAGGCGGCGAATGAATTCACGACGCAAGCGCGACTTACCGACCCCAGGCAGGCCCATGACCAGCGCCCCACGCGCCACCCCATCGTCGCGACAGGACGCAAAGACACCGTCGAGCATCGCAAGCTCGCTGTCGCGCCCCACGCAGGCCACGGGCTTGACGAAGGGCGGCTGGACATCGTCCACGGTCGCTACTTCCTGCAACAGATACGTGCGCTCTCCTGCGAGGCTGCTATCGCGCCGAACGGCGAACGTTCCCCGCAGCAGGCTCTCGGTCAGCGAGTCGAGGACGATCTGCCCTGGCTGTTCGGCAGAGAGCGGCTGCATGCCGCGCAGAAGCTGCAGCGCCAGCTCGACCGCAGTCCCTTCCGGTGCGTGCGGCCCCAGCGTGCCCGCGCCTGTACACACCGCAAAGTGGCAGCTGGGCAGACGCGCGTGCAGAAGCAGCGCACAGCGCGCCGCCTGACGCGCCAGGTCGGTTGCGCTGCTCAGGTGCGGGTGCAGCAGCGTGACGAACAGCGAGCCATCGCGCTGCACGGTGACCTCGGCGGTCAGCGCGCTGAGCAACGAAAGCAGCGAGCCATCACGTCCACTCGCTGCGGTATCCGTTGCAGCGGCTGTCGCCTGCTCGGCCAGCGTCGGCTGTTCCACCTCGCGAATCGCGCCCTGTGAGGAAACGATGACGCTCAAGAGCTGCTGATCATCGGTCGCTGTTGCCAGCGATGCTCGGCGCCGCGGCGGCGGCTCGCACGGAGGCAGGCTGAACATGGACTGCAGCGCCTGATACAGAGCCGTGGCGTCCACGGGCCGTTCTTCCGGCGCTCGCGCCAGCATCTGCAAGACCAGCTGTTCCAAGGGCTCGATACTGTCCGGCAGATCACTGCGCACTTGACGCAGACGCGGTCGACTGCCGAACAGCAGCTTGGACAGCACCGCGGCAAACTGCTCACCGGCAAACGGCGGATCTCCCGTCAAGCACTCGAACAAGACACAGCCCAGGGAAAAGACATCGGCAGCCGGCCCGATGTGACGCAGACCTTGGGCTTGCTCGGGTGACATGTACTGGGGCGTGCCTAGCACCTGCCCGGTGCGCGTCAGTCCCGTGCGATCGATGCCGCGATGGGCAATGCCAAAGTCAAGCAGCGTCACGCGTGCGATATCTCCGCCGCGCAAAAACAGATTCGACGGTTTGATATCGCGATGCACGATACCCCGTCGGTGCGCTGTGGCTAGGGCTTCGGCGGCGCCGTGAAGAAGCGCCAAGCTCTCGTGCAGAGACAGGCCGCGCTCGCGCAGCAGTGCCGCGAGATCGCAGCCTTCCAGCCACTCCATCGCCAAAAACAGCCGACCGTCCTGCGACGACACGCGTCCATGCGCGACATAGCTGACGATGCCGGGATGGCGCAGCTCAGCCAGCGTCTGCGCCTCGACGATAAAGCGGTCGCTGTCGTGCGCATGCCGCAGGATCTTCACGGCACAAAGCTGACCGGTCTGCAGGTCACGAGCCCGATAGACCGTGCCCATGCCCCCACTTCCTGCTTCGTCGATCAAGACAAAGCGATTGGCCAGCACGCTACCGATATCGATGTGGGCCGCCGTACTCATGAGCTGTGCTCGTGCGGTGCCGCATGGGGGCTCTGCGCAGACGCCCCCCTACGGCTCGGCTGCACTTCCGCGCGTTCACATCATCATAACGGGATCGCACGTCGCAAAGCGCGGCGCGAGCGACTGTGGTTGCGACGTAGAGACCCCACTCTGCACACCAACCGACATGCGGCGCTCAGTCCGCAGAGGATGCGCCGGACCGAAGGGGCGGCAAGCAGATCTTGCCCAGCACCGCGCGCCCGCGGGCACCCGTGACACGCGGCAGGTTGGCCGGCTCACCATGGATGGCCTGCACGGCCAGAAGGGCAAAGGCGACTGCTTCCTTGTTGTCTTCATCGATGCCCTGGCCAGCCGCGACCGAAGACAAGGGGCGCAGCGGCGTTGGATCCAAGCAGCGAGCTAGAGTGCTCATCAGGGTTCGGTTGTGAGCACCACCGCCCGAGACCACGACGTCCGAGACGGCAAACGGCCGCAGGCTGTCGGCAATCGCCCGCGCGGTAAACGCGACGGCCGTGGCCAGCAAGTCGCGGGGGGCGACATGGGGATGGCGAGCGCGCAGGCGCTGAGCAAATGCCTGACCGTAGCGCTCGCGCCCCGTTGACTTCGGCGGAGGCTGACGCAAGTACTCATCGTCGAGCAGCTCAGCCAAGACCTGCTCGTCGACGCGCCCCTGCGCCGAGAGCTGACCGTCCTGATCGATGAGCAGCCCCGAGCCCTCGGGCGCGGCAAGCGGAGCCAAGGCGTCGATGAGCATGTTGCCTGGGCCGTTATCAAACGCCAGGACCCTGTCTGCGTCTTCGTGGACGATCGAGGTATTGGCGATCCCGCCGATGTTCTGCAGCGCTCGCACCTGACCGGGCGTGCGAAAAAGCAGCCAATCGCAGAACGGCACAAGCGGCGCGCCTTCGCCTCCCAAGGCCACGTCGGCGACGCGAAAGTCACCGACCGTGACGATGCCCGTGCGAGCAGCCAACAGCGCCGGCTCGCCAAGCTGCAGCGTCGACGGAGTGGCCAGCGAATCGCCGCGACACGCAGACGGCGGCTGGTGCCAAATGGTCTGGCCATGGCTGCCGATGAGGTCGACGTCCTGCGGACGAACATGAAGCTCACGCAGAAAGCGCAGGCTCCGCTCCGCGAAGCGCTCGGCCAGCCAAAACGACGCTTCGCAGAGGGCGCGCACCCCTGTCTCGGGCCGAAACAGCGCATGGATGCGCTGGCGTTCTGCCGTCGAGTACTCAAAGGTATGCGAGCGCACGTCGAGAAGCTTCGTGCCTGCGCCCGCACCACGCACCGTCACCAGCGCACAGTCCAGGCCATCCACCGAGGTCCCCGACATCAGGCCCAGGACACGTTTTTCTTCACGGGAAAGAAGCTGCGCGAGGGGATGCATGGATGGACAGCGACCCTTGCTGCCCCTCTGGGCTCGCAACTCGCTGCGTGCTCAGACGAGCGAAAAGAAGGAAAAAGCCAGCTGCGGACGAAACGGAAAGCCGGCTAGTAGTCGTCGTTGCCGTCCCAGCGCCACTTGCCGCGTTCCCGCTCTTCGGGTCGGCCCGAGGTCCGCCGCTTCTCTTTGCGCTCGGGTTTGTCGCGATGACGGCGGCCGTTGTCGCGAGACGGATCCGGAATCATCGGCGGCGGAGCAAAGGAACGAGGACCGCCCGCGAAGCCTCCAGGCCGCGGACCACCCGCGGGACGTGCCCCGTCGCCGCCTTCCCCTTCTGCCCCAGGTGGACGAGGTCGCGGCGCCGGACGTGGCGCCCCCGGTGCCCGCTCTTGTGCTTTCTCGACGAACACCGTGCGGCCCGCCAGGACCTTGTTGTTCCATTCGTTGATCGCTGCATCCGCCTCGGGCTCTGTCGCCATTTCGACGAAGGCGAAGCCGCGCGGCCGCTGAGTCTCGCGGTCGACGGCAATACGGACGCTCTGTACCGTGCGACCTCCCTGCGAGAACGCATCCCGCAGTTCCTGCTCCGTGATGGAGTAGGAGAGGTTGCCTACAAACAGCTTGTAACCCATTTGCTCCTTCTTTTCGGTCCCTGGTCTTCGGTGGTGTTTGCGGTGGGCTTCTTCGGCGGGCACTGCGAGGCGACGGCGCGCCGTAAAATCCCGACGCTGTGAAAAACAAACAGCGTCGCACCGATAGATCAACGATATGTAGGATGCCCAACCAAGGCAACAGTTTCTTACCGGCGCATGGTATCCCTATTGAATGGCCATCGACGCGTCGTCGTCCACGGGCTTTAGGAGAACGCGCATGAAGTCCGCACTGCGAATGATGTTGACCGGCGCCTTGCTGCTTCTGCCCATCGTGGCCGCTGCCGACGGACCGCCGGATGAGTATGGCTCGGGCTATGCGCCCAGCGACTATCCGCCGCCAGGGCCATCAGGGCCGCAAGATCCCAATGCTGCCCCCTATGGCACCGACCCCAACGCGGGCTATGCACCGCCCCCGGATCCCGGACAAGAGGGCGTCTATCAGCCGCCGCCTGAAGGGGTCTGCGTCGACGAGAACAACCAGCCGTACGACTGTTCAAAAGACGTCGACTACGCCAGCTACAACCAGCTCGAAGACGGCTACGACACCGAGGCGTATCAAGACTTCCGCGATGCGCTGTCTCCATACGGCAGCTGGGTGAGCACCGCCGAGTACGGTCAGGTCTGGGTTCCTTCCACGGCCGTCGTCGGAGCGGACTTCACGCCGTACTATACGGGCGGCCGCTGGAACTACACCGACTATGGGTGGACGTGGGTCTCGGACTACAACTGGGGCTGGGCTCCCTTCCACTATGGTCGCTGGCACGTCGTCGGTAACTATGGCTGGTCGTGGATTCCCGGCCGCATCTGGGGCCCCGCGTGGGTTCACTGGCGCATGGGCGGAGGCTACGTCGGCTGGGCCCCTCTGCCCCCGCGCGGCATCCGCATCGCCGCCCCCATGCTGGGAGCCCGCTGGCATTCCTGGAGCTTCGTCCCGCTGAACCAGATTGGCGCGCCGCGGCTGGTGCGGGCTGGCCTGCCCTTGTTGCCGACGCTGTACTCGCGGACCATGCTGGCCGGTGAGTACCGCGCAATCGGCTCGACGCGCATTGTCTATGGCCCGCCAGTGCGCCACTTCGCTTCGGCGTCCATCCCCATCGCTCCGACGCCACTGCATAGCCTGCACGTCGCGATGCCGCGATCCCACATCGTCGTTCGCCCCAGCGTGCCGCTGCACACGCGCACGTACTATGCGCCGGTCGTGCAGCGAGCGCCTGCCGCCTGGCGCACCGGACCCGGTTGGCACCAGCCCGCACCGGGAGGCTACGGCCGCCCCGGCTACACAGCGCCGGGCTATCAGCGCCCTTGGCAGCCCGCACCCACTCAGCCGGGCTATCAGCGCCCCTGGCAGCCCGCACCCACCCAGCCCGGCTACCAGCGCCCCTGGCAGCCAGCGCCCGGACAGGTGCAGCAGCCGCCCTATCAGGCGCCGGGATGGCAACGCCCAAACCAGCCGCCTCCGGGATGGCAACGTCCGAACCAGCCGCCTCCGGGATGGCAGCATGCTCCGGGGCAGCCGCCCTATCGGCAGCCGCCTCCGACGCAGCAGATGCCCCCCATGCAGCAGATGCCGCCCATGCGCCAGGCTCCGCCCATGCAGCAGATGCCGCCCATGCGCCAGGCCCCGCCCATGCAGCAGATGCCGCCCATGCGCCAGGCTCCCCCCATGCGCCAGGCCCCGCCCATGCAGCAGATGCCGCCCATGCGCCAGGCCCCGCCCATGCAAAGCGCCCCGCGCCCGCCTTCCTCGATGTCCGGCGGCTCGCATATGGCCGCTCCCCCGTTCCGCCCGCGCTAGTACGAACAGAAGCAGCCGTCCATCGCCAGGGGCCGGGCGTGGCCCCGGCGGCCCCCCAGACCGCTGGGGTTGCGTTGGCTAGCCTTCTTTCTTGCCGGGCTCGGCAGGGGGCGCCAGCGGGGTGGGCACCGGGGTCGGAGCCGGGACGGGATCCTGGCTGGCCTTTCCCGCCCGCAGGCGCGAGCGCAGCATCGGCACCTTGTCCGCCGCCGCATCCCCCCACAGATACACCGCCACCCGTCGCAGCATGCCGTAGCGCTCTTCCAACAGCGCCGCCAGCCGATCGCGCACCTCGATCGCTTCGGTCTGCCCCGCGGTCATCGCCGGTCGCGCTCCGCTGGGCGTCACGAGCTGCATCAGCTCCTGGCCTTGGGTCTCGATCTGGGTGAGCTGCGCATCGCTAAAGGGCTGCTTGCCGCGAAGCGCGCTCGCATGTGCGCGATAGAGCTCGGCCAAGGCCACCCCATCCTGCGCGGCATCAAACGGCCCCGAACCGGCGCGAATTTGCGCGACGCGCTCCTTGGGCAGCATCCCCAGCAAGGCCAGCCCCTCGGCAACAAGCAGCATCGGCTCGCGCAGCGCATGCAAGGCGGCGAGCTTCTGGGCCAGCGCCTCGGCCTTGACCGGCTTGATCGCGGCCCGCTCACACGCATGCAAGAGCGCCGCCGCCAGGTCCGGCAGGCTCTCTAGATCGTGCGTATTCACCGCCGGTAGCTCGCGACCGATGCGCGCAAGCTCGGGCCGAATCGCCGCCACCGCTGCCTGCACATTGCCAAACGCAAGCTGCGGGTCCAGCCGGGCCGCCACCACCTGCGACAGCGGCAGCTTCATCGCCTCGGGCAAGAACCGCGAATACGCCGCAGCGGGGCTCAGCGCCGCGCTGGCAGGCTTGGCCACCGTCTTCGATTCCTTCGTGTTTCGGGTAGGGGGCTTTTTGCTCGGCATGTCCGCAAGATACCGCAGCGAGCCGCGGCCCAGGCAAGAGGGAAAAGCGAGCCCCTACGTCCTCCCCACCCGCGCCGTCGCGCCCCCCGCCTACTTGTGCCCCAGCACAGCGATCGACTTGATTTGCCAGCCTGCGTAGCCAGCGCCAGCCGACCCCTTTGTCACAACGCTGAACATGGCTTGTAAGCCAGTGCTGAAATCGTTCGGCTCGATGGTTATGAGGCTGCGACGAAACGGAGGCACACTGGAATTGGAAATGCCCCCCGTGAACTGCACGAGCGGCACGGTCTGCCCATCGAGCAGGATCTGGGCGCGCTGGTTCGTTGTCTCGCTTCGCACGTCAACGCTCTGCAGAATGGCGAGGGTAAGCGTCTTAAGTCCCGCAAGGTCTGTGGCATTCAGTTTTGGCGGTTTGAACGAGCACGCCGTTTCCGTCAAACCGAGCTTGAAGCTGTCAAAGTCAGACAGCACTAGTGCGCCCTGGGCGATGATCCAGTTCGACTTGGGGGTATCTCCACAGTCCTTGTCGAAGGTCCAGCCAGAGGCCGGGAGCGAAGTGGTGAAGTCGGCGCAGAGCAGCCGCTTGTCGGCTGCGAGGCCCATGGCGGCCTGGCAGGTGGGTCCTGGGTCGGCGCCCAGGTCCGAGGGCGGGGCAAGATCCGGGGCCGGCTCTGCCGTAGGCGGCGATGGGCAGCAGCCGCTCAGCAGGCCAAAGGTCGCCAGGCCAACGCAGCAGACGAGGCGAGCGAACGTACGCAATACAGATCGCATGAGTCGGTTCTCCCCAACCCCGGCCAGCAGCCCCCGCGTTCTGGCCGGCGGCTGTTACTTGTGTCCCAAGACGGCGATCGACTTGATGAACCAGCCCCATTCTCCGGTGCCACCGGCCGAACCGAAGGTCGACAGTTTGAACGTGAACTTCATCCCGCCGCTCCCGCCTTGGACCTGGATCGTGCTGCGACGAAATGAAGGAACCGTCATGCCGGTCCCTATTTGAGCACCTCCTCCCCCCGTGAACTGCACGAGCGACTGAGTCTGTCCCTCCAGCAAGATCTGAGCGCGCTGGTTTACCGTTTCATCCTTCGTCTTGCTCTTAAGATGCACGCCTTGCAGGATCGATAGGGTCAGCGTTTGGTAGGAGCGAGCGTCGATGAGTGGCAGCATAAACGAGCACTCCGTATCCACCATGGGAAGCCCGAAGTTTCCAAAGTTGGAAAGGGTCAGCGCGTCATCGACGATCGTCCACTTCCAGGTATCGGCACCACAGTTCACCGGGAAGGTCCAGCCAGAGGCCGGGAGCGAAGTGGTGAAGTCGACGCAGAGCAGCCGTATGTCGGCTGCGAGGCCCATGGCGGCCTGGCAGGTGGGTCCTGGAATCGCCATGTCCTGGGTTGCCGAGTTGGCCATGTCGTTCGGGGAATCCGGGATCCATGTAGATGCGGGAGCAATTCCCGGTTGGGGCGGCTTCTCGCCGCCATTGCAGCCCGGCCCAGCCCCGGTCGCGATCAGCCCACAGAGCATCCATGTACATGTAATGGGGCGCAGTGACGTGTTCATGTGTTTGTTCTCCATGCTCTAACCAGGCGTCCGCGAGCCAGGGGGGGTCTTCTTGGCGACGTCGACTCGCCCTGCGGGGCATTGCAGCAAGCCGCTCGGCTCGACCGCACCGGGCGGGGCTGGGCCAGGCGGCACGGCGCTTGAATCCGCGGCTTTGCCGCTGCCTGGCGAAGCCGCGGCGGCCTGTCCCAGCCAATAGAAGGCCGGAATCGAGACGCCGAGGAGGGCGGCCGAGACCACGGTGGCCGTGATGGCGACTGGGGTATAGGGATAGTCGACCCGAAGCGTCCCCCCCGCTCCTTCTGGCCGGTAGGTGACCACGGCGGTCCGGTCCGTGATCCACAGGCCCAGTGTGGCGGCAACGCTCAGGCCGACGCCGACCCCCGTAAGGGCCAGCAGGGCCTTGGCGCGTCCAGGGTCGATTCCCCCGTGCTGCTGCAAGCGCTCTGCCCCCGCAGAGGGCAGCTCCTCGCAGACCGGACCGGAAAACGGCTCACAGTCGCCGGCTGGACGCAGATCTTTGGGCTGCTTGTTGGCACAGCCCGACTCAAAGCACAGGTCCTGCAGGACAGCAGCGGCCTCGGCCAGCGGCTCCAGGCAGTTGGTGGGACACGAAAGGGTCCGCGGCGTCGATGGACGCCGGGTGCTCTGATCCCACAGGGTCAGCGTGACCTTGCCCTGGGGGGTTCGCTCGATCAGCAGCACCTGCGCGCCCGGTCGCTTGCCGGTCAGGCGCTCCAGCGTGTCGGTGTCCGAGCCACGCTGCGCGTCGGGAATCAGCAGCGGCGGCTCGCCCCCCAGCAGCGAGCGCTTGCGAGCAATGCGCGTCGCCAGCTCGCGTCGTAGCTCTTCCAGCCCAGGGAAGGCGCCAAAGATCCCCAGGTGCAGGGAACCTGGCCGGACCGGCGGGGGAGCAGCGGCGCGCTCTTGGCAGTACAGCGGCTGGTCGCTCGCGGCCACATCCCACAGCGGGTTTTGGATCAGCGCCACCGCGCGATCGGCAAGCAGCGGATCGACGTCGGGATTGCACTGCTGGCAGTAGTCATCCCGCAGCGCCCGCCGACCGCTTGCCAGATCGTACAGCCACAGCCGCGTGCGCTTGAGCGGCTTGTCCGATTCAAAGAGCCCGCCCAGAACATAGCCCGCACTGCCTTCCTTGCCGGGGGTCGTCGGACCTCCATACATTGCCAAGGAACACTGCGCCCGCAGCGCATCCATGCAGCCTCGCCCGCCTTCCAGCGGCTTGCCGGGGCAGGCTGGCAGCGGCTGACCGGCGGGACCGCGCAAGAAGCGGACATCGAAGCCGCGCGCTTTGAGCGAGTCCCCCAGGTTCTTGTTGAGCTGCTCCGGCAGGGTGCAGCCCGACTGAACCCCCCACAGCCACACGGTGCGCGGCGTCGAAGCGGCCGAGCCGGCTCGCGGCGGCGCAGGCGGCTGTTCCGTCCAGCCGCTCGGCTGCGCCCTGGCGGGCCGCAGGGACAGCACAAGAAGTCCCAGCGACAGCGAGATCTGCAGCCAGCGATGCCTTTTCAGCGCCAAAGACCTCGTGAGATGAGCGCGGTGGCACGGATCGAAGAAGTGTGGGAGGGAAGAGGGCATGGGGGCTCTTTCTAGAATAGGGGCGATGTTCCGGGAACTGGAATCTGCGAGGGCTGTACGCGTCATGGTCAGCGCGCCTCAGCAGTCGCTGCGAAAGATCCAGATGCGGATGCGGGGCTGCTTGCCCTGCGGCTCGCCGGGCAAGGGATAGATCGAAAAGCTACCGCGGTGGATCTGCTGCATCTTGTCTTCGCTGCGCAGGTTGCACGGCAAGAGCTCGGGGCCCAAGATGTCCATCTTGCGCTGGCTGAGCGGCAGCATGTCTTCGCGCAGCCGCATCTTGAGCTGTCGGGCCACGGCCAGGGCCATGTGACCTTCGGCTTCCGATTCGCCGGCTGGCTGGACCAAGATCAGCAAGCGGGACGCGGGATGAAACTGCTCTTCGCGGAACAGGTCCTCGCGCAGAAAGGAATCGCGCGCCGGGTGCAAGGTGCTGAGCCCACTGCCGGGGTGCAGATAGACGAAGCCGACCGGCTGCGTGCTCATGAAGCTCAGCGCTTTGTCCAGGGCAACGGGGCGGCAGATGGCCGGATCGCTGAGGGCCACCCCTTCTAGGAATTCGGACAGCTTGGGGTTCTTGCAGTTCTTTTCACGGAAGCGCTGGTTTCGCTCGTTTTCGACGCTGCGCTGCAGATTCGACAGGCTCTCTTTCAGGAAGTTGAGCCAGCGCTCTTGGCCGATGGCCTGCGCTTTTAAGGCGGCGATCTGCGCCTGTTGCTTTTGATAGGCCTCTGCCGTCACGCAGCCCGCTACGCACAGCACAAGCAGGCAGGGGCCCAATCGAATCGCACGGGACATCGGATCTCGATCCTCACGGGAAGCGGCGGCCGCCATGGAGCGCCCCCATGGACTGGAAGCCGAGAGATATCGCAGCCGTCCGGTCTCAAGCCATCGACGCAACATAGGAAAACACCTCAGCTAGGTAGGGAGGATAGCGGAAAACGGGCCCTGGCTGCGCCCCCGGAACGATACGCTCTTTCCGAACCTAGGCCCAAACCTAAGCAAACGTCGAGCCATCTTCGCTCGAACGGGAGGAGCCCCCGCTCTTGGATGGCGAACCAGCGCGGGCAGGCTCGCCCGTCCGGCGCTGCGATGGCGCGTCATCGCGGGGATGCGAAAAATGCAGCCCGTGCGATGGCGAACCCTGGCGGGCAGGCGAAAAACCCAGCCTCTGCGATGGCGAGTCTTCGCGGAACTGGGAAATACCCAGCCTCTGCGATGGCGAGTCTTCGCGGGGATGCGAGGAACGCAGGCCGTGCGATGCGTGGCCGTCGGCGCAGAGCGCGCGGTCTTAGCGGCAAATGGTCGGGATGGCTCGGCGGGCGGCGGCGAGCTCTTGGCGGATGGTGGCGAGCGCGCTCTGGCAGGTCGTCAGCGAGCGCTGATCGTCGGGGGGGGCCAGGTGGGGGAGCTCGGCAAAGCGGGAGCAGCGGCTGGCCTTGTCGCAGACCTCTTTGACCTCGGCGGGCTCGGCGTGGACATCGATCACCAGGCTGTCAAAGCGCTTGGTATCGGCCTCGCCCGCTGGGTTCAGCGTAAAGAACGCCACCTTGGGCTTGAGGATCGTGACGGTCACGATGTTCTGTCTCTCGTCGAGGTCGATCTGCATCGCGACCGGTGCATCGCTCTTGAAGCTGGTCGCACTCAGCGCGCGAAGCTCGGCGGGCCTGCGCTCTAGCTTGTTGTCTTTGTCGACGGTGATGATCTCTTTGGGGGTAAAGCGCCAGGCCAGTCGGCCCTCGGCGGCCTTGGGCAACTTCAGGGTCGCGGGGACCCACCAGCCGGCCGGTGGCAGAGCGGCGGTCGCGGGCGCAGCGGCGGGTGCGGTCGCCCGCTCGCCGGTCGGTGCGGCGCTGGCGGCCGGCTGGGCTTTTGGCGGGGCTGCCGGCTTGCTTCCCGGTGCGGAAGCAGCTCCCCCGGCCGCCGCCTGCGTCGTCGCGGCGAGCAGCCCCAAGGTCCCAGACAACACGAGCGCAGCGATAGGCTGAGCGAAGAGTCTACACAGACGAATCATGCAGTCTTCATCTTACCTCGCATGATAGATTTCCTCGCTATGAATCGAGTCATCAGGAAGCCTCGGAGGAGCCGTGTCTGGCTTGGGCTACTGGGGTGTAGCCCCTGCGGCTGGGCGCTCGCCCTCACAATGCCCGCGCTGTGTACCCTGCCCCGCCCCGCGTTTGCCCAGCTACAAAACGGCCAGATTCAAGGCGTCGTCACCAGCGATGCCGACGGCAAGCCCCTAGCCGGCGTCACCGTCATGATCAGCGGTCCCGCCCTGCAAGAGCCGCAGACCGAGATCACCTCGGCCGATGGGCGCTATCAAATCACGCAGATTCCCTCGGGCGATGACTATCTCGTCGCGTTTTACCTGGGCGATGCCGTGGTCGAGCGCCCTGGCGTGCGCATCGCGCAGAACAAGACCCTGACCATCAACCTGGCGATGCCGCTCAAAAAGATGACCAAAGAGGTCAAGGTCATCCGCGAGCGCGCCCCCAACGTCGACACCGCCAACGCCAACTCGGGTGTCGAGATCAATGCCGATGTCTTGCGCACGACGGCGGTGCGCGGCCGAACGTACGAAAGCGCGCTGCAGCTTGCCCCCGGTACCGTCGATCCGCCGCGCGGACAGGGCGGGGATATTGGCGTCTCGATCAGCGGCTCGACCGGCAACGAAAACAACTTCATCGTCGATGGCCTGAACACATCGGACCCGCAGAGCGGCGTCATCGGCACCGAGCTTCACCAGTACTTCATCAAAGAGATCAACGTCATCACGGGCGGCTATCAAGCCGAGTATGGCCGTGCGACCGGCGGCGTGGTCTCGATCGTCACCAAGAGCGGCAGCAACGAATTTCACGGCAGCGTCTTTGGCAGCATTCAGCCGTTTCAGCTCGACGCGCCGACGGTGGGCCGCCTGGGGGAAGCGCTGGCGCTGCGCCGCCGAGAAAACTCGCTCTTGTACGACTATGGCGTTGAGCTGGGCGGGCCGATTCTCAAGAACCGCATCTGGTTTTACGTGGGCTTTGCCCCGACGACGACCGTGTACCGAAACGAAAAGACCGTGCGGCGACGCGTCCAGGACGCGATGACCGGCATGCCGCGTCTTTTGGATGCCTATCAGTGCCCGACGTATCTGGCGAACACGCTGTACTGTCGCGGCGCCCGCCTTTCGGCGTTTGCCACCGACGATCTGCCCGCGTACACGACCCGCTACGACGAGACCAAGCAGCTCTTCAACGGCATCGCCAAGCTGCAGTTCAACATCAACGCCGACCACAACATCACGCTCGGCTACATCGCGGCGCCGTCGACGTTTGATGGCTACAGCACGCTCTCGCCGTTCTCCTATTCCAACGTCACCGACTTTCGCTATAGCTCGCTTTCCAACACCCACGACGCCAGCGCTCGGTACGTCGGCAAGCTGCTCGATCGCAAGCTGCAGCTGGATGTGATGTACGGCTATCACTACCAGGGCTACGCGATGACGCCGCAGAATGCGGACCGTCCGCTGTACCAGTACTTCGCGGACACCAACGATCCGTATTCCTTGGCCGACTTCGAGCCCGTCGGCGAGTGCCTGCGCACCAGCAGTGGCTTTAACCCCTGTCCGCTTGCGGTCTATCGCCGAAATGGCTTCGGGCGCATCGACGAGCAGGTCTTGCAGCGGCATCAAGTGCTGGCGGCCGCGACAGCGTACTTGAACTTCTTGGGCAGCCACGCGGTGAAGATCGGCTTCGACTTTGAACACCTGCGCTCGGATCACAGCCGCTCGTACAGCGGCACCGACATCGATCCGAATGACCCCAGCACGTGGAACGATCCATCGCGCGGGCATCGTTATTTTCAGACGTCCGACGATGGCTCGCAGCTCAAGATCTTCGCCGAGTACGGCACGCGCGATCAGAACGGCAACGTCATCCGCCTAAATGGCTTCCGCGCCGAGACCTATACCAACAACTATTCGCTGTACCTGCGCGATAGCTGGAACATCTCGCGCGTGCCGGGCCTGGTGGTGAACGCGGGGCTGCGCTGGGAAGTGCAGCAGATCTTCGGCGCCGATGGCAGCGAACGAATCCTCATCGCCGACAACCTCGCGCCGCGCATCGGCGCGGTGTGGGACTTCACGCAAAAGGGCCTGGGCAAGCTGTACTTCAACTACGGCCGCTTCTATCAGTCGGTGCCGCTCACCATCAACGATCGCCAGTTCAGCGGCGAAGGCATCCTGACCGGATCGGAAACCGGCGACTGCCCACGCGCCGCCCTGCAGCAGAGCGGGCTGCCGCTGCCGTATGCCGGACGGGCCGCAGGCGCGCCCTGCAGCCTGGTCCGCGCCAATGACGATCTGAACGCCGGCACCTATGGCAACGTCATGCTCGGCCTCAAAGGCCAATACCTCGATGAGATCGTCGCAGGCATTCACTATGACGTGGGCTGGGATGTCGTCTTGGGGCTGGGCTATATCTACCGCGACCTCGGCAACATCATCGAAGACATGTCGGCCGATGGCGGCAACAACTATCTAATCGCCAACCCCGGCGTGCGCGCCGATCCCCAGCGCATCACCGAGCTTGAAAACGAGGTCAACCGCCTGCGCACTAGCGGCGCCACTCCGCTTTCGATTCAACAAGCGCAAGCGCGGCTCGATGCCTATCGCTCGGTCGGGCGGCTGTTCCCAAAGGCGCAGCGCACGTACCACGCGCTGGTGCTGACGCTCAACAAGCGACTGTCCAACCGCGTCAGCCTGATCGCGAACTACACGTTCTCGCGCACGCTGGGCAACTATCCCGGCACGTACGACGCGACCACGGATGAAAACTCGCCGAACTTCTCGGGCGCCTATGACTTGGTGGATGCGCAGGACAACAAAAACGGCCCGCTGCCGACGGATCGCCCGCACAACCTCAAGTTTCTTGGCACCTATGCTCAGCCGCTGCCCGGTGGCGGCAAGCTCGACTTCGGCCTGACCTTCAGCCTGTATTCGGGGCGGCCGATCAACGTGCTGGGCACGCACCCGATCTATGGCAACAGCTACATCTATATCCTGCCGCGCGGAGCCGGCGGTCGGACGCCCCCGATCACGCAGTTCGATGTGCACGTCGGCTATGACCAGCCGCTGCCCAAGAGCCTGCGCCTTTCGCTGTTTGTCGACGTCATCAACCTATTCAATCAGCGCGAGATCACCAGCGTCGATGACGACTATACGTACTCGCTGGTGGCGCCGATTCGCAACGGCGATCCCCAGGATCTGCGCCGACTGCGCACGCTCGGCGGACAGATTCCCGTCGTCAACGGCAACTTTGGCCAGCCCACCGCATTCCAGGCCCCGCTGTACATGCGCTTCGGCGCCCGCCTCGCCTTCTAGCCGCGCGATGCAAAAGCGGCTGCGAAGACCGCCGCTTAAATCGTGTTCACCAGCACCTCGCGACCGTTCTTGCCGTCAGGGGCGCTGACGATGCCCTCGCGTTCCATGCGTTCGATCATGCGCGCGGCGCGGTTGTAGCCGATGCGCAGCCGTCGCTGCACCATGGAAATGCTGGCCTGCCGCGTCTCTGTCACCAAGCGCACCGCCTGGTCATAGAGCTCATCGGACATGTCTTCTTCCAGCTCTTCGCCTTCTTCATCGGCGCGCGGTCGCAAGATGTCCATGTCATAGATCGGCTGGCCTTGCAGCTTGAGGTGCTCGACGATGCGATGCACTTCGGTATCGGTGATCAGCGCGCCGTGTACGCGGCGCAGCGCCTGCCCGCGATCCGTAAACAGCATATCGCCCATGCCCAGCAGGTTTTCCGCGCCTTGCGCATCCAAGATCGTGCGCGAGTCGACTCGGCTGGCCACTTGGAAGGCAATTCTCGACGGAAAGTTAGCCTTGATAAGGCCGGTGATGACATCGACCGATGGGCGCTGCGTGGCCAAGATCAAGTGAATGCCGGCAGCGCGAGCTTTCTGCGCGATGCGCGCGACCGAGGTCTCGACTTCCTTGCTCGCAACCATCATCAGGTCGGCAAATTCGTCGATCAGAACGACGATAAACGGCAGCTTCGCCGGCCTATCGGCCATGTCGTACTCGCTGTCGCCGAATAGCTCGCGCTGACCCTGCTCGACGGTTTCTAGCTGCTTTTCGATCTTCTTGTTGTAGCCATTGATGTCGCGCACGCCCTCTTTCGAGATCAGCTCATAGCGGCGCTCCATCTCATCGACGGCCCACTTCAGGGCCAGGTTGGCTTTCTTGGGCTCGGTGACGACCGGCAAAAGCAGGTGCGGGATGCCTTCATAGATCGAAAGCTCCAGCATCTTGGGGTCGATCATGATCATCTTCACTTCGTCGGGCGATGCATTGCACAGAAGCGAGCAGACCATGCCGTTTACCGCCACGGACTTGCCCGATCCGGTGGTGCCGGCGATCAGCAAGTGCGGCATGCGCGCCAGATCGACGCAGACCGGCGCGCCCGAGATGTCCTTGCCCAGCGCCATGGTCAGCTTGCTGCGCGCTTGCATGAAGCCGCCATCGGCCACGATCTCTTTTAGGTACACGGTCTCGCGCGTGCGATTAGGAACCTCGATGCCCACGGCGGCTTTGCCGGGAATCGGCGCGACGATGCGCACGCGCAGCGCTTCCAAGGCCATGGCCAAGTCCGAGGACAGCGCCGTGATCTTCGACAGCTTGGTTCCCGGCGCCGGCACGAATTCGTACATCGTGACGACGGGACCGGGGTGAATGGCGGTGACGCGCCCTTTGACTTGGTAGTCGCTGAGCGTCCCTTCCAAGCGATGCGCCAGCTCTAGCATGGCGCGTCGGTCGATCTCGCGCTGCGCCGGCTCTTCGTAATCCAAAAGCTCGATGGGTGGCGGCGCAAACAGCCCCGCATGCAGCGGTTGATAGTTGCCATGGCGCCGCTTGCTGGGACGCCCCGATGCGACGGGCGCCGAGTGCGCCGGGCTGGCCAGCGCGGAAACAGGCGCCGCTGCTTCATGGCTGGGCAGCACGATGGGAGGCTCCGCCTCTTCACTGGCTGCCTCGGGTTCATCGAGGCCGTGCGGCTGCGAAAACGCGTCTTCGGCAGGACCAAAGGGCGATCGCGGCGCCGGCTTGGCGGCTCGCAGCGGCTCACGCAGCGCGCTGTCCTCGTCGGCCAAAGCCGCGGCGTGCTCAGGAGCAAACTGCGGCGGAGAGGTCATCGGCTCGGTGGCTGCCGTCTCAGGCGCCGCGTGCGGGATCGCGGACACCGTCGCACCTGGCCCAGTCGCGGTCTGTATGCCGGGGACTGCGCTGACGTGAGCGCCGGCTGCAGCCGGGCTGGCCTGTGCCTTTCTCTCGACGATAATCGGCCCGCCCGCTTCTTGTGGCGCACGCACGGACTCGGCGTCTTTGCTGCGCGATGCGCGCGGCGCTGACTCGGCCGAAGCGGCGCGACGCGCGACAAGCGGCGCCCCCGAGGGGCTCGCGTCCCGATCGTCCCCATAATCGCGCAGCGGCTGCGGTACACCGACCACGGCGGCTGGAGCCGACGCAGGCTGCAGCGCCCCTGACTGACCTCGCTCCGCCGGCTGTGCTGGGCGGGACCGCAGACGCGACCGCAACGCCGACACGCGGGCTGTGACACGAGACCAAAGAGGCTGCGCGAGCTGCTGCAGCCGTGCCACCAGCAGCTGTCCCCAGCGGGCAAAACGAGCCGACGCGCCGCCCAGCGTAAGCGGCGTCGTGGCCAAGAGCGAGAGCAAGAGCAAGCAGGCCGCGACCAACACCGTGCCAACGACACCCAGCAGGGCAACGCCCAGCTCGGCCGCGTACTCACCCAGCGCGCCACCGGGCGTGATGCCCTGTACGCGCAGGCCATCGCCGCCAACGTGCAGTAGGACGCTCAACGATACGAACAGCCCCAGGCCCCCGATCACAGACAGCGGTGCGACGCGAACCGGCTTGCTGCGCAGTCGCTGTACGGCCAGATAGACCACGCCCAAACCCAGGCAAAGGACGCTGATGCCGATGCCGCGATACAGGCTCAAGGCCAGCCACTGTCCGACGGGGCCCATCAGCTCTCCGCTGCCAAAGAGCAAAGAGAGCGCGCTGAGCAGGATGAACAGGCCGCAGGAAAGGAGCAGGATGCCGACGGCTTCGCGCTGTCGGGTCGATGCCGGGCTTGCCGACGGAGCATCGGGTCGCGGCGGACTGATGGGACGACGGCTGGGCGGGCGTGCCGCCCGTGGAGCCGGAGGCGCGGCCAAGGAAGGAGCCGGGGCTGCATCCACAGCCGACGGAGGCAGCAAAGCAGGAGCAGGCGCCGCCGCAGAGGGTATGGCAGTGCCCGAGGGCGCAGAGGAGCTGTTCATGTTCAAGCCTATCGCTACGGCTTGAACCTACTGCGGCGGGATCGAGAGTCAAGTTCTGCCGCGAGGGCGAACGCAGCAGCCCAGCCGTCGAGCGCGGCGCAGGCTCGCCTGGCTGGCCCACCTCGCTGGCTTGCCTCGCCGGATCGCCCGGTGCGGCCTCGACGAGACAGGCCGCGCAGCTAGTCGCGTTCGAGGTAGGTGTAGCCGGTCAGCCCCTGCTCATACATGCCGAGGAGCTTGCGCGTCTCTTCGATGGTCATGCGCCGGCATCGCAGAGCCGCCTCGGCCGCGCGGCGCATGCGGGCCTGCAGATCATCGGCGCTGTGCCCGACGTATTTCAGGACGTCGATGACCGTGTCGCCGCGCACGACGTGCTCGATGTGATAGCCGCCGCCCGGCGCCGACAGCACGTGAACGGTGTTGGTATCGCCGAACAGGTTGTGCAGATCGCCCAGGATTTCCTGATACGCCCCGACGAGGAAGATGCCGATGAAGTAGTCGCCATCGCCAAGCGAGTGCAGCTCAAGCACATGCTTGACATCGCGGGGATCGATGAACTGATCGATCTTGCCGTCGCTGTCGCAGGTGATATCGGCGAGTACCGCAGCGCGTGTCGGTTCTTCGTTCAGGTTGTGGATCGGCATGATCGGGAACAGCTGATCCACGGCCCAGCTATCCGGCACCGACTGAAACATCGAGAAGTTGCAGAAGTACGTGTCGCTGAGTGCGCGGGCCAGGCCTTCCAGGTCCTCGGGAATCTGCGGTAGCTCGCGGGCCAGCTTGAGGATCTTTTGGCACAGCGCCCAAAAGATGTCCTCGGCAATCACGCGATCGTCGAGAGACAAGTGGCCGAGGGTAAACAGCGTGAGGCACTCGTCCTTGTACTCGATGGCGTCGTGATAGGCCTCAAGCAGGTTCTTGCGCGAGACATCGCGGTACGCGTCCCACAGCCGACGCACAACGGGGGCCACACCATCGGGCAGCGTATCGGGGACCTTGCCGACATCGAACTCAGCAACGCCGAGCACATCGACGATGAGCACCGCATGATGTGCCGAGATGGCGCGGCCCGATTCACTGACGATGATCGGATGCGCGATCTGCGACTCGTCGCACAGCTCCATCATTCCGTACACGACGTCGTTGGCATACTCCTGCAAGCTGTAGTTCATCGAGCTTGAGAAGTTCGTCTGCGAGCCGTCGTAATCAACGCCCAGACCGCCGCCAACATCGAGGTAGCGCAGCGGCGCCCCGGCCTTGCATAGCTCGACAAAGAAGCGCCCGGCTTCGCGAATGGCGTTCTTGATCGATCGAATGGACGAGATCTGACTGCCGAGGTGGAAGTGCAGAAGCTCGAACGAATCGAGCAGATCGTTTTCGCGCAGAAAGCGCATGGCTTCGAGCATCTCGCGCGAAGACAAACCGAACTTGCTGCGGTCGCCGCCCGACGATTCCCAGCGACCCGAGCCGCGCGTCGACAGCTTGGCGCGAATGCCGATGTGCGGACGAATGCCATGCTTCTTGGACAGCGCTGCGATCAGCGGTAGCTCGCTGTATTTTTCGACGACCAGGATGATGTTGCGGCCCAGCTTGCTGCCGAGCAGCGCTGTCTCGACGTACTCGGCGTCTTTGTAGCCGTTGCAGATGATCAGCGCCTCTTCGTCTTCCAGCATGGCGAGCACGGCCAGAAGCTCCGGCTTGCTGCCTGCTTCCAGGCCATAGTGATAGGGCCGGCCGTAGTGGACGATCTGCTCGACGACGTAGCGGTCTTGATTGACCTTGATGGGATAGACGCCGCGATAGACGCCGCGATAGCCGTATTCGGTGATCGCAGTGCGGAAGGCTTCGTTGAGGTCCACGATGCGGCTCTTGAGGATCTCGGGAAAGCGGATCAAAAGCGGCAGCCCAATGCCGCGCTCGCGCACTTCGTCGACGAGCTCTTTCAGATCGATTCCTGCTGGGCTGTCGCTGGTTGGCCCGGTGCCACCTGTGGGCACGCCGTTGGCCGGAAAGGCCACCAAGTGTCCACTTTCGTTGATCTCGAAATAGCGCCCGCCCCACTGGCGCAGGCTGTAAATCTCTCGTGAATCGGCGATCGACCAACGTCGTGGAATGGTCCCCGTTGAGTGCATCGTTTGGCACCTCCCTTGGCTCTGCGGTTGAAAAAGCGCCCGCATGGTCCATGTAGAGACCAGAAGCGGCAACGAAAAAACACCGCAGCGCATCACAAGCACCCAGCGCAGCGCTCAAGGGCCGCAAACGCTGCGTTCCTGGGTGCGAAACCGCGCGCGAAAAACCAGGGCGCCTGCGTCGTAGTCCATGTGGTTTCGCGCCTCTACGCGGGACACAAAAACGCACTGGCCAATACAAAACAGATTCGATACCCTCCCCCCGATGCTTAAGCCAATTGGAAAACAACGAGTCGCAGAGGAAATTGTTCAACAGCTCCGCAGCCTGATTCTGCGGGGCCACTATGCAACCGGCGAGAAGCTCCCTCCTGAACGCAAGCTCGCCGAGGATCTGGGTGTCAATCGCGCATCGCTGCGTGAAGCGATCAAAGCGCTGGAACAGATGGGCCTGGTCAAGACGCGACAGGGCGACGGCACGCGCGTCCTTGACTTCATGCAGACTGCCGGTGTCGAGCTGGTGTCGCACTTGGTGGCCGGCGGTACCGACGGAACCACGGGCATTGATGTCCTGGAAGACGTGCTGGAATTCCGGCGCATCTTTGCCCGCGATATCGCGCAGCTTGCGGCCGATCGCGCGACGCCAGAGCAGCTTGCCAAGCTCGAAGATCTGGCCAAGCGGGCCGAGGCCGACCAGTCTCCCGACGAGCTACTCAAGCTCGACTATGAGTTCTATCTGGAGCTGACGCGGGCGGCACACAACCGAGTGTTCACGCTGCTCATCAACACGATCCGCGCCGCCGTGCAGTCGCACGCAGCGTTCTTTGCGCAGGTCTCTCCGCCTGCGGGGGTGATTCGCAAGCATCACCGCGACGTCATCGCCGCCCTGCGCGCTCGCAAACCCGACGAGGCCGCGCGCGTCGTGAATGAGTACCTGCTCAAAGCGCAAGAGATGGTGACGGCCCTGTTCCCCGGCCGCGCCAAGAGCAGCTAGGCCGGCCAGAGCGGCCTTGGTTTTTTCGTGCCCCTTACCCCGTCAAGATCCACGACTATGTCGAGCCGTCTGCCTTCTCTGCAAGCTGGAGCGTGGTTCACCGCCACGCTCGCTGTGGGGGTGCTGCTGGGCGGCATCACGTGCAGCAGCACAACCATTCCGCCCGGCTCGAACGACACGCGCATCGGCTTGCGCGGTCAGTGCGTGTATCCGCGGGCCTGCTACGTCGTCGCCAAGAGCGGCCCGCTTGCCGGACAGTGCGATGACTGCCGGACCAACGCCGAGAGCTGCCGCCTGATTTTTGTGCCCGGTGCGACGGGAGCACCTGCCCTCGGTGACATGGGCGGAAGCTTTCTGCCTGCGCAAAGCGACATGGGCAGTGCAGATGGTGGCGCGGCGACATCGGGTCCCATGCCCACCGATGCGACAGGGGTCTGCAGCCTGTATGTTCCGACGCGTCCCGATGTCGAAGCGATCTGTGGCACGTCCCAAAGCGTCTGCATTGCCCGTGGCCCCCGCTGCACCGGAGGAAGCTGCATACCCGCCGGGACTCGCTGTGGTGGCAGCGTAGCCGTCTTGCCGCAGCGCAAGCCTGGCTTGGCCGACGCCGACCTGTACTGCCCGTTCACCGACGACATCTGCTGCCCCGCGGTGCTCAACGACGGTGGCGTAAGCGATGCGGGTCGGGCCGATTCTGGAATGAGCGATGCCGGCCGCAGCGATGCGGCGACCCTCTCTGCCTGGTAGCCCGTTCTCATCACGGTGCGACGTCTATGGCGCCTATCGACGCGGTCTCGTCTTCAGTGGACGTTCCCGCCGACGCTTCGTCGGATGTTCGTGCGGCTACGCATGCTCGACTGCGCGATGGAGCCACTGCGCTTGGACTTTCGCTCGACACGCAGACCTTGGCGCGCCTGGATACCTATGTGGCCGTGCTGCAGACGTGGGGGCGAAAGATCAACCTGACGGCGATTCCGTTGGATGAGCCGCTGCGCATCGCCGAGCAGCACTTCCTGGACAGCCTCGCTTGCGCCGCGCAGCTTCCCCCTGCATCAGCGCTGCCATTCCCAACGCTGGTGGATGTCGGAAGCGGGGCAGGATTTCCCGGCGTTTTGTGTGCTCTTCTGCGGCCCGATCTGCGCGTGCTGCTCGTCGAGCGCGTGGGAAAGAAGGCCGCGTTTCTTTTGACCCTGCGACGCGAGCTTGGTCTGAACTACACCGTCGAGTCCTGCGAGGCCGAGAGCCTGATCCCCAGCGAGGCGGGGCATGGCTTCGGCGTGGCCGTCTCGCGCGCTGCATTGCCGCCTCCTTTGTGGCTGGCCCTGGGGCGACGCCTGGTGGCGCCTACCGGGTTTGTGCTTGCGATGATGAACGAGCGCGAAGAAGTGCCCCAGGCATCAGACTGCGTGTGTCTAGCCGAGAGCATGTACGCGCTGGCGGGCGGACAACGACGCATCATTACCTGGCAGCGTCAAGTCGCGCGATAATGAGGCCATCGCGTCCATTCTGCAGACTGAGATCCTCCGCAACACGTACTTCGTGTTGACGCAAGAGAGCCTGCTCCTAGGCAGCTCCTTGATTCGCTTGGTGCGGACGGCTGCGCCCTTCCTGGATCTGAGCGATGCTCGCTTTCAGTACAGCTATGTCATCGCGCGCCTCGACCGCCACGGACGCGACGGGCGATTCTTGCTGGTGGACTTGCGCAGCGCGCCAGGGCGCAACGACCCTGGCTTTGAACAGCTGATGCAAGAGCTTCGCCCCAAGGTGTTTCGTGGCTTTCTGCGTGTGGGCCTGTTGACGTCGACAGCCAGCGGCACGCTGCAGGTCATGCGTCACACCCGCCAGGACGGCGTCGATGCGCTGATTTCAAGCAAGGAAGCCGACTTGCTGGCCTTCTTTCGGATCGCTGGGTCCCGCAAGTAACGCCCCGCTGCGACGAAGCCAAGGCCCCAAGGCGTACGTGGTAAGCTGTCCTGCGGCGCGAAAGCGCAGCCCATGATCGCCCGCGTCCATCAGGAGGAGCTGATGCACCGTCGTCCACCTGCCCCTGAGCCCGAGGTCCCAGCTGAGCTGAGCATTCCCCATGTTCCGCCGCTTGAGATCGCTGACTATCGCGCGCTGCAGCAAGGCCAGCTCATCGAGCTAAAGGATGGCCAGCAAGGGGTGGTGCTGTCCGTCGACGCCAAGGCCGATGCAGAGGCCTGCGCACTGCGCTATGTGCGCGTGGTGTGGCCGCGTGACGGCGCGCTGCCCTTGGGTCAGATCTGCGAGCTGTCGGCGACGGCAGCGGCCTATAATGGCACGTTCTTGCTGCACGGTGTCTGGTTCGGCACAAGCGGCAAGCTGACGCCCGAGCGCGTGGTGATTGAAGCGATCCACCGCGGCTTGATCACCGCGCGCAACTGCGGTGTGACCTGGCCGCTGCCGGCAACCTGGCAGCTCAGCGCGCAGGCGGCCGAGCAGATCGAAAGCTACCTGTTCGAGGTCGCTCGCTCGACGGGCTGCGCCTTCCCATTTCACGACATCACCAAGGCGCTCTGCCAGATGCACCTGCGTCTTTCGCCTGCGCATGCCGCGCAGCTCGACATCGTGACCGGCGAGTCGCCGCACCGCGCCCCGAAGAGCGACGACGAAATGCTCGGCGTCTGGGCGCGAACCCTGCAGCAGAAGATCATGCTGTCGGACTTCAGCGTGCCGGGCTTGAACCCTTCGCGCTGACCTTGGACGTTCGCGCCGCGCGCCTTTCCGTTCCATGCAGCGACGGCGCCGCGAGCCTAGTTTTCGCCGATCAAGCGCAGCGGGGGATAACGCACCGTCGGATCGCGATCGGCCGGACGCACAGGGGGAATGGCAGCGGTCTTTCGCGTCAAAGCGAGCGTTGCAAGCGGCATGGCATCCGAGCCGAGCTTGCTTGGCTGCGTGGATGCCTGAAGCGGCACCGCGCCAGCTCCGTTCCGCTGGCTGGTCACGCCACCAACCCAGCTAAACGGCATGGCAAAGGCCAAGAGCGCCACGGTCGCCACTGCCATCGTGCGCAAGAGCCAGCTATCGCGACCCGGCCGAGCGCGCTCCATCACCGCGGCGAACAGATCCTGCCCCGCGGCCAGTCGATCGATCCCAGGATCCACTTCGTCGACCTGGATGGGCGTAGCGATGCGGAAGATGCGCGGCCACTTTCCTTGCAGCGCGCGGCCAAAGTCTTCGACCGAAGAAAAGCGCTCGCTGGGTTTGACCGACAGCGCCCGCTCGATGGCTGCGCTGATGTATGGCGGCAGATCCGGGCGATGCAGACTAAGCGGTGTGAACCGCCCCTCACGAATCTGCAGAGCCAGCCGCACGGGATCGGACTCGGCAAACGGTCGCACGCCAGCAAAAAGCTCGTACATGATCACGGCCAGAGACCACTGATCGACGCGGGCATCGACCACCGCAGCCGGTCCCAGAAGCTCGGGGGCGCGATATTCCATGTCCAGACCCAGCGGCGCGCTGATGCTGGCAGCCCGCGTCGACTGCGCTTCGCCGGCCAGGCCGAAATCGACGATCTTGATCGTCGCTTGCAGGACATCGATCGTCCGCTCCTTTGCGTCGCGCGTGCTTGGAACCACCAGGATGTTCTGCGGCTTGAGATCGCGATGCAGCACGCCCAGCGCGTGCGCGCAGGCCACGCCACGGACAAGCTGCTGCAGCACATGGCTCGCCTGCGCCAACGACAGACGACCTTGCTGCCCCAGGATCGTCTGCAGCGTGGGGCCGTCCAGAAGCTCCATCACCAGAAACGGAGTGCCGTCGCTGTCTTCGTCGATCGCATATACAAGCGGCAGGTTCTGATGGCACAGACGCGAGGCCAGCGCGCCTTCCCGCGCCAAGCGATTTCGCTGGTTGTCATCGCGAGCGGATTCGGCATGTAGGATCTTCAGCGCGCAGGGTCGATCGCTGCGCAGGTCATAGGCGCGAAAGACCGTGGCCACCTTGCCCTTGCCAATCACTTCGTCGAGCCGATAGCGGTTCTTGATCACTCGTCCAGGAAAGCAACGCGGAGCCGACATCTGATTCCTCCTCGGGTTGCACCCTGGAATTGCAAGGATGCGGCCAGACTGTGTTGCATGGAATTTCGCAGACTTATCGGCGGGCTTCTGTCTGCGCCTTGGCTGCGCGCCCATGGGCATGGCTGGGCACGGCGAAAAAGGCCGCGCCCGGAACACCCATGCCATCGACTCGCCGCCTTTTCTTTTGCCGGTGCGCTGTGCTCTTATCCGCGAGTCCATGTCGATGCGCGAACCATACAAACCGCTCATGCTGCTTGCCGTGCTGGCTCTCGCGCTGGGTCTGTGGTTGGGATCGCGGCGCGTACGACATGCCAACCCACCTACCCCGCCGACGACCGAGCCAAATGCCGCAGCACTTCGTTCAAGCAGCGGATCCAGTGCAGGTGCAGCCCACGAACGGTCACCAGCCGCGACGGCCCCACAAGAGCAGCTACCGCAGCCGCCGTGCTGGGCCGATGTCTTTCAGCTTGATGAAACAGCCAGCCTGGAATCGCTGCGTCAAGCGCTGCAGGCGGCGCTGGCCGCAAACGATCCGCTGTTCTTGCAGTACCTCGAAGATCGTCTGAGCGAGGTCATTGGCGGCGATGGCTCACGTGCCCTGACGATTCTGTCTTGGGCAGAAGCGGCCGGGCCGCCGCTTTCCACGCATCTTTTGAGCGCGCTCAAGCAGGCCAAGGCCGTGCAAGAGCCGCAGGTGGCAGACAAGCTCGTCGCGCTGGGCAGCGATGCCAGCCTGCCGCTGGATGCCCGACGCGCCGCGCTGGACGCGCTAGAGACGCAGCACAGCCTGCCCGCGGATCGTCTACAGCGCCTAAAGAACATCGCCATGGACCAGACCAGCGACGAAGCAGCATGGGTGGCCACACGCACGATGGGCCGCGTCATGACCGAAGAGTTCAAGCGCAGCGGATCGTCTGGCGCATATCTGCAAGAGCTGATCGACATCGGCCAGCACTCTTCCGAAGCCGCGGTGCGCTCACTGGCGCTGGAAATGGCTTCGTATGCCGATATCCCCGTCGAGCGGGCGTCCTTTTCCAGCCTGTCCAAGATCCTGACCACGGATCCCGATCGACAGGTGCGCGAGATGGCCGCGTTCCGCTTGGGGCTGTCGCGCGATCCCAAGTCTGCTCAGTCGGCGCTGGCCGCTGCCTTTTCCGGCGAAAGCGATCTGTGCGTGCGCTGGGCCATCTTTCGCTTTGCCGTGCGGGCCAGCGGCGCCAAGGCCTTGCCGCTTCTCGACAAGCTCTCGCGTATCGAGCCGCGCCTGCGTCCTGACTACGACGACTTTGTCGCCATTTATGGCCGCGGCGTCGTTGATTTCGCGCGGGTCTGGCAAGAAAAGCCCGAGCGCATTCAGTGCGGAGAGGACGGCGAGTGATGGCTCACATGCATCGATCACCGTCGAGGATCCGGCTCATCGCTCTGATCTTTGTCGGCACGCTGCTATCGCTGGATTCGACGTTCGCCGATCCCGCGGCCAGCCCGGCGAGCACAGCGGGATCCACGGCTGCGTCGGCTCCCGCTACTCAGGCGCAAGCGCAGCCAGCGACGTGCTCGCTGGGCAATCAGCTTCAGTCTCTGCGCTTGGCCCTGCGTCGTGGATCCCCCGCGCTGCAGCGCTATCTGCGACGTCAGTTGCGCGAGCTAGCCCCCGCCATGCCCGAGTCGGAGCTGCGCGCCGCTTTTGAGCATGAACACGAGCCCGCCCTGATCGAAGAGCTGAGCGCTGCGCTGGCAGCTCGCATGGCGCGTCTGTCGCAGCCACAGGCTCTGCGAGCGCCGCTTGTGCGGGCCCAGTCGGATCGCGATCCAGAGGCTCGGGCCGCCGCGCTGCGTGGCCTGCGTGGCACGGCCAGCGTAGAAGCCATGGCGAGCCTGGGCGTTGACTATCAAGAGCTCGCGCGCGATGAAGCGAAAGTCGTCCGCCGCGCCATCGTTGAGAACCTGCTTGCCGAGAGCGCCGAGGTCTTTCATGGGCATGATCGCGCGGTGTCGGAAAAAGCGATTGCCGTCGCGCTGGCCCTGCGTAGCGGCAAGGCTGCGGATCCGGCGCAAGCCGCGCAGCTCTTGTCGAAGATCTCGACGGAATCGATCGGACATGCGGCCGTACACGAGCTGCTGTCCATCTTGTCCGCCCCCCTTTCGGAAAATCCTGCCGAGCTGCGCGCGGCCGTCGTCACCGCGCTCGGCGGAGTGCCGGCGAGTGAAGCGGCTGCGGTGCGCGAGGCGCTGCTTGCGCACTACCGCCACGACAAAGATCGCGATGTGCGTCGCGCCGTGCTGGAAGCGCTCTGTCACCTGTTCATGGCCGCGGCCATTCCGATCGTGGAAAGCCTGCGCTCTGTCGATAGCAGCCTAGGCCCCGAGATCACCGCGTGGCAGCGTGCGCTGGCCAGCGGTCTGCAAGAGTGGGCGCTGGTGCTGCGAGAAAAGCAGCACATTCTGCCCAGCCCACCTGCGCCCCACAGCGAGTAGTCCAATGCCCATCCCTCGTCGGTGCAGACACGCCGTCTTGCGTCGCCGCTGCAGCCGACCTGACACAAAGGAGGAACCACCATGGTGTACCGCAGCAGCTTTTCGATCGTGGCCGTCGCGGCTCTGGCGACGACCCTAGCCGGCGGCCTGCAAGCCAGTCAGGCTGCGACTGCCAACGGGCCGATCTGCGATACCGCAGCCAGGGTCAACTCGACGACGTATTACTCGTGCAGCGGCGGCTCGCACACCGCGCTCGACATTGCCAACGGCACGTGCAGCGTCTGGAATCACCGCGGCATGCTCGTCGGCAGCCATCGCTATGTGCTGTACGGCGGGTGTGCCAATAGCTGTGGCGCTTGCACTGCGGGCGCTGGCTGCTGCAACGGCGGCGCCGGCAACTACTACGTCGTATCGGGCGGCAGTGGCTGGGATTTCCGCCAGCTTCACTTCAACACCAACGGCGACTCGGCCACCAAGACCTGCGATCGCTGCGCGTTGGGCTTGGTTGGCTCGACGGGAAACTCGACCGGCGCGCACTCGCACGCGGACAACCGGCAGTACGGCACGCGCAAGAGCGCCTGGTACACCGCCGTCGGTACCACCTGCGGATCGAGCGGATCCTGCAACAACCGCGTCGGTACGCCGACGCTGTAGCCCCGACTGCGACAGCCCCTGTTGGCTGCGCCACCACGCTTCGCGGTAGCCCGTGCGAAGCGTGGCTAGCGCCGCAGGATCTGGCAGGGCTCTAGCGCGGTGCCGTCGATGCGTTTGGGGCAGACGCGCAGCGCATCCGGCAGCACTTCGACCGAGACATAGTTGTGCTCGTTGTAGAACGAAAGCGGCGGATGCTTGCAGCGACGCTTGCCCGGTACGCCGCACTTCAGCGGGCGAAGCTCCGCCCCGCCTCCGCCGGTCACGATGTAGTTCAGCGCCCCGCGTCGGCCGCGCTCAAAGTCGTGATCGTGGCCAGAAAATACGATATTGACGCGATATTTTTCAAAGATCGGTACGTAGTCACGAATCAGGGAGCCGTTGTCGCCGTGCCAGCCCATCGAGTACGGCCCGTCGTGCATCCAGACGATGATGGCGCGCGGTCGACGCAGGGTGGCGCGCGACAGGTCGGCTTCCAGCCAGCGCTGCTGCTCGACGCTGCGCACTTGGTTGCTGTCGAGCGCGACGAAGTGAACGCCTGACTGATCGAAGCTGTAGTAGCCGCGAGGCAGCGCTCCTTCATCGAGAGCCGGACTCTTTTCGCGAAGCTGCGCCAGCATGGCCGGAGCAGGGCTTGTCCCCGTCGAGACAGGCGGCTGCGGCACGAACAGTCGATCCCATAGCTGAAACAGGCGCTGGGCACCTTGCCGACGCAGCGCATATTCGTGATTGCCCGCGGCAAGAAACACTGGGATGCGCTCAAGCAGCGGCGCCGCCACGGCAAAGAAGCGATCCCAGTCGCTGTCTTCGGTGCCGCGCTCGACGACATCCCCGGTACAAAGGACCAGATCGGGATCCTCGGCCAGAAGCGACTGCACCACCTGCGCATGCACGCTGTGCCCACTGCGCGAGTCGCCATAGACGACAAAGCGCAGCGGTCGCCCCGAGGACGGCGGCGTATGCAGCGCGACCAAGGGCAGCTCACTGCGCTGTCCCGTCGGCGACAGGATGGCCACTTGATAGTGATACGTGGTCCCCGGTCGCAGCCCGGTCAGCCGCACGCGATGGCTGGTCAAAGGCGGACCACGCGGATCGTCGGCAAGCTGGCGATCGCGCGGGCTCGCCGCATCGCCTCTGCCATAGCGCAGCGACAGATAGGTCGGCGTGTTGGTCTCTAACGCGAGGTCCAAGACGCCCGCGAGCAGCCGCTCGATGTATGGCCCGCGAACCACGCGCGGACCGTCGCTGGCTGACAGCTCAAGCTCGACGCGCGGGCAGCGCTCGACGGCGCGGGGGTGAACTTCGACGGCCAGGACGTTTCCTTCGGGCAGCAGCAAGCCCGGCGCAAGCGGGATGTGGTGGCTCTCTGGCTCAACGGGCCCGCGCTCTAGCGCCAAGGAAAAGCCGTCGGGCGCAGGCGTGGGCAAGCGACGGCGCACGACCTCGACACCGTTTAGATAGGCCACGATGCCGTCGGAATAGCGAGCGCGCAGCGTCAGAAGCGAAAGGCCGCGCACGTCCACGGCGACCGCGAAGCGACGACGCAGATACAGCGTGCCAGCGCAGGCTGGTGGCGCGACAGGGCCCGTGCCGCCATCGACACTGCCGGTGCTGCTGGGCCCGCCGAGGTTGGCCGGCTTTCCTCGTCCACTTTCACTGCCGGCATCGACCCCAGCGCCCGCGCTTACGCGTCGGCTGCTGCCGGCATCTGCTGCCGAGTCCTCAGCGAAGATGAGCCCGCCATCGAGTCCTTCCGATGCGGTGCTGAATGCAGGGCGGGTGACGGTGGCGCTGCTGCCGTTTCCGAGGGCGGGGCTGCTGCTCGATGCACCGGGACTGAGCCACAGCGAACCCGGCGCAGCGGGTGCCGAGCTAGGGGTCTGCGGCGGTGCGGCGGGCCAGCCGCTGTCGTCGTATTCCGGTCGCACCCAGTCGGACGGAGGCAAAGGGGGCGCGCTCCCCGTCGAAGGTCCGCTCGCTGCCGCGGCGCCGGCATCTATCGGCACACTGACGGGCCACGGGGGTGGAATGCGCAGCAGCCTGGCGCCTTCGTTTGCACCGACGGTGCGCGGCATAAGGATGTGCTCGGAAGCCCAGGCCGGACCGACCCACGCACCCACGCCACACCCCAGCGAAAGTGCCAGCAGCAGCGGGCGGACGACGGACAACCATCGCCCATGGCCTGCGGCCCACGTGCGACGGCCAGCGCCGCATTGCCCGCTCTGCACCCCGCGGTCGCGCACGCTGCTAGTCCTCGCAGCTTCGATACAACATGGCGTAGGCAGAGGTCGGCATCGTCGTCACACCCGGTTCTCGCGGCCATTATGAAGCATCGTCGCAGTCACGTCGTCATTATTTCCGGCGCTGGCCGCTGTATCGGCCTCTGCATGGGCCGCTGCACAACCAAGAACCGTGGCACCCAAACGATCGATCCCTGCCAGCGGCCTGCACTGGCCGCACGCAACGCGGCCGGGTGCGGCGCGGAGGAACCATCGAAGCGCTGCCGGACCTGTTCAGCTCAGGACCGTCTGAAGTAGGATGATGCGAGGAGAACGTGAGCCTATGGTGACAACTCGATCCATCTGCATGCCTTGGATGTTGGCTGCGGTCTTTGCCCTGCCGCTTTGGACCCCATCGGCGCGAGCCACAGAGCCCGCTCCCGTGCCGGCTCCGGCCGCGGCCAAGCCCGCCCCTGCAGCGGCTACCGCCACGGCAGCCGCTGCCAAACCCCCTGGAGGCCCAGCGGGCGGGGGCGCCTGGAAAGACCTGCAAGTCCTGCCGAAGAACATCAGCAAGGACGAGCTGAAAAAGATCATGAAGTCGATGAGCAAGGACCTGGGCGTCGACTGCTCCTTCTGCCATGACGAGCCCAACATGGAGAAGGACACGAACAAGAAAAAGCTGGCGCGCGAGATGATGCAGATGACCAGCGAGATCAGCCGCAAGTACCCATCGACGATGAAGAAGGTCACGTGCTGGACCTGTCACCGCGGCAAAGAAGAGCCCGACAAGCGCCAGTAGTCCGTGGCCGGCTCGCCGAGCCAAAGTGATATCATGCGGCCATGTCGTCTGGGCCGAGCGCGGGTCTGCCAATCGCGCCGACGCTGTGCGGGCTGAACCTGTGGCTTGTTGGCCTGGTCGTACCGCTTTCCTTGGCGCTGGCCGCTGGGCAGCCTCTTTCGGGGGCCTGGGTGCCGCTTTCCATGACGCCGCTGTCTCCCGTCGCGCTGGGGCTTGGTCTGTGGCTGCGCTCGCGTCGCCTGGGCCAGGCCTTGCTGCTTCTGGCGGTGCCGCTCTTCGCGCTGGCTCCATCGGGTGATGTTGCGCTATCGAGCCCGCGCCTTTGGCCCCGCCCCGCCGTATTGATCGAGCTTGTCCTGTTGCTCGCGTACCTCGTGCTTACGTGCAAGCTCCTCGCTCGCCAGACGTCGCCGCTTGCGCCTGCGGTTGTCACCACAGAGCCCCCGCGCGCCTGGCAGCACGAGCCCGTGGCGCAGCTGAATCAGCTTCCCCCGCCCTCGCCACGCTTGCGCCGCCGCCTGCAGATGGGCCGGCTCTTGTGCCTGTATGCCGTCGCGGTACCAGCGGTCTTGGTCTATGCACTCGACTTCCATACGCCGCACTTGCGCGTGCTTCAGAAGAGCTTTCCCAATCCCCTGCGACAGAGCGCGATCCAGGCGACAGCGACGGCGCTAATCGCGCTTCTGTCTTGCGTTACGTTTTATTTTTGCGCGGCCGCTCCACAGCTCTCGCAGCTAAGCCAGCATCGAGAGCTGCGCGACGATCTGCGCGCCATTCGCAGCCGTGCCCGCCGCGGTCGCCCCAGCCTGCGCCTGTGGGTGGCCATGGGCCTGGCGATTGTGGGCATGGGGGCGCTGCTGCTGTTTACGCTGCGAGGCCACGGGAGCCCCTAACGTGTTGCGCAAGCTGCCCTTCTTCCAGACCCTCAGCGTGCTGATGTTCATCGCCTGCTTGGTGTTCTTTTGGCAGTGCGTTGTCCATCTGGTTCGTCGCGACTACGTCGCTGCCAGCATGCTGATGCTGATCGGTATCTCGACGCTGTGGGTGGGCGGCGAGCTCGCCAAGCTGGCCCTGGCCGAGCGCGAGAGCTAGGTCGGACATGCTCGCCGGACTGCTGGTCTTTTCCAGCCTGCTTGCTGCAAGCGATCCCTCGCTGGGCCGCGACTTTCACCTGGGCCACAGCGGCTGGAATGGGCTCTCGCGCATGGCCGAAGTGGCGCGCGGGCTGGGCTGTCCCGTCGAGTCGCCGGGCACGCTCGACTGGTCCAAGCTCGACGGACAAGACATCTTGCTGTTCGTTCATCCTGAGACCGCGATCGACGACGAAGCGGCATTTGCCTATCTAGGTGCAGGGGGCCGCTTGCTCTTGGCCGATGACTATGGACAGTCGCAGGCCGTGCTGCGCCGCTTGGGGATCGAGCGCGAGGCCGGGCCGCTGCCTGCCGGCACCCAACTTTATCGCCAGAACGCCTCGCTGCCCGTCGCCACGCGACAGCGCGAGACGGCCATCGCCCGCGGCACCAGCGAGCTGGTCGGCAACCACAGCGCGTTTTTTCGCAGCGCACTGCCCGCGACCTATGAATTCACCGTCGGCACCGGCCTGGTGATCGAGGGACGCCTGCAGCACGGTCGCTTTATCGCCATGGCTGACTCCAGCCTGTTTATCAACAACATGTTGGAACTGCCCGGCAACCGCGACTTCTTGGTGCGTCTGCTCGTCGAGACCTGTCGTGTACACCGCGATCGCATCCTGCTTTTTTCTGGGCGCTTCAGCCAGCGTGGCATGCCACCTGCCGTGCTCGAAGGCGCACCTCTCGATGGTGGGGGTGCCGAGAGTGTCGAGAAGTGGAATCGCTCGGCCAGCGGGACCAACCTGCGCGTGTATGAGCTCTTGCGCAGCCGCGGGAACGGGGTGCTGGGCGATGCCGTGCTGGTGTCGGGGCTCTTGTTCTGCTTGGCCGCTCTGGCCCTGCTTTTGCGCTATCTGCCGACGGTGAGCCCGACACAAGATGAGCGCTTTGCGCAGCCACCGCGCCCACCCGAGACGGGCCTGCACGCCAGCATCGTGCGCTACATGCTGGGGGCGGGACAGGCCGTGCGCTGGGGCTATGTCTATCCCGCGACGCTCTTGCGCGAAGAGGTCTTGGCCCGCCTTGAGCCCTGGCTGCGCCAAAGCCCGTCTGCGCACTCGGGCTCGACGGCGCTTAGCCCAACCACTGAAGAGCTGAGCCGCTGCATCCGCGAGGTCGTCAGTCCGCGAGCCGGCGAGCTCTGCGCCGAGCTGCTTGTCGAGTTTCGTCGCCTGGATCGCAAGCCGAGCGCCGGCAGCAGCCATCCCAGCAGCGCGCACGTCTCGTCGAAGCAGCTCATTCGCTGGCATACCCTCGCCACCCAGCTCTTTGCCGAGCTAGAGCAGAAAAAGAACCGCGCGGCCGCGCCGCAATAGAAGAAGATCGATCGCGCATGCCTGAGACCGCAGAAACCATCTTGTCATCAGAACGGCTGTTGCAAGCGCAGAAGCTGGGCCAAGCCGTCATCGCTGAAGTCGGCCGTGTGTTCATCGGAAACCCGACCATCGTCGAAGCGCTGCTGCTGGGCCTGCTGTCGCGCGGCCACGTGCTCTTAGAGGGCGTGCCCGGCGTGGCCAAGACGACGCTGGTCAAGGCCTTTGCCCAGGTTCTGGGCTGTCAGTTCCGACGCGTGCAGTTCACACCGGACCTTCTGCCTTCGGACATCACAGGCACGTACATCTTGGATCCGGCGAGCAAAGACTTCGTGCTGCGCGAGGGGCCGATCTTTGCGCAGATCATCCTGGGTGATGAGATCAACCGCGCCCCGCCCAAGACGCAGTCGGCGCTGCTCGAAGCCATGCAAGAAGGTCAAGTGACGCTGGAAGGTCAGACGCGCACTTTGCCGCAGCCGTTTATGGTCCTTGCCACCCAAAATCCCATCGAGCACGAGGGCACGTATCCCTTGCCGGAAGCGCAACTCGATCGCTTTTTGATCAAGCTGTCCGTCGGATATCCCGAGGCACAGGCCGAAAAAAACATGCTGCGCGCCTATGCCCAAGCGCCCAGCCCGCCGCGTGAGCTCTTGTCACCGCCTGTGATCTTAGAGCTACAGCGCTTGGCCGCTGCCGTGCATGTCGACGACGAGATCTATGACTATGTGCTGGAGCTTGTGCGCTATACGCGGCAGCATCGCCGCGTCGCGTTAGGCGCTTCGCCACGGGCCGCCTTGGCGCTTCTGCACGCGGCGCGAGCACGCGCGCTGCTTTCGGGTCGCGACTTCGTGCTGCCCGACGACGTAAAAGCGCTGGCCGCGCAGATCTTGGCCCACCGCTTGATGCTGATCTCGGAAGCCGAAATGGAAGGCATCGTCTCGGCCAGCGTGATCCATGAAGCGCTGCAGGCCGTCGCCGTGCGACCGTCCGAGCGCCGTCGCAGCGAAGCCGCAGCCGCCCCCGTGACCCCGCGTCGCGTTTCCTAGCCCGCAAGTCATGCAACAGACGGAGTGACGCGACGTCGTGAGCACCAGCCAGAACACGAGCAACCGCGGCCGCTTTCCCGCGCTCACCACGCGCGGCGCGTATGTGCTGTCGCTGGCCATCGTCCTTTTGATCCTCGGCGTGGGGTACGGCAGCTGGACGCTGTCGCTGACCGGTCTGTGCTGCGTCACGCTTTTGTTCAGTTCCTATCTGCTCTTTGCGATACGTGTGGCCCTGCTGTGGCGACGGTATCTAGAGCTGGTCTGGTGGCTACCACGCGCCGCCGCCAATGAGGGCTTGATTGCCCATCGCACATTTGAAGTGCAGGTCGCTCTGCGCAACCTCAGCCCGCTGTCGTTGGGCTTTGCCGAGCTGCGCGTGTTCTGTTCGCGGTGCATTGTCGTCTCGCGCTCGCTGACCCCCGTCGAGCTTCTGCCGCGCCGACAAGCCTCGGCGCGCTTGGAGCTTCGCGCGCTGCAAGCTGGGCAGTGGATGATCCACGGTGCCGCCGTGCGCATCTGGGATGCCTTCGGTCTGTACAGTATCGAGGCGTACTACCCGTCGGCACTGTCGCTCAAGGTGCTGCCGCGCTCGCAGCCGCGCTTGGCGCTGCTGCCGACTCGCATGCGCGGCGGGGGCGGCGAAGAGCGCATTGGCTTGCACACGCTGCGCCGCCGCGGTCTGGGCGGTGATCTGCGCGAGCTACGCGAGTACGTGCCGGGCGATCCGTTCAAGCTCATCGCGTGGAAGGCCAGTGCGCGGGCGCCCATGGGTCGGCCTCTTGTGCGCGAGCTAGAGCGCGAGATGCTGCTTCTGCACTACATCCTGCTCGATATCGGCGCGACGATGCGCGAAGGACGCCCTGGACAGTGGAAGCTCGATCACATGATCGAGCTGGCCTTGGGGTACGCCGGCTCGGCCCTGGCCGAAGGGGATCGCGTGGCCTTGGTCACGTTTGACGGCAGCGTGTACAGCCACCTCAAGCCCGGCGATGGCCCGCCCCACCGCCTGCACATCTGCGAGCGGCTGCTTTCGCTGATGAACATCGTCGAAGATGGCTTCGTGGCCATGACCGATGGCGAGATCGTCGCCGCTGTCGCTCGATACCTGCGTCAGCAAGAGGGCCTGGATGCCCGCGTTCGCCGAGCGCCGCCGATGGACGATCAGGCCGCTTGGGCAGGCATCGCTGTTGCGCCAAGCGGCGAGCTCTTTGAAGTCGCCCCACTTCTTGCTGCGGCGCGCCGCCTGCTTCCGCCCCCCAGCGGCGCAGCGAGCGAAGGCGTACCTGCAGCCGGCAAGACCGCAAGCAGCGAGCTCGCCCTGCTGCGACAGCTCTGTCGACACCGCGGCATCGAGCTGCCCTATGGTCAGCGCTCGTCGGGAAGTCGGGCGCAAGGCTTGGCCGCCGCGCTGGAGCTCGCCGCACAACAGAGCGGCACGCGCGTGCTCTTGCTGTCGGATCTTTTGGGCATGGACAGCGATGAGCACTCGCAGGCGCTGTCGCGAGCCGGCGCGCTGTGTCGCAAGCGTGCGCTGCAACTGACCTGTCTTCAGCCGACGGCTCGACGGTACGTGCCCAGGGAACTATTTGATGATCCGGCCTCTGCGCGAGCGGCCGAGATCTTCGGCTGGGAGCAAGACCGGCAGGAAGCCCGCATGCATAGAATGCTGGCAAAGATCGGCTGTCCTGTGATAGCCGTAGGTCCCGAGGACGGTCTGGTGCAGATCTTTGCCAGAGCGGCCTCAAAGCGACCCAAGACCGTCGCAGACCGCTTGGAAACAACCTCATAAAAAATCGCCGCCGGCTGCGCTGTGCGTCTTTATCCATCGCATGCTGTTGCTGAGCGATTCGCCAAAGACGAAGGAGTCCAAAGAATATGGCCACGATGATCACGGAGGAGTGCATCAACTGCGGTGCGTGCGAGCCAGAGTGCCCCAATGAAGCCATCTCCGAAGGCGAAGACATCTACGTCATCGATCCGAACCTGTGTACCGAGTGTGTGGGCTTTCACGACTATGAAGCATGCCAAGCGGTGTGCCCGGTCGAGTGCTGCATTCCCGACCCCAACCGCCGCGAGTCGGAAGAAGCCCTGCTCAATCGCGCCATCAAGCTTCACCCAGACAAGCAGTTCCCGTCGCTGGCGCAGCTTCCTGCCAACCTCTCTCGCTTCCGCAAGTAGTCCTGTCCGACTCTCCCGCAGATCCGAAAGCGCCCGCGAGCGACGATAGTCCCGCTACCGTCAGCGACTATCTGTCCAGCCTGCAAGCGACGCTGGTGACCGTCGAAGGTGCCTATGCCATCTCGGCGCATGGCGAGCTTGTGTTTCCCGATCGTCGCGTCCTTTATCACCTGGTTCCCGACGAGGGCTTCCTTGGCAAGCTGAACAAGTGGCAGCGCATGTCGGGAGGCGAGCGCCTGCGCATGGTGCAGACGCGCTGGAACGCGCAAGCGCGCGAGCGCCTGGAAGCGCAGCTTCGCGACTGCGTGCAGAACGTCCTCGCCATCGCCGCAGCGCAGGGGCTGGATGCGCAAAACACCGAGCGCGCCCTGCAGGCCCTGCAAGCCAAGTACGAGCTAGCGCGCCTGCGCTGCTCCATCGCCGTCGAGCGTGTCGCGGCGGTGCGCGGCCGCAAGTCAAGCTCGATGCAGGCCGAGCAAGCGCGGCAGGCCGTGAACCTCTCGCGCTATCCCGAGTCGTTCACGCTGGCGCAGTCGATCCCGCGGCACTTTATCGCCGTTCTGGGCCCGACCAACTCGGGCAAGACGCACATCGCCATGGAGCAGCTTGCGCAGGCGCGCTCGGGCGTGTACTTGGCGCCGCTGCGGCTTTTGGCCTTGGAAAACTACAACCGCCTGTGCAGCCAAGGCCTTGCATGCAGCCTGATTACCGGCGAGCAGCGCAAGCTGCACCCACAGGCTAGCCACATCGCCAGCACCGTCGAGATGCTCGATCCCCATCGCCGCGTCGAGGTTGCGGTGATCGACGAGATCCAGCTCTTGGACGATCCCGATCGCGGCGCGGCGTGGACAGCCGCCGTGTGTGGCGTACCGGCCGACACCGTGTACTTGCTCGGCGCTCCCGAGGCCGAAGCCGCCGTCGAGTCCTTGGTTCGGCGCGTCGGCGGCACGCTGGAGGTGCGGCGCTTATCGCGCATGTCGCCCTTGCTTATGGAGAAACAGCCGCTCGGCTCTTTGCGTTATTTACAGCCAGGCGATATATTGATTGCCTTCTCACGCCGTGATGTTCTTTATTATCGTGAATTAGTCGTCAAACATGGATTTTCGGTCTCGGCCATCTATGGCAATTTGTCGCCGGAAGTGCGACAGGCCCAGGCCGAGCGCTTCCTGTCCGGCGAGGCACAGATCGTCGTGGCCACCGATGCCATCGGCATGGGGCTGAACACCCCCGCGCGCCGCGTCATCTTCACCACCGCCATCAAGTTCGACGGAGAAGCCGAGTGCGAGATCTCAGCGGCGCTGGCCAAGCAGATCGCTGGGCGGGCCGGTCGCTATGGCGAACACGACGCTGGCTTGGTCGCCGGCCTCGATCCGCTGACCCATCGGACGATCGCCACGCTTCTGCGACAAAAGCCCGAGCCCCTGCCTACCAGCGGTTTTTATGTGTCACCAAATATTGATTATTTACAACAACTATCGCAAGCTACTGGCGAAACAAAGCTTTATGCATTACTGCAATTATTTGCCAAACATATTAACGTACATGACGAGTTCTTTCTGCCGTCACACCTGCAGGATCAGCTCTCGCATGCGCGCTGGCTGGATCAGCTAGAGCTGTCGCTGTCCGATCGCTACACCCTCAGCCTGTGCCCGATCTCAAAGAAGGTCGTCCTGCTGGAACAGGCACTGCGGGCCTGGGCCCTGGCGCGCTCGCGGCGACAGGCCGTGCGCTTGCCGCCGCCGGATCTTCTGCCGCGGCAGCCCGACTATGACGAGCTGCAGTTTCTGGAAGACGCCTGCAAGCTGTACGCGGCCTATGCCTGGCTGGGCTATCGCATGCCCGAGACGTTTCCCGACGGAGACGCGGCCCAAGAGGGCATGGCTAGCACGTCGTCCCGCATCGATCGCCACTTGCAAGCCGAAAGCCATCGTCCCCGCTCGCGCCGTCGCCCACGCGAATAAACCGGCGCCGCGACCGCGACCGATTCCAGACCGCATGTGCCCTGGGTCAGACCTCGCAGGTTCCGCGCTGGCTGCGGTGGATTGCCGGCGCAAATCGCCGCTGCCTCGCTATAGTGCCGCGATGCGTTGCAGCTCGTTTTTTGCGTTTGCGTCGCGGCTGTCTCGACGGCGGCGCTGGTTTTCGATCCCGGCACTATCGATGGTGCTGGCGCTGCCGCTCGGCCATGCCAAGCCACCCAGGAGCCCTGCAAAGCTGGCGCAGGCGACGGATTCGCCCAGCGCGGCACGCCCCGCGGATCTGGTGCTGCGCGGGCCGCAGATCATCACCATGGATCCAGCGCATCCGGTGGCCAATGCCGTGGCCATCCGCGACGGTGAGATCGTCTGGGTCGGCAGCACTGCGACAGGCCCTGAGTCCGCCAGTCCAGCCGCTCCGCCACCGGACGGCGAGGCGGCATCATCGCCCGGCGGCAGCGAAGGCATGGCGGCGCTGCAGGCTTGGATCGGACCGCGCACGCGGATCATCCAGCTCGACGGAAATCAGACCGTGCTGCCGGGTCTGATCGATGCCCACGCGCACTTGGTGGGCTTGGGCATGTCGCTCGACCGCATCGATCTGCGCGGTGCGCGGGGTGTATCCGAGGTCATCGAGCGCATTCGTGATCGCCTGCGCAGCGATGCCTTGGCTGGCAACGAGCGCGGCTTCATCATCGGGCGCGGCTGGGATCAGAACCTGTTCTCGCCGCCGCAGCTACCGACGGTGGCAGCGCGTCAGGCTCTGGATGCAGTAAGCGCTGGGCGGCCCCTTTTGCTGCGCCGCATCGACGGCCATGCCGTGTGGGTCAACAGCGAGCTTCTGCGCCGGGCGGGCATCGGTCGCGGCACGGTCGATCCCGAAGGCGGACGCATCCTGCGTGACGCAAGCGGTGAGCCGACCGGGGTGCTCGTCGACAACGCCATGTCCCTGGTCGAGCGTCTGCTGCCTGCCGCGACGCGCAAAGACATCGAGTCGGCGATCTTGGCGGCCGCCGAGCACGTGGCAGCGCGCGGCCTGACCGCCGTGCATGAGATGGGCATCGGATCCGAAGAGCTTGCGGTGTATCGTCAGCTCGCCGAAGAAGGCCGCCTGCCGCTGCGCGTCTTTGCGTATCACGAAGACCCAATGCCCGCCGCGCTTTCGCGCTATCCGCGCTCCAGCGCGTATCAGGCCGAGCTGATGCGACTGGGACAGCGACTGGGTCCACCCGAGACCATCGGTCGCTTGGCTCTGCGCGGCATCAAGCTGTACATGGACGGTGCCCTGGGTTCGCGTGGAGCTGCCTTGCTTGCGCCCTACAGCGACGAGCCCAACCACAGCGGCCTGCTCTTGGTACCGCCCGAGCACGTCGAAGAGATGGCGCGCTGGGCCATCCTGTACGGTCGCGGACACCAGATCGCCACGCATGCCATCGGCGATCGCGCCAACCACGTGGTCTTGTCGGCGTACGAAAAGGCCGGCGTGCGAGCCGACCGCGATCTGCGCTTTCGCATTGAGCACGCGCAGGTGATCGCGCGAGCGGATCTAGAGCGTCGACGTTTTCAGAAGCTGGGTGTCATCGCGTCGATTCAGCCCAGCCACGCGACCAGCGACATGCCCTGGGCGATCCGCCGCCTGGGTCCCGAGCGGCTCCTGGGCGCGTATGCCTTTCGCTCGCTCTTGTCGTCGGGGGCGCGGCTGTGCGCGGGCTCGGATTTTCCCGTCGAAGAAGCCGATCCGCGCATTGGCTTGCACGCCGCCATTCACCGCACCGACGAAAAAGGTCAGCCCGAAGGGGGCTTTCTGCCCCATGAGCGCTTGAGCGTGGGCGAAGCGCTGCGCTTGTTTACCATCGATGCGGCATATGCCGCGTTTGCCGAAGACAGCATTGGGCAGATTCGCGTCGGGCGACGCGCGGATCTGACTGTGCTCAGTGGCCGCTTGGACAGCTACCTGAGCGGCGGGCCCGCGCCACAGGATCTGCGAACGCGGCCGGTGCTGCTCACCATCATCGACGGGCAGGCCGTGTTCGATCGGCTTGGAGGAAGCGCGCCCGGCAAGCTGAACACCGCCACTCGCCCGAAGCGACGGGGCTAGCCACGTGCCGCTGGACTGTCAGTCGTGCGGCGCGTGCTGCATGAACGCGGCGGAAAACTGTGCCGAAGGGCGCAGCGACTACGTCGCCATCGAGCCCGGTGCGCGGCTGCTTTCGCGCGCCGATCTGGTGCGCAAGTTCGTCGCGACGACCGATGATGCAGGCACGCCCCTGGCCCAGCCTCACCTGCGCATGCACAAGGACGGGCGCTGTGCCGCGCTGCGCGGAGCCCTGGGATCGCGCGTCCACTGCGCCATCTATCACCTGCGCCCACGCCCCTGTCGCACGGTGCAGCCGGGGGATGGCGACTGCCTGCGCGCCCGTCGAGAAAACGGCATGTAACGACCGGGGCACGGTGCCCGACAGCCGCCAGGCGATGCCCCGCTATTCCTCGGGAACGTAGCGACGCAGGATGGCGTCGGCGGTACCGGTCTCTTTGATGCGAGCAATGGCCTGATTGATGCGCAGCGCCGTCGCATCGGGAAGCTGCGGCGACAAGATCAGGCCCTGTGACTGGCGATGAATATTGCGAATCGCCACCTGCAGCGGCGCCCGCGGGTTGATCTTGGTGCGGTAATACTGAACCTGCGCGTTGTCGGCGATGACCGCGTCGACTTGGCCCGCGATCAGCAAGTCGCACGACTTGATCAGGCTGTCCATGGCGTGCAGCTTGATGCGCTTGGCGTCATCCCCCGATCCAAGCTGCTGATTGAAGCCTTCGATCCAGTGCTCGCTGACGCTGCCTGGCCCGACCGAGACCGTCTTTCCCGAGAGGTGCTGCAAGGCGCTGACGTGACTCTCGGCTTCTTCGGTCGAGCGCTTGATCACGTTCACCGAGATCAAGCTGACCAGCACCGATGCCGCGACGATGCGCACGAAATACACCAGGCTGATCAGGCTGTTGCCGCGCACCGTCGAGGCGATGGTGTTGGTGCCGGGACCGGTGAGCAAGATCTGAAACACCTTGGCAAAGGTGCGCGGACGGCCCGAGGCCTGCGTCGACTCTTGCTTGCCGTAGCCCTCGATGCGCCAGAGCAGAAGCGTCATCAAAAGAACAAACGACAGAATGCCGGCGAGCAGCCCCAAGATGCCGGGTGAGCCAAGCGTCCGCAAAATGGTGAGCCAGGTCTTGCTCTGCTCACGGCGCACCAAGACCGAGATGCCGTCGGATTCGAGCGGCACGCTGAAGCGATACTTTGCCAAGCGCTCGGGCGTCATATTGATGCAGCCGACCGCGACGTCGACCTGCCCACTCTGCCCGGCATCAAGAAGCTGTCGGAACGTCGGCACGGACACGATCTCAAAGGGCAGGTTGGCGGTGGCCGCGATCTCTTGCCAGGCCTCGTAGAACGATCCTTGAAAGTGGCCCTCGGGGAAAAAAGTGCAGGGCGTCGACTTGGCCGAGAGGCCAACGCGCAGGGGCAGCGGTCGCGCGCCCATAGTCTGCGTGCCCGCAGCAAGCGCTGTGCTCGGTGCAGCCGATGCAGCAGCCGGGCTCGCCGCCAGTGGGCCGGCAGGACTCGGCGGTGGTGTGCTGGCTGACGAAGGCTGGGCCGGGTTCGTGCCCTCTTGCGCCGTCGCAGAAGTCACCCTGAGCAGCCCGAAGAGCAGCCCGAAGAGCAGCGCCAACCCCAGCCATGCGCACAGCCCATGTCTGCACACAGCGCGGCCGACTCGTGCTGTCTGTTCCGCGTTCTTCGCACAGCCGCGACGCAACCTCGCGATGCGACTCTCCTGTTGACCGCTGCCCACGACGCTTCCTCCTTACACGCAGCCAGCGTGCGAAGATCACTGTATCCGACCGCAGGCGCAGCGCGGCACGATCTGCCGGGGGCACCGCTGGAACAACCTCATGGGGGGCCCGCGAATGCACGGCCAGACAGGGGCAACCGCGAGCGATCGGCCCGCCTGCACCGCGGTTTTCCCGTCGAGATAGGAGTCAACGCGCATGCAAAACAAGCCACAACGAACCTCGCCAGGATCTGCCCAACGTGCCGGGTGTCGCCGAACGCGCGCCGCTCAGACCACCTTGCTTGTGGCCGCGTGGGGGGCCGGCGGCTGCAGCAGCGATGCCGGCAGCATGGAACCACAGAAGACCGCGGCGCCGCACGTGACACTAACGGCCAGCGCCAGCGAGGTTACAGCGGGCGAATCGATCCGCCTTGTGGCCAGCGAACGCGACGAGGTCGGAGGCGCCACACTGCGCAGTGGCACGCTGCTACACAGCGACGGTGTCGCGGCTTATGGCGACTTTGTTTCCGACGGCAGCGGCGGTCTTTTCCTGCAGCTTAGCTGGGACATGCTGCAGCAAGGTTCTGCGATCTGGTTTGAATACGAAGATCGGCGCCTGCTGTTGGCGCGCTTGCTCGACAGCAGCGGTCGCTCGTTTGACCGCGTGCTCAGCGTGCGACTGTTCTGTCGCGAGTCCGGGGCCAGCGCGTGCAACGGTCGCTGCGTGCCGATCGGTGGGCTGTGTTCAAGCGGCGCTGGCGTCTGCCTAAGCGGGCAGTGTCGACCTGGCTGTTTCGTCGACAGCGTGTACTACGCAGCGGATGCGGCAAGCCCCACGGAAAGCTGCCAGTACTGCGACCCCAACAAGACCCGCCAAGCGTGGAGTCCACGCCCCGACGACACGGTCTGCGGCCCGTCCTCGACCTGTCAGGCGGGCCGCTGTCGCAGCGGCTCGCTCAAGATCCCGACGGGAATCAGCGATGACTTCAGCGCGATCTGGGGCAGCGGCGCCAACGACATCTATGCCACGACGGCCAGCGGGCGCATCCTGCGAACGACGAACGGCTGGAACAGCTTCAGCGATATCACTCCAGCCGGATCCACCGTCGCATTTCGCGGAGTGTATGGCAGCAGCGCCAATCAGGTCCTTGTCGTCGGCAGCTTCGGAACCATCTATCGCACCACCACCAGCGGCAGCACCTGGACGCAGCCCTCGGCAAGCGGCGAGACGCTGTACGCCATCTGGGGCACGGGAAACACGTTTTATGCCGTCGGCGCAAACGGCAGCATCCAAAAGAGCAGCGACGGCGGGCAGAGCTTCATCGCGCAGAACTCAACGACCAATCAAGTCCTGCGCGGCGTGTTTGGCGCCAGCGCCAGCCAAGTGGTCGCCGCTGGTGACAACGGCGTCATCGTGCGCACCAGCGACGGCAGCGCGTGGTCACAGATCAGCTCGGGCGTGGCCACCAGCTTCTTTGCCGTCACGGCCACCGACAGCACCACGTTCTATGCCGCCGGCAGCAATGCCGTGGTCTTGCGCAGCGACAACGCGGGCCTGCTCTGGCAGCCCACCACTGGCTTGGGCGTAGTCGGCAACGCGCGCTCGCTGTGGGGTTCACCAGGCGATGGCGTCGTGGTCGGGGCCAGCAACGGCACGCTGTTCCGCAGCAGCGACCGCGGACAAAGCTGGACCCCCATTCCCACAGGCGGTGCCACCAACAGCTGGTACGGACTGTGGGGACTCCCCCTGGGCGTGGCCTACAGCGTAGGAGCCGGCGGCAGCGTGATCCGCGTTCAATAGCCCCCAGCGCCCCTGGGCAGAGATTCCTTTTTCGCTTCCCATCACGCAATATTTGCGCTCCTTCAACCGTCGCTGGGGCCTCCAGAAAAAGATGCATTTGAGATGACTCATATGTGATAGGGTGCGGCCTGTTGGTTCCGAACCGCTGATCGGGAGTAGCGATGGCAAGTGAGCCCAAGACACCTCCAATTGAGACTCCTATTTCTCAGTCCCCTGATCGACCTGCTCAACGGGATGAGCCTTCGCAGGAGGTCCTGTCTGCCGGATCCACCGAGGATCCAACGCGGCGGGATCTGCTCAGCGTGGCGCTGAATACTGGAGTGGTTCTGTCGCTGGGGGCGAGCTATGGCACGCTGGCCGGCCACGCCGTGGACTATCTAGTCCCGACGCACAGCGAGGCCAAGGCCTGGCTGTATGTCGCGCCGTGCCGGGGCATCACGCTGGGCAGCCAGGTCAAGTACACCGCCCCAAGCGGTGCCGCCATTGCCGTGGCTCGCGTCGCAGCAGAAGACAGCGCCGCGAGCTTTATCGCTCTGTCGAGCACCTGCCCGCATATGGGCTGTCAAGTGTTGTGGGAAGGCAGCAAGAGCCGCTTCTTTTGCCCGTGCCACAATGGCGTGTTCAACGAACGCGGCGAAGGGACCGATGGCCCGCCCAAAGGACAGAGCCTGTCGCGCTATCCGATTCGGGTGGAAAACGGACTCCTTTTTGTCGAGGTTCCTTTGACTGCTCTGCCGCGCGAGCGCGGACATAGCGCTCAGGCATGCCGGCAGCCGGTTCCGCTTCGGCGCAAGGCAGCCCAAGAAGCCCAAGGCGCAGCGCAGCCAGCCGAAGGTCTGCACGCAACGCCCGCAGGCGGAAGGAGCGGCGATGAGTCGGCGTAGCGAGTTTTTCCGAGAGCGCATTCCCGTCCGAGACGAGACCCTGCGCGAGCTAACCAACGAGCCCGTCCCCAACCACATGAAGCGCTGGTGGTTCGCGCTTGGCGGCACACCGGCCTATCTGTTCTTGGTGATGATTGGCACCGGCATCCTCTTGGCGAGCTACTACCAGCCAGGCCCGACCACGGCGTACCAGTCGGTGCGCTTCATTACCGAGGAAGTGGCCTTCGGCTGGTACATCCGATCGCTGCACAAGTGGAGCGCGACGTTCATGGTCGCGGGCATCATTCTGCATCAGCTTCGCGTGTTCTTTACCGGAGCCTATCGTCGGCCACGCGAGCTGAACTGGATGATCGGCATGGGCCTGCTGTTGTCGACGCTGATCGGCGGCTTCACGGGGTACTCGCTGGTCTATGAACAGCTGAGCTTCTGGGGCGCCACCGTGGCGTCCAACGTCGCTGATGCGATTCCTTTTTTGGGCGGATTCCTAAAGAAGACGCTCTTGGCCGGTGACTCGTACAACCCGCATACCCTGTCCCGCTTGTTCGTGATTCATGCCGCGCTGATGCCAGCCTGCATGGTGGCGCTGCTCTTCCTGCATATCGCCATGGTGCGCCTGCACGGAGTCAGCGAGCTGCACTTTCCCGACGACACCGGGGCCAAACGATACTTCCCATTTGTGCCCGATCATCTGTTTTCCGAGATCATCATGGGCTTGGTTCTGATGATCGTGCTTTCGACGCTGGCATTGGTACTGCCGGCTTCGATGGGACCGATGGCAGATCCGCTGACCACGCCGGAAGTGATCAAGCCCGAGTGGTACTTCTATGTCGCGTTCCGCTGGCTGAAGCTGTTTCCGGCCACTGTGGCTGTGCTCAGCATGGGCTGCATCGTCTTTCTGTTCCTGTTCTGGCCGTTCGTCGACGGCTGGATTCGACGACGACGCCCAGGCAGCGAGCTCAGCGTTGGAATCGGCATTGTCGCGGTGTTGTGCATCCTGGGCCTGACGGTCTGGGAAGCTCTGGTTGCGCACTAAAAAGGAGTCGCCTTCATCATGTCCCTGCGGGCGAAGCAGATCGTCATCATCCTTCTGGGTTTGTCGTTCCTTGGCTCCCTGCTTCTGGTGCAGTACATGGAAGTGCTGCGCAAGAAACAGGAGTCTGGAGATCGTGCCCAGGCCCACGTAGTCGTTCCCGAGAGCTCAGCGCGCTGCGTGAGCTGTCACCAGGAAAAGACGCCCAGTATCGTCGAGCACTGGCGATACAGCACGCACTCGCAAAAGGGTGTCGGCTGTCTGGACTGTCACAAAGCGGATCGCGCAGACGCCGATGCGTTTGAGCATGAAGGCGCGGTGATCGCGACGGTGGTTACGCCGCGCGACTGCTCGTCCTGTCACCCGCGCGAGTTTGATGAGTTTACGCACAGCCATCACTCGGCGGCAGGCAACATCCTCGCGTCGCTTGACAACTATCTGGCCGAGACGGTGGAAGGGCACCGGGGCATGTTCAGCCCGCACGCGCCAACGGCAGGGCGCGGCGATATCCAGACGGTAAACGGCATGGCATCGGCGGCCAGCGGCTGTCAGCAGTGCCACGGCGCCAAAGTGGCGCTGAAAGGGCGCGATGGTCAGCGCATCACGCTGGATGATCTGAAGCCCGACGCCAACGGTCGCCCGACGAATACCGCGGTGCTGGCGGGTATTCAGCGCACTCCCGAAGGCAAGCCCATCCTGCATGAGTCAACCTGGCCCAACACGGGCATTGGCCGTCTGAACTTGGACGGCTCGCGCGGGGCGTGCAGCGCCTGTCACTCGCGCCACGACTTCAGTCCGCGGCGAGCCCGCCAGCCGGAAAACTGCGGCAAGTGCCACCTGGGCCCCGACCATCCGCAGGAAGAGATCTACAACGAGAGCAAGCACGGCATCGCCTATCGCGATCTGACGTCGCGCATGAACCTCGACAGCAAGAGCTGGGTCCTGGGTCAGGACTACAGCGCGGCGCCGACCTGCGCGACCTGTCACATGGGCGGCAACCTGCGCAACGGCGGCAAGGTCACGCACGATCCCGGCGAGCGCATCAGCTGGACGAACCGTCCGCCGATCTCAAGGCTGCTGGACACCGACGCGCAGCACCGCATCGTCAGCGAGGCGGATCCGGCCAAGCGCAAGGCGCTGACCGCGGACTCGTGGGAACAGAAGCGGCGACGCATGAAAGATGTCTGCGGTCACTGCCACTCGCCGGACTACGTCAACGCGTTCTACACGCAGTACGACGAGCTCGTCATTCTGTACAACGAGAAGTTCGGCAAGCCAGGCCAGGCGATCATGGATGAGCTGTACAAGCAGGGCCTGATCACCAAGACGCAGTTCGACGAAGAAGTCGAGTGGACGTGGTTCTATCTGTGGCACCACGAAGGCCGCCGCGCTCGTCACGGGGCCAGCATGATGGCGCCCGACTACACGCACTGGCATGGCATGTATGAAGTCGCGGATCGCTGGTACATGCACTTCATCCCGCAGGTGCGGGAGATCGTGAAGAAGGCGCGCGAGGCGGGCAAAGCGCAGCCAGCGGATGCGGCCTCGGCACTGGTCGAAAAGATCATGGCGCGGCCCGAGCACGCGTGGTTCCAGGGCGGCATGGACACGCAGTTCGAAGAGATCCGCAAGCAGATGGAACAGCGCTACGGCAGCAAGTAGCCCACGGCCGCGTGTCTGCGAGCCCAGCGCGCGACACGCTTCATCCAAATTTTGCGTCCCCATCGCGCGATACCGGGGGGATTCGCGCGGTGGACGCAGGCAACGCCTTGAATCTATTTGCCAATCAAATGTCGATTTATTCTGTTAAATTAATTCGCAAATAAGCGATTTGATTCAAAAATAATAAAGCGCACCGCCCGCGATCAGGACCGGCGCTGTGCCCTGCTACAAGCTGCCGAGGCGAGCGCCGGGCAGGCCGTAGACGGCGAAGGCGAGCCACGCTGGATCCCCATCGGCGCGAATGGCTTCGCGGGCCTCGGCGGCGGCGATCGCAAGCGGACGATTGCTGCTCCATGCGCGATAGAAGGTCTCGGCAAACTGCGCGCACTTGGCCGATGACAGGGGGAATGTCGTCGCGACGACGGCTCCGGCGCCTGCGGCCAGGAAGCGCTCGACCCACTGCGACGTGCCAGCCGGGGCCAGTGGAGCCTGCGGCGCAGTGGGCTCGCTGACCGCGATAAAAATGAAGCTGCCCTGAAATGGCGGAGTCTGACCCGACTTGCGGAAGCGGGCTGCAGGCATCACTTGCACGGGTGACAGCACGCCCTCTTCCAGACGCAGGCTGGCGCCGCTGCGATCGGCGCGGTCAAAGCCACCGTGGCCTGTGATGTGCCAAGCCGCCATGCCTGGCTGCGACAGCAAGGGCAGCGCATCCATCAAGCGATTCACTTGCCGCAAGCGCACATCCAGCGACGCCAGCGCCTGCTGTTCGCGACGAACCATGGCCTCGCCCCCCGGAGGCGTGACCAGCACGCAGGGCATCGTTGCGAAGCGCGCGACATAGCTACCACTGCCGCTGCGCGACAACGCAAAGCGCTCGCCCAGGTAATGGCTGGTCAGACCGCGACTGACGCGAACCAGCTCCCACGGCACCCAGGTCTCTGCGCTGTCGATCATCAGCCACGATCCCGGAGCCAGAGCGCCCAGCGCTTCGCGCACCGACGTCGGTAAGAGCATCGACGCCAACGACTCGCCAACTGCCTGCAAGGCCGACTCGCGGGCGCTGTCGATCACGGTGCCGACGCGCTCGACTTCCTGGCTGGCCATGAACGTGCGCAGCCGATCCGACAGCGGGACTTCCAGCGGAACCTCGCCGCTCGCGACGATCTCAGAGGTCTCTTCGTGCAGCAGGCACAGGTCGACCTTTAGGCGTCGGCGCCGAGCGTTTTCTTGGTTGTGCGAGCCCGAGATCGAAGGCTGCGTCTCGCCCAAGCTGGGCCCCACAGGCCCGCCGTTTTCCGACGGCGCGAGCAGCGGACCAAATTCACGCAGACGCAAGATCACATGCGGTCCGCAAGCGGGCAGAACCGACTCCAGCGGCGTCGAGACTTGGATCTCGCTGTGCGGCGATAGCTCGCCCAGCTCGACCAAGCTCATCGCGCGGATTTCGGGACGCAGCGTCAAGGTGGCGATGCGAGCCCCACGATGGCAGACCGCAAGCTCGATGCGAGCCGGCCCAACATCGCGCCCGCGCAGCGAGATCACCATCTCGGCGGACTGGCCCCCGTTTACCACTTGCAGCATGCCGTGATCGCAGTGCGGCGCTTCGATCTTGCCGTCGGGCAGGCTGAGGCTGACTTCCAGCGCCGAAGACAAACGCAAGCGACCACTCTGCGCTTCTTTGGCGTTCATGCGGGCATCGGCCCACACGCGCAACGACACGTGCTGTCCCACCGAGATAAGGCCCGGCATGCTGGCCTGCAGAACAAAGGTCATGCTGCTTTCGCGGCGGTGACCTTCGAGCAGCGTGCCTGTGCGACTGCTGTTGCGACTGGGGTTTGAACTGGCACTGCCAGCGCTGCGCTGGCTGCTCGGCGCCGCCCAGTCGTCGAGCCAGCTCATGCGATAGGCGGCTCCGCGACGGGTTGGCGGCTCTTCATTGCTTGTCTGATTCTGGTCGTTGGGCTCGGTGTCGGCACTGGCCTGGGCAAGCGCAGTGAAGCCGGGCTGACCAGACTTTCCCATCGGCTTGCTGGGCATGCCGGTCGCCGACTTCACCTCGATCGAAAACTCGCCGACGTGGACGTGGTCCCCTTCACCAACCAGCACCGCCGCCATGACCTTGCGGCCATTTAGATACGTGCCGTTGGTGCTCTTCAGATCTGTGAGCACCAGACCGTGCGGCGTCACCTCCAGGCGGGCGTGCCGCTTAGATACCTTGGGGGTCGGCAGCACGATGTCATTCACTTCCGCGCGACCAATCGTGATGACCGGCTGGTCGTACTCGAAGGTGCTGGTCTCTTGCCCGTTGGCAAGCTTCGATCGAACGACAACTACCAGCATCCATACTCCACGTGTCGACTGGGGCCTATGCAGAAGACCCCTTTGGGCGAGCGGACTTTGGCAGCGTCGGTGTGCATCACGAAAGTCGAGTGCCCTGGCATGCGTGTGCAGTGCAAGACGGCTTCCAGGGGAGCCTCATTTTCGCACAGTTTGTCGTGGGCCCGCGCGTGAACCGCGGGCAAAACCGCGAACTTCACAAAGACTCAAGAAGCTACAGGCGCCGCTTTCCATAGCCCAGCGCACATGCGGATCGCGCAGGTGGTGTGCGGCCAATCGGCAGGCAAAACGCGATATGATGACCAGCTATCAACAGACTGTGGATCGTTCAGCGCTCTGCTGCGCCCCGCGACCGATGCATAACGAAGGCCGGGTTGCTAGAGCCGCTGCAGCGATCCTCAAGTGGGGGAGGAATCGATCCATGAGCCGTAGCTTGCACTTATTTTCGAGCGTCATGCTGTCTGCCTTCCTAGCCGTGGGCGTGAGCTCACTCAGCCATTGCGGCGGCAAGACGAACAACAACAGCGACGGTGGTGGCGACATGGGCGAAGCCCAAGAAGCCAACCTCTGTTCTGGCAACGGCTGCATCGGCGCGCCCTGCACGTCGGCCAGCGAATGCACCGAAGGCACGGGTGGACCCGCCGTGTGCTGGACTACCACGCTGCTCAACATGCCCAAGCTGGTTGCGACACCCGGCGGCTACTGCTCGCGCGAGTGTTCGGCGGACAGCGACTGCGGCACGGCCAAGTGCGTGAGCCTACCGGGCAGCGGCAAGAAGTTCTGCATGGCCAAGTGTGCGAGCGCAACGCGCTGTCGCAAGCCGGGATATTCCTGCGCGTATGACGGAGAGGCAGGTGGTATCTGCTTCCCCAACGCCAACTTTGACTGCAACCCGACGACCAGCGATGGCGTCTGCGAGTACGGCGCCAACAAGTATCTCGGCGGCTGCATCCGCGTTGCCTACGAAAGCGATCATGGCGGCATCTGCCACTCGCAGTGCTACGTCGGCAAATCGACCTGCCCGGCCGATGATCGGGCAGGCAACCCAGCCCCCGCGCAGCAGTGCATCTATGTGGATACGTCGCTCGACTCAGGCGGCAATCCCTCACCGGTCGGTGACAAGTTCAAGGGCAACGTCTGCTTCCAGCAGAGCTCGACGCCGGTTGCCGATGGGCAGGCTTGCAAGTACTGGACGGACTGCGTCGATGGCTATCAGTGCGATCGCTACAACGTGACGGAAGCGAGCCGCGTCTGCCGTCAGCTCTGCTTGCAGGGCACGATGGGCCCCCCCGTGCCGCAGCCCAGCATTCTGACGCCAAACGGCGGTATTCCGGTAGGCAATGCCTGCACCAACTCACTGCAAGGCTGTGCCAACTCGCTTCGAGCCGGACTTGCAGAGGGCAGCACGGGTTTGTGCCAGCCGAAGATGTAGCCTGCGCAGACGCAGTTCTCACAGTCGAGAGCAGCAAGGGGGATGGCCATGCCGATGCATCGCTTTGTACGCGCGCTGTGCGCGTGTTTGGTAACCAGCGCCGTCGCGTGTACGGTGCCCGATTCGCAGATCAACCTGCGCAGTGAAGCAGGCGACGATGCGGTCGACTTGCTGGGCGCTGACTTGGCTGTTGGGGCCGGGCAGATCGGTGCCCCCTGCAGGATGGACGGCCAATGCACGATGGGGACCTCGCCAAAGTGCTGGGTGACCAACGTGCTCGGTGATCCAGGCAACTTGCCCACCGTGGGTGGCTACTGCACGTCGACCTGCACCAGCGACACAGACTGCGGAGGCTACGGCCACTGCATGAGTGTCCTTTCCGGCGCACCCAAGTACTGCTTGCGCACGTGTTATCTGCCGAACACATGCCGCCCCAACGAAGGCTATGCGTGCTTCCCGTTCGACAAGCGCAGCGGGTACTGCTATCCCGCGACGCGGCTTTCGTGCAATCCGACGGTCATCGATGCCGCGACCAAGAACGGCACCTGCCCAGGTGCCAACCCAGCCAGCGCATGCATTCGCCGCACGTATGAAGACCTTGGCGAGTGTCGTGAGCTCTGCACGTTCGGCGTCGCCACCTGTGCTTCCCGCGATGGCTTGCGGCAGCACTGCGTGTATGTCGATACCACCGTCGACAGCCTGGGGGCGCCAACCCGTGACACGTTCAAGGGACTCGCCTGTTTTCCGCTGACCAACAACGCCAAGGTCGAAGGCCAGGACTGCAACTACTTCGACGAGTGCGTTGACGGCTATCAGTGCAACGTCGTCTTGGCCGGCGACCGCAAGTGCCGCGCTCTGTGCATCGTCGGAGCAGCACAAGACACCTGCCCCAGCGGACGCACCTGTCGCGATGTCTTTAAGGCTGGCACAGGGAATCCGGGGCTATGCATCCCGAACTAGGTATGCGATCGCCTTCGCACAGACCGCGCCGCGCTGCGCGTGGGGCGCGGCGTGGTCTGCTTCTTGGACTTTGCCTGTGGCTCGTGGCTGATCACCACACCACCGACGCCAAGAAAGCCAAGCCCAGCGGTGGCAACGTCACCATAGAGGCTCTGTTCGACGGGGTGCAGCCAGCTATTCGCGAGTGCGCCTTGACGCATGGCATCTACAAGGGCGCGACCGCGGTCGAGCTGCAAGCCACGATCATGGTGGCGCGCGATGGTCGTGTGTTCAGCGCGCAAGTCATCGCCAACCTAACCCCCAAGGCCGATGGCAAAAAGGCCGACCCCTTACAAACCTGCGTCGGTGATACGCTGCGGAAAATGAAGTTTCCCGAGTCCGGCGATACCTTTCGCAAGCTGCTGCGCAGCTGGAAATTCGCCACCGCCTAAGCAGACACCGACGTTGCGTGGGCGGACCGCGGCGATCCTCAGGCAGCCACGCTCGACGACGCGCTATTGTCCGCGGAACTGTGGGCTGCGCTTCTCGACATAGGCACGCAGACCCTCGCGGGCATCGCTCGACTGAAAGAGCTGCTGCTGCAGCTCGCGCTCTAGGGCCAGGCCGGCTTCCAAGCTTTGCTCGCTGCCTGCTTGCACGGCCCGCTTGATGCGACCGACCGCCATCGAGGCCCGACCCGGCGGACAAAAGCCCAAGGCATAGCGCCGCGCCGCCGTATGAAAGGTCTCACCCGCTGCGGGCTCGATCAGCTCGTTGACCAGTCCCAGACGCAGCGCTTCACTGACATCGAGGTTCTGCCCCTTGGCCATCAGCTCGATGGCGCGGCTCTTGCCCAGCAAGCGAGCCAAGCGCTGCGTGCCACCCGTCCCTGGCAGGACACCCAGCGCGACTTCGGGAAGCCCAATCTTGAAACGACCAGCGACTGGGGCGATGCGCAGATCGGCGGCCAACGCGACTTCCAAGCCACCGCCAACTGTGTGACCGTTGAGCGCGGCGATCACCAGCTTGGCGGTGTTCTCGATGCGCAGCAGCGTCTCGTTGGCGTGCAGGCAGAAGTTGTACTTGAAGCTCGGCGTCACGCGGTCCAGCATCGCGATGTCGGCGCCCGCGCAAAAGAACCGCTCCCCCGCTCCACACAAAAGGATGACGTGGACGCTGTCGTCAAAGCGGGCGCGCAAGATCGCGGCATCCAGCGCCTGCATCATCTCGTACGAATAGGTGTTGGCCGGTGGGTTGCTGAGCGCGATCACCGCGACGCCCTGATCGATCTCAACCTGGACCAACTCACTCGGTGCCGCGGGACTGCCAGTGGAAGCGGGATTTGTCGTCTGCATGGCGGCGAAATCTACCACGCACAAGCGGCTGTCATTACAGTTCTTGAATGCAGATCGTGACCCCTTCCATTGCGCAAAGTCGACTGACCCCCGAGCTGCTTTCTCGTTTGGCCGAGATCGTCGGGGAAAGCGGCCTCGTACGTGACCCCGATGATCTAGAACCCTACCTGCGCGAGCAGCGCGGCAACTTCAAAGGGCGCAGTCCGCTGTGTGTGCTGCCCGCCTCGACGCAGCAGGTTGCGGCCGTTGTGAAGACCTTGGCCGAAGCAGAAGTGCCGATGGTGCCTCAGGGCGGTAACACCGGTCTGTGCGGCGGTGCGGTTGCTGGCCTAGGCGGTGAAGAAGTGATCATTAACCTAAAGCGAATGAATCGGGTGCTTTCGGTCGATCACGATAACTTCACATTAACAGTCGAAGCAGGCTGCATCTTGAGCGACGTGCAAGCGACAGCCATGGCCGCCGATCGCCTGTTCCCATTGAGCCTGGCCGCCGAGGGCAGTTGCCAGATTGGTGGCAATCTAGCGACGAATGCCGGCGGTACGCAGGTGCTGCGCTATGGCAACGCGCGCGAGCTGGTGCTGGGCCTGGAAGTGGTTCTGCCCGACGGCCGCGTGCTCGATATGCTGCGGGGTCTGCGCAAGGACAACACGGGCTACGATCTGCGCCACCTGTTTTGCGGTGCCGAAGGAACTCTGGGGATCATCACCGCCGCTGTGCTGAAGCTGTTTCCGCGTCCACGTGAGCAAGTGACCGCCATGCTGGCGCTGCCCAACTTGCAGGCAGCCATCGCGGTGCTTTCGCGGGCGCGAGCCGAGACCGGCGATGCGATCACGGGCTGCGAATTCATCTCGCGCACGGCGCTCGACATGGTGCTGCGCCACATTCCCGGCACGCGTGAACCACTGTCTCAGCGCTCTTTGCACTACCTGCTCTTGGAAGCAACCTCGACGGCAATCCCGCGCGATGGCGAAGCGCATTCGAGCAGCGCCGAGCAGCTGCGTCACACCTGTGAGCAGCTGTTTGCAGAGTGCAGCGATGCCGGCCTGATCGAAGACGCCGTCATCGCGCAGAGTCCTGCCCAACGCAGCGAATTTTGGCGCATCCGTGAGAGCATTCCCGAAGCGCAAAAGCCTGAAGGCGTGAGCCTAAAGCACGATGTTGCCGTGCCGGTACCTCGCGTCGCGGAGTTTGTGCAACGGGCGAGCGAGCGCGTGCAGGCCGCTGTACCGGGCCTGCGTGTCTGCGCCTTTGGCCACATCGGCGACGGCAATATTCACTTCAACCTCAGCCAGCCGAGCGAAGGATCGGGGGCCGCGTTCTTGGCCGAGCGCGAGCGCATCGCAGCCATCGTGCATGACTTGGCCGTCGATCTGCAGGGCAGCTTTAGCGCTGAGCACGGCATCGGCAGCCTGAAGCGCAGCGAGCTTCGCCGCTATCGCAGCGAGGTAGAGCTTTCCGTGATGCGCTCGATCAAAGCCGCGCTCGATCCCAAGGGTCTGATGAATCCCGGCAAGGTGTTGTAGCAAAGCGGGAAAGAGGAAGGCGGGCAGCCGCAGCAAAGTAGAGGGCGGGCGTGCCGGGGGCCACGTCGCCGCAGGCGAAGAAACCAGTGCTCGGCGGTACCTTACGGAAGGTACGGCGACGTAGAGGCGCAGCCTTCCATCGACGAAGTCGAGGAAAAAATCGGCGCCGCGCTCGCGTGTCAGATCGCTAGGCTTTGCTCTCGTTACGCGGCTTCTTGCCTGTGGGATCGACCGCAGCGGCTGGCCGCGATGTGTCTCCCTTTTCAGGCTCTCGGTCCGCGCTAGCAGCTGGCGCCGGAGCATCTGTCGCCCCCGCGTTCACCCGCTCTTTGAGCTCTTTGCCCACTTTGAAGAACGGCAAGCGCTTCGGGTTCACACCCACCGGGTCCCCCGTGCGCGGATTCCGCCCCTCATACGCTTTATAGCGTCGGATCTCGAAGCTACCGAGCCCGCGGATCTCGATCCGGTGGCCGGCTTTTAGGGCCTCCTCCATCGAGTCAAAGATGCAGTTGATGATCTGTTCAGCCTTGCCCTTGGGCAGGCTAAGTTGAGCGGCTACTTTTTCAATCAAATCCGATTTGGTCATTCCTACTTGCCTCTCGCTGCGCGTGAAGCATGCACAGCAGCCGACGGCACTCCCCCCTACCACTCAGGCGCCCCGGATCTGACCCCCCCGACCCCTACGCGGCCCCCGCCGCGCGACTCTTATTACAGAGTCCGTGTATCCATCGGCTGATGGAGCGACGGTTCATCGTACTGCGAATAGTCTTCTGAGATCAATGGCCTTGGCGGTTCTGTTTAAGAGACTGCGGCAGGCAGACTTCCAGTCCGAAGTAGGTTGCAGAGGCTCGATGGCGGTGGGATAGCAAACGAGCGAGGGGCGAGAGATGAGCGACAGGCCACTGCTTGCGTAGGCCCCAAAGCGGGCTGATATCGGGCACAGACCTACAGGTCTTCAGATTCCTCGACCCGCGAATTGGGAAGTTCAGTACTCAGGATTCCTTTTTTGTTCCGACCCCGGCCTTGCCATCGATCCATATCTTCCTGTTTCTGCGCCCTTTTCTGTCTCTATTTCTGTTTCGTTCGCCTGAGCTCTGCCTGCAATTCCGCAGGGAATTCCCAGGCCTATGCCCATACCGTTGGATAGCTGGACGCCTGCGCGTGATCGGATTGTATTTTGTCTCCCTTCTCGCGTTGGGATCGGCGAGCATGTCCGACAAAGTCGGCGGTTTCTTGGGTCGCATTGCTGGATCCAGCCCGCTAGTCCGTTGCGTGGAGGAAGCCTTTGCAGATCTCATGTCCTGCCGAGATCACGCACGTCACAGTCCATGCCCGTGGCGCCGTGATCACTCGAACCGTCTCGGCTGCTGCGCTGGCAGCGCTGCCCAGCCTGCCGTCTGATGCAGAGCTGGCCGGCCTCAGCGAAGTCGAGCTTCTCATCCCCAACATCACGCCACTGGCCTTTCCCGGCAGCCTGCGGGTGTCGCTGCTCGATGGCGGCGGCAGAGCGGGCCAGCCAGCGACAAGTTCGCGTCAAGTCGTCTCGGTGCGCAGCAGCCTGGATGTGTCGCCGCACGCGACACAGCCGGGCCAGGCCGCGAGTGAGCTTGCCGAGCGCTCCCGCAAGGTCGCGCGCTTGGAAGCCGAGCAAGAGCGACTGGTGCAGCAGCGCCAGCGCCTCGCCAAGACTTCACCGGATCCGGCGCTGCGCACGACATCGTTCGTCGAAAAAGTGGATGAGCGCATGGCTGATGCTCTCGCCACCGCGTCGCTTCTGCTCGAAGCACAGCAGCAGATCGATCGTCGCATCGAGATCATTGAGCGCGACTTGGTCGCCGCCCGTTTGGCCAAGGCAGAAGCCGAGCTTGCCTATGCCCAAGCGCAGAGCAGTCAGCGCATGGGTGCGGGGCATCCGACGCGAACCGCCATCGTCGTCCTCAGCGGACGCGGCCCGCTGCCCCCGCTGGCGCTGCGCTATGTCGTGCCGGCGGCCCGCTTCTGGCCGCTTTACACGCTGCGAATCGTCGAGGGTGCCGATGGAACTCGTCGCGGTGCGTGGCTTTTGGAAGCGCTCTTGGCGCAGCGCAGCGGGGAAGACTGGAAGCAAGCGCAGGTCTCGCTTTCAACCGCAGATCTGCTACTGGACACGCGTCTGCCCGAGCTGCCTGCGCTGCGCTTTGGACGCGCCCAGCCGTCCGCACACCGCGGCTATCGTCCGCCGCCTGCCGGCTTGGATGCGCTGTTCAGCGACTACGATCAGACGTTCGCTGCAGCCGGATCGGTGCGCGCTGGCTCAGGCGGGGTCACGCTGCCATCACTGGACGAAGAGGACCTGTCTGCCTCGTCGATCACGCAAAAAAACCTGCTCCTCGACGCGCAGTCTGAGGTCCAGCTCGATCACGACGAGCAAGAGGGAAGCGCCATGGTGTCGCGCCCTCGCCGCGAAGCGCCGGTCAAGGCCAAGCGATCCGGTGCCCCGCGCGGCCGTCCAGTCGTGCCTGAACCGAGCAGCATGGACTATGCCGGAGCCGCACCGCCGCCGCCGTCCCTAGAGATGCCAGCGGTGCCAGCGAGCTTTGCCATGGCTCCACCGCCTGCGCCGCTGGCGGCAGCCCCGATGCGCCCGCAAGCCGCCGTAGGATCCATCGCGCGCTCGCGAAGTGAAGTCAGAGAAGAGCTGATGAAAAAGGAAGCCCCCGGTGGCGCCGCGAGCGGCGGTGGAGGCGGGTTCGCCGATACCGGTGCAGACGACGACGAGGCGACCGAGCCGGACAGCAGCGACGTCAGCGAGCAGTGGCTGGACTTTGATCGCTTGGTGCTGATCGGACCCGCGAACCGAACGCAGCGCGGTCGCCTGGCTCCAAGCGAAGAGACCGATGGCCAGCGCCTGCGCAGCAGCGCGCAAGCAGAGATCGAAGCGCTAAGCCCTGGCAGTGGCTTGACCGATCCGCTGCGTGGCCGCGGGCAGTTTGACTACCGCTACGACAGCGAAGGCATCGTGCGCATTCCGTCGGATGGCAAGACCCACCGCATCCTCTTGCGCAGCGTCGAGTGCGCGCCCAGCCTGCGCCTGTTGTCGGTGCCGCGCGAGCGCCCCGAGGTGTACCGCGAAGCCGAGTTCAAAAACCCACTTCCCACTCCGCTTCTCGCCGGGCCGGTCGATGTCTATGTCGAAGGCAGCTTGCTGACAACCGCACAGGTTGGAGCCATCGATCGCGGCGGCTCGCTGCGCGTTGGCATGGGTGTAGAAGAGCGCGTGCGCGTCGCGCGCAACGTGCGTGGCGAAGAAGAAACCACCGGCCTGCTCGGCGGAACCACCCAGGTCACACAGCACGTCAGCGTCGAGGTCAGCTCCTCTCTCGGGCAGCCCGCGGTGATCGAGCTTTTCGATCGCATGCCGGTGACGGATGACAAGTCGATGACCGTCGAGCTCATCGCCGCGCGGCCCGAGGCCAAGGAATACAGCCAAGCCGAGCGCGGCCTGCCCATTCGTGGCGGGCTGACGTGGCGCCTAACGCTGCCTGCCGGTGGCAAAGCCAAGGTCGACTACAGCTACCGCATCGTGTTCCCGGCCAAGAACGAAATCGTCGGAGGAAATCGCCGTGACTGATCCGGTTGTCCCATCGAGCACCAGCGGCGCCTCACTCGCGGAATCGCGCGCAGGTGAGCCTGCCGTCGTCGACTGTGGCAGCAGCGTGGTCCGCGTCACGCTGTTCGAAGATCGCGCCGAAGTCGTGCGCCGTGTCCAGGCACCACTGACCGCCGGGGTGTCGTGGCTGCGCATCGGCGGCATCGCGACCATGGTCAGCGACCCAAGCGTGCTGGCGAACGTCCAGAGCATACGAAGCGGCAGCGCACGTGTGCTATCGACTCGTGTCGTGCGGCGAGTGCGGCACGTCCCGGTGTGCAGCAGCAGCGAAGTCGCGACTCGCGAGAAGGAACAGCAGAGCGCCGCGGCTCGTCGGCTCGCTGCAGAGAGAGCGGTCGATGCACTGAGCACGCATGAAGCACGTGTTGCGAGCTTGCTTGAGCACTGGGCGGTCGCGCTTAAGCGGGTGCCGCGCTCAGCCGCGACCGATCTAAATGGCTGGCGCAGCGCCTATGCGCGCATGATCAGCTCGCAGCAGCAGGCCTTGGACGACTTGGCTGCAGCGCGCAGCGAGCTATCCGAAGCCGATCGCGAGGTACAGCGCTGCGATCTGCGTCTGACGCAGGCCCGTCGGGTCGAGCCGCGCTTTGAAGCCACGATCGAGCTGCAGATCGAATCCGCGGCGCCGGGTGTCGCGCAGATCGAGCTTGTCTATCGCACGCCGTGCGCTCTGTGGCGACCCGAGCACTTGTGTCGATTGAGCACAGCGCCTGACGGAAGCACCAGCTTGCAGATCACGACGTTTGCCACTGCCTGGCAGTGTACCGGCGAAGAGTGGCGCGATGTCGCGCTGCGCTTCTCAACCGCGCGGCCGGCTCAGGCGGCTACCGCACCGCCACTCACCGAAGACAACCTGCGCCTGCGCCGCAAGACTGAGCCCGAAAAGCGCACTGTCGTGGTGGAAGCGCGCGAGCAGGTAATCGCGGTGGCTGGACTCGGTCGCGGCCAGCGCGCCGTCGAAGAGATGCCAGGCGTCGAGGATGGCGGCGAGCCGCTCACATTTAGCGCGCAGCGCCCAACCAGCGTGCCGTCGACGGGAATGCCCGTGCGGGTCGAGCTTGCAACGCAGACCCTGCCCTGCCAGATCGAGCGAGTGGCGTTCCCAGAAAAAAGCATGGCTGCTCACTTGCGCGCGACCGCGACTCTGACCGGGACGCGGCCGCTTCTGGCTGGCCCCGTGCATGTGATTCGCGAAAACGAGCTAGCCGGACGAAGCCGTGTCTTGTTCGTCGCCCCTGGTGAACCATTCGAGCTGGGCTTTGGCATCGACGATGGGCTGCGCGTCCGTCGCAAGGTCGATGAGACGCGCGAGACGACGGCGGTACTGGGCACGCAGAAGATCACGCGCACCGTGCGGATGTATGTCAGCAACCTAAGTGGCCAGCGCAAGCCGCTGCAGCTTACCGAGCGCATCCCGGTGAGCGAGCTACGCGACGTCGAAATCAGCGTGCAACCAGGACCAGGAATGCGCTTTGACAGCAAAGATGGCTTCTTGCGCATCGACTGCGACCTCGATCCCAACGCGACCAAGGAATTCAGCTTCAGCTATCGCATCGAAGCCGGAGCGCGCGTGGTCCTGCCCTCGCTTTGATTCCCTCTCGCTACTGCCCCATCTGATGCAAAGGCCCTGCAGCGCCACGGGCTCATCGGCCCCGCTGCGTCCTCCAAAACCGACGAGAAGCTAGGCGAAGCGCAAGAGGTGCCAGTTCTTCTTACCGCGGCGCAGCGCGATGAACTCGCCGTGCAAAAGGTCGGTCGTGGTCAGGCGATCCTCGGCGCTTGCCTTGCGGCCGTTCACGAGCACGGCACCGGTCTGCGCAAACTCACGCGCTTCGCGCTTCGATTTGCAGAGCGCGGTCTCCACTAGCACATCGAGCAACAACAGCCCTTCCCCAGAGAGCCGCGACAGCGCGTGCTGCGACGTGGGCGCACTGGCCAACGCCTCGCGCAGCGTCGATGGGGACAAGCCAGCAATGTCGCCCGAAAACAGCGCCTGCGCAGCCGCCTCGGCCTGCATGCGCTCGCCGTCTCCGTGCAGTAGCTGCGTCATGTGGCGGGCCAGCGCGCGATGCGCGGCACGCGCTCCCGCATTGCGCTCGTGTTCATCGGCCAAGGCGCTGATCTCGTCCTGCGAAAGGAAGGTAAACAGCTTCAAGTACCGCACGACATCTTCGTCCGCGGTGTTCAGCCAAAATTGATAGAAGGCATACGGACTCGTGCGATCGGCGGATAACCAGATCGCCCCGGCCTCGCTTTTTCCGAACTTGCCCCCGTCGGAACGCGTGACCAGCGGGGCAGTTAGACCAAACGATTCGGCTTGTTCTGCACCCTGTGCAGTGGGCCGGCAGATTCGCCGGATCAGATCGCAGCCGCTGACGATGTTCCCCCACTGATCACTCCCGCCCATCTGCAGCGTGACGCCGTAGCCCTGGTGCAGGTGCAGAAAGTCGTATGCCTGCAAGATCATGTAACTGAACTCGGTGTAGCTGATGCCCTGCTCGCGCTGGTTCAAGCGGTCGCGCACTGAATCGCGCTGGATCATGGCGTTGACCGAGAAGTGCTTTCCAACGTCGCGCAGCACATCGATGAAGGGCAGTGCACCGAGCCAGTCGAGGTTGTTCACCATGCTGGCCGCGCGCTCGCCCGGCGAAAAGTCCAGCAAGCGCTCAAAGATCCGCCGCTGACTGCGGACGTTGTGCTCGACGATGTCACGGGTCAAAAGCTGGCGTTCAGCCGACTTGCCCGAGGGATCACCGATGAGCCCAGTGCCCCCACCCAGCACCGCGATCGGGCGATGGCCAGCGTGTTGAAAATGCATGAGCAGCTTGATCGGAATGAAGTTGCCAATGGTCAGTGAGTCAGCCGTCGGATCGAAGCCGACATACGCCGTACGCATGCCCGAGGCCAAGTGGCTGGCCAGGCCAGCGTCATCGGTGGTCTGATGCAAAAGGCCGCGCCAGCGCAGCTCATCCAAAAACGCGCAAGAAGTCATGGTGACTCACCATACTCGAAAGCCGGCTGCAGACGGAAGCGCGACGGCCAGCCTGCGTTCCTCGATCCGTTGCCCCAGGGGGCCCGCCACCGCGCAGAGATCGACGTCTGAGCACCAGCAAACCGTGATATAAGGGGCGCATGTCTACGAGCCAAAGCCTCCGCGATCTGGTTAGCCACCGGGTCACCTTTGACTTTGAGAACGGCCATCAGTTGACTGGCTATGTCGCCACCGTACGTCCGAACAGTGGCGACGTGATCAGCATGGCGCTGACTCGCGTCGAGATCACCAACTCGGCGGGCGAAGTGATCGAACGTCATCGCGAGATGGTCGTCATTCCCTCGGTGCTGACTGGCTATCGCTTGACCGAAGGTCCGTCCGCTAAAGCCAAGTAGCCGCAGCCCCGTCTGGCCTCGCCTCTTTCGGCCTACCTCTTCGATGGATCCACTCGACAGCAGCTTGCATGTGGCGCTGTTCGCGCATCACGTCGCGCGTCCTGACGATGAAATCGATCTGGGACAAGCGGCCCTGCTGATCGCCGCCCCCGAGTACCCTGAGCTCGACATCGAAGCGGCCCGCGCCCAGCTCGATGATCTAGCCGCTCTTGCCAAGCCCGCTCTGTCTGGACTGCTTGACGGCACAGCCCGCGCCGCAGCCTTGGTGCAGTACCTGGTCGACGAGCAGGGATTTCGCGGCAACACCGACGAGTACGATGACCCGCGCAACAGCTTTCTAAATGAAGTACTGACGCGACGCCTAGGGATTCCCATCTCTCTTTCGGTGGTGGCCTTAGAGGTCGCGCGCCGCCTGTCGGTTCCGCTGCGCGGTGTGTCATTTCCCGGCCACTTCTTGCTGCGTGCCGACGGCAAACAGTCGGTGCTGATCGATCCGTTTACCGGCCGCGCGATGACCGTCGGAGGCCTGTCTGAGCTCTTGGCCCGCGTCTATGGCCAGCGGCGCCCGCCTCGCCCAGACGAAGTCCAGCCAGCCTCAAAGCACGCCATCTTGTCGCGGATGCTCGCCAACCTGCGCAACCTGTATCTGCAGCGGGGCGACATCGCGCGACAGCGCTTGGCTGAAGAGCGCATTCGCGCGATCGAGGCCGCCATCCGTAGCCTGCCGAGTCACTCGGTGTATCCATCCCCTCGTTCCAGCCTCGTGCATTAGACGCGCCGCACGAGCCGCACGTGCTCATGACCTCATCTTCCCTTCGCTTCGTTTTGGCGCTCTCTGCGCTGTCGTGCTTTGCCTGTCAGCCGCGTACCCCGACGGCACGCCCCCCCACCGAGCACGAGGCCACGCCAGAGCAGCCCGTGCAAGCGAGCGTGCCCGCCGAGCTTCGCATCGTCGCCGAGCCTGTGGAGCCTGCCGTCAACGGTGCCACACCCGCCGCGTCCCGTTTCCTGTTGCTGGGTCGCGACACGTCGGGCAGCGGCTATCGCGTGCTATCCGCCTCGCTGCCGCATGCCGCGACGAGCTTTGTCCCACGAGCAGCCCATATGGCGTGGCTCGCTGGGCAGCTCTTCTTGGCCAGGCCACCGCGTACGGCAGCCGCCACTGATGCCGCTCCTTCCGACGATGCGATGTCCTTTTCCCTGCACATATCGCCCCGTCCAAGCGAGCCAAAAGATGCGCCCTCAGGCGAGGCCGTCGCGCGCAGCGTTGCTGTTCCCCTGCCGCAGCCCTGCACGCAGGCTGCCCCGGCTCTGCTGCAGAGCGAAGGCGATCACCTGCACGCTCTTCTGCGCTGTCCCAAGGAAGGCTATGCCCTGCTGCTCACGCTGAATGCGCAGGCTCAGCTGCAGTCGAGTCGACGGGTCCCAGCGGCCGCCGATGCCAGCTTGTATCTGCACCAGCCCGACGGTGACTACCTGGCCGTGGCCCGCCAAGTGCTGCGCGTCCCCAAGGGTCCCCAAGACACGCTGCCGATCATTGGCACAGTCCCGCCGCCAGGTGGCGAAAGCGAGACGCGCGATCTCATCCGCAGCGGAGAGCTCTTGCTGATCGTCGATGCGGCCGCCGGGCGGGTCATCGTCATGGATGCGCAGCGCATGGGATGGCGCACGGAAAAGCGCTTCTACACCCAGGGCACCGTGACCCGCGCACGCTCGGTCCTGCTGCCACCTGACCGCCTGCTGCTCGTTACCGCAGAGGACACGCGACAAGGCAGCGAGCTGTTTGCTACGCGGATCGTGCTCTCGGATACCAGCGCTCAGCCACCGCAACGCTTGCTGCTAGGTCTGCTCTTGCGCGCCGATCACGAGCTCTTGCCCGTGGCTGACAGCGACGGAGGCGGCGCACTGCTTTTGTACAGCCGCAAAGAAGGCAGCAGCGCAGCGCTGGTGATGCGCCGCCTGATGCCCTAAGCGCAGCGAGCCTTTTTACGCCGCGCCTCCGCGATGTCTTCTGGGTCTGCTCGGTCCTCTCGGACTCCTTGCCCGCCGCTATGTACGCTGCCAACTAACAGCCCGCGCAGCATGCACGTGCTTCGACCGCGACGTGTTGCCAGCGACTCGTTGCGCTGCTGCGTTTGGCTGGCCGCGTGGCTGGGTCTGGTCGCTTGTCAGGGTCGGCTTCAGACCCGTGCAACCACGCCCGAGCTGCCGCCCAACGTGCTGCCGCAGCAGACGCTGGTGCTTTTGACCATCGACAGCGTCCGCGTCGAACATATGGGCGCATACGGTTACAAGCGGCCAACCACGCCGCACTTTGATCGCTTGGCCCAAGCAGGCGTGTTGTTTCGCCGAGCCTATGCCCAAGCGCCGCACACCTCGTTTTCGATCAGCTCTCTGCTCACCGGCCGATACTTCGCGCCGCTGCACCGACTGCTGAGTGACGTGCGGCTGCCGACGCTGGCACACGAGCTAGCTGAGCGAGGCTGGGCCACTGCCGCGATCTATCCACCGGCCGTCTTTGTCACCGATCCGCACGTGCTTTCGGCGTACAAGGCGGATCACTTTGGCTTTCGCCATGTCCGCTGCGACTACATCAGCGCGGACCAGAGCGTTGACGAAGCGATCCGGTTCTTCGAACAGCTGCGACCGCAGCGCGCCTTCCTGTGGATCCATCTGTTCGAACCGCACGAGCCATACCAAGCAGGCGGTGCGCCCAACTTCGGCGACCGCGCCGAGGATCGCTACGATCAAGAGCTGGTCGTGGTCGACGCTGCGCTCGGTCGTTTGGCGAGCTATCTACGCGCGCAGCGCCCAAAGACCACGTGGGTGATCAGCGCCGATCATGGCGAAGCGTTTTACGAACACGGCGAAAGCCTGCACGGAACCAACCTGCACGAAGAGCAGATCCGCGTTCCGCTGCTTGTGGCCGGCCCTGACCTTTCTCCGCGCGTCATCGACGAACCCGTTCAGTTGGTCGATGTGATGCCGACCCTGCTTGCTGCAAGCGGCTCGCCTTCTCACTTCGAGCTAGACGGCCGCGATCTATCGCCGCTTCTGCGCGGACAGTCGCTGCCGATGCGGCCGGCCTTTGCGTCGCTGGGCGAGCAGCACATGATCGCCGCAAGCCCGTGGAAGCTGATCTGGGATCGCGCCACCGATCGCGCCGCCCTGTACAACCTGGCCAGCGATCCCAACGAACGAATCAATCGATCGATGCAGCAAGTCGACGAGACCGCCGCTCTGCGCAGTCAGCTTCTGGCGTGGCTCGACGACCGCAAAGACAGCGCGCTGCGCGTGCTCGCCATGCGTGGCGACGCGTTGCCGCCGCTTGCTCTTCTGCGCGCACGCTTGGGTGACCCGGCCGCTGCCGGCCCACTCATCGATCTGATCGCCGACCCAGATCAGAGCGCGCTGCACGATGAAGCCAGTCGGCTCGTGCTGCGCTTGCCGCTTTCAGGTGCGCTGCGGCCGCGGCTTTCGATGTGGTTGCAGCACCGCGATCCACAAGTGGTAGCGCGCGGTCACATCGCCGCGCTGCGATTGGCTCGGCGTGCGTCGCTTTCACAGGTCGAGCGGATCGCCAAAAATCAGACCGCCGATCTGGATCTGCGCCTTGCGGCAGCACAGGCTTTGGCCTCCCTGCGTCCCGCGCTCGCTGTCTCAACGCTGGTCGCGCTCATGGATCGCTACGAGGAACGCGCGGACTACCGCAAGGTGCGCGATGCTGTTCTTACCTTGGGTGTGCTTCGCGATCGTCGGGCCCTGCCGGCGCTGCGTCGTCGCTTGAAGAACCCCATGGTGCAGCTTGATGTGATGGCCGCGTTGGGACAGATTGCGGCACACGCTGCGGCACCGTCGCTGATTGAGCACCTGCAAAAGGATGCTCGCGTGCCAGCCCGGATTGCGGCCGCGCAAGCGCTGGCGCGTATTCCCTCGCGGCTTAGCCGCAGTGCCTTGCGACGCGCTGCCCTGCGCGATCCCGAGGTCAGCGTACGCTCCGTCGCAGCGCAGCTTCGCTAGCGCTTCCAGGCCCCGCTCAAGCGAGGCCCACCGCACCACGAAAATGTCCTCGTCGCATGAGCCCGAGGGATGCGACCAGCCCCCTGCCATAACGTGCATTGACCCGCAAGTCGCGACAGCCCTAGGATAAGAAAAGGGGTGAAGCGATGGGCGGACGCTGGGGCCTCACCATAGCGACAGCCGTAGCCGTTTCCTGGATGCCCGGCGCAAGCCGCGCCCAAGGTGCTGCGCCAGACGCTGAGCGCAGCACAGCACACGCCGCAAGCGGCGCCCAAGCGAGCGCTGCCGAGGTCAGCCCACCCAGCGCGACCGAGCTCGATCTCTTCAAGCTTGAAGCCTCGCTCAACGAAGTCGTCGTGACCGCGAGCGGCGGTCGTTCCGAAGAAAAATCCCTCGCCGCTGCCGATGTCGTGACCGTGACCAAGGACGAGATTCGCGTCCACGGCTGGCGTTCCCTTGCGGAAGTTCTCGCCAACGTTCCAGGGCTGTATGTGATCGATGATCTGGTGCTGCCTGCGCTCAGCGTTCGCGGCACCAGCGGCGGACTGAACGCCGGCACGCGCATCGTCAAGCTGATGATCGACGGCACGGTCGTCAACTTTCGCCCCGACCTCACGGCGTTCTTGGGACCCGAATTCATCCCCATCGAAGTCGTCGAGCGCGTCGAGATCGCCAAAGGCCCGCTCTCAGCTCTGTACGGCGCCAATGCGTTTCTCGCGACCGTCAACGTCATCACGCGCAAAGGTCCCGATGGCTGGAACGGCGGCGTGGGGCAGCGCGTGAGCCTGCTGCGCGGTCGCGGTAGCCTCGGCGGATCGGCCTTGGTCAGCTATCGCGGCGAGCGCATCTATGCGCTGGCGGCCATCAGCGGCGATCGCAGCGATCGATCGGGTCTGACTCTGGAAGCCACGCACCCGACCAGCGACCCGCAGGGCCCGCTGTTTTCGCGCGAGAGCCAGAACGACATCGCAAGCCCGATCAGCGCCTACCTGCACGTGGGCACCGAGTCCGAGCGCATCGGCAGCCTCAGCTTTCAAAGCGGCCTGCAGCGCCTGAATTCGACCGGCGAGTTTCGCCTGAACGCCTTGCTCGGCCACGCCAGCAACGTGGCCTACGTCAACCTGTGGAGCGCGCTGCGCTACGACAAGCAGTGGTCCACGTTCGCGCTGTCAGCAAGCGCTGGCTATTCCTACGGCACGGCCGATGGCGAACACCGCTTGGGTCTGACGGGAAACAGTCGCTATTCCTTCCGCCCCAACGTCGACTATCACGCGCTCAACAGCGCTGTGTCTGGCACGTACAGCCCGTTTGGCGACCTGCTCTCGCTGCGACTGGGACTCGACATCGAGTACATGCGCGCCACCGAGCTTCACTACACACAGACCTTTCTGGTCGATGAGAACCTGCGTCGCATCGGCGACCAAGTCGACCTGCTCGCCAGCGGCACCGACCCGCGCAGCCACAGCTATGACCTGGGGGCCTTTTTGCACCTGACCAGCGCGCCCGTGCGTCGCCTGCCGGGTCTGCGCCTGACCGGCGATCTGCGCGTCGACAAGATCGCCATCGGCAAGGCCGACTACGATCCGCAGCTTAGCTACCGCGCCGCGGTCGTCTATCGCTTCACGCCTCGCTTGTCCGCCAAGGTCTTTGCCGGTCGCGCTTTCCAGACGCCGTCTTTGAACCTGCTGCAAGGCAAGCCTGGCTTCGGCAATCGCTACAACGTGGTCGGCAACCTCGATGCCTCGGGCGTGCCGCGCCTGGTGCCGCAGGTGCTCGATAGCGTCGAAGCCGCCGTGAGCGCGGGTCTGTTTGGGCACCTGCTGCTCGACGGCGGCGTCTTTTTCCAAAGCCTGGACAACAAGATCGAGTTCCAGCAGACCGGAGCCGACTTCGTCGCGTCGAATCAAGGCCGCGCCAGCAGCGTCGGCTTTGAGCTAGCCGCCCGCTTCACCTACGGTCGTTATTCCGTCGGTGGCTGGGGCAGTTATATTCATATGCTCGGCGGAGCTGGATTATCGGCAGCCAATGCAACCGTGCAAAACCCCGCGCCACTTTTCCCAGCGGGTATGGCGGTTTTCACAGCAGATGTTGATATTCCAGAAATTTACCTGCACATCAACGCACAAGGACGCGTTGTCGGCCCTCGTGGGTCTTCGCAAAGCAATACAGCATTAAACAATAATATTCCATATTTGTTGCCAACGTACGGCACCGCTGACATCACAGTCTCTACCACTAAGATCCAACCAACTGGCAGCAACAGTGACTTATTGTTTCTAATTTCCATTCGCAATCTTGCCGATCAACGTTTTTCCGATCCTGGATTTGGGGGATACGATATGCCAACCATCGGTCGGACTGTCTATTTTGAAGCGAGGCAGATATTCTAACGTCAACCGCATATCGGCCAGGCCACAAGCGCCCTCACGCCGGCTTGCTGCGCCGAAAGGAGGCTCTCATGACGCGCACCCCGCGGCTCTCTGCACTGGCCCTCCTGAGCTTGGCCGGCTCGCTCTTTTTCGGCTGCGCCAGCGACGAATGGAGCGGGCCCACGCTGGTCCTCGGCTCGGTCCTCGACAGCAGTGGCAACCTCGCCACGCCGAGCTGGACCGTCGTCGCTCAGCTTGCGGTCCGCCACGCCAATGTGGCGCTCAAGAACGCCGGGCGCCCCTTCCGCTTCAAGCTGCTGTCCGCCGACTCGACCAATACGCCGACGACCATCGTCAGCCGGGCGCTGGACTTTGTGCGAAACGAGGGCGCGAAAGCCATCATCACCGATTCCAGCCAAGACGATATTGCCTTAAATCAGACACATTATGATAACGACTCCAGCAATGATCCCAATGTTCCAATCATATGTATGGCATGCACATCTCCTGCAATTAACAACCCAAATGCGGCAAATCCACGAGATGCCGCAAATCAAGCCGCTCTTCGCAATAGCCTAGGCTGGAACTTTCGCACTGTGATGGATACCTTCCCCCAGTCACGGGTCCTAATTAACCTATGGCTAGCGAAGGGTCAAAATGGCGATATAAACAAAGACGGACAAGCAAAAAATACCATCTATGCCAGCGATGAAGCATTTGGTCGAGGTTTTGCAGGAGTATTGCAAAGTTCAACTCTGGCACTGCATCCGACCCCGCCAGCGATTGTGAATACCTATTACCATCCACCGGCATTAGACCCCAATACATACGACTGGGGCAGTGATATTGCCAAGCTTATTAGCCCATACAGTCAATCCAGCAACGCCCATGACTTTCGGCCGGACGTCATCATTGAAGCGACCTTTCCGCAGTACGCAGGCGCCTTGGTCAAAAGCTTCGTCACCAGCGGGGCCAGCGACACGCTGCTCTTGCACACCCACGCGGCCCGCCTGCCCGCGGCGTTAAACTCGTCGGGCTGGGCTCTCAACGGTCAGGAAGGCACGTCACACGTGCTGTTCGATGACAACCCCTCGGGCCTGGTCTTTCGGGACGAGCTAGAACGCCAGACCGGTGTGCAGCCGATCTTTCTCGACGCGCATACCTATGACGCGACCCTCGTGCTGGTGCTCGCCAGCCTGGTTGCCGGTCGCAGTCTGCCCGACCCGACGCAGGTCAGCGGAGCGCAGATTCGCGATGCGCTGCGCACGATCAACGATCCCCGCGGCACCGTGATTCGCACCGGGCCGGCCGAGCTTGAAAAAGCGCTGGGCCTGATCGCCTCGGGGCAGCCGATCAACTACGAAGGCGCGTCGGGCCCTGTGGACTTTGACGCCAACAACAACGTCAAGAACGTGATCGTCCACTGGCGCGTCGAAAACGAGCGCTTCGTCGATCTAGAGCGCTACGACTGCATTTCCAGCAGCCTGTGCCCTCGCTTTCCTTAGCCGGGCCTGTCGATGATGGAGCACGCGAGAAAACAGCCGAGGCGCCACCGCGAAGGCGCAGCCCAGCGAGCCAAGCGGCAGCCTGGCGACCACCGCTTGCCGATGCCACGCGCTGCGGCCCTGCGGCTGACGCGGATCGTGCGCTGGGTCGTGCTGCTGAGCGTGTCTTTTTTGCTGTGGCCTTCGCCTGCGCAAGCGGCCGAGGTGGCCGTGCTGCTCGACGGAAATGTGCCGCAGTATCGCGAAGCGCAAGCGGCGGCCAAGGCCGTCCTTCCCGATGCCCCCGCGCTGGACGTGAATGCCCCGGATCTGAAGGCACAGCTTGAGCGCATCGCAGCCAACGCAGGCGTCATCTTGGCCATCGGTCACAAAGCGATGACGCTGGCCCAAGGCAGCGGTGCCACCGTCGTGTTCTGCATGGTGCTAGGCCCATCGGCAAGCACCGCCAAGAACGTCACCGGGCTGCGCCTTGAAGTCGAGCCGAGCCTGCAGCTTTCGCTGATCAAGCGCGTGCATCCCACCGCACGCCGGCTGGGGATGATCTTCGACTCGCGCACCTTTGGCAGCTATGCGCAGGCTGCGACCCAGGCCGCCAGCGCCCAGGGGATCACACTCGTCACGCGGCCGGTCAGCGATGGCAAAGAAGTCCGCGCAGCGCTCGCCGACATCGCCGGCAGCATCGATGGGCTTTGGCTGGTTCCCGATCCCGCGCTGGTCAATATCGAGATCTTCAACTTCCTTTTGGTTTCGACGCTGGAACGCAAGATCGCGCTGTTTGGCTTCTTCGCCGACTTCACGCGGCGCGGCGCGCTCGCCTCGATCGCACCCGACTATTCCGAGATCGGCAAGCAGGCCGCCAAGCTCGCTGCCGAGCTCTCTGAAAAGCCGCCGGCCGCTCGCCTGCCACTGCCTGCGGCCATCGCCAGTCCCGGTGGGCTCACCATCAACGCCAAGACCGCGCGCCAGCTAGGCATCGAGCTTTCCGACGAGGTGCAGGCCAGCGCAAAGCAGGTGGTCCGCTAATGCGGGCGCTGGCTCGTCTTGCGCGCGTGCTGCCGCGCTCGCTGTGGCAGCAGACGCTGATCCTTTTGGCCTTGGCCCTCGCGCTGACTGCCCTTTGCACGGTGCGTCCGTATCACGCGCACTACCGCGCGCAGTTCGATGATCAGCAGAAGACGCGCGGCCGCACGATGGTGCAGACGCTGGCCAAAGACTACGAGCTTCGCCCGGCCATCTCGCTCAAAGACGCGGCCCAGGCCGAGCCGATCCTGCGCGCGTTTGCCGCATCCGATGACGAAGTCGTCTATGTCGCGGTCTTCCGCGGCGATGAGCTCATCACCGCCGCATCGAACCGACTGTCCGGGCCCGCGCTCACGCAGGCCCTTTCACCCGTCGAGCCGGCCGCACGTGATCGCCAGCACAGCCAGTCGATCTTGCGCTTCGTCGAGCCGGTGCGCGCCGAAAAGTCGCTGGCGTTTATGGATCTGCCCAGCGAGAACAGCCAAGCGCCGGGGCATGACCTGGGCTACGTCGTTTTGGGCTTGTCGACCCAGAAGGCGCAGGCACGCGCCTGGTCGCAGACGCTGTTTTCGATCGGCACCACGTCGCTGGGCGTGTTCACCGTGCTCATCCTGCTTTACTTCCGCTGGGTCGCCAGCCGCCTGCAGCGCATGGTCCAGTTCGCGCAAGCGACGGCAGCCGGTGACACCAAGGCCGAGCTTGCCGATCCCATCTCGGACGATCTGGGACGCTTAGCGTGGGCGCTCTCTCACTCGACTACCGAGCTGCATCGCACCAACGCAGGCCTGGAAGCGACCGTCGCTGCGCGCACTGCCGAGCTGCAGAGCACGCTGTCCGATCTGTGGAGCGAGATGGATCTGGCCCGCAAGATCCAAAGCGTGCTCTTGCCCTCGCCCCAGGAGTTTGCCGGGCGCTATCAAGTCGCTGCCGTCATGCGCCCCGCCGACGAGGTAGGCGGCGACTACTTCGACACCATCGAGGCCGACGGCAAGCTGTGGCTGCTGATCGGCGACGTGTCTGGGCACGGCATCAGCGCCGGCCTGATCATGATGATGGTGCAGACGGCGGTGCGGGCCATCGTGCAGCGCTTTGCCTGGACCGGCCAAGGCCTGTCTCCGGCTCAGCTATTGACGCTGGTAAACCGCGCGCTCTGGCGCAATCTGCAATTGATTGGCAAGGGGCAATATATGACGATGACCGCGATGTGTATCAATGATCGCGGTATTACCTATTCTGGACTTCATCAGCATATCTTGGTCTATCGCCAAGCTAGCGGAGAGATCGAGGAAATCGAGACCCACGGCTGCTGGTTAGGCCTGCTCGATGAGATCGAAAATTTGAACGAAGATCGCCACATCCCCCTTCATTCTGGCGATGCGGTCATGCTGTATACCGATGGCCTGATCGAAGCCAAGCGAAAGGCACCTGCCGATACCATGCTTGGCTTGTCTCCGGTCGTCTCTCGTTTTCAAGCATCGTGTCTTTCTCGCTACGATGCGCTCGCGACTGCCACATCGGTTCTTAACGAAACAAATCAATGTACGGTAAGCGATGACGTTGCTGTTCTCGTCCTGCGGCACATCGCTTAGGAGCCAATCATGGACCCCGCTTCACAGAACAAGCCGCCCAGCACAAACCACCTGATCGAGATCGAAGTACCGATTGTCTGGGAATATGTGCGGCGGGTGCGGCAGCAGGTCGAGACCGCACTCGCCCATATCGACGAAGAGCAGCGCTCGGCCGCTGTCATGGTGGCATCGGAGCTACTTGAGAACGCGATCAAGTATGGGACGGCGGTGCCATCCTTGGGGCGCACGCGCTTTACGCTGGAATACTCGCCCAGCCAGATTGAGATTCGCGTTGAAAATGGCCTGACCGACGAGAGTGCCTATCGCCGCGTGCAAAAGATCGTCGACAGCATGAGCGATGAGCGTGCTTGTGAAAAACTCTATCTGGCTCGGATCCAAGAGTTGATTGATAACCCGTTCCAAAGCAATCAACTCGGTCTGTATCGCATTGGCTACGAAGGAAAATTTAACCTGGTCTGTTCCTATGAAAACCAGGTACTCACCATGACCGCTCGGAGGCAGCTACCATGAAGACCGGCGACAGCATCCTGACGACAGAGCGGTTGACGATATGGCACACCCTAGTCAAACGACAGCATGTGCTACTTTGGAGCGGTGAGTGCGATTTCCGCAATCCCGCGGAAGTGCTAAGCCCGGTATTAACCAAGTATGCCGAGCAAGTCAAAGAAGGACCTCAGATTCTCGACTTTCGCGGACTTTTGTTTATGAATTCATCCTCGGTCACACCGGTCTTGGCCTTTGTCAAAAGCCTGTGCAGTCGCGGCATTGCCGTCCACTTGATCTACAACTCGGACGTCAGCTGGCAGCGCATCACCGCGTCTTCGATGCGCACCATTGCAACTGCCCTCAAGAACCTCAGTGTCTCGGTCGAAAAGCCTTAACCAGACGAGTAATAATGCCAGGTCTGCATCGCTGATTTATTCATCATTCTAAAAAGGGAAGCCTGCGCCTTCGTCGGGCGCAGAAGCGGACGCGCTTACAGGCGGCTCGTGCGCAGCAGGCGACCGATATAGGTGCGACCGAAGTCGCTGTGCGCCGTCGGGACGCGCTTGATCACCCAGGGATGGGCCAGCTCCTCATCGCTGGGCTCGGACTCGTGGTCATCGAAGCACAGCGAGTCTTCCGGCAGGTCGTGCTGTGAAAGCAGCGCACGCAAAAGCTCGCCCTGCGCGACGGAGTGCGCCGCGGTCCCGCCCGCCCGATACAGGTTCACAAAGCGCAGCGCCGCCCCCGCTTTCTGCTGCGCCACGCGCTGCACAAGCAGTGCCTGGTATTCCTCGACATCTTTGTACAGCGAGTCGAGCAAGCAGAGCTCATCGATGGCGATGCCGCCGTGCTGTGCCATGCGAATCGCTGCGCGATACGCGCCCGAGTGTGAGCACAGCATCACGCGATGCATGCGCGGCATCGCGCTTGGCCCAAGGTCCGCTGCAGCCGGCCAGTCTTGCCCCAGCTTGCCCAGGACTTCGGTCAGCAAGCGCAGCAGCCCGCCTTCTTGGCCGAGCGCGCCGGGATCGCGGCTCTGCTCGTGATACTTCGTCTCAGGCAAGAACAAGAGCACGCTCTTTCCGCTGTCTTCAAGCTGCGTGATCAGATCGGCTGTTGGATGAGGCGGATCGTGAATGCCCGGCGGCGGCGCAGCCGCGTTTTCGATGCAGTTGTCAAAGCCGTGCAGATAGATCAGCAGCCCAAAGCGCTGCGCATCGAAGGCGGCCGGCACGTGAACCAGTGCGTCGGGATGGCCGGTCCCTGGAAACGCCGCATGCGCAAGCCCGGAATAGACGAACGTCGGCATGCCATTACTATACGGCTGAACCCGAGGACGAAGCGCAGAGGCCATGCCTCTTGTGTTTCGCCACACGACTGACTCAGCACACAGACGATGAGCACAGCCCCTTCTGATTCCATGTCTTCAATCCGCCCCGCAGCGACCGCAGCACGCGACTCCGCAAGCGACGACAAAGAAGTCCGTCGACGTCCAGTGCCGTGGCGGCGCTTCTATCAGCTTGCGCGCCCCGAGCTTCCGCGACTGCTTCTGGCGACCCTGGCGCTGATCGTCGCGGCGGGCATGGGTCTTGTGTATCCGCAGGCGATCAAGATCATCATGAACGCGCTGGCCGACCCGGATCGCCAAGCGGCGCAGCGACTGATCACGCAGTCGGCGCTGGGTCTGGTGGCGGTGTTCGCGGTGCAGGGGCTGTTTTCGGCGCTGCGTGCGTACCTGTTCAACTTCTCGGGCGAGCGCGTCGTGGCGCGGCTGCGGCGCGACCTGTACGCGGCGCTTCTGCGGCAAGAGATCGGCTTCTTCGATGAACAGCGCACCGGAGAGCTAACCAACCGCTTGGCCTCGGACACGACGGTGTTGCAGATGGCGGTGACGGCCAATGTGTCGATGCTTCTGCGGTACAGCCTGACGGTGATCGGCGGCATCGCGATCTTGTTCTATACGTCGTGGCGCCTGACGGTCGTGATGCTGAGCATCGTGCCGGTGGTGGTGCTGGCCGCCGTGATCTATGGCCGCACGCTGCGTGCCCTATCCAAGGACGTGCAGGACGCGCTGGCTCGCACCACCGAGATCGCGGAAGAGACGCTGTCGGGCATTCGCACGGTGCGCGCCTTCGCCCGCGAAGAGCAAGAGATCGGCCGCTATGGCACGGCGGTGGATGGCTCGCTGAGCTTGGCGCGCAAGCGCTCACGCCTGGGGGCGATCTTTACCGGCGCCATCAGCTTCGCGGGCTATGGCGCGGTCGCGGCGGTGCTGTGGTACGGCGGCACGCTGGTGCTGTCGGGCGGCATGCAGGTCGGCGATCTGACGGCGTTCATCTTGTACACGCTGACCGTCGCGTTTTCGTTCGGCGCGGTCAGCGATCTGTGGGCTGACTTCATGCGCGCTGCCGGGGCCAGCGAGCGCGTCTTTGAGCTGGTCGATCGCACGCCGCGCCTGGTGCCGGGAAACCTGTCGCTGCCACGCGTCGAGGGGGCTGTGGCCATGGCCGACATCACGTTTGCCTATCCCACGCGACCCGATGTCGACGTGCTGCGCGGCTTGAACCTGTCCCTGCGACCGGGGGAAGTGGTCGCGGTCGTCGGCCCCTCAGGGGCAGGCAAGTCGACGCTGGCGGCGCTGATGTCGCGCTTTTACGACCCGCAGAGCGGCACCGTGTCGCTCGATGGCCACAACCTGCGGACCTTGGATGCCGATTGGCTGCGGCAGCAGGTCGGCGTGGTCTCGCAAGAGCCCATTCTGTTTGCGACCTCGATCCGCGAAAACATCCGATATGGCCGACTGACCGCGACACAGGACGAGATCGAAGCCGCGGCCAAGGCTGCCAACGCGCACGACTTTGTCGCCCAGTTTCCCGACGGATACGACACGCTGGTGGGCGAGCGTGGCGTGCGCCTGTCGGGGGGGCAGAAGCAGCGCGTGGCGATCGCGCGGGCGCTCTTGAAAGACCCGCGCATTCTGGTCCTGGATGAAGCGACGAGCGCGCTCGATGCCGAGAGCGAAGCGCTGGTGCAAGAAGCGCTGGAGCGCCTGATGCAAGGGCGCACAACCCTGATCATCGCGCACCGCTTATCGACCGTGATGGGCGCCGATCGCGTGGTGGTTCTGGACGGCGGTCGCATCGTCGAGTCCGGTCGCCATGACGAGCTGATCGCGCACGACGGCGTGTATCGCCGCCTGGTCGAAAAACAGTTCGCCAATACAGCACGCTAGCCGCGATCGCTAGCGTGCGCGCCCCGCCCCAGGCGTCGGCAGCGACGCCCCACACAGGGCACGCTTTCCGTATATGATGATCCGACCCCATTCGCGCAAAATCTGCCCGTGCCGCACGCCAGGCTGTGCAGAGCGCGAGGGGATGAACGGCATCCATCAGCCAGCGTTCTTTCCAATTCTGCTTCGGGGGGATTCCATGTCGGGCATTCGCAAGGTCTTGGTGGTCAGCGATCTACACCTGGGCAACGGGGGGGGATACGACATCTTCGCGGGTGAAAACGATCTGCCGGCGCTGCTGCGTTCGTTCGCCGGGCCCGAGCGCTGCGTGGTCCTAAACGGCGACAGCGTTGACTTTCTGATGAACGAAGATCCGCTAGAGCTCAACGAGGCGCGGGCTGTCTCGCAGGCGCAGGCGATCTGCCGCCATCCCGCCAGCGCGGCCAGCCTGCGCGCTCTCGGCGACGTGCTGGCTGCCGGCGGCGATGTGATCATCCGGCTGGGCAACCACGACATCGAGCTTGCGCTGCCCGGTGTGCAGGCCTGTCTGCGCGCTGCACTGGGTCAGCCGGCCGAGATCGCCGCGAAGCTGCGCTTTGAGCGCGGCGACAAGCCCGGCATCTTGGCAATCGGTGGCGTGCGTGTCCTTCTGGCACATGGCGAGCAGAACGACATCTGGAACCGCGTCGACTATCTGCACCTGCCCGGACCGGATGGCCCCCCAGAGGCGCAGGCTCAAGACTATGCCTACGCGCCGGGATCGCGCTTGGTAAAGACGATCATGAACCCGCTGAAGCGGCAGCACGGCTTGAGCTTGATCGATCTCATCAAGCCCGACTTTCAGGGCGGCGTCCTGACGGCGATGGCGGTGAGTCCCAGCGCGCTAAAAGAGGTCTTCAAAGGCTCCAGCGTTGAGATCCTGTGGCAGCTTGAGCAGAAGAAATCAGGAGCCGCCACCTTCGTTGCGCCGGATCCCGACGACCTGGGGCTAGAGACCGCCATCGAAAACGCCGGCCTCGACGAAGACGAGCGCGCCATGCTGGAAGCGATGTTCACGCCGAGCACGGGACGCGCCCACTCGTTCGCGCTCGACTTTTCGATTTTGCAGAGCGCGCAGCAGAAGCTGTTCCGCTCGGGCCTGCGCTGGTACGCCGGGGCCCAGCGCAACCTGGCGAAAGGCAAAGGACAGCGCTTCTATTCGTTCGAACCCGAGGTATCTGAGTGGAACGAAGCGCAGCGCTTGGCGCAGAAGTTCAACGTGCAAGCGGTGCTGTTCGGGCACACGCACGCGGCTCGGTTTCAGCACGCAGACGGCCTGTGCTACGTCAACAGCGGCACGTGGATTCGCCTGATCCAGCTGCCACCCGACGATGCCGATGACGACACCTGGGCAGAATTTCTGGCTCTGGCGCGACGGAACCCGCAGCTCAATCCCGAAAAGGGCGACATGGTGCCGCTGTTCACTCGCTTTACCGCGGCGCTGGTCGAAGCCAACGAAGCCGAAGGCGGTGCGCAGATCTCGCTGGTCGAGTGGAAAGATCAGGCGCTGACGGTTCATCACAGCGCACGAGTACCCGCGGCACAGGGTGGAGCGTGAGCACAGGCACCAAGTCACGGCCGCAGCACAGCGGACTCGGGCTGCTGTTGGCCGATGCCGATTCCCACACACCACACTTGGCCAAGCCGCTGGCTGAACAGACGGGGCGACGGCACAACCCGCTTCAGAAAGGCCCGCTGCCGAAGCTCTTGTGGAACGAAGGGGGCGATGCGGGCAGTCTGCCCCAGCAGCGCTGGGGAGTGATCGTCCCGCAGGGTGAAGAAGGCGATGCCCTGCTCGATCGCATCGCGCCGTTGATCGCGCATCGCAGACGGCAGCAGGACGATCAGCCGATCCCGATCTTCCGTGCTCCCAGCAAGGCCGATGATGTCGAAGCCGCGCTGTGGCGCAAGCAACAGTTCGATTCCGGCAAAGACACGCGCGAGGCGCTGCCGCGCTATCAGCTGATCTTGGGCAACCTCGATCAGGTGCCACTTTCGATCCAGAACGTGCAGAGCATCGACGGCTTTGTCGGTCGCTTGGCGTTCGACGATGCCGATGGCTATCGCGCCTATGCCGAAAAAGTCCTGCGCTATGAAAACCAGACGGCGCGCAGCGATTCGGGGCAGGCTCTGTTTTTTACCGTCCATGACGGCACCGATGCGACCAAGGCCGGCTATGAATCGTTGATGGCTCCCGGTGTGGCCATGGCGCAGCGCAAGGTGATGGAGCGCAAGCTGATGGCCCGCGCCATCGTCGAGGCAGGCGACAAAGCGACGCCGTCACGCGATGAGCTTCTGCGCGCGGCGGCCGGAGCGGATCCGATGGTGCTGTTCAGCATGAGCCATGGCAGCGGCGCACCACTTCGTGGCTGGAAGAGCGAACAGGATCAGCGACGACGCCAAGGCGGACTATTGTTCCCCGACGGACTGCTTCTGGGCAGCGACGTCGCCACGCGCTCGTTCCTGCCCGGTGGCATCTGGTTTCTGTTCGCGTGCTTCGGTGCGGGGACTCCCGAAAGCAGCAGCTATCACCACTGGCTGCAGGCACTGCAAGCGCAGGGTGAGCTCAGCGGCAACATCGACTATGTGCTCAAGGCGCTGCCGAAGCCGGGCGAGCGGCCGTTCATCGCCGCCGTGCCGCAGATGGCGCTGCGCAATCCCAACGGCCCGCTCTGCGTCCTGGGACATGTCGATCTGGCCTGGAGCTACAGCTTCAGCGAGCTCGACACAGGCGAGCAAGTGGATCGCCCCGCGCGCTTTGTGCAGATCATCACGGACCTGCTCAAGGGCAACCGCGTCGGTACGGCGCTGCGCTCGCTGATGCTGGCCTTGGGCGCCGCCAATTCAGAGCTGGCGACGATTTACGACCGCATCGCCAGGAATCCCAGCGCCCCAGTGAATGCCAAGCTAGACACGCGTCGCGCATACCTGTGGATGCAGCGACACGATCTTGCGGGGTACATCCTGCTCGGCGATCCCGCGGTGCAGCTTCCCATCGCGACCGCGCAGAGCCAGCAGTCTCTTTCTGCTCCGACGCTGGCGTCTTCACGCAATGCAAGCCTAGGACTTGCGCAGCCCGCGCCCGCGGCGGGCGAATCCAATACAGCGCAGGTGCTGCCATCGGGCGAGCCACGCGGCAGCGAGCGCGTGGATGCGCTAGAGCGAGCCATCGCGCAGTGGATCGTCGATCCGCAGAAGCTGCCCGACTTGGCCGCCGATCTGTCCATGCCCCAGGCCGAGCTGCGCACGCTCTGCGAGCGCTATCGCCAAGCCGGCCGCGCGACGCTGAGCTGACTCCTTTTTCGCTCGCCGCTACGCCTTGGGCGGCGCGATGTGTCCCCACGTTTTCAGATCCGCAAGCGTATCGAGGATGCTCTGCTTGAGCGGAAGGAAGCTCAAGCCAAGCTCGCGCTGAATCTTGCTGTGGTCGAAGCGCGGCACGCGGCCCACGTGCGTACGCAGATAGCTGCCGATGCCCTTGGGCTGCAGGTACGAGCTGAGCTTGACGACGTAGTCCCCCACGCCGCAGTCGAGACCCAGGTTGGGCAGCTTGTAGCCTTCGTACCCCGAGGCGCGCAGTAGCTCAACCAGCTCACGCATGGTGATCGCGGTGTTGGCGCAGATATAGCGACCATGGGCCGCCTGCGTCTCGATCGCCAAGACATGTGCTCGCGCGACATCGCGGACGTCAACGAAGCCCCAGGCCAGGTTCATGATGCCGGGGTACGCCCCGACCAACAGATCCAGAAACATCTGCGGCGACGTGTTGATCGCAGCAGACAGCGATGGGCCGATCACCAAGAACGGATTGATGACCACCAGATCAAAGCCTGGCTTCTCTTCCTCGATGAAGCGCCAGCCGGCCTTTTCCGCCAAGGTCTTCGACAGGTAATACGCGTTGCGCTCCAGCGTTGACTTGGTGTTCCAGTCCGCCTCGGTCAGCACGTGATCGGACTCTGGCTCGTCGGTAATCGCTGCCATGGACGAGGTCAGGACGACGCGTCGCACGCTGCCAGCTTTCTTGCACGACTCAAGCACGGTGCGCGTGCCCTGCACCGCGGGATCCACCAGATCCTTCTGGGGGTCCTGCGCATTGAGCATGTAGGGGCTCGCGGTGTGCATCACGTACTCGCAGCCAGCTACCGCGCCATCGAACGAGCCGGGCTTCATCAGATCGGCCTCGACCAGCTCTAGGTGCGTGTCGGCATCGGGCAGCGCACGCAGATGCGCGATGTCTTTTTCTTTCTCTTTTCGCAGGCTGCGTACCGTGCCGCGAACGCAATAGCCACGCGCAAGAAGCTGCGCCACAACATGCGATGCGATGTAGCCCGCTGAACCCGTGACGCAGACAGGGGCCGAAGTGACGGGAGCGGAATGATGGGATGCGCTCATGGGGCCAAACCTCCGGCGCCCATAGTAGCCCCAGCGGGCGTACGACGATGCGAAGTAGCCTGGACTAGCTGCGCAGCTGACTGAGCGCCGCGACCAAGCCCAGCGGCATGGCGCGCAGGCCGAGGACCAACAGATCGTCTTCGGTGCCGAACTCGCGGATGGCCACCACTTCGGAAAGAGCCGCGACGATGCGCTGCGCTCGTTCGTTCTTGGCAAGGCGCGGCAGCTTCATCAGATCGAGGATGAACAGATCGCCCTGCGCATCGAGGATCATCGCCGGGCGCATCGGCATGAAGTTGAGCAGATCGCCCGGCTTGGACAGATCCATCATCGACAGCATCTGCACCATGGGGCTGTCGCCTTCGGGCTTGATGGTCAAGTCGCGGACGCGAAGCTCAACCCGCACGCTGCCCAGTGAAAACAGCACCTGCTCGATGGTCAGCGTCGCAGCCAGCGCCATCTTCGTGCCCATGACTTCCAGCGTGGCCGAGACGCGAATGCCCGGCGGCTCCGAGGTCAGCGTCAAGTCCGGGGGCAGCTTGCGGCCACCAAACTTGTGTGCCAGCCAGTTGATCGCGTCGAGCGGGACGCCGACACGCATGCGCGCGGCGTTGATGACGCAGCGCAGCAGGTATTCCGGGTGAGAGGCCAGGTAAGCCAAGCCGCTTTGGATGTCGCTAAGAGACAGAATGGTCATGCGCGTACCCTATCGCAAAGCCCGAACCAAGTCATCGGCTGCGTGTTCCCGTCGGGCCGCTTTCGCGACAGCCCGTCGCCGTGAGCCACGTCGCTCGGTCGATAGTCTGTGCCTCCCTTTGTGCGTCCATTCTCGGTGCTTATGACGAAGCTCCTTTTTCCACTTCTTCCGATTTCTTAGAACACCTAACTAATTCCTTTTTTTGAGCAACAGCATTCCTATTTCAAGGCAAAAACGGAATGCGACTTCACGTGCCGCGAGCCGGAATCCTTCCCCGCGTTCGGTCTTCATCAAAGCTTCATAGTTTTGTCATTTGTCCGGCGGACGTCGTCTGTGATACCTCTGCATCTTATGCAGTCCTCACCATGCCCACAGTCGGGAGAGCGCTCACGCCATGTGCTGGCCCATGCATGGGCCCATGCTCTGGCCCATGCTCTGGCCCATGGCGATCCCGCGGCACTGGGCATGGCGGCTGGCAGTGGCGAGCCGACGGCGACACGGCCCGCAACGAGCGAGCCATCGGGCGAGGAAACAGCCATCCCGACGGCGCGACACGTTGCGATCATCATGGACGGCAACGGGCGCTGGGCGCAGCAGCGCGGCCTGCCGCGGATCGCCGGTCACAAGCAAGGCGCGGTAGCGGTGCGCGATACCGTCCGCGCGGCCCGTCGCCTGGGCCTGTCGGCGCTGACTCTGTACGCTTTTTCTGAACAGAATTGGGGCCGTCCGCTCGACGAAGTCAGCGGCCTGATGCAGCTTTTGCATGACTATGTGGTCGACGAGCGCAGCGAGATCTTGGAAAATGGCATCCGGCTGCGCACCATCGGCAACATCACACGCCTGCCCGCGTTCGTTCGCCGGCCGCTTGAGTCGCTGATCGCTGACTCTGCGCACCAGAGCGGCATGACCCTGAGCTTGGCCTTGTCCTATGGCGGTCGCGAGTCAATCACCGATGCCGCGCGCAGCCTGCTGCGCGCCGTTGCCGAGGGCACGCTGCAACCCGAAGACATCGACGAAGACATGGTCTCTGCTGCGATGCAGACTGCAGATCTGCCGCCGGTTGACCTGATCATCCGCACCTCTGGCGAGCGCCGCATCTCGAACTTCCTGCTTTGGGAAGGCGTGCATGCTCGCTTCTACACCACGCCCTGCCTGTGGCCTGACTTCAACCAAAAGGAGCTCCTTTTGGCGCTGCGTCAAAGCCACCTGCTGCAGACTCAAAGTTCCCCTTTACCGACGGCGCCTACGACCTAGCGCGCATCCAAAACGACATGTCCAACCTCGCCCTTCGATTCCTGACGGCCCTTGTGGCCATCCCGCTTTTGATCGCGAGCATCAGCTGGCACCAGCCGTATGGCGTGTGGTTGTGGGTGTTGTTTGCTCAGGTCGCCGGCCTGCGCGAGTGGATGAACATGACGATGCCCACTGCTCCGCGGCTGCAGCGCGGGTTCGGCGTTGTAGTAGGCGTCGCGCTGGGCACGCTGGTGTGCTGGGTGCCGGACACGCGCATGCTGCTGGCCGGTGTCTGGGGCAGCACCATCGCCATCTTTCTGTTCTTCCTGTTCTTTTATCCGCCGATCGAAACCGTGGCGTCACGCATCTCATCCACCGTCGGTGGCGTGTTCTATGCTGGCCTGCTGATCAGCCCACTTATGATGTTCAAGCTGCGGCCTTCTGGGGATGGCGCGGCGTGGATTTACATCTGCCTGAGCTCGGCGTGGCTCTCGGACACGGGCGCGTACTTCGCCGGCCGCTTTCTGGGCCCCTTTATCCCCGCCAAGCTGTGGCCCGCCATCAGCCCGAAAAAGACGATGATCGGCGGCGTCGGCGGCATGGCTGGCAGCCTGCTCGCGCTGTCCGTTGCCAAGCTGTGGTACTTGCCGATGCTGTCCTGGTTGGATGTCGTCGCCATCGCGGCGCCCGCCAACCTGCTGGGCCAGCTGGGAGATCTATGTGAGTCGCTGATTAAACGCTCCGTCGGTGTCAAAGACTCGGGCGTGCTTCTTCCCGGCCACGGCGGCATGCTCGATCGCATTGATGCCCTCTTGCTGGTGGTGCCCTATGTCTATCTTTATGCGCAGCTGCGCTTCTAACTGCGGTCTACCGCACCGTCGATAATTCGCGAGGCAAGCAGCCATGGCGCCGATTCCACAGCTGTCGTCCGTGGGCCGGTACAAGAACCTTTCACTCCTTGGCGCAGGAGGCATGGGAGCGGTCTATCGTGCCTACGATCCGTCGCTGGATCGCACTGTCGCGCTCAAGTTGGTGCTGCTGCAGCCGGGGCACAGCGATCATAACCCTGACTATCTGATCCGCTTCGAGCGCGAGGCCAAGGCCATCGCACGCTTGTCGCATCCGCACATCGTGCAGGTCTATGACTTCGGTCGCGATGAGGCCGGCAATCCCTATTTCGTGATGGAGCTTGTAAAGGGCAAGGCGCTCTCAACGGTGTCCAAAGAGCGCGGCCCCCTGCCCGCCGCCGAAGCCGTGAACCTGATCCGACAGGCGGCCATCGGTCTGCAGGCGGCACACGATGTCGGCATCGTTCACCGCGACGTCAAGCCGCACAACATGCTGGTCGATGAAAAGGGCCAGGTGAAGCTCGTCGACTTCGGCGTTGCGCGCGTGGCCGGCGGTGTCAGCGAAGGCATGACCGCGACCAACGAAGCGCTGGGCACGCTGCACTACATGGCGCCCGAAGTGTTGTCGGGAAAGCCCGTGGATGCCCGCGCCGATATCTATTCACTGGGCTTGGTCCTTTACCACCTTTTGACCGGGCACCCGCCGTTTCAGTCCGAGAGTGCGGTCGGCGTGGCCATGAAGCAGATCAGCGAGCCACTGCCGGACATCAGCAACGAAGTGCCGACGGCATCCGCCGGGCTGCGCGATCTGCTGACCCGCATGACGCACAAAGAGCGCGAGCTGCGCGTCGCCACCTGCGCCGACGTCGCCAAGCTTGCGGCCAGCGTCCTTGACAACCTGGATGCCACCGCGCCCAGCGACGTGCCCTTGGCCGTAGCAGAGCGCCGCGCCCGCCAGCGTCGCACGCTGCTTGTGGCCGCAGGCCTGGGCTTGGCAGCTGCCGTGGCGGTACCTCTTTCCCTGTCGCAGCTGGGCCTGCGCAAGAAGCCGCGCGCTCTGCCCAAGCCGCCACCGCCACCGCCACCGGACGCACCGCCGCCACCGCCGCAGGCAGCGACAGCGCCGAGCCCGCCGGCCACCGGTCCAGTGCGCATCGCCGTCTTGCGGTTCAAGAACCTGGGCGCTGATCCCAGCTTGAATGTCTTGGTCGAAGGCATTGCGGAACAAGTGACCACGGTGCTCGGTGAGCTTCGCGGCGACACGCCGGATCGCATCGTGCTGCTCGAACGCAACCAGTTCGACGAACAGAACCTGCCCGAGCTTCTGCGCGGCAAAGACGAATACATGGATTCCGCGACGGTGGCGCGCATCGGACGCGTTCTTGGCGTCGAGGTGCTGGTGCAGGGCGCGTTCAGCCGCATCGACGATCAGCTGCGCATCGTGGCGCGCTTTTCACGCGTCGAAAATGGCGAAATCCTCGACAGCCTGACGCTGACCGCGCCGGGAAAAAGTGGCGCGCAGATCTTTGCCATGCAAGACCGCGTCGCTTCCGAGCTTCGCGATCGCCTGGTCAAGATCCTGCCCCGCCTGCGCCGCAGCCCCGGCTAGCGCCGCGTGAAAAAGTCCAGGGCGGGCCTAGGCGCGGGGACCGAACAGCGCGGTGCCGACGCGGATCAGCGTTGCGCCTTCAGCGATCGCGACCTCATAGTCGTGGCTCATCCCCATCGATAGCTCACGCAGATTCACAAACGGCCTGCTGATCGTGGCCTGCTGATCGCGCAGGCTGCGCAGAAGCGCAAAGTACGGTCGCACCGCCTGCGGATCGCTGCAGGCAGGCGGGATGCACATCAGTCCATGGCAGAGCAGCCGACCTTCTTGCTGCGCGATCGCATCGAGCAAGACCGGAAGTTCCGCCGGGCTGCAGCCCGCTTTTTGCGCTTCATCCCCGACGTTGATCTGCAGCAAGCAGTCCTGCACGCGCTGCGCCTGCGCCTCATCGCTCGCCGCCTGCCGCAGGCGCAAGACCCGCGCCGAAATCGCCTCGATCAAGGCAACACTGTCGACGGTGTGTACCAGCGCGACGCGGCCGACGATCAGGTTCACTTTGTTGCGCTGAAGCGGCCCGATGAAGTGAAAGCGCAGCCGCGCGTGTTCAGCGGCCAGCGTTGCATCGCGACTCAGCTCGGCGCTCTTGTCGCGAAGCTCTTGTGCGTAGTTCTCGCCGAAGTCGCACTGACCGGCTCGCAGTGCCGCCGCGATGGCCGCCGTCGGCTGATGCTTGCTGACCGCGACCAGACGCACACCGGCCAGCGAGCGACCCGCCTGCTCACAAGCGCGCTGTATCCCCGAGCGCAGCATCGGCAGCGTGACCGCAAGCCGCGCCGACCAGTCGACCTGTGAGCCCGCCACTTCACCGACCTCGCTCACTGTGGCTTCCAGTCCGGCCAGCCCGCCGGAAGCAGGTTGGTCGAGCGCAGATCCTCAAGCACCGCCGCCAAGGGCAGCCCCACGACGTTTTCATAGCTGCCGCGAATCGCCGTGACGAAGCAGGAAAACAGGCCCTGCAGCGCATAACCGCCGGCTTTGCCTCGCCACTCTTCGCTGCGCAGATACCCCTCGACTTCCTCGGGAAGCAGCAGGCGAACATCGACATCCGTCGACACCGCGCGCTGTACACGCGGAACGCTACCATCGCTCTTCTGAGGCATGCGCAGGTGATAGCCGCTGACCACGCGATGCGTTGCGCCCGACAAGAGCGTGATCATCTGCCGCGCGGCTCCAGCATGTGGTGGTTTGCCGAGCAGACTGGGCTGTCCATCCGACATCGCCACGACGACGGTATCGGCCGCCAGGATCGGGGTCGACTCGGCCCCGCCGCTATCGCGCGCCACCCGCAGCGCGGCGGCGTCGGCTTTTTCTTGGCTGAGGCGCAGGACCAGCGCCTCAGCTGATTCGAACGGGCGCGGCGTCTCGTCGATCTCGACGGGATAGACCGCATGAGGCACACCGGCTTTCTGCAGCATCGCGATGCGACGCGGAGAAGCAGAAGCCAAGACCAACAAAGAAGACATGGCGCGCAATCTATCACGCGGATCGCGCAGGCAAGCTCGCGGGACGCGCGGCGTGCGACCGCGCCCGAAAGCGTGCGGGTTCGCAAGGCACAGCGCACACTTCGGGCCGTGCCGCGCCCCATGGGTTCGTCGCTTCCGAGGCACAGCGCACCTGCGTCGCAGTGGCACATGCCTTGCGCTAGCCGCTCGGTCATGACCAACCAACCGCAATCCTCTTTTCCGTACAGCCCTGATCGTGGTGCCGCTTGCTGCGATACCGGAACCGCGTCTACCGCTGACTCCGTTGGGCTGGGCGATCGACGCATCGGCATCGATGCGATGGCCTTTGCCGTGCCACGCGGATACCTTGCGCTTGCCGACTTGGCCGCCGCACGCGGTGTGCCGGTGGCAAAGTATGAACAAGGCCTGGGCGTGACCCAGATGGCCGTCGCTGCCCCCGACGAGGATCCAGTGACGCTCGCCACCGATGCAGCACGCCGCCTGCTGCGCGGCGCAGGCCGCAGCGCTAATGAGATCGGCCTTTGCATCGTCGGGACCGAGACGGCTGTCGATCACTCCAAGCCCATCGCATCGTACTTGCATGGCTTGCTGGGCCTGCCCAGCGCCTGCCGCGTGTTCGAGACGAAGCATGCCTGCTTCGGCGGCACAGCAGGCCTGCAGAACGCGCTCGACTGGATCGCCTCGGGCTCGGCGCGCGGTCGCTCGGCGCTTATCGTCTGCACGGACATCGCGCGCTATTCGCTGAACTCTGCCGGCGAGCCCACGCAGGGCGCAGGAGCCGTCGCCATGCTCGTCCGCGAAAACCCGCGTCTGCTGGATCTGGAGGTCGGTCGCAGCGGCTGCTTTTCCGCCAACGTCCACGACTTCTGGCGACCGCTGTACCGCAAAGATGCGCTCGTTGATGGGCACTTTTCGGTGCAGTGCTACCTGGATGCGCTGGCCGGCGCCTATGCTGAGTGGCGCGCCTTAAACCCACCGACGGAAGAGAGCAGCGACCGTTTACTGCGCACGTGCTACCACGTGCCCTACGGAAAAATGGCACGTAAAGCGCATGGACGACGCTGCCAGATCGATGGTCTCGACGAAGCCGCCGCCGAGATCAGCTATCAGCACGAGGTCGAGCCCTCGCTGCGCCTGCCGTCACAGGTGGGGAACATCTATACCGGCTCGCTGTATCTGGCTCTGCTGTCGCTTTTGCACCACCAAGCCGGCGAGCTTGCCGGGCAGCGCATTGGACTCTTCAGCTATGGCTCGGGCTGCGCCGCCGAGTTCTTTGCGGGCCGTGTCCGCCCCGAGGCTGCGGAGCTTCTCTTAGCCCTCGACGTGCTGGCCCCGCTGCGCGAGCGCACGCGCTTGAGCTTCGCGGAATACGAGGCGCTGCGCACCGCGGACGCGCAAGCCGATCAGCGTCCTGCCGACGGCAGCAGCACGGCAGCCCATGGCGCCGCCTTGCACCTGCTTGACCAGCGACCGCGCTATTTCGGGATCGATCCGCAGGAGCGCCGCATCTACGCCGTGCAATAGGTTCGCGTGTGGTCAGACCGTCCAAACCCGATGCCCGTGGCCTAGGAGATTGCTCCCTCACCGAGAGTGGAGATCCGGTATCGTAGTTACGATGCCCTTACCCGATTCGCCTGGATCGCCCCCGTTCCCTGCTAGCTCCGGTGAGAGTGAAGGCGCCCAAGAGCTCGTGCGCAAGCTGATCGGCACCACGGTCGCGGGCCGCTACAAGGTGCAGCAGCTCATCGGCGAGGGCGGCATGGGCGCCGTGTTTCTCGTCGAGCACAACGTCATCCGCAAGCGCCTGGCGCTGAAGGTCCTAAACCGCGAGATGATGCGCAACCCCGAGATGGTGGCGCGCTTCGAGCGCGAGGCCCTGGCCGCTGCCCACATCGATCACCCCAACGTCGTCGCTGCTACCGACAGCGGTCGCACCGACGATGGTGCGCTGTTCGTGGTGCTCGAATACATCGACGGCAAGAGCCTGCGTGACCGCCTGAATCATGGCCCCTTGCCGGCTCCCGCTGCGCTGCACATCGCCAAGCAGATCGCGAGTGCTCTTCTGCGCGCCCACGGCCTTGGGATCATTCATCGAGACTTGAAGCCCGAGAACATCATGCTGGTGCTGCGCGACGGGGATGGCAACTTCGTCAAGGTGCTGGACTTTGGCCTGGCCAAGCTGTCGGTAAGCGCGCTCTTGGACGGCGAAAGTGATCACGGCGTGCGGCGCAGCGAGATCCTCACGCGGTACGGCGCAGTATTCGGCACGCCTGCGTACATGGCGCCCGAGCAAGCAGCCGGTGGCGAAGTCGATGGCCGCACCGATCTGTACGCCTTGGGCGTCGTGCTGTACGAGATGCTGTCGGGCGTTCTGCCATTTGATGGCGATGACTCAGCGGCGCTTCTGCGCATGCACGTCGTGGCCAAAGTGCCGACGATGAAAGAGCGCGCACCGCACATCAAGATCCCGCCTGCGCTGGAAGCGCTGGTCATGCGCCTGCTTGAGAAGAAGCCCGAGAGCCGCATTCAGAGCGCGAAGCTCTTGCTGGAGGCGCTCGACACACTGATCACGGCGGAGGGTCTCAAGTACGATCCCAGCCAGAGCCTGCCCAGCCCGACATCGACGGGACGAAGCGTGGTCGTCGGTCGCGGTGCGGGCAACGAGCATCCGACGAAGGTGGCGCCAGAAGACTACGAGCAGAAGAGCGCTGCGGCCTTCACCAATGCCGAGACCAAACTTGACCCCAACCCGGATCCCAGCAATGCGGGCAGCATCTCGGCAGCGCTGAAAGAGCTGAGCGCGAGCGCTACGAGGGAAACGGAGGCAGCACCGGCAATAGGTGGAAAAGAGGCAAGTGGCGACAAGGCAGCGGATGGCTCGGGTCCTCCCAAGCTGCGCATGCCGAGTGTCGTCGATCTGAGCCTGATCAAGCCCGAGAACGCGCCCAACCCTGCGCTGCTGACTCCGGCGCCGCCCCCGACGCTGGGCGAGCGCGTCAAAGATGCCAGCGGCGAAGCCGTGGGCTGGTGGCGCGCCAAGGGCTGGCCGATGCTGCGCGAAAAGAGCCAGCAGGGCTGGGCCTTCACGAAAGAAAACGCGCCGATCTACTGGGGCAAGCTGCTCGACTTTGTGCGCGGCAAGCTGCCCGAAAAACACCGCGACATGTCGCAGGTAGTGCTGAGCCTTATCGTCGCTGCCGTCCTCGCGCTGCCTGTGATCATCCTATTGCTTGTGATGATGAGCGGCGGATCCGATGCGCCAAGCAACAGCGCCATGGCCGGCTTCGCCAGCGATTCTGAGATGGAAAAAGGGCTCAAGGATGGAGCCGGCAGCTTAGAGAAGCTGGCGACGCGATATCCGCAGGACTCGCGAATCTATCGCGCACTGGCACGGACTCATGCCGAGCGAAAAAACTATGCCGGTGCCCTGCGCGCCATCGGGACGCTGTCGCGCTTGGACCCGGCGATGGCCAGCGATGATCAGATGCTGCAAGTGGTCACCGAAGCGGCGCTGCAGCCCGAGACCGCCGACGCTGCGCTTGCGATGCTTGAGACCGGCTTGGGGGATCGCGGCGTCGGGGCGCTAAGCGACTTGGCCGATCGCACGACCATGGAGCCGTGGCGCAGCAAGTTCTTCGCCAGCTTGCAGAAAGGCAACGTCCGCGCGTTGGCAACTGAGCCGACGATCATCTTGTTGGATCTGCGCGGTGCGGCACGCTGCGAAGACAAGCGAAACCTGCTGCGCCGAGCGGCCACACAGGGCGATCTGCGCACGCTGAACTATCTGCAGCAGCTTCAGGTACCGACGGGCTGCGGCCCCGGTGGCCAAAATGACTGCTGGCCCTGCCTGCGCAAGGGCACGGCCCTGCAGGCCACGATCGACCAGCTGCAAAAGCGCCTGTCTGGCGGATAGCCTCGGCCTAGCAACTACGCGACGACTCGCTTGGGCTGCCAAGCCCTTCGTCGCGCTGATAGTCCCCACTTACCAGCTTGCGACGCAGAAGCTTTCCGACGGGAGATCGCGGAATCTCGCGCACAAAGATGTACTCGCGCGGGCGCTTGAAGTTGTTGAGCTGCGATTGCCGACAGTGCGCATCCAGAGCCGCCGCATCGACAAACACATCCGATCGGCGACGAATGAAGGCCGCGACACGCTGGCCCCAGCGCTCATCACGCAGCCCTGCAACGGCGACCTCTTCAACGGCCGAATGCGTCGACAAAATGCTCTCGATCTCGACGGGGAAGATGTTCTCGCCGCCGCTTATGATCATGTCGTCGACACGCCCCGTAACGAACAGATCGCCATCGCCATCCACATAGCCGGTATCGCCCGTGAAGTACCAGCCCTGGCGCAAGCTCTTGGCATCGGCATCCGGGCGCTTCCAATAGCCGTCGAAGGCCTCATCCCCAAGAAGCTCAGCGATGATCTGCCCTTCCTCATTGGGGCCCACGATCTGATCCGGTTGACTCGGCGTTGCGCCGTCGAGCGCCACCACGCGAACGCGAGCATGAATGCCGGCCCGACCTGCGCTTCCAGGCTTGGCGATGGCGTTAGGCTCGACGGTAAACGTGTAGATCTCGGAGCTTCCGTAGTGATTGATCAGCTGCTCGGGAGCAAACGCGGCATGTACACGCCGCAGCAGTGCTTCATGCATCGGCGCCCCCGCAAACCCCAGCTTTGAAGCGGTCGCCACCTTGGAGGAAGCGAAGTGCGGATGCGCCAATAGATCGTGATACAGCGTCGGCACCAGGTACAGCGCAGTAATCCGCTCGTCCTCGATCAGCGACAGCGCATGTCCGGCATCAAAGCGCGGCAAGCAGACAAAGCAGCCATCAACCAGCGCCATCGACAGAAGCGAGCGCACACCCATCGTGTGGTAAAGCGGCATCGCTCCCAGGCAGCGCTCGCCGCGGGCATAGCGGTTCTGGGCGACGTGCGCGACGGCGGCCGCCCGCTCGCTGCGATGACGACGCGGAACGCCCTTGGGTGCCCCCGTGGTGCCCGAGGTGTACAGCATGATCGAGACGTCTTCCGACGTTGCACAAAGCCGCGGTATGGCCTGACGATTCGCGAGCAGATCGGAAAACAGATACGTGGCAGGCAGCCCAGTGCTCACCGCGATCCGCGGAAGCTGAGCCGTCGTGCTGACATCCAGCACAGACTGCGCACTCACCTGCTCAAATACCACCGCCTTGGACTCCGAGTCCTGCAGACAGTACGCGACCTCGTCGGGTTTGGCGCGCCAGTTCAGCGGCGTAATCACCACCCCGACAAGCTGACAAGCCCAGTGCAGCGTGGCGGTCTCCCAGCGGTTCTGCAGCAGCACGAGCACGTGATCACCGCGGCGCAGACCGAGTGCGCTCAAGGACTCAGCCAGCGCAAAGACATGCTGACTCCACTCGGAATAAGAAAGACGCAGCGAGCCATCGATCACGGCCAGGCAGTGCGGGCTGCGCTCAAGGCTCTGAAGAAACGTGCGCCCGAGATCAAGCATCATGAACTCCAACGGACGGCGCGGATGCTGGATGGGCGGCCTCTCTCCGACGGACTTCTGCGACGGTGTGTCTCACCGCAGCCAACAGATCGGTATAGCCAGTACAGCGGCACAGATGGCCCGCCAATAGGCCGGGGATCTGCTCGTCTTCTGGCAGCGGACGGCGCTTCAGCATCTCGGCACAGGTCATCAGAATACCCGGAATGCAGAAGCCACACTGCAGCGCAAAGCGCTCACGAAGCGCGTGCTGCAGCTCGCACAAGCTGCCATCTGCTTGCGCCAATCCCTCGACGGTTTCGATGCATCGACCATCGGCTTGCACAGCCAAGGTCAGGCAGCTTCGCTGGGCCACGCCATCGACCCGGATGGTGCAGGCACCGCACTCGCCGGTCTCGCAGCCGACGTGGGTGCCCGTCGCACCCAGCGTGTCACGCAAGAAGTCCGACAGCAGCACACGCGGCTCACACAGGCCGCGCCGCTGCACGCCGTTGAGTTCAACCTGCACGGGCACAAGCTCGCTCTGCTTCCAGCGCTTCATCGCCGATGCTCCATGATCTGTGCGTCGACGGCGGCTCGCCGATCCCGCGCACGCTGTGCTTGCTTTAGCGCATTCAAACCCAAGGACACGACCAACTGCCGTCGGTACGCATCGTCGTCGGCCGAAGCGCAAGACAGCGCTAGCGAGCGCGCGATGATGTCGAGCTGATCGCGCAGATCCGCTTCGGGCAACAAAGGATAGTCATGCACCTGCGGTGTGGCTTGCCCGGCCAACACGGCAAGTCGCAGGCGATGCGGCCCGGCGATGGCTGCACACGCCACCTGCGCCTGCCCCGTAACGCGAACCGCCACTTCCAGAAAGGCCGATCCTTCATCGATCGACTGGCAGGGAATGTGAGCCTGCGCGATGTATTCATCGGGTCGGCACGCTGTCTTTTGCGCGGCGATGAAGAAGTCTGCGGCAGCGATCCGGCGCTCGCCTCGCTGTGACCGCAAGACGATCTCTCCGTCGAGGGCTGCCAAACACAGCGGTAGCTCGGCCTGCGGATGCGCGTGCGCAAGCGATCCACACAGCGTGCCGCGACTGCGGATCTGCGGGTTGCCAACATGTGGCAGCGCCAGCGCCAGCAGCGGCACCTGGTGCGCAAGCCGCGGCCAGCTCAGCACCGTGGCCTGTGTGACGGCCGCGCCAATCTGCAGCCCCCCAGAAGTCGGTGTCAGATCGTGCAGCGCACGACAACGCGACAGGTCCAGGAGCACACGCGGTCGTCGTAGGCGCAGGTTCAGAATCGGCATCAGCGACTGGCCACCGGCAAGGACTGCGGCCTCGGGTCCATGCTCGGTCAGCAGCGCCGAAAGCTCGTCTGGATGATCGATGCGCACGTACTCGAAGGGGGCCGGCTTCATCGTATCTTCCCCGTCTGTACAGCGACCGTTCCTGTGGCTGCCTGGCCTTGCCCACCAGCGACCAACGCAAGCACCGTGGCCGGAGTCAAAGGCAAGCGCAGATCCTGGCAGTGCTCAGACTGCGGCAGGCTGGACAGCGCATCGGCCACGGCGTTGGCGATGCATACCGGCGTACTCATGCTGTTGCCTTCGCCGATGCCTTTGGCTCCGAGCGGCGTAAACGGCGACGGTGTCTGTGTATGCACGATGATCGGCGCGGGAACATCCAGACACGTCGGCAGCAGGTAATCGCTCAGCGTCTGCGAGGCGAAGCGGCCTTGGCCATCGTAGCGAAGCTCTTCGCTGAGCGCTGCGCCCAGCGCTTGCGCGAAGCCACCGCGGACCTGGCCATCGGCGAGCGCCGGATGCAGCAGGCGACCGGCATCATGCGCGGTCACATAGCGATCGATGTAGACGCGCCCCGTGGTGCGATCGATCTCCAGCGCACACAGATCGAAGACAAAGCCATAGGTCGCCGAGGCATTTACGCGATCGTCTGAGCTTGGTGCATGCAGAGTCTCGGGTGTGAAGAACACGGTCTCGCGCAGCGGAGGAGGGCCCGCTTCCGTCGAGAGCGCAGGTGCCCAGTGCGGTCCGCTGAGCACGCGCGCCAGCGGCAGTATGTGCTCAGGCTGGCCGCGAGCGTGTAGCGAACCCGCGGCAAAGACAACATCCTGCGGCGCGCAGCCCAACAGGTCCGCGCAGTGCTGAGCCACGCGATCGCGCAAGCGCTGCGCCGCGATCTGCACGGCTCCCGCGACGGCCCCGGCGAATCGACACGAATAATTTCCCGCGGCGATCGACCACGCGTCTTTTTGTGTATCGAGCTCGCTGTTGACGACAATGTCGCCTGGAGCCAAGCCGAACACCGCCGCCACACGCTGCGCACAGACGGTGCGGTGCCCTTGGCCAGCCGGCATGGAATCGATTCCCACCGTGATGCCGCCCAGCGGATCGATCTGCACCGTTGCGGCGGCGAGCGCGCCTTGCTTGGGGCCCGCGTGCGCTCGCTGCTCTGCGGTCAGCGCCGCGGTCACATACCCCATGTTTGAGATTGAAGGCTCGACGACGGCGGCAAAGCCGATGCCGTACAGACGCCCTTCGCTGCGCGCCTGGCGCTGCCGATCCCGCAAGGCCGTGATGTCTGCGGCTTGCAAGGCCACCGCAAGAGTCGCCGCATAGTCGCCTGAGTCGATCAGAGCCCCCGCCGCAGCGCGATATGGAAAGGCATCCTTGGCAATGAAGTTGCGACGATAGACATCGAGAGGATCCAAGCCCAACTGTACGGCGATGCGCTGCACCAGGCGCTCTAGCGCGAAGTAGACCTGCGGCCCACCAAAGCCACGCACGAGCCCCGTCGGTGTCTTGTTGGTCAAGACCACACGATTGCGCACGCGCAGGTGCTGGATGGCGTACGCGCCCGTCAAGCAGCCGTGCATGCGATAAAACGTCGCGGGCTCGGGCGCACGCAGGTACGCGCCGACATCGTCGATCTGATCGAACGAAAGCGCTGCAATGCGGCCATCGTCTTGCACCGCAGCTTCGATGTGGCTCCGGCGCGCCGTGGCCGAAGTGGCCGCTGTCATGTGCTCGCGACGATCTTCAACCCACTTGACCGGCGCACCGGCTTTGCGCGCCGCCAAGCACAAAAGCACGATGGCAGAAAACAGGCTCTGCTTGGTGCCAAAGCTGCCACCGACATCGCGCGGAAAGCGCAGCCGCAGATGGCTTTCGGGCACCTGCAGCGCCATGGCCATCACGGCATGCAGCGACATCGGCCCCGTGAAGTTGGACATCACTTCATAGGCCCCGTGCCCGCCATTTCCGTCGGGAAAATGCTCCGCCACGACCACTCCGCATTCAAGGGGCGTGGCGGTGTTGCGGGGATACGCGATCTGCAAACGCACGCGATGCGAAGCCGCAGCTAACGCTGCGTCGGGATCGCCATAGCAGTACGAGCGATCGCTGACGATGTTTTGTGCCAGATCCGCATGAGCGCGCGGCCCGTCGAGCGTTAGGGCCTGGGCGATATCGAGCACGGGCGGCAGTGGCTCGTACTCAACACGGATGGCTTCGAGCGCGTCCTCTGCCAGATAGCGATTCTCGGCCAGGACCACGGCAAGCGGCTCGCCGACGTAATGCACTGCGTCTTTGGCGAGCACCGGCTGCAGAACCGGTACGCGCAGCGCCGCCAGAAGCGGTCGTGACCAGCGCGTTACGTCGTCTGCGGTCAGAACGGCGCGCACACCTACGGCCCGCTCGGCGGCCGAGACATCGACACCGCGCAGGCGAGCGTGTGCGTGGCTGGATCGCAGGATCGCCGCGTGCAACGTGCCCGGCTTGCACCCAAGGTCATCAGCGAACTGCCCCCGCCCGCAAAGCAGCGCGGCATCCTCGACCCGCGTACCAGCGCTGGGTCCGAAACGAGACGCCCGCTCGCTCAACGCTGGCTCCGACCGCTGTGACGGGCCGAGCTTGCTAGCGGTGGGTTTCGTCTACGCGATGAACCGATCATGGGCGCATTGGCGGCAAGATCGGCAGGCAGTCGACGTCCTCGCTGGCACCCGCCGATGCCGCGTGTGCGGGCGGATAGGCATAGCCAAACGCGATGCACATCTCATTGTCGCCGACGCCAAACTCAATGACCTTGTCGAAGGTGTTCTCCCAGCTACACGCAAAGCGAATGCCGTCGCCCTGGCCGCCTTGCGTAAGCTCGACGGCGGGCAGGAACTGGCGAATATCCGTCTCGCCGCGTGCGCCGTAGTCCATCAGATCCAAGATCGCCTGCCCAGCGCGCGGCCCCCCAAGAAAACTCAGCGTATAGCGCCGTCCCAGCGCATGCATGTGCGGCAGGATTTGCACCAAGTGCATCGGTCGCTGAAGCGGGCAGTCGGCCTGCGCGGTGAACTTGCTGCGCGGCGGAATATGAAACTTGAAATACGTCCAGGCAAAGGGACCTAGCTCGGTCTGCACATCTTTGGGCGCGATGGTGAACCACTGATAGCGCGGCGCGATCACAAGCGGTCGCGCGCTGGCGTTTAGATAGTGCATGCGGGCGACGATCTCTTGTTCTTCACCGACACGAAATGCATAGCCAGCGGGGAAGCTCTGCCACTCACTGCCCTGGATCTGGGTCGACGAAGCAAACAACACGCTGCCGCCCGCTGCGATCTCAAGCGCCAAGTCGGCGGCGCTGCCAGGGCTGCACGGACGCACGCCTTCGCCTGTTTTGCTACGCGTCGTGATGTTGCCATGGTGCAGACCCGGCCCCGTGGTGACCACGCCTGCGCTGACCATGCGGCTGGGCCCCACGAGCACAAGCGGCAGCGCGAAGCAGACCTCTTTTTCTTCGCCCGGCTGCAGGGTCAGCGCGGGCACTTCGATTTCAAATCCACCGACGCTGTTTGCCGGGGGCGCGGCGGCCGGTGGACGCCCAGGCGGCAAGCCGGGTAGCTCGTCAGAAGGAGGCGGCTCCGGCGGCGAGCAGGCCACGAGCACGGCGCTCAAGAGGCCAAGGGCCAAGGTGCGAAGCTGCGATACAAGAGTCCAAGACTTGTGCTCTGCGGCCATGGAAACCTCCGTGCGTTTTCGCCACGTCGGACGACGTGCCGTCGTTGCCGCACAGTCTGTCCCGCGCAGCCAGCGGCGTGGAATCCCCAAAGTGCAGCGCCACCGGTTTTTTTCGCCTTGCGCCCGCCGGCTTGCGCCAACCCGCCGCCCCGCGCAATGAGGCGCCCATCGCCAGGCCGGAATGCGGTATTAGTAAGCGAGTCACCATGGCTCGCGAGCGCCCGCATAAGGACGACACCAACGTTGTCCTCGACAAGAAACCGTCGACCCGGCTGAAGCCGCCACAGATGTACAAGGTGCTCTTGCACAACGACGACTACACATCGATGGAGTTCGTCGTGGCGATCTTGCAGACCGTCTTCCATCACTCGGAAAGCTCGGCGACGCGCATCATGCTGCACATTCACAACCATGGCGTCGGCGTGGCCGGAGTCTTTACCGCAGAGATCGCCGAGACCAAGGTGCGAAACGTGATGGAGCTAGCGCGCGAAGCAGAGTTCCCCTTGCTCTGCACGATGGAGCCGGAATAGCGCCAACCATCACCGCCCAACGCGAGGACGCGGCCTGGATCCAGGGCCGCGAAACCCTGCCATCGGAGGCGAACTGCCCGCACAACTAATAATCAATGTAACCGGATGTGATGATTAAATTATTTTGATAATTTTACTTAATTAATCATTGGATGCGATTGGCGGTTAGCGCTTGCTGCTCTTGGGTGCGGCGGCAAAGCGTCGTGGCGGCCCGGCTCGCAGCGGCACCTGCAGATCACGCAGCACCAGATCGTCGGTCTTTTCGACGCGAATGCGGGTCGCAGACTGGCCATAGAACAGCGCTGGACTCACATCCGAAGACCCCGCCTGCACGAAGGCGCACACGGTTAGCTCGCTTCCAGGGGTGGCCAGCGCGTGCAGGATGAACGCGCCATCTTCCGTCGCAGGCATGCGCCGCAGCGGCGTCGTTGCGGCATCCAGGCAGTCGCCCGGACTGACCAGGACAAACACGCGCCCCGGCGGTGGCGCACCGGGCGGAAAGACGACCGCGCCGCTTAGCTCCAGCGTGGCAGCGCCCAGCGGATCGACGAAGGGCTCGCGAGCGGGCGCTGGTTCCGGGGGCACTGGCTGGCTGGGTCGATCGCTTGCTGCCGCGTCCTTGCTTGCCGACGCAGCAGCGTGGACCTGAGCAGCCGCCGCGCTGCTGCGCTCTGGCTGCTTCTGACAGCCGACGCAGCCCAGCCCGATCAGGCCGCACAGGAAGCCGAGCAGTCGCGTGCTAGGACTCACACGCCGCTCGGTTCTTGCTCTGGCGAGCAATTTCCTTGATCTGCTCGTTGGCGTCATTCTTCAAGCGCGTCTTGGGATACACGCGCAAGAGCTCTTGGAAATAGATCTTGGCTTCACTGCAGCGCTTGATCAGAAACAGCGCCTGACCCGCCTTGAACATCGCCGACTCGACCTCTTCCGACTTCGGATGCTGATCGATGACCTTGCGAAACGCGATGATGGCGTTGGCGTACTTGGCTTCTTGGAAGTACGAGTCGCCGATGGCTACCTGCGCCTTGGCGGCTCGGGCATCCGTCGGGAAGCGGTTGATGAAGGCGTCATACATGCGCCGCGCATCGTTGTACTGGCGCGCTTCTAGCTTCTTCTGCGCCTCGGCAAACAGGGCATCGGGGGTCTCGGGCAGAGGCGGATTCTTGACGGTCGCGACGGTATTGCCGAGCTGTTCCAGCTTGGTGTCCGACGCAGCGCGATAGTCGTTGAACTGCTTCTGCAGCGCATCGACGCTGCGCTGTAGCTCTTCGATCTTGCCCTGCAGCACCAGCTGATCCGCGGTCAGCTGGTTGGTCTTCTGCGCCGAGTCGGCCAAGCTCGACGTCAGCCGCCGCGCTTCGTCGAGGAGGCGGTTCAGCTCCTCGCTCTGCCGCTGCAGCTTTTCCGCCACCTGCTGGCTCGACTGCTGCGACAGCATCTGAAGCTGCGTGATCTGCTGCTGCATACGCTGGCCTTCTTCCTGCGTCACATAGGAACACGCGGGAAGCACGCTCAGCGACAGGCTCACCCAGGCCACGGCAGAACAAACGGCACGCATCTTCATCGCCACTCCGTATCGACGCGGCGATCTTGTTCCCAGCTGCCTTCGTCGGTGCCGATGGCCTCGGTCTCGCCGCGCGGGATGGGGACCACTTTGTCTTCGGCAAGACCCAAGGCCACCATGCGCCGCTTCACCGCCTGAGCACGCTTGTCGGACAAGGCCAGGTTGTATTCCGGTGTGCCACGCGGATCGGTTCGGCCGATCAAGCGCACGGGGCGGCCGTTGTTCTTCTTGACGCAGTCGGCATTGCGATCGACGACGCTGGTGATTTGCGGGTTTAGCTCAAACTCGTTGTAGCCAAAGCGCACCGTCTCAAGCGAGCAGGATCCAGGGCCCTGCGCCGCATAGCGATTGCCCCCGACGGGAGAACAGCGACCATTGACGCAGTCTTCCGTCTCGGCGCAGTCGTCGTTGACCTTGCACGGCTTGCGCTTGTCGGTCTGGCACTTCCCAGCGCTGCACACCGTGCCCCCAGGACAGTGCTTGTCGAGGGTACAAGCGGCGCAGCGATTCTTTTCGCACAGGCCGCTCGGACAGTCGGCATTGCGGGCGCAGTACCCTGGGATGGCCTCGCAGCGACCGCTGCTGCAGCTCTTGCCGGCGCCACAGTCATCGTGGTCGGGGCGGCACTGCTGGCACTTGGTATCGACACAGAACTCTTTGCCGGCGGCAAAGCCGGGGCAGTCCTTGTCGCCATTGCAGTTCGGATAGTTCGGCTTGCAGCCACCAAACATCAGCAGCACGCAAAACGTCGACGGAAGCCACAGCCACTTCATGAGAGACACCATTTTGGGAACGCGCGATGAGGTGTCAATTTTACCCGGATCGGACCTTGAGAATGTTCGTTCTTTGCACTGCGTCTTTAGACATGCAGACCCAACAAACCAACGGTCCACTGGCGCCGCGCGCACCACTCTGCGTCGAGAGATTGGCCGAACAAAGGACGCTGTAGCGGCGAGGTCTCGTCTGTGATAGTTCAAACGTGAGCGGACTTGTGCGGCAAGCTCGTCCAGTCCGCCTGTTCGGCATGGTCAATTAGGAGAGCGAACCACGATGTTTACGCGCAATCGTCTATTTCAGCCCCTGGCCCGCCACCTGGTGACGGTCTCTGCGAGCGCCGCGCTGATCTTGGGAGCAGGCTTCGCCACGGCGCAAAAGAAGGGAGCCGCAAAGCCGGCGGCCGCGCCAAAGGAGTCCTCGGGCAACTCGCGCTCCTACGTCGAGCTAGGCGGAAAGTTCAAGTGGGGGATGAGCCCAGAGGAAGCCATGGGCCTTATCGAGACGGAGATCCGCGCCAAGTTCCAGCCCAAGATCGAAAACGAAAAAGAGGCTGAGAAGCAGGACGCGGTCCGTCGCGAGATGCGCGAAGCCATCGAGCAGATGCGCAACTCGTACATTCGCTTCAACGGTCAAAAGACCGGCTGGGACGTGTCGATCGTCGACCGCGAGTTCGGTCATCGCAACAGCGAGTCGATGCTGGTCATGTGGGAAAAGGACCAGCGCCGCTTCCTCTTCTTTTGGAAAGAGAAGCTGTACAAGCAGTTCATTGCCTACAACTCGGAGCGCTTCGCCGGAAAGTCGTTTGAAGAGTTCATCGAGGGCATGCAGATTCGCTATGGCAAGGCCGAGATGAGCTTCGCCAAGAAGCAGACCGACGACGAGATGGCGCTTGATTACTACCAGTGGCCGTCGCAGAGCGACTATGTGCTGCGCGCCATCGATCAGACCGGCTTTTACGGCAACTTCTGCTTGGCGCTTTTGCAGAAGTCCTCGATGGAAACGATCGAAAAAGAGCGCGCCACCAACAGCCCGCCGCGCGTGCGCCGCACCAACGTCCACGTCGTCGACTCCATCACGCAAGGCGACAGCACAAGCGATCCCAACGAGGGCGTCATCGATGAAGTGGTCGGCAAGCGCGCCCTGCCCAGCGTCGAGCAGAAGCGCATTCAAGAGCGCATCATGAAGGAATACCAAAAGAACAAGCAGCCGGCTCCGCCCGCCAAGTAGCCGACGCAGCGCCGTTCCTTCCTGTTTCTTCTGTTTCCCACAGACCACCTCGCAGCATCTGACCAGCACGCCTGGTCGACGGACTCTCATGGCTGGCATCTTCAAGGCGTACGACATTCGCGGCACCTATCCTGATCAGATCGCAGCCCCGCTGGCCGCACGTATCGCGGCAGCGACGGTTGAAGTCCTCAAAGCCAAGCGCTTGGTCATCGGTCGCGACATGCGCGAATCCGGCGAGACGCTGCGCGATGCGATGATCGATGCCGTCTCGGCCGCTGGCTGCGAGGTCATCGACGTCGGGCGCTGCTCGACGCCGATGTGCTACTGGGCGGTGAACGCCTTTTCGGCGGACGGCGGCATCATGATCACCGCCAGCCACAACCCCGCGCGCTATAACGGCTGCAAGATCAGCGGCCCCGGTGCCCGTCCCGTCAGCTATGACACGGGCATTGCCGATATCGAGCGCTGGGCGACGGGAACGGTGCCGCTGCCACGCGCCGCCACACCCGGTGCGGTCACGCGGAAAAGCATCGTCGCCGACTATCAGCGCTGGCTGTTCGATCGGACCGGCCTTTCTGGGCATGAAAAAGACCTGCGCCCCTTCACGCTGGCCATCGACACCGGCAACGGCATGATGGGCGAGCTTCTGCCGTCGCTGTTTGCCGCCCTGCCCTGCCGCGTCGTGCCGCTTTTCTTCGAGCCCGATGGCCGCTTCCCCAACCACGAGCCGAACCCGCTTGACCCAAGCAACATGCGCGATCTGCAGGCCGCGGTACACGCGCACCGCGCCGATCTGGGCATCGCCTTCGACGGCGACGGTGATCGCGTGATGTTTGTCGATGAGCAGGGCGAGATCGTCGCCAGCGATCGCATCACGGCGCTGCTCGCGGGTGAGTTCCTGGAGCGCGATCCGGGCAGCACGATCATCTATGACCTGCGCAGTAGCTGGATCGTTCGCGACGAGATCCTGCGCCAAGGCGGCACTCCGCTTGAGAGCCGTGTCGGCCACAGCTTCATCAAGCAGGCCATGCGCAAGACCGACGCGGTGTTTGCCGGCGAGCTATCGGGGCACTTCTATTTCCGCGACGCTTTCTTCACCGACAACGCCGAGCTTGCGATGCTGCACGTGCTGTCGCTGCTCAGCCGACGCGGCCAGCCGGTGTCGCAGATTCTTGCGCCGTACAATCGCTATTTTGCGACGGGCGAGCTGAACTTTTCGGTGGCGGACAAAGACCGCTGCATCGCCACGCTAAAGCAGGCCTTTGCCGATGCCGAGCTCGCCGAGCTAGACGGCGTCACGCTGCGCTACAGCGACTGGTGGTGCAACGTCCGGCCCAGCAATACCGAGCCCGTCCTGCGGCTAAACCTGGAAGCCAAGACCCAAGCGCTGCGCGATCAAATGCTGCGCCGAGTCGAAGCCCTGTTAGGTCCGCGGGTTAAAGGCCATTAAATTCTTATTATTTCGATAGCGAATTTCACTATTTATCAATTAAATATCAATTCAAATTACGGGATTTAGTGTCTGCTGTGGCGCTTGGGGCTGGCTGGGCTGGTCGCAGATGTGTCGGCGTTGCGGGCCAGATAGAAGCCGCGGGGCGCGTCGCTGCGCGCGTCTAGCTGCTGCCACAACTGCAGTGTGCTGCCGGCCCAAGTCCACTCGCTGTCCGTGCCGCGCTCGTACGCCGCCGCTTCCTCGATGGCGGGCAGGCGATAGCCGCTGCAGGCGTTGCGATTCGGCCACGCCACGGTCTTTTTGCCGTTCTTGTCCACGCGTACTTCATAACAGGGCGTCCGTTTCTCTTTCAACGATACGGTATTGCAATAGTGAGCCGCTTGGATAAACGAAACAAACACCGGACGATCCGGCGCAAAGTCGGCACCATGTGGCCGCACGCCGACGACTGATTCGTACTGCGCTTGGGTTACTGGCTTTTTGCTAATGGCATACGACGGAATGCACATATACCCGCGCACGCGATCGAGCACGCGACGGCGCCCGACGACCAGCGCCGGTCGACTGCCGCTGTCTGCGACGACGGGCTGGCCGGGCACGATCGTCGTCTGGCACTCGCGCAGCTCAGCCAGGGTGTCGGCGTCCAGCTCGCCGGCTCGCGGCTCAGGTGCCGCCGTCGCAGCAGAGCGGGCCGATGCCTCGTCGCCGCCCGTGGGCGCGGTCTGGGCCGGCTGTCGAGCGACCGCATCGCGTGTGGCTGCGCGCATGGCGGTCTGCAGTGTGCCGCGCTTGCCATCGCTGCGCGGCGACGGCGTGCCTTGTGCCCATGCCGACGCAAGAAGCCCAAGCGAAGCCCCCCCCGTCAGCCACTTCATGGCCCCCAGCAATCCCCTGCCCACGGGAAACGACCGCGTCCGCAAAACCGCTGCTGTGTTCATGCGCGGATACTAACAAACGCCAAATCGTGACGGATCCCGCACGCATGGACGCGCTTCTAGATCTGCTTTTTGACCACGGACCAAATGAAGCCGTCGTACCAGAAGTGCAGCAGTGACACGACCATGGTGATCGACCACAGCGTCTCGTGCTTGAGGTCGACGATCTCGGCTCCCAAGCCATAGAGCAGAAGCACGAGCACATACAGCGTCCACGCGACGACGCGATGACGCCCAAGCGGCCCCAGGCGCGCCGCCAGAGAGCGCCCCTCGGTCACCCAGACCAGCGCCAGATACTGCACCGCGTGGAACAGGTTCATGATGAAGAACGCTTCGCCCCAGCTGTTCAGTCCCCAGGTGTATACCGAGCAGGCGCCCGTCGTCGTAAACAGAAACACCTTAAGCGGCGACACACGGTAGCCCTTTCGCCACAGGCGCACATAGCAGGCAACGTAGACGAGCAAGAACAGCGTGCCGACGACAAGGACCGAGATCGAAAGCACACGTCGGAAGCTCACGGCATAGACGGGCACGTTGACAAAAAGGAGCGTGCCCAGCTCTTGATATCCGTCGAGCTGCGCCAGGTGATCGATCAGCGTCACGCCGCCGAGAATCGGTCCCGCATACAGCACGTGATTCAGCCAATAGTCGAGGCGACGGCCGATCTGTGGCGGATTGCCGACGTTGCGATCATAGATGCGACCGAAGCCGAAGGTCTGTGCTCCCGAGTGCCAGACGTCCCAAAAGACGGCGACGACGGTCGAGGTCAGGGCAATCCAGGCCGAGGATCGAATCGCCAAAAAGAGGACGATGGGCACGACAAAGAAACGCAGCGGATGCAGACGACGAATCGCGGGGTTGCCATGGCTGCGCAGAAGCGCCGCGACCAAGTGAGCATGGATCAAGATGCCGACGGCAAAGCGCGTCCCTGTCTGCTCGTGCTGGCCGACCCAAAAGCGCTGCTGAGCAAGCGGCGTCCGCGACAGCACGATACCCAAAAGCAGCGACACCAGAGGCGGCAACAAGAAGAACGCCCAGTCGTACGCGGCGCTGACCAGATACGGCGATCGGCGCGACTCGCTCATGCGGCATCCGCCTGGCTGAGCTGAAGCGGCCCAAACGTCTCGCGCAGGTAACGGACGAGCGACAGCAGAAACAGCGTCGCCCCCAGTAGCTCAAGCGTCTCTTCGACCCAGTCGATCAGGGCATACGTCAGGTTGTCGTGGCCGTGCCGCGCGGCCCAGGCGCCCAGCGGAAGCTCAAGCAAGAGCGCACCGCCGACGTACAGCGAGCCAGCCAGAACAACGCGCCGCCGCGTCGAGGCAGACAGGTGCAGCAGAAACGGCAGATACAAAAGGCCCATCAACAGAACGAAAAACGACGCCGGCACGACCCAGCTAAAGAACAAGACGCCATGCAGCACGCCGGCCAAGTCGAACAGGCGCCCGAGGTTTTCGTGGATCTCGATCGCTTCATCGAGCGACATGAACAAAAAGACGCAGCCCAAGAACTGCCAGCGCCGTGCGAAGCCCGCGCCAGTCTGCCGCACCGACGCGGCAATCAGCAGCAGCAGCAGGCCACAGCACAGAAGCAGACTGGCGGCGTACCACGTCGGGAAGTTGCCTTCGATGCTCAGCGAGAACAGCGGAATCAAGACGGTCTGCAGCGAGGGCCGCAGGTAATGCGCAAGCTCGGCGACAAGCCCCAGCATGGCCACTGTCGCGGTTATGCTCCACAGAAGCTGCATGAGCCGACGCTCGCAAAAGACGATGGGAGGCATCGTCGTCATTGTACGAAACCCAGGGCACAGCCGTCCGCAGGCATTGCAGGTCCCCCCTTATCGGACGCGCGGCCTTGCCAAAGCCCGTGATGACGCGGCGGCTTACCCGCGCCACGTGAACTTCTGCTAGGCCCGAGCGACCGACAAAGGTAAAGTGGACGAGGGTGCGTGCATCCGTGCTGTTTGGATGCAGTGTTGGGTAACCACCGACGGGAAACCGCTACACACAGCACCGCCACAGGACGCAAGCAATCCCTCCCGAGAGGCAACACGATGCGCAAGACGCCAGGCATTCTGCTCACATCCGCCTTGCTGGTCGGCTCGCTGAGCCTCAACGCCTCGCAGGCTGCTCCGCCGGGTCAAGCGCCCCCGCCAGCCGCTCGTGGCAAGTCGCGCTTCATGGGACCACACCCGCTGGCCGGACGCGCCAACGCCGGCTACTGCTATCTCGACGTGCCGCACAGTCACAACTACGGCCCGGATCGGCCCAATCTGTATCAGCAGGTGGGCGATAGCTACGTCTTTACCGGCGATCCAGTGCCCTTCGGCTATGAGGGGCAAAAGACCGTGTTCTATGGTCACCACCCGGTGCCGCCTCCTGCTGTTTCCGAGCCCATCCCCGTCGCTGCGGCGCCGACGTTCTGCTTCCTAAAAGGCCCGCATTACCACGACTATCCGCAGCCCAACGGCCCTGGCTACAAAGTCAAAGACGACGTCGTGTTCTATGTGGGGCCCATCCCGCCTCCCGTCGCTGCCGTGCGGCCACAGATCGAGCAAGCGACCGAGGTCGAATACCGACCCTTTGTCGCGCTGCGCCCCAGGGTGACCGTCGTGCCGCCGCCTGAGTGGCCCGGTGTGGTGTGGGTTGCGCCGCCGGCTCCCACGGTGGTCGCGGCGCCAGCCCCGCCGGTCGTCGTTGCCCCCGCGGCTCCGCCCGTCGTCGTCGCGCCCGCTGCCCCGGCCGTCGTCGTCGCCCCGCCGGTTCCGGCGGTGATTGTGGCTCCGGCGCATCCGACGGTGGTCATCGGCGCTCCCGCCCCGGTCATCATCCGCGGTCACGGCAAAGGCAAGGGCTGGAAAGGGGGCCGCGGCTGGGGTCACTTTGGCGGCAAAGGCCACTGGAAGCACTAATCAATATTCCAACGACATTAATCAATACACATCAACATAGATAGATCGATATCCATCGATCTATCGCACTCTCTCCACGCATCGCGGCATAGAGCGCGCCCTTACTAACCAGGGGGCTGGATGCAGGCGCCTAGTTCAAAGACCAAGAACTCCAGCACATTTTCTTGCGGCAGCATCTGTCCGCCGGGGCAGTAATTGGGGAAGGTCGTCATCGACGAGGCGTGATGGCGCGTGTGATAGGTGCTAAACAGCACGCGCCCGCAGGCCGCAGGTCCCGCCGGATAGTCAAAGGTCACGGTCACCGGCCGCCGCTGGCTGTTCAGATCCGCCGTCAGCCACACCGTCGACGGATGCTTGTTCAGATCCTGCGCCATCTGGCGAATGAGGACATAGCTCGCGATCGAGTCTTCGATGCGCACCTTGCCACCGCGAATTGGGTTTGGCAGATAGGTCAGCCAAGTCGAAAGCGCTTTCCCCCCCGAGTGCGTCGCCTCGACATCGGCATAAAATAGGCTCTGCGTCCCGACTTTGCCGAGGCCCGTCGCGGCATGAAAGCCATGCGGCGACGTATCGGTACACGGCTTGTCGTCGTTAAAGCAGATAAACGGCGCAAACTCAGGTATCTGCTGGATGAAGTTGTACGAGTAATCGGTGACGTACATGCGCCCGCCGCGTGCGGCGTATTCGGCCAGGTTCTTTTTCACCAGCGGATCCGAAAGCAGCGACCGCGCATACGCGACGTCCGAGCAGTTCAGAAACAGGATGTGATAGTCGAGCATGCGGTTGAGATCGCGCAGCAGCGTGCCGACGTTGACCCCGCCCGGCGCGACCGCCGTGCCGCTCGCATCATTGTCATAGATGTGAACGCTACCCGCCGTCGAGGGCGAGCCGAATTCGCTCTCCGCGATACCAATGCGCCGCAGCACGCACTCGATGGCGTCCCACTGCCCGGTGGCCAGCGCCATCTTGGGCAGCGAGCCTTCGAAGCGATCCTTGGGCAGGCGACCTTGCTCGGCGGTGATGCCCTGCGTCTCGCAGCGGCCCACGTTCAGATAGACGACCTTTCGCCAGCGCCCTTTTTGGATCACGATCGGCGTCGACGTCGTCACCGGCACGCGGCGCAGCGAAAACGAGCCATCGACTTCGGTCGACACCGCCGTCACGGGTGTGCCGCCCATCGCTGCGTTGCAGGTCTCGCACGCGACCTTGGGCGGGAATTCTTCGGGAAATCCTCCCGATGGCACATAGACCAAGGCCTCGCGAATCGGGTCGACCCCATTTGGGGCCGTGACCTTGCCCACCACCGTCGTGTCCTGCCCCACGGGACAGTTGGCGACGAAGCAGCCGAGCCCCACGCACGACGGTAGATCCTCGCGTGGCAGGCTCATGTCAACGACGGGCTTGCCTTCCCCTTCGGTGTCGTTGACGCGATCGCGCGGCGCCGCGCAGGAAAGCAGCAGCGCGCCCAGCGACAAAAAGGAAACGACAGACCGCCACGAGTACACGCCTTGGGCTTGCGTCATCCGCTTCATGCGGCCCGTCATACCGCACTCTGCCAATAACCAGCTATGCGCTTATTTTTTCTGGCGCACGTACTCGGCGTGACGACGCAGAAGCTCGCGCACCTTGGCCGGCTCGGCCAGGGCCAGATTCTTCTGCTGCGTCGGATCGTCCTTCAGGTTGTAAAGCTCGTTCAGGTTGTCGGTGAACTTGGCGTACAGCGCGTACTCGACGCCGTCGAGCGTGTCGATGATCGCGCGCTCGTTCTTGGGCCACGCGGTACACGGCAGCATCTCGGCCACTACCGGCGGCCGAGGAGCGCTGCCCGAAAGCGGCTCGCCCAGGACCAGCGGCGCCAGCGATCGACCGCGGAAACCCGGCGGCAGCGGGACCCCGGCAAGCTCTAAGACCGTCGGAGCCAAGTCGATCAGGCTGGCGCGCTCACTGATCAGGTGGGGCGCTTGGCCCGGCACATGGATAACCAGCGGCACACGCAGCACCTCGTTGTACAGCGACTCGCCGTGGAAATAGAGCGGCTCTCCGCCGAGCTTGTGCTCGCCAAAGGCCTCACCGTGATCGGCGAAGATCACAACCGCGGTGTTGTCTGCAAGCCCGGCATCACGTAGCGCCTGCAGGATCAGCCCGACATGCTTATCGGTGTACTTCACCTCGCCGTCGTAGCGCGCTTCCAAGAACTTCCAGCCCTTGGGCACCGGGTACTCGGGGTGATCCATGTACGTGCTGTGCGGATCAAACAGGTGCGTCCACAGCGCAAAGCGCGGCGCGTTGGGCGTGTTCTTCTGTGCCTGCGCCAAGCGCTTGAGCGTGTCGATCACGGCCTGCGTGATGCGCGGTGCCGCGATGTCGCTGTTCGAGTCCTTCAGGTTCCGCGCCGTCGGGTTCTGCCACTCGACAAAGCCCGCGCCGAGATTGGTCTTGGTCTCTAGATAGAAGTGCGAGAACACTCCCACGGGCTGCACGCCAGCCTGCGCGAGCGCGGAAAACAGCGTCGCGTCTTTGCCTGTGAGCGGCGAAAAGTTGAGCGACTGCTTGACGAAGTGAACTTCGGAAGGCAAGCGCGAGGTCAGAAACGAAGGAAAGCTGCGCGGCGTGTTCGGCGCCTGGGCATACACCTGTGTGAAGTGCGTGCTGCGACCGGCAAGCTCGGCCAAGACCGGTGCGATCTCGGGCTTGATGCGATCGGCGCGCAGGGTGTCGATGGTGATGAAAAGCCAGTTGCCCGCAAAGCGTGCAGGCTTTGTGTCGTGGACTGACTTCGCAGGCGGCTCGGGCGCAGGCTCGACAGGCGTTTTCGCTGCAGCAGGCTCGGGCACTGGCAGCGGCGCATCTTGGCCATCGCAGTCTTCATCGCGACCGTTGCCGGGCTCGTCTTCAGCGCCGGGATGAACCTCGGGATCGTCATCGTTGCAGTCCCCCCCGCCCAAGCGCGCGGCATAGCCATCGCCGTCGCGGTCATAGACAGCCTGCCAGCGCTTAAAGAACAGGCGGGCGCCCGCCGTCTCTTCGGCGATCAGCGCTCGCGCTCGCGGCTCATCACCGAAGCCTCGCAGCGTCTGCACAAGCGAACTCATCACCAACAGGAACAGCATGCAGATCGCCGCCGCATCCCGCGTGACACGACGCGCACTGCCGCTGCCAGGTCGTCCCAACCCAATCAGAAACAGCGTCGCCAAGAACAGCATCGCAAAGAGCGCCTTCCACGGCCCAAAGTGCAGGATCCGCCAGTCCACCGACAGCACTGCGGCCGCGACGACACCGACGGCGCCCAGCGTACACAGGCCCAGCGTCCACAGCAGGCGTGGTCGCGGCAACACCAGCAGCAGTCGTTGCGCGATGCGGTACAGCGGAAAGCCGAACAGCGAAAGCGCAGGCAGTGCGAACGCAGCCACCAAGGCGGCGGACAGCGCGCCGTTGCGACGGTTCTGCATCTCGAACGCGGCTCCGCGCAGAAAGCCGTACAGCACGATCGCATCCAGCAGCAAAACACCCCATGTCGAAAGCAGAAGCGCGGTCAGGTGATCATCTGTGCCTTCATCGCGACACGCCCTAGCCGCGCGGGCGAGTAGCGCCGGGCCAAACAAGGCGAGCAGCGCAGCCCAGATCCACGCGAGGATCAGGCCCAAAAGCAGCGCCGGCAGACCATAAAAGCCAACGGCCGCTTTCACCGCCGCGGTCATGCTGGTCGTTGGCACCGGCAGCGAGGCACGCTGGACCGCCAAGACAACATCGCTGACCGCCACAATCACGGCTGCAAGTAGGAACGACAGCACGATGTGGCGAGGCCGCAGCGGAAGGGGCGGACCAAGATCCCCCTCGGGACTCGACGAAGAAGGTGAAGTAGAGACCGGGTTTCCTGTGTTCGCAGAAGGCATGTCGATGGGATTCAGCAAGGCCAGGCAGACGGTCGACACGGCGTGCGTCTAGCCGTCGCTGCGTGAGGGTTATTCGTTCTTGCTGCGGATCTGCTTCATGTCACGGCGCAGCGCATCCAGCGCGTCGCTGAGCCCCTGATCGCGACGGCCCAAGGCAATGTCGCTCAAGATCGACTGCCAGCGATCTTCGAGACGGCTACCGAAGTTCTTCTTGAAGTCCAGATACTCGGCTTTGACCTGCTGGAACTTGCGATCGACTTCCAAGCGGCGCTTTTCGATCGCCGCAGGCGATGTGTCTTCGACCGGCTTGGACGCTGCTGGACGCGGACGCAGACCCGGACGCGAGCTTGGCTTTTTGACGACGGGCTCTGTCACTGGCTTGGGTGCTGGCTCGGGAGGAGGCGGCGGAGGCAGGTTTTCCACCACCGGCACAGGCGGTGCAAGCTGCTCGGTTGGAGTCACAGGGCCCGTCTGACTGCCGACGGAAGTCACGCTGGGCCGACTGCGCACCCACCACAGTCCCCCCCCGACAAACACCAACAGAAAGGCAATGACTCCCCAGCGCAGGGTGCGCCATGGACTTTCGGCTTTTTGCGGCACCACCGCAGCCGTCAGCGACTGACCCGCGCGGCCCGATGCGACAGGGCTGACCAGCGGCCCCGCCGACATCGCTGGCGCTTGCCCGCTCAGACCGGCGGGACGCAGAGCCCCCGACGACACGATGACCGATGGCGGTCCTGACGTTGCCGGTGCCGCCGTGCGCCCCGCGACATCGGTCTGCGGCATCGCGGTCGTCTTGGCGTCTTCGCCGTCGGCATCTGCTGGCGCCGCGCCCCCCAGGCGCCCCTCCTCAAGAGCGCGAGCAAAGGTGACGGTATGCCCAACCGCTTCTGTGAGCTCATCGCGATACGCAGCCGCATCGACGGCACGCATCTGGTTCAGCTCTTCCAGCTCGGTGTTGCGCTCGCCCTGGAAGAGCTCGTCCATCGTACGCGCGAGCGTGTCCGTCGAGATGGTGGGGTTCAGCTGGTACAGCTTCTGCTGCAGCGCATCGCGAAATTCTTCGGCGAACTGGTATCGATCCTCGGGTCGCGTCGCCAGAGCCTTGCAGACGATGGCGTCGAGTACCGAGTCAATCGCCGGATCTTTCTGCGAGGGCGGAACGAACTTGCCCTGGCACACTGCGCGTGCCATCTGGCGGTAGTCCGTTCCCTCGGGAAACTGGTACAAACGCTCGCCGGTCAGAAGCTCATACAGCACAACACCGGCAGCATAGATATCGGTGCGCCGATCGATGACGCCGCCGCGCAGAAGCTGCTCAGGCGCCATGTAGCCGAACTTGCCAAAGCCAATATTGGGATTGGAATCGGCGGTGCGGATGGCGCTGCGGGCGATGCCAAAGTCGATGACCTTGACCTCGCCCTCATACGACACCATCAGGTTCGGCGGCGAGATATCGCAGTGGACCAGCGACAGCGCCTGCCCCTTGGGACCCGTCCTTCGATGCGCATAGGCCAAGCCAGCGGCCATATCGCGGGCGATGTGTACACACTGATCGATCGGCAATCGTCGGCCTAGCTCTTTGCAGCGACGAATGATGCGGCGCAGATCGCGGCCCTCGATGTACTCGATGGCCAGGAAGTACTCTTTGTCGACGGTACCGGCTTCGTATACCTGCGCGATGTTGACGTGATGCAGCTTGATGGCGATCTGCACTTCGTCGATGAAGCGATTGATGAAGTCTTCGTTTTCGGCAAGCTGCGGCAGGATCTTCTTGATGATGACGAACTTCTCGAAGCCTTTGATCTCGCCGAGCTTCGCCAAAAATATCTCACCCATGCCGCCGCGCGATAAGCGCTTCAGCAGCAGGTAGCGCCCGAAGGCGACCGGAAATTCAGAGTGCGAGGCTGGCTTGCCGGCCGACGGATGCGGCATCACCGACATTAGGGAACCCATGTTACGGTTCGCACTCGGCGAAAGCAACGACGCTGTGACGACGCAGCAGCCACCACAGGCCTGGCTTTTCAGTCTCGCAAGCGACCGCAGTTGCGCTAACAGTAATGGCTGATGGCGCAGCTTAAAAAGCAGATGAAAAAAGGCGGAGGCGGAGCCAAAGACGAGCCGCCACCGTTGAACTCTCCGTTCCGCGAAGCACGCAAAGAGCTTCTCGCGCTGATTGCTCCGGCGGCAAAGGCGACTCCAGCGGCGAAAAAGCCTCCGCCGGCCACGCACACACAAGAGGAAGAGCGCCTGTCCGATGAGGAACTTTTCCGTCGCGAGATGTCGGGCGTGCAGCGCGGGAACGGTCCCAACAAGGGCCAGCTAGGGCGCGGACGCGAGCTTCCTCTTGAGCAGGCGCGCGAGGCGCAGATCCGTCAGTCGGAAGATGCCGAGGCCTATGCCCAGCTATCGGATCTCGTTGATGGGACGGGGAACTTCGACATCAGCGATACCGATGAATACATCGAGGGCATCGCCAGCGGGCTCGATCGACGCCTGCTTTCCCGCCTGCGGCGGGGTGATTTTTCGATCCAGGCGCACGTCGACTTGCACGGCCTGACCCGCGATGAGGCGCGCATTCGCGTCGAGAGTTTTCTTCACGAGTCGCGCTTGCGCAGCCGTCGCTGTGTACTCATCGTTCACGGCCGCGGCCTGAACTCAAAAGACCAGATCCCGGTGCTGAAAGAAAGCGTCCGCATCTGGCTAACCCGCGGGCGCATCAGCCGCTCGGTGCTGGCCTTCGCCACGGCCCGCCCCACAGATGGTGGCGCGGGCGCCGTGTACGTCTTGCTGCGCCGCTAGGACTGGGCTATTCGCTGCGAAAGCTCGGCAGATCGCGCCCGATGTCGCCATCAGGGCTCACTTGGCGCAGCTTCACCAAGCCGCGAACCTCGACCTGGCGAATACGCTCCCGCGTGAGATTCAAGATCTCGCCGACTTCCTCCAGCGTGATGCCGCCACGGTCCGCCACATCCAGCGCACACGTGTCGCGCATGTCTTCCAGATCCAGATCGGGGAAGTTCAACTTGATGCTTCCCGTCTCTGGATTGACGTCCAGGAACAAATGGTACTTGCACGAGACCCATGGGCACGGTCGCGGGCCACTGGCGCAGTCGGCGCGCATGACTGGGCGCTCGACCTCGGGCGTCGACAGAGTCTGACTCAGCCGCAGCTCTTCTTTGGTCAAGCGACGCGGTGCGATGGTCTTGCTGCGCGAGCGCTTGCGGTGTCGTCGCACCGGGCGCTCAAGCTCTGGTGTGCCTTCAGATTGCGTGCTGTCTGCGTCCAGGACTTCGTGCTCAGACGAAGCGAACGCATCCATGGTGTCCTCGTGCATACGACTCCCTCCAAATGCAAACTCAGCCTCGCGCAAGCGGGGCTAAAGAAGTTCCTCAGCGCCCCCTTTTGTGCCGGCGCCAAACGCCCGCTCGCGCGCCTCGCGCTCAAGCGGTGAAACAAGCTGTCTTTCGAGAGACTCAACACGCCCGACTAGCTCCTCGCCGAGCTTGCCGACCGCGCGAATCTCGCGTTCCAGATTCCGTCGCTGCTCACTGCCAAACGAGCCACGCTTTAGCTCCAGCGCAAAGCCGGACAGCAGCTGGCTCAGTCCGCGCCGCAGCACTTCGATCTCGTCGGTAAAACGCAGGAACGAGCGCTGGATATCCTCGATGGTGTAGTTGGCGGCCATCATCTGCTTGATGACGTTGATCCGCCGCACCGTGGAGGCGGGATAGACCCCCAGCGAGCCCTGGTGCTTGCCCTTGCGCCCGACGCGGCGACTGCGTCCGAGCAGACCTAGCTGCACATACTTGCGAAATGTCGCTTCCGACAAGTGCAGGCCCTGGCGCACGAAGGCCTCGATGATCTGCGACAGAGTCAGACCCTCGGGATACCGCTGCTCGATCTCGCAGAGAGCCTCTTCGCTCAAAAGATGAGCATCGCCCTCGACGTCCCGGCCTCGCTTGCTCGTCAAGTGGGTCGGGCGCAGACCTTCGCTGCCGCGTACCTTGCGAGCTTTCTTTGGGTTCGATGGCGACATGGACGCAGTGCGTGTCCTTCCAACTTCCTGAATCAGCTCGCCCCACATGGCAGTCCCCCATCTCGTGCTGGTCTTCGATTGCTTCCGGTCTTGTCCGATGGACACGCTCGCGGCACGAACCTCAGGCGACCTATCTCCGTCGCCACGAACGAATGACGCACGCGAGCGGCATGCCTGATGTGAGTGGCTCGTTCAAGTGATTTGAATGTATTCCATTCAATAGAATCCATGCAAGCGAAAAGTAAGAAATTGACAGGAAAGTTGACAGCGCTGAACGCGCTGACAGATGCGCGACGATTCGTCGCGAGCGAGGACGCAACTTCTCGTCGGTGAACAGCTCGCCCTGCCGGATTATTGGGCAGGCAGGGCGGGGCCGTACGCACCAGCACAAGCGGGCGGCACAAGGCCCCTCAACGCCGGGGACGGCGGGCCGGGTCAGCTAGCGGGATTGAGCGACGAACAAAGGATGGAAGGGGATGCGGATGAGGATGCAGATGCGGATGAGGTTGCGGAGCAGCGAGGGTGAACGATGACTACCGCTTCTGCGGCGCTGCGACTAGAAGTCGTCGTCGTCGTCCTTGCCGCCCTTGATGCTGTTCAACAGACGGTAGGCTTCCTGCACCTTGGGGTTCTTCGGGCTGTTGTTATAGAGCTGCATGACCTTGCGGCACAGCGTGCGTGCTTGAGCCGGGTTCTTGCTGACTAGGCCCTTCGCTTGGCCGAGCAGCTTGTCGGCTTCGGCGTCCTTGCCTGGATCGCCGCCGGCCGCAGGCGCAGGCTTGCTGGTGCTGCCGCCGCCCTTGCTCGACATCGCGCTGATCTTGCCGCTGAAGTAGCTGGCCAGGGCCCCGCCAAGGCGCTTGTCCGCGTCAGCGGCGGCTTTGTATGCCGTCGCGGCGGCGCTCGGATTGCTCCCCTCCGCCTTGCTGCCTTGATCGTTCTTGGCCTTGACCTCTTCCAGGTCTTTGACCGTCTGCGCCGCCTTGGAGCCTTTGGCTGACTTCATGGCGCTGATAGCGCTCGCAAAGTCCTTGCTCTTGTACGCGGCGAGGGCCTGCTTGTTGCTCGCTAGGTCGCCTCCCGCTGCAGGCTCGGGCTTCTCCGTTTTCTCTGGCTTGCTGGCGGCCTTGGTCTGCTTAGGCTCGGGCTTGGCAGGCTTTTCGGGCTTCTCGTCCTTTGGCTCGTCTTTCACCACAGGCGGATCTTCGGGAGGCGGCGCGGCCTTCGTCGGAGCACTGCTGAGCTTGCTCTTAAGCTCCTGTAGCTCGCTGTTGTCTGGATCGATGTCTTCGAGGCCCTTATTGACCTTCTCAAGTGCTGCCGCAGTGTCATTTCGAGCCAAGTTGTTCGCTTGACCGAGGATCTCTTTGACCGCTTCGCGACGCGCACTGCGCACTTGCTGCTGCGCGTCCTCATACTGCACCGAGTTTTTCTCAACCTTGGCGAAGACGCGGATCGCCTCAGCGTACTTGCGGTCTTCCAGATCCTTCTTCGCTGCCTCGATGAGCTTGTGGGTCTTTTCCTCGGCATCACAGGCTTCGATGTAGTGCTTGAGCTCGGCTGAGTCCGGCGCCAGCTTCTGCGCTTCCTCGAACGCTTTGCGAGCCGTGTCGTAGTGGCTGGCGGTGAAGTCCTTGGTGCCTGCGATGTACAGTTCGGTGGCTTTGTCGATGGCCTTGGTGGGATTGCCACTGCGTAGCGAAGTCACGCCGAGGCCAATGAGCCCAACGAGCAACGCACCGCCGAGCGCGCCAAAGTACATTTTCTGCTTCTGCTGGTTCTGCAGGAAGGCCAGCGGCCCTGCCGTCGACATTGCGATGGCGCTGGGCTCCATAAACAGCGACGGCTGAGGCATCGACTGCGCCTGCACAGGCGGCGCCATCGCCAATGGCTGCACCACAGAGGCCGGCCCCGGCGGATAGCCAGCCGGCATCATGGGCTGCGGCGCCATCTGCTGCATCGGATAGCCAGGCGCCGCTTGCGGTGGATACCCCGGCGGTGGGTAGCCCATGGGCTGCTGCATGGGCTGCTGCATCGGAGGCGCATAGGCCGGCGCCACCGGGGGGGGGGCTTCTGGCTGCGGCCTCGACGGAGGATGCTCGAAGCGCAGCAGAGAGTTCCCCAGTTCGATCTGGTCGCCATCCATGAGCTGCACTTCAGCGACTCGCTTGCCGTTGACCATGGTGCCGTTTGGCGAGCCCATGTCTTGCATGCGATATCCCGTCGGTGTCATTTGGATCTGCAGATGCCGTCGCGATACCGCGATGTCCGCGATGACCAGCATCTGATCTGCTCCGCGACCCACGCTCGTCGTCGGTCGGTTGAGCTCGATCACCTTGCCCTGATCGTTGCCGCTCATCACGCGCAGGGTGCCGTACTTCCCTAGCGGGGGAGCGCCCGACGCCCCACCTGCCGCCCCCGAGCCAGCACCATAGCCCGGTGCTCCGCCGCCACCGGGGCCGCCGGCCATGGCCAACAGCTCAGGTGGAGGACGATCGTGGGCGGCTTGCCCTGCGCGGCCGCTTGCATAAGCAGGCCCAGGGCGGCCGTGCGAGATTTGGGGCGATTCTGCGGGACTCATGGCTTGTCGTCTCCGATACTGGCCAAGATCTACGGCAGTGTATCAGCAGGGCTGAGGCCGTTCCATAGGCGCCTTTTTCGTCGCCTGCCGCAGCCCCCACGTGCGCACTGCGGCAGTGAGAGCAGAGCCACGGCGGACCGCCTGGCCGGCATGTTGGCTACTGCTGATCCAAGAAGCTTAGGAGCGCTTGGTCAAAACGACCGTGCCCACGCTCAATCGGCGCATACTTGCCGAGGCCAGGCAGGAAGGCATAGAACTTCGCGGCAGCGCCGATGTGGTGAAAGAAGTCCACACGGTCTGAGAACTGCTCTGGTGAGCCGTCTCGTTCCCCCTGGATCACCAGCGTCGCGACCTTTAGCTTCGCGGGGTCGACGGGGCTGGGACGAGTCAAGTCGACCAGCGCTCCATTTGGAGCTGTCGCCGACTCACCGCGACAAACCGCAGCTCGACGACGGACGAACTCGGGATCCAAGTCCCCGTCTTCGGGCTTGAGCAGCGAGGCCTGCTGGCCCAAAGAGCGCAAGGGACCGCTTGGGACCACTGCAGCCTTGTCGACCTGCCGCCAGCGCATACCGAGCAGAGCGAGCTTGGCGATCTTGTTCGGTTTCTGCGTCGCAAAGAGCGCCGCAGGCTGCGAGCCCCACTGGTATCCAAACAGGTGGATGCGCTCGACCCAGCGCAGCGCGCGAACAAACTCGACGGCGGCTTCAATATCGCGCGCAGCGGCCTGGGTATCTGTCCAGTCGCGATCACTGCCCTGCGAGCGACCATAGCCGTGCATGTCGAGGGCGAAGACGTCATAGCCGGCATCGGCCAAGGTCTCCATCAGCGAATAGCCATGCTCAGGGTCGGGGTCGAAGGTGCAGCGGCTGGCCCAGGTAGCGCCGTGGACCAGCAGGATCACCTTGCCTGTGTTCTTCCAAGTGTCCTCGTAGCCGACGCGATACTTCTCGTACAGCTTGAGCCGCAAGCCCTCGCGCTCAGCCATAAGCTCGCGCGCTTTGATCTCACGCGTCTCAGAGCCGCCCCCCGAAGACGAGCCGATCTTGCCTCGGCGATCGTTTGCTTGGGCTCGGCTCTGCACGGCGGCAGTCAGCACGAGAAACGCGGCCAGGACAGCAGAGTGACGAATATTCCATCGAGAACGAGCAATTCCACCGGAGCGCATGACGGCCTGCGCTATACCATGAAGCCCTTCTCCTTGGGAACTGTGATGGCTGACCTCGGTACTCTCGGCTCGGCGGTGCGCTCGCCAGCGGCACTTTCGACGCTGCCGGTTACGGCTGCGGATGTCGCTGCGGCTGCTCTGCGTATCGCTCGCTTCGTTCATGTCACTCCGCTCCTCACCTCGCGCGCGTTGTCCGAGGAAAGCGGCTGCGACCTGCGCCTAAAGGGCGAGCACCTGCAGCGCAGCGGGTCGTTCAAGGTTCGTGGTGCATTGAATCGTTTGCTGATCCTGTCGGATGCCGAAAAGCAGGCCGGTGTCGTCGCGTTTTCCTCGGGAAACCACGCGCAAGGAGTGGCTCTAGCAGCCAAGCTCTTGGGCCTTTCGGCGACGATCGTGATGCCTCGCGATGCCCCACAGGTCAAGCTCGCCGCGACCCGCGGGTACGGCGCCGAGATCGTGCTGTACGATCGCGACACGGAAGATCGCGAGGCCATCGCGCGCCGCCTCTCCGTCGAGCAGGGCCGCACCTTGGTTCCGCCCTTCGATGATCCATGGGTGATTGCGGGGCAAGGCACGATCGGTCACGAGCTGATCGAGCAGTGGCCCGATCTGGAAGTGGCCCTGGTGCCCGTCGGAGGCGGCGGACTCATCAGCGGTATTGCGCTGGCACTTAAGGCCTTTCGACCCACCATTTCCGTAATTGGCGTCGAGCCAGCATTGGCGGACGACGCCCGCAGGTCGCTGCAGGCGGACCGCATTGTGCGGATTGCGCAGCCCAAGACCATCGCTGACGGCGTCGCAACGCAGGCCATCGGCCAGCACACGTTCCCCATCATGCGGGCTCTTCTCGACGACATTGTCACCGTCAGTGAAGAAGAGATTCGCCACGCGCTAGAGCGGATTCTGACGCGCACCAAGCAGCTTGTTGAGCCGACCGGCGCGCTCGCGACAGCCGCTGCGCTAAGTGGGCGGGTCCCGCTGGCTGGCCGACGAGTCATGGCCCTTTTGTGCGGTGGCAATGTCGACGTGCGAACGCTGCCGCAGCTTCTGCCTACATCGCCAGGTGCATAGCCAAAGCAACGAGGTCTTCGAGGGCGGTTCGCGGAATGCGTACGGTCCACTCGCCGATCAGCGGCCCACCATCGCCCCCAGCGATCGTGCGCCGCACACGCGAGAAGTGGACCACGGTCGTTTCGCCGTGATGCGGCAGCCTGTTGAAGATGGACGCGATGTCCGAGGCGGAAACGTTCCCATCCGCTGAGCGCGTGCTGCGTCGACGCGAAAGGCTCATCGCTCCTTCGAGGTAACGCGCCAGGCTGCGCAGCGACGTGAAGCCACCACTGCGCAGCCCTGGTTGCCGCAGCGCTTCGAGATCCGGTCGCTGCATCAGCGAGCGCTCGCTCGCAATGCTTAGCTGTTCACTGAGCCGCGTGGCGAGCAGCCTGGGGTCACTGCCCGCTGCCATCCAGGTTCGGCCTCCTTGCTCGGCGGTCAGCAGATGCAGCACGATTGGCGTCGCTCTCGGCGCGGGCTTGGGCGACGCGGCCGCGACTTGCCCTCGACCGAGAGCCCCCTTGTCCAGACCCGCAGGCAAAGACAGGCTCAGCGAGAACCACTGCGCTCCCGGTCCAAGTGGCTTGCCGGCAGGTTGAACGCGCAAGACGGGCAGCGGCTCACGGATGCCGAGCTGTTTCCACTTCGCGCGCATGTACGCTTGCACGCCCGGTCGCTTGTACGCCGCGACGACGTTTTGCAGCCACGACACCGCAAGACGGTCCGCGCCATCGCTGGTCAGCACGTACACGCTGCCGGCCAAGAGCTGCTGCCAGTCGACCCGCTCACCGCGAGGCTGCGCCTCGGCCCCGGCAACAGCGACCTCGGCAACTGCTGTTGTCAGCCGCCCGCTCGCCATCGGAACGGCACGTAGCAGCTCGGATAGCGCGTGCCGATCCGCCGCAGCCAGTCCGTCATGGGTCAAAAACCCGTCGATCAGAGGCTGCAGCAGCTTCAGCAGCTGCTGTCCATAGCGAAGCTCGCTGACCGCAAACGACGCAGAGCCGGCCTCCGTGGGCAGGGCCCAGAAGATCGACGGAGTCACCGTGGTCGACTGCTGGGCGGCTAGCGCGTCCGCCTGCCCCCACCACGAGGTCTCGCTGCCTAGCTGATACGCCAGCATCGCCTCGGCCCCGGTGTTGGTCAGGCTGATATCCAAGGCAAGCTGCCGCAGATCCGCAGCCATGTTTCCCACTTGGCCGACCAACGTCTGTGTCAAGTCGGTCAGGCCGCGATCGAACATCGGATTGCCAAGCTGCAGCTTCTGCGGCGCCAAGATCGAAGCCATCTGCAGCCCGCGCTGGATCAGCGCTTCATAGGTCCGCACCAGCGTCTCGATGGAAAGCTCGGCGCGCAGATCGCTCTTGATACGCAGCGGAGCCAGGGTCACCGCATAGGGAGCAAGCTCGTCGCGACTGCGCTCGCTGTGGCCGCAGGCCAAGCGGGCCGCGCCGCCGACGTCGGGACCCAGCAAGCAGCGCCAGGTGTCGCCCCCCGCATACAGCTGCAGGCGAGTCCACTTGCCTTGATTTTCCATGGACAGATTGGCGCTGGATGCCACCTTGCGCGCCTCATCCAGACTGCGCAGCGTGCAGGCAATGACCCACTGCGGTGGCGCAGGATTGTCGACGGATTTCTGGTCAAGAGCGACCACCAGGTCAGCGGGGGCAGACAGCACGACCTGCGACCCCAATACGCCCAACAAGCTATCCAGCGCGGCCTCGGGCTTCAGCGGAATGGGCAGATAGGTTCGCAAGATCTGCAGCGTGGCGTCTAGGCTGCGGGCGTGGACTCGCAGGACGCTGGCCGGTGACGCCGCCACAGGCTGAGCCAGCACCGTTGGCTTAGCAGCCAACACTCCACAAACTGCCGCCGTGGCGACAGCTATGCCGAGATGCCCGGCTCGTCGACAAGAAACGGCTCGCAAGGGAGCCTTGTTTGGACCATGCATGCGCCGCATTGTGGCATGAAGTCGCGGCAGGAAGTGGGGCCGCAAAAAGCGATAAGGTCGAGGACGCTGCGAGGCAGAGACCGCAGACCGAGCTACATGTCGAAGCCGCCGCGAATCGCTTGGTTGTCTTTCATCTGCTTGATCATCTTGATGACGGAATCCGCCATGGTGTCGATCTTCTTGCGCACGTCCTTGTCGTCTTGGCTCACCGTCGGATGCTGCACCGACGGCAGACGAAGCGCCGATTCGACGCTGGGAATCGAAGTCAGCGAGGTGTTCTGTGACGCAGCCATGCGCCCCTGCCCCATCGAGATCGCCACCAGGGTCAAGTCATCCAGCGAGAGTCGATCGTCGCTGCGTCCGCTCGATCCGCCGCTGGCCCCACCGATCGCCTGCATGAGCTTTGCCGAGGCCTCGACCTGTTCGCGACTGATGCCACTTGCCGAGAGCGCCGCCTTGAAGACTTCCACAGGAGGCGGAGCCGCTGGCTTTGCCGTCGAGACACTCGGTGTCGGCACGGCGCGGCGCGAGCGAGCATTTCCAGGCTGATCACCAGACACCAGAGTCAGCGAGGGCCGACTCGTCTCGTCGTCGTCTTCTGCGTCGTCAAGGCTGTCCTCAGGGGAACGCTCCGCCGCTTTGGTGCCAGCAAAAAGCGACAGCGCAGGGGAAGACGGCAGGCGCTGCCACAGCGGCATGCCCACGCCACTCCCCGCGGCGCTGGTCTTGACGAGCTCGCTGAGGGCAGCCAAAGGAGCCATCGACGGAACCACCGCAGGAAGCATCGCCAGCAGTCGCTGCACCCGTTCACCCGTGGCCGATGCGGTCTGCGGCCACAGCATCGCCGGCTTGGCACCCTCGCTGACCGCAGACGCCGTTGCGGGCCGCTCCGGCTGCGGAAATGCCGTCAGCATCGACGACGCGAAGCGAGCCGCCAGCTCATACGGCTGACGCGGAGCCGTGGTCGCCCGGTGCGGCTGAGCCTCTGGCGCAGCCTTCAAGGAGGAGCCACCCAGGACCGGCAGGCTTCCGACAGGAAGCCGCGGAGCCGCGGGAGGCGTCGCGGAAACCATGGGCAAAGGCGAGCGCATCGCCGTCGGCGCAACTGCAGCGCTCTCAGAGGGCTGGGCCTTGGGCAGAGCCAGTGACGACAGCCCCAGTCGCCCAAGCTCTCGCGGCAGCGTCGGCCAAGGCTGAGCCAAGTTGAGCGGCGAGACGTGTACTTGGCGCGCCGCCTGCTTTGCCGCAGAAGGCGGTACCACCGTCGAAAGCCGTGGTGACTGCGCGGCAGACGTAGCCGCCTCGTTCGCCGGGCGCGGCAGATAGACAAGTCCACCCGCCCCCCGCAAGCTGCCCGCGCTGGTCGTGGGAACCAGGCCCTCATCCATCGCTGGATTGAGTCTCTCGGCGACTCCCAAGCTCTGACTGATGAGCTCACCCGCGCCCAACATGCGAGCCTGCTCGGCCCTGGCAAAGAGCTCGCTGCGCAGACCCAGGCCCCCCAGACCCGTGGCAAAAGCCAGCGGCGAGCCCGGTCGCGAGACAGTGCCCATCGGGATCGCAGTGGCCTTTGGCCTGGCGATAGACTCGCTGGCGACGCTGCCTGCCTGTGGCGATGGCAGAAAGACCAAGCCGCCCGCGACAGGCTGGTAGCGCCCCGCGTCGCCAGCAGCACCGCTCAGGCCTTGCTGCGAAGCAAACTGCTCAGCACGTACCGACGTGCGACCCGCGGCCGGCAGTGCAGCCGTGAGTGCTGGATACGTATTTGCCGAATCTTTCGTCGCTGAACGCACCAGGCCAGGAGCCAACGCGACATCGGCCCGCGGCGGTTGAATCCATGGCAGCGACGCAGACCATACCGGGCGACGCTGTGCCGGCCCAGCGACACCAGGCTGCGCATCGCTCACGCTTTGCGGCGCCGGAACGCCTGACAAAAGCGCGCTGACCCACGACGGAACCACTCCGCCCGACGATCCTGTCGCCAGTTGACCCAGCCAAGCCGTCGCACCGCTGGTCATGCCAATGTCCGCGGCAAAGAGCTCGGCCAGCGTGCCGCCCCCGCCTGGTGAAAACCAGGGCACTGCAGCAGCCTGGCTGGCCGCTGTCTCGACGCGGGCTGCCGTCGGTGCCAGCGGAACGAGCGGAGACACAGCCGCAGCCCGATCGGCACGCGCTGAAGCAGGTGCGCTCGCTGCTTCGCGCGGTGAGAGGCCCGACGGAGCCAGCGAGACCCCAGAGCCTGACGCGCGGCGCTGTGGCAGCACGTCCAGATACGGCATTTGAGTCGTGACTCGCCCATTCACCGACGCAGCCGGCCCCGCGATCTGCCGCAGGTTTTGCGAGAGCGCTGTCGACAGCCCCGGAGCCGCTGCCCATGTCTGAGCATCGGAATGAAGCGGCAGGCCACGGCTGACCGCGCGCAGGCCCTGCTCTCCCGCGAAGCGCTGCGCCAGAAAGCCGATGCTGCCAAGCTGCAGCGCCGGCAGAGCCGGGGACGCACGATAGCCCGCGGCCGGCGTCGCGATCGCGGGCTGACCCGACGGCAGCGAAGCGACACTGTGCTCTTGGATCTGATCTGGCGCGTGCCCGACTGCCGGCGCCGCCATCGACATCGTCGGCTGCGCGGCGGTGACTGCAGCGGGACGGCCCGTCGCTGATTCTGGCTGTTCGCGTACAGGGCGCGACGCCTGGGTCTGCGGGCTGTGTGCCTGTGGTGTGGGCGAATCAGACCGCGGCGCGGACAACCAAGGCAGCACTGCCGTCGACACCCGCGACGGAGCATCCACCCCGTACGATACGGTCGCAGGAAGTGGAACGGCACGGGTCAAGTTTGGACGAATCCAGTCGGCGAGCAGCGAGGGCACAGCGGCACCCGCATCGTGCTGAGCCAACGTGGCTGCGGCACCGCTGCCGATGCCAATCCCCGCCGCAAACAGCTCGGCGAGCGCCCCCAGGCCGCCCGGCTCGCGCCATGGCTGCGCCTGAGGCATCGCTGTGGTGTCGCGGCCCAACTCGACACCAGCGACGGCAGAATAGGCCGGTGCGAGCTGCACACCCCGGCTTGCTGCCGCAGTCAAGCGCTCCCGCGATGGAGACGCTTGCTGCGACCGAGACGAATCTGCCGCAGACGCGAGCGGCGGGGCATTGCGCGCCACGACAGGCGGAGCAACCCAGGGCAGCTCACGCGGCGCAGGGTGCTGCAGAGTCCGTCCGGCTTCAGCGCCGGCAAGTGAGCGCGCGAGCGGCGTGGGCACTCCCGGCGCCGATTGCCATCGGTCCACCTGCGAAATGAGGGAGCGCTGTGCCAAGCGCGTCAGGATGCCGGCAGAAGACCAAGCGGGCTGCGTCCAGAGTCCGCCGGGCTGTCCCCACGAGACACCCATCGGACCGCCCGTCGAGGCACCTGTCGAGGCGCCCGTCGAAGTCCTGGTGACTTGAGGAGCGCGATTCCCAGAGAGGAGCTGGACGAGCTCTGGAGACGCGTGCGCGGGAAGCAGGCCGGGGTCGAGACGCACGGCCTCGCCCATGCCAGCGTGCAACCCTGCGTGTGGCACCTGTGGCTGTGGCAACGTGGATGCGCGACGTGACTCCGCAGCCTGTGCTGGAAAGCCAGCCAGCGCAGGTGCCACATCGGCGGTCATCGACGAGGCCGCCACGGCAGCAGACACAGGGCTCGCCGCACTCAAATGAGAAGCCAACACCTCCGGCTGTGGCGCCGTAGTCCCGGCTTCAGTCGGGGGCTCGACGGAACGAACGGCCTGATCCAGCGCCTCCAGGGCCTGGGGTCGCAAAGCCTGGACCGCCTGTGTCCGGGTCGCCGTTTCTCCAACGGCTGCAGACGGCGCAGTGGCCGGCTGCAGCAAGGCATCGGGCGAAGCATGGGCTGCCTCTGCCGGCGCAACATGAACGCTCGCGGCCGATGGCGTGGGCACCTGTGATAGCGCCGTCGGACGTTCTTTGGCGAGCGGCGGCGTCGGGCGCTGTAGAGCCGCAGATCCCGTCGCGAAAGCTGTGCCAGCCCGCCGAGCCATGGGCGCCAAGTCCGGGGTTTGAACGACCGGCATGGCAGGGGCCATCGACGGGGCAGCAGCGAGGCCGCCCTGATCGAGGCGATTGGGCAGCGCCGCGGCCCGCCACCACGGCGAGCGACTGAGCTGAGAGTCCGCCCAGCCCAGGTGCAAAAACGAGCGGGCTTTTCCAAGGCTTGCCGTCGGTGGTGATGCAGGAGTAGGCGGACTCGATACCGTTGATGCCCTCGCTGGCTGTCGCGCGGCGGTGGCTGGCAGCGTCGCGTCAGTGGCCTCCGCCTGCGGCGCCGATGAAGAGCGTGGCGACGGCCGGTTCGCCACGGTGGCCACGGTCGCGGTCCCAATGCCAGAGGCGTTCAGCAGATCGCGCACGCGCAGCTCTGTCGAAGGCTCGACGCTGGCAGATGCGGTCTCGGCCACTGGTGCGCTTGCCCCTGTGCTGCGCTCGATCGCGTCCGACTGCGAAGGCAGCCCAATGGGCTGGCTTTCCGTCGACGAAATCGGCGGCTGCAGACGAGGCAGAATAGGCGCGCTCTGCGAAGCCAGATCCGCACCAGGCTCGGCAAGCACATCGCCCGCCGCCTCGGGCGCCGCCATTTCTGGCCCCCGCCCTGCAGCCAGGGGAGCGACCGTATCTGCCGACACGCTGCCGTCGGGCTGTCGCCGCGCTGCTGCGGGCAGAATCGATTGTGCTGTCGAGGCTGCCGTTGTATTCGGCGTGCCCCTGAGCAGACTCGCTGCATCTGGCTGTCGAGCAGCGTTGCCGACGGTCAACGCCGGCTCTGGTGCTACGACCGGCAGAATGCCGGGCCGCTCTGCCGGCGACACGGCACCCATCACCCGTCGAGCCGCAGCGCCTGTCACCGCAGGAGAAGCCTCGGCTCGCGTCGCACCGGGCGACTGGGCCACACGCGAAGACCGCGACGCGGGCACCCAACTGTGAGGCAGGTTTAGCGATACGGGCTCGACGTCCCGCGACGAAAAAGTCGACCGCTCCGTCGGCAGACCAATCACCTCGAAGTGGCGTGAAAACACGCGATCAAGGAAGCTCTGCTGCCGACTGAGAAACTGACTCTCCAAGTCCCCGGCCCGCAGGTTGAGACGGGCAAGTAGGCGCTCCAGAGCATTGAGCGCGGGTGACTGAAACAAGCCGACGGGCTGCGCACTGGCTGTCTCGAACATGAGCCGACTGCCTCCGAGGCAATTGTAATTCGATTAACGAATATTATCGGCGCATAAACTGCCGGGTTTCCTCCCGAGTCAGCGGCGACAACGAATCCAGCGCGAGGAGCCTGCCCCCAAGGGGCGCTAGTCTGAGGAACTCGCGTGCTTTTTCTCGCTTCGTCGGCGCGAGCGATCTTTCTGCTTTCGTCGCCGAGCCTCTTCGTGGAGACGCTGGCTTGTCTGCGGAGAAACTCGTACCTCAACTTCATCACACAGCTCGCGCAGAGCCAGGAAGCGGTTCAGCGAATGCTGCCGTTCTCGCTGCCACTTGACGACGAGCTGCTCATCCCCCAGCAAGTACCGTAAGAGCACGCCGCTTGCCGTCTTGTTCATCTTCTGTCCGCCAGGACCGCTGCCCTTGACCGCCTGCTCGTCGATCGCCGAAAGGTCGATGTGCAGTGCCTCTAGCCGATGGCGCAGGGCTGCACGCTTCTCGGGAGTGACTGGCGCATCTTCGGGGAACTTCATCGACGCTCCGCGCTGGGCGATGCCTAGCGTGTGCTGTTCGGGCTGACCAGCGTGTACTCTGCGCCGTTTGGGTGTTCGGCTGTCCACTCGGCAAACAGCTCGTCGCGCACCTGCCACAGCGCTGGGAAAAACTGCGTCCGCAGCCCGCGCTCTAGAAGCTCTGAGTGCTTGCCTTTTAGCGAGGGAGTGCCGACGCCAATCGTCCGGTACACAAGCAGGATGTGGCGGTTGCGCCACTCTTGCAGACGCAGATCCAGCTCGATGAGGCCCTCGGCAACGGCGTACACCGACGGAAAGCGGCGCGGCTCGCGATAGATCTCGGTGAGCGTCAAGCCCTGGCGCTCAAGCAGCGACTCGAAGTGCGGCCAGAGCTCGCCTGGCGCAGCCAGCATGCGACGAAAGCCAGGCGACTCCTGTCCCGAGCCTCGCCCCAGCACGGCGCGAATGCGCATGTAATCGGCAGAGCTCAGCGTGTACAGCGTCTCCATGCCGTCCAGAAGCAGGTTCTGAACCGCATGGACGCGTCGCAGGAGCACCGCGACTTCCCCCAGGTCATCTCGGTCGAGCAGCGTCGCAGCGCGGCCAAGCTCATGGTCGATGAGCTTCATCCACAGCTCGGCGCTTTGATGCACGACCTGAAACAAAAGCTCGTCGGGACACGCGAGCTGCTCAGGCCTTTTTTGCAGGCTCAGCAGCTCAGGTACACGCAGGTACAGCTCATAGTCGGTGGGCGGCGCAGGCATAGGACATGGATATCACGCCCCACGCTAGCCCGTCACCGGCATAGCTTTGGCGTGCCTAGTCGCCGGCTTCGCTGCCGTTCAGGTCGACCTTGCGCGGCCCCATGATGCCGGCCTCGGTCCGCATCGCCGATGCTTCGCCGTCTAGCCCGTAGTCGCGCATCTTGTCGTACAGCGCGCGTCGGCTGACCCCCAGCCACGAAGCCGTCTGGCTGTTGTGGCCACGATGCATCTTGAGGGCCTTGAGGATGAAGTCACGTTCGCACCTGCGAAGATACTTCGCTAGGCGCCCTTCGGATCGAGGTCTTCTTGCAGTTGTCACCAGAGCTACATTACAAATTTTTTTCAAATAGTGCAATGACTTCCACATGCATTTGGTGGTCCAGAAACCGCACCATAGGGCCTTGCACAACGGGGCTCTGACCTCTCAAGAACCGCGCCTGTCCCGTCGCCAAGCTGAGAGTTTCACTTCTCGGTGGGGGTCTTTGACGCCCCCAGATCCGCCGATGCAGCCGGTGGGAGCGTAGGCGCTGCAGAAGGAGGCACACCCGCATCGCCAGCCCCCTCAGCCAGCGCCGAAGCGGCCGAGGAAGCCGGAGCCGGAGCCGGTGGCAAAAACTTGCCCAGCAGGTTGCCGCTGCGCCAATAGCCGTCGAGATATACGAAGAAGTCATAGCGCAGGCCCTTGGCCTCGGTCTTGCGCTTCACACGGACTGTGTAGATCGGCGGCTTGTTGACGAGCGCCGCCAGCACCGCGCGATCGGTGTCCGCCTGTTCAGCAAGCGGCAGTTGATCGACGCGCGTGACCGAGATGTCGTCGTACTTTTTCTCGTAGACATGCGCGACGAGTTCGACGGCTCCGGCGTTGACCAGCGATCCCAGCATCGCCTGATAGCGCGCCCATAAAGCCTGTCCCTGCGTCGGGCCCAGCAAGCTCGTCAGCTCAGGCTGGGTCATGACGAACGATCGCATGAGCTCGTGTACACGGTTGCGATCGTCGGCTTTGCAGGCGGCCAAGATGTCATGCCACAGGCGCGAAAGCTCCTCGGGGCTGCTTTGGTACATGCCCGGCTTGACCAGCGGCTCGGGCGGCGGACGCTTGCAGCTCAACAGGGCTCCACACACCAGCAGCAGCCCCAGCCAGCGCGCGACTGCACCGCCACAAAGCCCGCGTCTCTGCAGCACCAGGCCCACTTCATCCCGCGAGGCACTCGAACAGACCATCGATCTCGGCATAAGGATAGGTTGTACGCGCAAGCGCAGCGCCTCTCAACTCTGCGCAGTCCACGAACCGCGGGCTCCTTCGGCAGGGCCCGCGATACGCAGCCCCGCCCGCCGCTCTTTTTCAGCGAGCTTCGTCGTGCGGGACTTCGTCGGTAGTTCGCGCAGACACTGGTTCTGCCGCAAGCCCCGCCAAGAGCTCACCCAAGCGCTCTCGCTCGACGGGCGCGCTCGCAGGATTGTTCAGCTCAGCAATCACTCGGCCGCGATACAACACAGCAATGCGATCACACAGCGTGCGAAGCTCGTCGAGCTCGGAGGACACGAGCAAGATCGCAGCCCCGCGATCGCGAGCCGCAAGCAGCATCTGATGGATCGACTGCACCGCGCCGATGTCGACCCCACGCGTTGGCTGGGCCACCAAGAGAACCTGTCGCTGCGCTTGCTCTGCATCGGACAGCGCGCGAGCCAGCAGCAGCTTCTGTTGATTGCCGCCGGAAAGCGACCGCGCCAAGGCGGTGTGTTCCGTCGGTCGCACGTCGTGCTGTGTCAGAAGCGCACCTGCGTCCCGTGCCAGGCGCTGCCGATCGATGAGCCAGCCGGCAAGCCATCTCACCAATCCACCCAGGGCACGGCCCGCCACACGCTCTTTCCGATAGAGCGTTTGGCGCCCCAAAAGCAGGTTTTCGGCCAGCGTGAAATCCAGCACCAAGCCATGCCGCTGTCGATCTTCCAGTACCCACGACATGCCCGCCTGGCGCCGCTCCGCGACCCGAGCCTGTGTGATGTCGCGGCCATGCAGGGCAACCTGTCCCGCAGAAAAGGGCAGAAGCCCTGCCAGCGCTAGGCACAGCTCGGTCTGTCCATTGCCCTCGACGCCGGCAATGCCGACGATGGTGCCCGGCTGCAGGTCCAGGCTGATGCCCCGAACTCGCTCGACCCCGTCCCGCACCACCTGCACATTGCGCAGCGACAGGCTCGGTGAGATCGAGGCCGCGACCGACGAGCCGTGCCGGCTGGCGGTTCCTTGCCGCGTAATCGGCACCAGCTCGCGGCCCACCAAGGCGTGCGCTAGCTCGCGGGCCGAAAAGTTCACTCGTTCCACCTCGGCCACCACGCGCCCAGCGCGCAGCACGACCGCCCGGTCGGCTACTTCCAGCACCTCATCGAGTTTGTGCGTCACGATGAGCAGACCGCGTTCACGGTGCTCGCCGACGAAGCGCGCCCGCAGCGCCTGCAGCATGGTGATCGCTTCCTTCGGGGTCAGCACCGCCGTGGGCTCATCCAAAAGCAGGCAGCGGGCCCCGCGATACAGCGCCTTTAGGATCTCGACCCGCTGCGCTTCCCCAACGCTCAGCGAGCTCACGATTCGCTCGGGCTGCACGTGCAGGCCATAGCTCTCGGCGAGCGCATGCACTTCGGCCTCGGCGCGTCTGCGATCGAAAAAAACGCCCTGCTTTCGCGGCTCGCGCCCAAGGACAATGTTCTCGGCCACCGTCAGGCTGGGCACCAGCAAGAAGTGCTGACTGACCAAGCCCACACCACCAGAAATGGCGCGCTCGGGCGAAGCCGGCACCGCACTTCCGCCATAGCAGACGTCTCCAGCGGACAGCGGAACCAGGCCATACAGCGCGTGCAGCGTCGTCGATTTTCCCGCCCCGTTTTCCCCGAGCAGCGCCACGACTTCGCCCGGTCGCACCGCGATCGAGACATCCTGGTTGGCCAGACGAGCGCCATAGCGAACCGAGGCTCTGCGAAGCTCACACAAGGCCGCCGACGACGATGCAAACAGCGGCGGACGTACATGCTCGGCGACATCCGATGCGCCGCTCATCGACGGCGAACCTTGCGCTGCGGCACTCAGGGCGCACCCCCTTTTCTTGCTTCACCCGGCGGTGCATCGCGTGGCTCGGCCTTGGGTGGCGAAGCCGGGGCGCGTTCACCGTCGACGTGGATGGCGCCCGCCACGATCTGCTGACGCAGCGACTCGACACGAGCCCGCACCGCAGGCGCGATCATGCCGCGCTCGGGTTCGGCATAGACATAGTCGACGCCGCCTTCGGCCAAGCCGAACACGCGCACGCCGCTTTCAAAGCGACCCCGCTTCAGATCGGCGATCACTTCAAAGACGCTGACATCGACGCGCTTGATCATCGACGTCAGGATCACACCCGGCGCCTCATCCCACTGATCGCAGTCGACACCGATCGCCTTCTGCTTGTGCTCACGCGCTGCTTCAAAGACACCCAGGCCCGTCGAGCCAGCCGCGTGAAAGATCACCTCGGCCTTGGCTGCATACTGCGCCATGGCTAGCTCTTTGCCTCGCGTGGGGTTCTTGAACGCATCGCCACTGGTCCCGGCATAGCCGACCAGCACCCGGCAGTCCGGGCAGACGGAACGTACGCCCAGGCGATAGCCGTTTTCAAACTTGTGGATCAGTGGAATGTCCATGCCGCCGACGAAGCCAACCACGTGGCTTGCGGTGGACAGGCCGGCGATGGCCCCCACCAGATAGCTGCCTTCTTCTTCCCGAAACTTCAGCGCCACCATGTTCTTGGGTGGCATCACAAAGCCGTGCTCGTCGAACTTGGCGTAGTCGACATTGGCGAAGCGCCGCTGTGGGTAGTCCTTGGCCACCATCAGCATGTCATCGGAAAACACGAAGCCGACCCCGATGATCAGATCGAAGCCGCGCGCAGCCAGCAGGCGCAGGCCCGACTCGCGATCAGTGCCTTCGCCGGGCTCGATGAACTCGGCCTCGATGTCTAGCTCGCGCTGTGCTCGCTCGACACCGCGATACGCCGCATCGTTGAACGACTTGTCGCCGCGCCCGCCGACATCGAACACCAACCCGACGCGCAGCCGATCACGACTGACCGCCGCGGTCGAGCGTCCCGTCGAGCTTCCGGTCGGCAGAAGCAAAAGGCCGTTCAGCAGCACGAGCCCAAGCGTCACTCCAAGCAGGCGCCATCTAAGCGACCGCTGTCCCGCAGACCAGCCTGCCGCCGACCTCGTCTTGTCACGTCGTGGGCTTCCTTCGTTCGCTGTGTGTGAATCCAGGCGCGCCTGCACATCGGGCGTCTTACCACACAATCCCTGCGGACTTGTGTATTCTATCGCCATGTCGCGCCGGAAGGTCTCGACGACGATCTACATCACTGAAGAGCAGGACCAAGCCCTAAAGCGCCTGCACGCCGAGACCCGAGTTCCTGTTGCTGAGTACATTCGTCAAGGAATCGACATGGTCCTTGAGCGCCACCGGGCCGCAATCGCGGCGCAGCGCCAGCTCAGCTTTGACGACCTGTTGCCGCGAGGCTCGCGCTCTTCCTGAGTCGGCACGGCTTGACCGCTCAGCACGCGCAAGAGTATGCCGCCGCTCCGATTTCGCTCTGCTGCGGTTCTGGAGCTCTCAATGCACGTGCCGACTCACACTCGTTTTCTGCTCGCTTTACTTCCGGTCGTTCTTTTGCCGTTGCCTGTCCGCAGCGACTGGCCCATGGCCCGCCAAGACGGCCGGCGCAGCGGTGCAGCGCAGGGAACCAGCGATCTCAAGAGCCCTGTTCCTGACTGGCGGACGTACTTGGGTGGCTCGCTGCAGCCGCAGCAGCTTCCATCGATCTCGACGCCGATGGGCGCTCTCAGGTCACCGATCGCACGCCCGTCTATACCCTGCAGCCGCATCGCCTGGCTGCGGGTGGACCACTCCTCGACCTGTTCCACCAGGATCTAGATGGAGACGGACTGGTGCTGCGTGCCGACGGCAGCGAGCGCTGGAGCAAGCCAATCGAGAACGATCCACTGGGCGACCTGGTCCCAGCCACTCTGGATGCCGACGCAACCACGGATCTTGTGGTGCAGTGGGGCGATCCCAGAGATGTCGTGCTACGAACCCGCGGGCTCTCTGGTATCGACGGCGCAAAGCTCCAGGATGCGGAACCTATGACGCCAGGTGCCAGACGGCAGCCAGCCGGGTTTGCCGTCGGTCCATGGAACAGCGACGGACTCGACGACGTATACACGCAAGGACCCAAGACCCAGGTACTGTCCGGGGCCAACGGCGCGCTTCCCGCAAGCGGCGGATCGAGCGTCGGCTACTTCATGCCAAGCCTCATCGACAGCAACAGCGACGGCAGCGATGAAGTCCTTTTGCACGGAGGCTTCACGCCCGTGCGGCTGTGCGATCACGTGCTGACCTCGACACTGTGGATGTCACCCGACGACGATCGCCCGTTCCCCTATTGCGCCGTTGCCAGCTGCCCGCAAGGGCCGATCTTCGTCGAAGGCGCGCTCAAGTATCCCGCGCGGCGCAAGCGCACGCCGCTGTCCGGCGCAAGTCTTGGCCGCTTTGCAACGCAGGTCTTGGCCGCGGGCCGCAGCTTTGTCAACGAGGCCAGCGCACTCGCCGCAAGCGCGTACTTGGGACAGCTAACCAGCGCAGCGGTGCATCAAGAGCTGACGGGAACCGGCCACCCCACAGCGGTGCTGGGATCCAGCGATGGATTTCTATAGGGGATCAACGCCTGCGACGGCTCGTTGGACTTCGCGGTTCCTTTCGACGTTGCCGTCGGTAAATCCGTCTTTTCCGACACCGATGGGGACGGCAAAGACGAGATCCTGGTCAGCGCAGCAGATGGCTATCTGTATGCGCTCTAAGAATCAAAGCCTGCCCTGCCCTGCCCTGCCCAGGTCCTCGACGTAGATCCCGAGCAGCCGGGTGAGCGAGATGTCGACGCCATCACCAGCTCAGACCGCATGAGCGCCCGCTGGAGCCCAGCGCCCGGTGCCCACGGGTACGAAGTCGCCATCGTGACTGCAGATGGCCGCGCGATCTCGGACTGGAAAAACGCCGGGTTGTCCGTGAAGCCACCATCGGCGAGCTCAGTCTGCAGCGCGGCGTGCTCTATCTGTTTGCGGTGCGAGTGCTGTCACCCTCTGGACGCTCGGGCGCTGCACTCAGCGACGGTATCGGTCTTGTCCGCGTCGTCAGCCAAGATGCAGGATCCGCGGATGTTTCCACGTCGGATGACGAGCCCGTGTCAAGAAGCGGCTGCGACTGTCACAGCGTCGGCATCAGCCCGACTCCGACGGCGCTTGGCAGCATGTGGCTCGCCCTGGTCGCGCTGTTGCTGCAGCGGCGCCGGATCCAGAGCCGCCGCAAGTCACAGCGCTAGCGCCCAGCTTTGGGCGTCAGGATCTCGCCGAGCTTTTCCTGGGCTCGTTCGAGATCGCCGTCGTACTTCAGCACGACGTTCAGCGTCTGTTCGACCAAGCTCTTGTCGAGCGTGTCGGCGTGCAGCAGCGCCAGAGCCCGCACCCATTCGAGCGTCTCGGCGATGCTGGGATCTTTCTTTAAGTCGAGCTTGCGCAGCGCGTGGATCACCCGCACCACTTCCGCAACAAGCTGCTGCGGCGCCTCGGGAAGCCGGGCGCGCACGATGGCCTGCTCGCGCTCGGCATCGGGGAAGCCGATGTGCAGATACAGGCAGCGCCGCTTCAGCGCATCGGTCATCTCGCGGGCGTTGTTCGACGTCAATACAACGATCGGCACGTGCTGCGCTCGCAGTGTCCCTAGCTCGGGAATCGACACCTGAAAGTCCGACAGCACTTCCAAAAGAAAGGCCTCGAACTCGGCTTCGGCGCGATCCACTTCGTCGATCAAGAGCACGCAGCGATGGGGCGAACGCAGTGCTCGCAGAAGCGGTCGCGGCAGCAAAAACTTCTCGGAAAAGAACGCGTCCTCTTCGCCGGCCAGCCGCTCGACTGCCTCGCGCAGCGTGCCTAAACCAGCCAAGCGCTCGCCGATCTTGTCGCGCAGCATCTGTGTGTACAGAAGCTGCTTGGGATACGCCCACTCGTACAGCGCCTTGGGCTCATCCAGCCCCTCGTAGCACTGCAAACGAATCAGCTCTAGATCCAGCGAGGCGGCGATCACTTTCGAAAGCTCGGTCTTGCCGCAGCCCGCGGGTCCCTCGACCAGAAGCGGCTTCTGCAGCCGGTCGGCGAGGAACACGGCCGTGGCAATCCGCTTGTCGGCGACATAGCCCTGCTGCGAGAAGCGCGTCAGCACCTCATCGACTGAGGCGAAGCTGTGAACAGACTGCGCAAGCGACATGCGCCGCAGCATGACACAAGCGCAGCAAGCGAGTCACCAGCCCGCCGCAATTCCACGCCCTTCCGCAAAGCGCGGCTTGATATGCTCGGCCCATGTCACTGGCCGTCGACCGCCCTCTTCCGACGTTTCCCGACACGTTCAACTTGGCTGAGTACTTCTTGGATCGTCGCATCTTGGAAGGCCGCGGCGACCGACTGGCCGTCATCGACGATCGCGGTGAGTACAGCTATGCCCATGTTCAGGCCCAGGCCGAGCACCTGGCCGGCACGCTGTGGCAGGCCGGCATTCGCCCCGAAGATCGCTGCCTGATTGGCCTTTGGGACTGCGTCGAGTTCGCCGCCAGCTTCTTCGGCATCGTCAAGGCCGGCGCCGTCGTTGCCATGGTCAATCCCGAGCTCGCCGACGGCGATTACCAGGGATACCTGAGCTATACCCGCTGTCGTGCGCTGATCGTCGACACCGCGCTGTACCGACGGCTGGCACCGCTTCTGCACAGCGCGGGCGAAGCCATCGACTGCCTGCGCCTGATTGTCCTTGTCGACACGCAGCCCGCAGAGCCGGGTGCATCGTCCCCTGTGGCCCCGCCCGACGGCATCGCTCTGCGCACCTGGGACGACGTGCAGCGCGGCCCCCGCCGCGGAACCTATGCCACCAGCAAAGACGATCCCGCGGTCTGGTTGTTTACCAGTGGCTCGACGGGAAAGCCCAAGGCCGCGGTGCATTTCCATCACGACTTCGCATACAACACCGAGTGCTATGCCAAGCAGGTCCTCGGCATCCGCGAAGACGACGTCACTCTGGCCGTGCCCAAGCTGTACTTCGGCTATGCCACAGGCACGAACCTCTTGTTCCCATTTTCCGTCGGAGCCAAGACCGTCCTCTACCGCGATCGCTGGTCGCCCGAGCGCCTGTTCGAACAGGTCGCACGCCACCGCGCCACCCTGCTTACCGGCGTGCCCACTGCGATGAGCCGCATGCTGGAAGCGGATCCCGAGCGGCGGCGCAGCTTGCAGCCGCTGCGCGTCGTGTTGTCGGCCGGTGAAGCGCTGCCGGAAGAGCTCTACCGTCGCTTTCTGGCCGCCTATGGCGTCGAGATCCTCGACGGAATCGGCTCGGCTGAGCTCTTCCACATCTATATCAGCAACCGCGTGGGCCAAGTGCGTCCCGGCTCGCTCGGGCGCTTGGTCCCCGGCTATCACGCTCGCATCGTTCGCGACGACGGCAGCGAGTGGGGCCGCGATGCCGAGATCGGCGAAATCGGCACGCTGTGGGTGCGCGGCGACTCCGCAGCGCTGTGTTATTGGCAAGCGCACGAGTCGAGCAAAAAGACGCTGCGCGGCGACTGGGTGGTCTCGGGAGACCTCTTCCACCGCGATGCCGAGGGATACTTCTACTACGACGGCCGCGCCGACGATCTTTTGAAGCTGGGCGGCATCTTTGTCTCGCCCCTTGAAGTCGAAGGCGCGCTCTTGCAGCACGAAGCGGTCCTGGAAGTCGCTGTCGTCGGCGAAGAAAACGCCGAGGGCCTGATCAAAGGGCTGGCCTTTGTCGTCCCACAGAGCGGTCACCGTCCCGACGAAGAGCTCGCGCGCTCGATCCTCGCCTTTGGCAAGAGTCGCCTGGCTCACTACAAGGTGCCGCAGCGCATCGAGTTCGTGGAGGCTCTACCTCGATCGGATCGCGGCAAAGTGCTGCGCCGTGTGCTGCAGCAGCGCCCACGCGGCGGCAGCGCGTCCTAGCGCGCTCCTCCTGTGGCAGCCATCGTTATTGTTCATCGTTCATCGTCGCTCAAAGGGGGGATGCCGTGTCGGAACCGTGGAGCATGGCCGTGTTGTTCGTTGTCGGCGGCTTGGCTGCGTCGCTGAACGCGGTAGCCGGTGGCGGGTCGCTGATTGCCTTTCCTGCGCAGATCGCACTCGGTGCTTCCGCGCTGCAGGCCAATGCGACGTGCTCGGCTGCGCTGTGGCTCGGCGGACTTGCGAGCGCCCTTGGCTATTACTCGCAGCTTCACAAGACCCGCCACTACCTGACCTGGCTCGCCATCCCCAGCGCGATTGGATCGCTGATCGGAGCCTGGCTGCTTTCGATCACATCCGAGCGGCTGTTTCACCAAGTGGTACCCGCGCTGGTGCTTCTGGCCACGCTGCTACTTGCACTGCAGCCCTGGCTGCGTCCGTCGGGACCGCGACGCATTCCGCTTTTCGCCGTCATCGCCCTGCAGTTTTTGATCTGCGTGTACGGTGGCTATTTCGGAGCCGCCATGGGCATCCTGATGTTGGCCTTGATGGGGCTGTTCATCGACGGAGATCTGCACCAACTAAACGCGCTCAAGATGTGGCTGGCGATGATCGTGAACATCATCGCCACCGTCGCCTTTGTTTGGCAGGGCCTAGTGCAGATCGGCCCCATGCTGGCGATTGCCGCCGGGGCTCTTTCCGGTGGCTATCTGGCGGCCCGCATGGCGCAGCGCGTGGCCCCAGGACGCGTGCGCATCGTCGTCGTCTTTTTGGGTTTTCTGCTCTCGCTCTGGTTTGCCTATCGCGCTTGGTTCTAGCGCGTCTCGCCCTCGTCAACCCAGCGCGCAGGCTGTCGCATCCCAAAGACGGTCCCGTGCATCTCGTAGCGGCCGACTCCGCGCGATGTCATGCATGCGAAGCGGCAGCCAGGCTGGATAGCGCCGTCTCGCATCGTCGCAGCTCCCACGCCGCGCCAAGCGAGCGAAAGATCCGCGCTGCGGTGCGCAGGTGCTCCTGCGCAGAGTCGAAGATCAGCGCCTGATTCCCAGCCTCCAGCGCACGCTGCGCGATCCAGTAGTGCGCCAGAGCTTGCACATAGCGCAGCCCGCTCATCTCGGCGTGCTGCAGCACACTCTGCAGCCGAGCCAGTGCAACATCCCATCGACCTTCCCGCTGCAAGAGCCGGCCTTCATACAGCGCGATCTGCGCCGGAGCCAGCCGGAACATGCGCCCCAAGCGACGGAACAAGGCCATGGCCCACTGGATCGTCGGCAGGTGCTCACGAAAGGTGGGCACTTCTAGATAGACTTGATGGTCTCGACCGTCTGTGCGGCTCGCTCTTCGGCCAACGCAAGCTGTCCTTGCATCAGCGCGCAGCTTGCGGACAAGCCGCGGGCAACCGACTCGGGAACCGGCCCCATCTCGACGGGCAAGCTGGCCAGTGTGCGCTTCAACATCTCTTCTGTTTTTTCAAACTCTCCATAGCGCAGCCACACAACGCTCTGTCCCATCAGAGACAGCGCCAAGAAGTGCGGATTCTGCGTGCGCACAGTCAGCGTTTCCATCTCGCGCGAGACATCGAGCGCTGCTGCACATTCCTCGTTGGCAATCCGCGCAAGCTGCAGCGGCAAGAGGCTGCGCAGCATCGCGAGATCGTCCTTGATGGAGCGCGCCTGCGTGACTGCTTGCTGCGCAGCCTCCGCGGCCGCAGGCAAGCGCCCCGCGTTCAGATTCACCATGGCAGCGACGCACAATAGATCGACAGCCAGAAGTCCGCTCGGCGGATTCCGCTGCGCCGCTTGGTTCAGAAAGCGCAGGCCCATGTCGCGCAGCGGCGTATAGGACAACAAGAAAACCAGAGCGACGCGAAATCCACTCAGGGTCGAAAGGGCTAACGATGAAACGTCCAGCTCCAGCTCGATGCCCCAGAGCGTGCAGAAAAACACAAGATCAGGACGGGCCCGCCAGACATTCGTCTCTTGCACCGACAGCGCGGCCAGGATCTCGCGCCTAGTCGCCGAGACATCCTGAGGCAGCACGGGCAAGAGCCACGGCCGACGAAGAGCCGGACGACTGGCCAGCCGACTGAAGCTTCATTTCAGACGTGCCTTCGGCCAGTCGAGCGCCGTCTCGGGCAAGGGCAGCGCCGCCGCTTCGCACCTGGACCGCAGACTGAGGTCGGCTTCGCGCAGCTTGCCCTGGGCAAAGCGAGCTTCCGAGAGCCCGCGCAAGACCCGCACCCGCTGCAGTCGCGAAACCGAAATCAAGCGCTGCAGCGTATGCGCGTGTCCAAAGAGCGCTTCTGCTTCCGCCGAGGCCCCGCGACGCAGAGCAGACTCTGCGGCCCGTGTGAAGTTGGCTTCGGCCTTCGCCCACTCACCCGCCTCGCGGAAGTGATACGCAGCACGGCCCGCGTACAGCGGATCTTCGGGATGCGCCGCACTGATTCGCCAGGCCAAGCCCAAGTGCAGAGCATGCCGCTTTGCATCCGTGTGATCAGCCAGCAGCCGCTCTCGCAACTTGTCGTGACTGAAGCGCCATGCCTGTTCGGTCACTTCCAGGATCCCTGCTTCTGCACAGGCAAGAGCCAGCGCGTGTGTGTCCTCGCCTGGTTCATGCAGCAAGCTGAGATCAAGCTGACGACCCGTGACCGCGGCGCGCTGCAAGAACGATCGCGCGGCGTGCAGAGCCCGCCCCAGCCTGCGCTCTACGGCCTTCTTCACCCCTCCTGAAAACACCCGCTCCGGCCCCCCCGCCCAATCAACGCCAACGCCCCCGCCTCCTCCACCAACGCCCGCCCCGACTCCACGATGAAAAAGGTGTTCGGCAACAGCCGGGACAACGAAGCGCGCAGGGTCTGCCACTGGGGCGGCAGGTGACCACATTCGGATCGTTGGCTACGTTCGGGTCAGCACGGACATTCAGGCCAATGAAGGCGTCAGTCTTGAGGCGCAATCGGAGAAGCTAAAGGCGTACTGCAAGCTGCATGACGTCGAGCTAATCGGGATCTACAAAGACGAAGGGCTGTCGGCCAAATCACTAGAGCGACCGGGGCTACAGTCCGCGCTGAAAGCGCTGGAGCGCGGGAAGGCGAACACACTGCTGGTGGTGAAGTTGGATCGCTTGACTCGCTCGCTGCTCGATCTGGACGCGCTGATCCGAGGCTACTTCTCAAAGGAGCAGTACCACCTGCTGTCGGTCAGCGAATCGCTTGACACCCGCACGGCCATGGGGCGCTTCGTTCTGTACATCCTGGGACTCATCGCACAGTGGGAACGCGAGGCGATTGGCGAGCGCACGCGCGAAGCGATGGCGCACCTGAAGCGGCAAGGCGTTCCGCTGGGCGCGGCCCCCTATGGGTTTCTGTATTCAAACGAGCGAGACGACGCAGGACGCAAGCGGCTGGTCGCGGTGCCTGAAGAGATGGCGGTGATCGCGCGCATCGTCGAGATGTTCGATGCGGGCGCGTCGGCGCGAGCGATTGCGACGCAGCTCAGCACAGAGGGAGTCACGGCTCCCAGAGGAAGTCTCTGGCACGGCAATGTGGTGCGGCGAATTCTCGTTCGGCAGCAGCGACCCAACCAACGTCCCCGAAAGCCCAACCGTCCGCCGCGCGTGTGGGATCACGAGCGAGCGACCGAGCTAGCGCTGGCTAGTCGAAGGGAGGGGCTGAGCCTGCGGGCCATCGGCAAGCGACTCGATGAAGCGCGGCTGTGTCCGCAGCGCGGCGGTGCTTGGCATGCTGCAACCATTCTGGCCTTGCTGGGGCCAATGAGCGCCATCAACGCCGTGGACGCGCGCACGCGGGCGCAGCAGCTACGCGCTGAAGGGCTGAGTCTGCGCGAGATTGGCCGCAGGCTGATAGCGGATGGCTATAGGCCACAGCGGGCCGGGCATTGGCATACGCAGGCTGTGTCTGCGCTGCTTGCCATCACGCCGCAGTAGCTTCTGCGCTGCGATCAGGGGTGCGCGATCGCTGCCGTGATATCACCGGGCTGGCGCGCGTGATATCACTGTGGGCGACGGCGCGATATCACGGAAATCGACGCCGCAATATCACCGCGCGCACATCGGCTGGGGGCAGGAAGGCCAAGCCGCGCGCAGATCGCTGTCTCTCTGCGTCCCGTGCAGGGCGGGGGACTGCTTCGTCGGGCTCAGGATCACGAACGAAGTCGCCGTGATATCAGGACCGCTTTTCTTTTTTCCGCGTCCTCGTAGGATTTTCGGCTGGCGCAATATCACGAGGTACCTATGCCAGCGACTCCTATCCGTCCTGCGCGCCTT